>JAWCLW010000009.1:0-11570 GCA_039091535.1 Candidatus Aenigmatarchaeota archaeon | reverse complement strand
AGATTCTGATTAATCCGGATAAAGTATGGACTGATATGACTATGGATGAAACCCGCAATTTGTTTATTGCTGGTGATCAACCACCAGGTGTCTGGCGGGAGGATTATAAAAGTTTCTTCAGGGTTTCGTTCAAGAGACCTGCTGGAAAGAAATATAATTACTATCTTTATCCTGACCATGAAGAGCAGGAAGGATTTGCAGAAGGTTTAGGAGATAATTATGTAATTGTTGGTCAACCAGTTATTGTTATTCCAGATTATACAGATCCATTGAATAATCTTCCATTCAAAGAAAAAGGAAATATAACATTTGAAAAACAATACAAAAATAGGGGAGAAAGATAAACCTATTTAATAAACTTCTATTGCTTGATACTCATACCAAGCATCATAGCCATATTTTGGCCCTGCATAACAACAAGCTTCATTATTTTTTGGAGGATGGGGTATACAAGCTGTTTCGCTCCACCATTGTGATTGATATCCTGAATCATTTGGTGGCTTATAAGGGCAAGGATTATTGTAGCATGATGTTTGTTCTCTGCATATTCCCCAACTTGGATCCCACGCAAAGCCTTTAGGGCAGCAATGGCCTGAGGAGCAGTAATCGCCTTGTTTGGAAGCTTGACAGCAATCTGAGTCTGAGGAGCAAGATTCACCTGTGTATTTACATGTGCTGCCACTAACGCATTCGCAACCTATAACCGGAAATTGGTATGGACAATGAGTTGCTCCACCAGGACATAATATTGTTGGATCATCTCCTAAAATACATGATGGAAGAAACCCAGGAGCACAATTATTAAAATCTCTTTCTATTACATAACATCTATCTCCACTACAATATCCACGGCATCCACATGTCCCTGGTCCAGAACAACTTGAATCAGCAACACATTGCGATTCTGAATCACATCCAGATGGGTTACATGTTCTTGTTTGATACATTTGATCTGATGCACATCCACCTTGACCACAGCCTACATTTGACCAATAGTCACATGTGCATGAAGATGGTGGTTCTTCGCCACCACCTCCTCCATCTCCCCCATCACCATCTGCACCTATGAGAGCGAATATTGTGGAAGGGTGGAGAAAAACAAATATTGATATTCCTGTCAGAATTAGTACTAGTGAAAGTAAAATCTTCTCAAAATCTGCTGAACATCAATAAAATTATTGTTTTGGTGATATATAAAAATTAATTATCTCATACAAAAACAGGACCAAACAAATTGAATAATAACAAAAATAGAATAAATATGGACACAATCTTCGCAATAATCTTGCCTTTTCTAGTGAATTTTCCAACAATTTCTTCAAATATTAACCCGCCATCCAATGGCTTAATTGGCAATAAATTAACTAACCCAACACCTAAACTAAAAATAAATATCCATAAAAATATTAAGGATATTGAATAGTATAAATATGCATATTGATGTCCTAAATTAAATTTTACTGCGGAAATTGTTTCTATTTTTTCAGGATTTCTTGTTAATGTTATGTTATAATTCTTAATATCTTCATTATTTGCAAGAAATGCTGGTTTTGGTATAAAAAAATCTGAGTCATCCAATTGAAATTTGGGTATAAAATATCCATTTGTAATTACTTTAGCCTGAAATGTATCATTTATGTTAAATTTTGATAAAGTATTATAAAAATCATTTTGATTACGAATAACTGTTCCATTTATTTCTAAAATCATCAGCCCTGTCATATTTTCTATCGGGACAAAAACACCAGTCTGTGTTAGCATCGTCGAAAATGAAAACATTAATAAAATAAATAAAATAAGTGCGACCAAGATATTTGCAAGAGAACCTGCAGCATAAACTTTCAGTTTTGTTAAGCGTTTTGATTTTTTTAATTGTTTTTCATTTGGCTCCACAAATGCACCTGGTATTATAAATAATAATAACCATCCAACGGATTTTATTTTTATTTTGTTAAGCCTGCATGTAATACCATGAAAAAATTCATGCGGTATAACAACAGCAGCAACTCCGATAACCCAAATCCACCAAGGCACCACAAAAATACCAGGCATATTAACAGGGGTGCTCACAGGACCTGGTAAAAGTAGTTTGACTCCACCTTCTTTTGCACCAGATATTATAGCATATGATTGTGTCAATAAAAATAACGAACCTATTATAAGAATTGGTATTGAAATAATTACTCCTATTATTGAAAGTGTTTTCCATATATACGGATTTCTTTTTGCAATATTATCAATAAAATTTCTTCCTTTCGTAGTTTTTCTAATGAAAACAATACCTTCTAATTTTACTTTATTTTTATCAGCGTACATCAATACGCCAATAAATGAAATAAATATTAAGAATGTCAGCAAATCATAATTTATTATTCCATAATTATTGATAGCTATAAATAAAACTAATAAGATCATAAAAACAATTGCTGCAACAATCTTGTTATTCATGCATTATTACATAATAAGATATGTTAATAAATGTTTTGTTTTATATTTTTTCGCAAACAAAAAATAAAAGAGAAAAAACAAAATAATAAAGTGATTTAAATGGTGATGAAAATAAAAAAGATGAAGCAAAAATTGAGCTTAAATGTGATTTGTCTAATTTAGATGAGGTAGCTGAAAAATTTAATCGTATATTTAAATTAAAGGAAATTAGAAAAAAATTATATGTGGAAAAGGAATTAAGGAATTAGATGATATAAAAGAAAAAGACGAAAACAATTGGATTACAATGCTTTCATATGCAGAAAAATGGATGAAAAATTCCGAACATAAAACTATGATATATAAAAAAGTATTGGATGAGTATAATAAAAATCCAGAGGCAAAAAAGCAACTATACAACGATTAGTACGTTTATTTAATTATTTAAATCGTAAACCAGAATTAGATAAATATGGAGAGTATAGGAAGGGGATTATTAATCTCATTAAAAATTACAAATGAACCTAAAAAATGTTCTAAATTTCTAAAGTTTAAATTCTAAAGGTGTTTGGAAATCAATAAACTATTAAATTTTATTCATATATATTTATTATATGGATTCATTATTCTGGTCAGATCAGATTGCGAAAGAAATTGTTGAAAGAAAAAAATATCATTACATAGAAAAAGAAATAAAACCATTTAAAAAATTTGTTATAAAAACATCCGCATCTATCTCTGGAGTATTGCATATTGGTAGACTTTCTGACACAATTAGATGTGAGAGTGTTACAAAATCTTTGATCGATAGTGGTCATAAAGCTAAACTTATATGGGTTGCTGAAGATATGGACCCATTAAGAAAAGTTCCAAAAGGTGTGCCTGCTGAATATGCAAATTACATAGGCATGCCTGTGGCAGAGATACCAGATCATTTTGGCTGTCACAATTCATATGCTGAACATAATAAAGATGCATATTTTCAAGTTTTAGACAAATTTGTTTCATTGAAGATGAAAAAATTTTCTATGCGTGAGGAATACAAAAAAGGAAAATTTAGACCATATATAAAGAAATTGTTAAAACATGTAAACACTATCATAGAAATTCAAAATAAATATAGAACAAATCCCCTTCCTACAGGTTGGAGCCCTTGGACACCAATATGCGAGAATTGCGGTAAAATTATAACACCACGTGTTATTAGTTTTGATGGCAATGTTGTTCATTATAAATGCGAAGATTATAAATTTGAAACAATGACAGCAAAAGGTTGTGGTCATGAAGGTTATAATGATCCATTAAAGGGTGAAGGAAAATTAATGTGGAAGTCTGAATGGGCGAGCCAATGGGCAAGATGGAAAGTTGTAAGTGAGGGAGCAGGAAAAGAATATCAAGTTCCAATGAGTGCTTGGTGGGTAAATGGTGAGATTGTCGAGCATGTTCTTGATTTTCCAATGCCTGTTCCAATATTTTATGAACATCTTCTTATTGATGGAGAAAAGATGTCTGCAAGTAAAGGAAATGTTGTTTATCCAAAAGATTGGATAGAAGTAGCAGAGCCAGAATTGTTAAAATTCTTTTATAATAAAAGATTGATGAAAACACGTAGTTTTTCTTGGCGTGAATTACCTAATCTTTATGATGATTATGACAAACATGCCCTTGTATATTTTGACAAATTAAGAATTGATAATGAGCGAGAAAAAAATCATATGAAAAGATTATATGAGATTTCACAAATAAAGAAACCTAAATTCTTTGCACAAATCCCATTTTCATTTGCGGCAATAATATCACAAATATGCAAACCAGAAGAGAGTATAAAAAATGCCATCAAATTGCTAAAATTTACTGGTCATATAAATAGACTATCACAAAAAGAGAAAAAAGAATTACAAAAAAGATTATTACTTGCAAAAAAATGGTCAGAAAAATATGCGCCTGAAGATATTAAAATAAAATTAAATGAGCAAATTCCAAAGGATTTTTTAGAAAAATTAACTATAAATGAAAAAAATGCAATTTCAATGTTAATAAATGAATTGAAAAAAGAATTAAGTGAAGCAGAATTACAATCAAAGATTTATGATATCGCAAGAGCAAATAATATTGAGCCAAAAAGATTTTTCCAAATTATGTATCAATTACTCTTAAATAAAGATTCTGGTCCAAGATTAGGACCGTTTATTATGATTATTGGTAAGGATAAAATAATTAAATTATTAGAAGATGTTAATAAGTAAGAATAAATTCAATATCATCCTTTATCTTTTCATATATTTTATCGCCTTTTTTTATTTTTATTTTATTTTCATTAGAATAAATGTAATATGATGGGAAAAATAAAATATTTTTCATGATTAATATTCCACTATATAATTCTGGAATTATTCTACAACTTTCTTTATGTTCTCTATAAACAATTATATTCTTTCCAACATAATTGTTTAGTTCCCTCATGTTTACACCAAAAATTCATTTAATCTTTTTATTGCAAACATTTTTTCTTTATTACCAATTTTTGCATTTTCTATAGCATTTCTTAAAATATCAATGGATTTATTATAAATTTTTCTGTCAACAAAATATGGGTATCCATCCTTGCCACCATGAGAAAAGGAAAATTTCACTGGATCTTCCCAAGATGGTTCTTTTCCATAAATTAATTGTGATATTAAAGCTAATGCCCGTATTGCTTTTGGTCCAATACCACGTATTGCAACCAATTCTTCATAATTTTCTGGGTGTATTTCATAAGCCTTATTGAGTGATGCGATTGTTTGCTTACTTAAATTTTTTATTTCATGTATTTGTGACATTGTAAGTACCTTTTCTTTTTCAAAAAACGATTTTATTGTTGTTTGTCTTGTAAATATTTTATCATTCACAATATCAACAGAAATTTTTCTTACATCATTACTCTGTTTTGCAACCATATCAAGAACTTTTTTCTCTTTTCTGTCGCATGCTATTTTATTTGGCTCTTCTACAAAAGATTTTACTTCATCAGAAAGCCAATGATAACGTCGTGCATAATGATTTTTTGAATTCATCCCCTGTTGTATTACACACCATTTTCCTTTCTCATTAAAAATAAAAACATGATGATAAAGATTATATCCATCCTGTATGCATGCGTTGTCTATTTTTGCTGACATTTTTGATGAATAAATCAATCTTTCTATTTTATTAGTTGATAATGAAAACTTCTCCGCTGCGCTAGAAATTTCATTTGGTGTTTTTTTGCTTGTTCTTCCTTTGCCGCCACATACAACAATCTCATCATTTCTTTTGAACGCTTCTTTTAGTGCACCACATACAGTTGTTGTAACACCAGAAGAATGCCAATCAAAACCAAGAACACACGCAAATGATTGAAACCAATATGGATCTGACAATCTCTTTAATAATTCGTCGCTACCATATTCGTAAATAACAAAATTAGAAATATTGGCTGCGAGTAATTTCATTTTATTAAATAACCATGATGGACATTTACCATAATGCAAAGGTAAATTTGCAATACCTGTTCTCATAATTATAATAAAAAAGAAAAAAATTAATAGTGCTCCTGACGGGATTTGAACCCGTGTCTTCGGCTATCTCCTCTATAGTAATGGTCGAGAGGCCGATATCCTTCGATTTAAATTTTACCGGACTAGACTACAGGAGCATTTGTATGCAAGAAATAATTAAGAATAAGAATATATTAAAATATCACTGTTTAAAAAATAGTAGTATTTTTAATAATTAAGACCCCATGTATTATCCACTATTTGAAATTAGTAGAATTCTGAAAATTTAAAAAATGAATATATGATGAGTGAGAGAATTGTTTTGGTAATAATTTCACTTATCAAATTCTTAAATAAACAAATGTAATCCGATAATTGCTAAAAATCCTATAAGAAATGTAAGTATTATCGACCAATCACTTTTTTTATGAATACGAGGTAAAATATCACTTGTCCCAACATAAATGAATGTCCCTGCTGTAAACATTATACCAACTCCAATTATATATTGTGGTACAGAAGGTAAAAATATTAGAGTAACTATCGCACCTATTGGTGTGGCTATAGCAACAATAAACGATGAAAGGAATGCTATCTTTTTGCTATATTTTGTTCCAAGCATAAGCGATGTTGTTACAAGACCTTCTGGAAATTCATGAATCAAAACACTTAATAAAACAAGATAACCAAGTTCATATGAAATGGAAAATCCCAATGCTATAGCTGCGCCATCTATAAGACTATGAAATGTAATACCACAAATACCTAAAGGTCCTATAACATGTCTATCACATCTACCTTCGCTACATACATGTATCATTGTAATTTGCTCCATGATATACATCAAAATAAAGCCAGTTGCTATGCCCAGTGAACCACCCAAAATCATACCATTTGGTATCATGTCAATAAATGCTACAGAAAGTAAAATTCCTGCTGCCAAAGCTGCAAAAAAATCTGAATTTATTTTTTTCTTGATTAATGGTAGAGAACCACCAAGTATTGTAGTCAATGCAGCAATTATGCTGAAAAAAATAATATCGCCATTCATAATATCAGCCTATTAATTATTTTGTTCGATTTATAAATATGAATTTTATGTCACAATTTGCTTCCAGAGATAATTTTTCGTTTGATTCTTTGCATACTATTTTTTTGTTTTTCTCTTAATTTCATAGCTTGTTTTATAATATCTTTATCCAATTTATCTCTAAAAAGTTTTTCTTGCTGGAAGAAATATTGTGAAATAATTGTAATTACAGCAAGTACGATACCTATACCCGAAAGCGCAAAGAATACAGTAAATATCTTTGATGTGTTTGTTGTTGGATGTAGATCACCATAGCCAATAGTTGTAAGTGTCACACCAGTGAAATAGAATGAATCTGCATATGTCCAACCCTCTAAATTATGATAGGTTATGGTACCTATGATAAATAGTAAAGCAACAATTGAACCAATACCAGCCAATTTTAGAAATGTCTTTTGTAATATACTTAACACCATAAAAATTACCTTTGTTTATATTTCTTTTTTATATTTACATTCATCTTTTATTGGACATTTTTTGCATTCTGGAATTTTCTTACAATATTTCTTTGCTAACTCAACAATTAATGCATGAAACTCTTTATATATTTTTATATCTTTTTTAATATTATCTTCAAAAAAAAATTTTATATCTTCATATTTATGTTTTTCATCGATCATACCTAATCTTGAAAAAATTCTTTTGGTGTATGCATCAACAACAAAATATGGTTTGTTACATGCATATAACAATATAGAGTCAGCAGTCTCATGACCAATACCATTTATATTAAGTAATTCTTCTTTTGTAATATTTTTATAAAAATTCCCTTTATATTCGTAGACAAATTTTGCAAATGCCTTTAATTTTTTTGCCTTTTGTTTGTAGAAACCACTTGGCCTTATCATTGATTGTAATTTTTTAATATCTGTTCTGCTTATTGATTCCGCATCTATTAATTTTCTTTTTATTAAATTATTCAAAGCCTTTTCAACATTTTTCCAGTTCGTATTCTGTGTTAATATTGCGCCAACACATATCTCAAATTCCTTTGGTCTAAATTTACCAGATATTGGCCACCATTTTTGTTGACCAAATTTATTGTAAAGTTTTTTGTATATTTTAAGAATTTTAGACATAAGTGGGCGCGACGGGATTCGAACCCGCGACATCTTGGTCCGAAGCCAAGCGCTCTATCCAAACTGAGCTACGCGCCCGATTAATTTTTATCAGAAGAAGCTTAAAAATTAACTTATTGTAATTTATTTTATCATTCTTATCAAAATCTTTCTTATTGTTTCTGAGTCTCCACGACCTTCTGTTTTTTTCATCACAACAGATACAATAGAATTGAATGCTGATTGCTTTCCAGATTTATATTCTATTATCAACCACGGGTTTTCGTTCAATGCCTCTCTTACAAATTCTCGCAAAATTTTTTCATCATAAATTCTTTTTGGTTTTATTATTTCTTCTGACATAAAAAGAATTAACATATAAAAATATTTATCTTAATTTCTTAACCATGATGATTTCATCATAATATTTATTTTTATATTTCATACCTTTTGATATCTTTCCTATTTCTTTGAATCCAAGTCTTTTATATAAATTATATGCAAGTTTATTATCTTCTGAAACATTAAGCTTAACAATTTTTATTTTTCATTTCTCTTTTACCAATCTTAATAATGTTTTCATAATTCTTTTGCCAATACCAAAGCCACGATATTCTTTCATTAATCCAAGACCCATCTCAGCCACATGTGCATGTGCGCCACGACCAACCCGTATATTACCCATACCAACAATTTTATTTTTGATTTCTATAACTACACTAATTTCTATACCTTCTTTTAATTTTTTGATTTGTTCCTTTACATATTTTATCTCTTCTTTTCTTGTAACCTTTTTTATAATTAGTATTCTCGCACCTTCTTCAACAAGGGAATTTATATATTTCAATAAACCATCAACATCACTCATTTTTGGATAGCGAAAAATAACCTCATATTTTTCGTTTTTATCAACATAAAATTTCTCAATTATTTTACCTTGCTTGAAGTTATTCTTACTTTTCATAACTTGTTCCACATTTATGAAAGCGATCTTTTATTATCATTTTTTTTAACTTTTTTTCATTTTTTATTTTTTCTTCTTCTATTCTCTTTAATAAAATAATTAATTCATCCACATCATTTACAATATGATCAAAAAGTTTCGTGTAATCATACCTAATTCCCTTGTTTCTTCAACTTTTAATCCAATCAATTTTTTTCCAAGTGCTTTTGCAAAGCCAGATTCAAGATAAATTCCACGTGTTTCAGAAAGAGCAACAATTACTGCTTTTGATCTTTTTAATGCTGACATATTCATAAGGAATATTTTTCTTGCTGTCTGATTTTGGTCTGTATCACGTTGCGGTAAATATATTTTTATTCCAGATTTTTCCAACTTATTAACTATTCTTTCATTTCTTGTATTATATTTCTCACCCATAGGTCCTGCAAAGTAAAACATGAAAGCACCAAATTTCAATTTTTTTAATTATTTATCGTTTTATATATCAAAGAAAATACTATAAAAGTAATAAATCAAGGGCTCTTTCTTAGCATTGTTCTCGGAAATGGAGTTGCATCTTTTATATTATCAAGATGACAAATCCATGAAATAATACGTTCAACACCCAAGCCAAACCCAGCATGAGGCACAGAGCCATAGCGCCTTGTATCAAAATACCATTCATATGTTTCCACTTTTTCTCCTTGTTCTTTCAACGATTTTTTCATCTCTTCAATATCTGTATCTCTTTCTGAGCCTCCAATGATTTCACCATATCCTTCTGGTGCAAGCATATCAAAACATAATGCAGTTTTAGGATCCTTTGGATCTCTAGGTTTATAGAATGCCATTATGGTCTTTGGATAGTTTGTTACAATCAATGGTTTATCAAAATGCTCCATTAATTTATCTTCTTCGAGTGTACGCAAATCCTTTCCCCAAGGAATTTTTATTCCATCCTTTCTAAGAATCTCTAATGCCTCTGTATATGTTATTCTCGGGAATGGTGGCTTTATTTTTTTTAATTTGTTTATATCTTGTCCAAGAAATTTTAACTCATCTTTATTCTTTTTAATAACATATTGAATAATGAAGGAGACCAATTCTTCAGCATATTTTATTATGTCATCAAGATTTGCCCATGCAACCTCCATTTCTGCCATATAGAATTCAGCAAGATGACGTGATGTTTTTGATCTTTCCGCTCTAAAACAAGGGCTGTTGCAATAAACTTTTTCTAATGCAAATATCAAAGCCTCCCCGTACAGTTGCCATGATTGTGTAAGGTATGCAACATCATCAAAATATTTTACTTCAAAAAGTGTTGCACCCCCCTCGCATGCAGTTGGTGTCAAAATTGGTGGTGTTACCTCAAAAAATCCTCTTTCACGAAAGAATTTATCTATCGCCTCAAATACCGTGCTCCTGATTTTCATTATTGCAACCATTTTTCTTGATCGAATCCATAAATGCCTCTTATCAAGTAAAAATTCAGTTGATTGATCTTTGGTTATAGGAAATACTTCAGCAAAATGCACAACATTCATTTTTTCAACCTTAACTTCATAGCCAGTAGGTGCTCTTTTATCTTTTTTAATCTTACCTTCTATCTCTAATGATGATTCTATGAGCACTCTCTCTGCATCGTTCCATAATTTTTTGTTTACAGAATTTTTATCAATCACACATTGTATTATATCTGTTGAATCGCGAAGAATAATAAAAATCAAATTCTTCCCTTCCCTTTTTCTATAAACCCAGCCACGAATAGCTACTTTATCACGACCTTTCTTAATCGCTTCTTTTATTGAAAGAAATTTTGTTTGCATATTATCACTTTATTAAATAGATGCTGAAAAAAACTTATAAATATTTTATCTTTATCTGTAGATAAAATAGACACAAAGCTTTCAAAAGACGAATTCATGAAGTTAGTTGATGATTTATAATTTAACCACTCACAAGTGATATAAATCCATAACCTTTAAATACCCTTGTGTATAAATATTTTTATGATATAATTGTTATGGTGGTAAGATGAATACCAAAACACTTAAAAAAGAGCTTTATGATAATCTCCCTATTATAGGAATAACTAAAAAAGAGAATGTATTGTATGGACCAGATAATAAAGTTATTTCTGACCTTAATTATGTTGGTGACTATGACATTAATAAAAATCCAAATCTTCCTAATAATCCACTAAAAGACACAATGAAAATGCTCGGCATCAAAGAAAATGCAAAATCAAGACGCAATTTCATAAAAAATCTTGGTCTTTATCTCGGATCTGCTCTACTTGCACTTAATTTCTATTCATGTGCAGAAAAGCCAGCACCACAGCCAGTTCAGGTAAAAATCCTCACAACATTCAATGCAACATACACATTAGAAGGGAATCAGGCAACAGGGCGTGTCAGATATGTTGGGAATGGAAAGGATGTAACTGTGAAACTTGGTGAGCAAGCAGATTTAGGAACAGCACCAGAAGGGGAAAGCAGGAATTTTGATGTTTATGTTCTTGGAGAGCATGC
>JAWCLW010000008.1:0-12113 GCA_039091535.1 Candidatus Aenigmatarchaeota archaeon | reverse complement strand
TTTTTTAAAAAATTTATATATTAAAAATGTGTAACAAAAAAAATTGATCCTTCATTTTCTATCTTTCGCTTCAACTATGCTTTGTTTTTCTTCACTCAATCTTTTTTAGATTAATTTGAGGGAGGGAGATCAATAAAACAATTTATACAAAGCTTCACTTCCTAAATTTTCACACCTGAATTTGTTGCCTTTGATTTTTTCAGCTTGATTATTCTAAGAGTCGTCTGAAATTTATCTTGAGTTTGTTAATTTAAAATTAATATCAAAGGGATGATTTTATATTAGCTTTCTAATCTTTCTGAGTAAAATATTATTAAAGGAACATATATGCTCCGAAATTATTTAATCTTCGCTTTACTATTATTTACCTTTGAAACGTCTTTTGCTCAAACCAATAATCCTATTATTTACCCTTACGGAGGTGTTCCAAATTTTGAAAGAAAAAGGATAAGAGATCCATATGCACCTATAGATTTTAATAATCCAATAATTTTTCCAATAGATATAATTTTTAATGAAGATGCAAAATTTTTAAAAGCGCATTTTAATGAGCTTGCTCAATTCTCAGGTGTCAAATTTGCCAAAAATGCCGATTTTACAAGCGCCATTTTTAACGGAAAATCAGAATTCAACAAAGCTGTTTTCAAGGGAAATGCGAATTTTAATAACGCAGAATTTAATTGGCTAAATTTTAGCGAAGCTTTTTTTGAAGATAATGTAGTATTTAGAAATGCAATTATCAGAGATACGGCTAACTTTTCTGATGCAACATTTTATGGCGCAATTGATTTTTCAGGTGCACAATTGCTAAATAGAGCAAATTTCAAAAATTCTAAATTTTATGCTTCAATTAATCTAATTGGAACCTATTTTAATGAGGCCATAAAGTTTAATTATGTAGAATTTTATGACTCAGTTTTTATTGGCAGCCAGAGGTCTGATTATATCCAATCATTTGATTTTTCAATGGCAGACCTTATTGATAAAGCAGACCAATTTGCTTTTGAAGATGAACGCAATAAAAATAATAAAAATATTATAAAATATTCTGGTGCAGCTATAATTTTAACATCACCTGTTGATATAAAAATTCAATTAGAAAAATTCAAATTTATTCATTTGAAAGAAAATCTTGATTATTTTACCAAAAAACGAATTATTCATAGACTTAAAGAAAATTTCAAAGATGATGATTATCGAATTGAACGGTTCGAATTAGATTACATCTTTGCCAAATCAACAAAGTATCAGAAAGAATCATCTTCATACGTCAAAAAAAAACCTATAAAAAAAGCAATATCTTTTTTTTATGATTATTTCTTAGGATTAGGATATAGACCCTTTAAAATAATAAAATTAATGTTTTTTTTTATTACATTTTTTTCAATTATTTATTTTATATCATCAAATATTAAGATAAATATTGATAAATATATAAATAATATATTAAATTTAAAGTATATTAAATTTGAAAATATTTCAAAAAAGCAGTATATTAAACGAATTGAAGAATTTTTAAATTGTTATTATTTTAGCGCAACGATATTTTTTAATATAAAAATAAGAAGTGAAATTTTAAGATCATTTTCATTTAAGCAAAAGATAATCATTATAATTGAATGGATTTTAAGCTTAATTTGTTATTATGTTTTTATTAAATACTCAAAAGCTGGTTTTAATTTTGGTACCTGGGCATATACTCTAATCGGAAAATAGTAATTCTCTTATTTGGAGGTAATATGAATATATTAGTTATATTGATATTAGCAGCCCTTTCAAATTTATTTTATTCTAATATATTGATATCGCAAGAAATAATATCAAATGATAAAATATATAATGCAGCTGATGATATAAAATATCAAATAAATAGAAAATTGAGTCAATTTTTTGTTGATTCAGTAACAAAATCATTTGATCCTAAAAGGCCCGTTTGGATTCAACAGCCTATAGATGAAAAAATATATGAAGGTCCAGCTTTTATCGAAATTGGATTAAGCATTGTTAAAGATTCATCTATAAATCAAGAATTATTTCAATATTTTAAAGATGAATTTAATGGATGGTGGTATAAGACAGAAACGACACAGGTCATAGAAAACACAAATATTAAAATTAACTATATTAAATTTTATTCTGAGGTTCATATTGAAGCTAAGTTTAAGCATATATATAACAAAAGCGCAAAGAAAGAAAGAAGGAAATCACTTTACTCTGCAATTGTTGGAATTAATTGCAAAGAAGAAAATGGAAATTTAATTATTAGGCCCGATCTCACTTTTAAAACTTGGAGACTGAGTAATAATGATCCTTTGAGAGTCGAAATTTATAGAACAACTCATGACGATCTTGAAAAATATTCTATTCCCCTTTCAGAAATAATTGATGCGCCAACTCCTAGTGCTATTGTTGACGATTCATCAATTGCTTGTGCTTTTTATGAGATAATTGATGATTATCTGGGAAAGGATGCATTTTCGAAAAAAGAAATCAGCAGTAAGACTCTTAAATATGTAACAGATTGTTTAAATGAAAAATTGCAAACTAATAAATCATTTAATAAATTTTTTTCAAATAATATTTACAATTTGATATCTCAGTACTTCCTTAATTATTTTTCTCAACCAAATATTAAAAAATGGAGTTATTTAGGACCAAATGAATATAATGTTTGTAAGAAATATGTCTCTGATAAAGAAGAAAGCTTTAAATATAATTATTTTATTAAATCTGGATATTATAAAAATGGAACCTATGAAATAAGCAAAGATTATAAAAAAAAATATCAATATGAATATAATCATCTTACACCCGACTTAAAAAAAATATTTAGTTATGATAAGATTGATGCAGCCCGTTTTTTAGATAGGCATTTTATTAGTCTATCAACTAAAAATAATAAAATTCTTTTTATTACGCTATTATCTGATTCAACACTGAATGGTTTATTCCCTGATCTTAGAAGAAATATTGTTCAAAAAGGAATTATCTACGATATAATTGAATTCTTCTCAAAATATTCAACTGCTCTTATGGTTCAAGATAAAAACACGCTAGAGGAATCTTGGTACGATGAGGGCGTTAGAATTATTAATATTAATGGAAAAAAGCAGCCTAATTCAAAAGGGGAAGATATAATAAATCACATATGCAACTTATGGGGAAGAAGGTACGTTTGGGTAAGCTACTATCTAACAAATATAAGAAAGTCCTTTGAAAATATAGGCATTAAATTTTTTCACTGGAATAGCGATTCTTCTGTTCTTAGCGAAATTGAATACTCGGATTCATTAAATAATAAAATAAATCTTATTGCCGTATTCCCCATGTCTCAACGCTGGTTTAACTTCGACAAATATAGGGACCAAGTAACTTATGCCACAGTGGACACCGTTGAATTTTTGCTAAACATATTTAATATCAAAAAGGCAATAGATTATCTTAAAAATGAATCTAATATAATAAAACCTGAAGATTATTTTGGTATGATGCTTTATTTAAAACATTTATTTCGAGATGATAATAATTTTCTTATTGAAAAACAATCATATAAAAATAAGAATGTTATTAACAAATTTTTATCTTATCACTTGCCAGCTTTTAAAGCAATTCCAGATTTCATTAAAAATACATTTTCTATAGATTATCTAAATCGAAAAGAAAAAAATGAATTGTTAGAATTTTTTGCATCAGCTGAATATGAACGTCTTCATTTAGGTTATCATATATCTCATCAATCATATATATTAATACTTGCTAGCTATACAAAATTGATAAGAGATAAGATAGAAATAATTGAACAATTTAATTAATTAGCAATATTAATAAAAATTGATTTACTGGAAAATCTACAAAAATTATGAAAAATATTATATTAATAATGATTTATATTATTTCTATTGCTTATAATTTAAAAACATATGCTCAATACAAAATTATTGATAATTATTACATTAGAAGCAAGGGATTACCCCCAATTACCCCACCAACATATTATAAAATTAAGAACAAAGTAGAAATTGATTCTTTTAGGAAATATATATTTTTCAAAATAGAAGATGAGGAAAAAATAATAGATTTAAATAAATATGATAGATTTAATATCATTTTTACAGAGGGCCCAATAACGCTTTTATTAGAATCAAAAGACTTCGCTAAAGAAATAGAGCAAAATTATTTAATTAAAGCAGAATATGTTGCTCTGGATTCTAATAATAATATTATTAATAGGCAAGAAAAAAATGAAATATATTTTAAAATCAGAATTGGTTCTAAATCAGAATCAGAAGAGCATGGAATAAATGTAGACAGCATCAATACAAATACAATTTATATTAGGAAAATAGATAAGACAGTAAATAAAATAAAACTTAACGATTTATCTATTGTTGGTAGCAGAGATTTTAAAGCTATCGATACGCTTTTCATAAAAAAGGAAATATCTTATTTAATATTAAATTCTTCTCCTCCAGGCGCACTCATATATTTAGGACCAAATAAGAAAAATATCGAATATACCAAAAAAATGACTCCAGATACTCTTTCTCTTGCATTTAAAGAAGTATTTATTGTGTTAAAAAAGAAAGGATATAAAAAGCTAAAACAGAAAATTACTCTAAATGAAAATCAGAAAAACTCATATTCTTATTCACTCGAAGAAAAAAAATATGAATTTTTTATATGGGGTACTAGCGCTTTTGTTTATACGGGCATATGGTATTATCTAAAATCTCAAAAGAATGCTCCCCCCAAAATCCCTTCTCCAGCCAATTTCCCAAAATAGACAAAATGAATTTCTGAAATCAATTTTTATGGATGAAATAATATGAATGCAAGAGATAAAAATCAGTTCGATCGAACACTATTGATATATATTTTATTTTTAATTTTATATGCAGGTGCTGCCAAAGCAACCGACAACTCCTGGGATTTATCCGATCGAGGTCCGTTAGGCGGCAATATCCAGGCGGTTGCAATCGATCCTCAAAATCAAAATAAAGTCTATATTGGAACACTGGGTGGAGGATTCTATTGGACAGAAAATTTTCAGAGTAATCAACCAAGCTGGCATCAAAAAAATGATAATCTGCCTTGTTGGAACATTTTGAGCCTGATGATCAAAGGCAATAAAATTTATGCTGGCACAACGAGTGGATTGTTTTATTTAGATTTGGTTAACATAAGGAGTGCTGTCTGGCTGTCATATTGGGAAGACCAGCTTGGTAGTTATAGTATCTTTCGTTTGAGGAACTGCGAAGATATTCAACATCCTGAAGCATTTTATGCAATAGGTTATCACACTAATAACGACTATAAGAACCAATTAATCATTTTAGAAGGTAATAAGCAACCAAATTTTGCTGGTTCTATCCTGCGTAACACAGATGTCTTCGATGTAGCTCCCTATAGACAGAAAGATCATAAAAAACGAGATATTTTAGGCCGCATATTTGTGGCTACCGAAGATGGTCTCTATCGGTTCAATAATTTTTTTGATCCCTCCGCTCAATATATTCATATATTATCCCATACAAAGATAAATTGTTTGGCCGAACGATTGTTCTTAAGGTCTCCAGCAGATACAGCTTTTATTGTTTATGCAGGTACACCGCAGGGTGGAAAATTTTCAGTACTAGAGAATCAGGAAGAGCCCTGGAAAGACTTTTTAAAGGACAGTGCAATAACTCATTTGGAGCCCTGCTTCAGCAATACAGTAAGTCCAGTTCAGGAAGATATTGTTAGAATTTATGCTATCACTCAGGGGGCTCATATATTTTGCAAGGATGAAATCACTTATGAAGATGTACAAATATGGCCTGAGTATTCCAGAACGGGGCTGTCATCGCCCTCAATAAATTCGTTTGCAGTTCCCGAAAACAATATTGAATTTCTTTTGGCTGGATCTAATGATGGAATATATTCCAATATTAATAATGCAGGCTGGAAATCAAAAAACTTTGAGAGTCTATTTGCCCATCGAATTCATGCTATTATTGAAAATGACAATCGACTTTGGTGTGGCTCTGATGGCATGTTGTTCGATCGACAAATAGGCATCGATCCAAATTGGATAGAAAAAAAGATATTCAAATTTATAACAACCATTGCTTCTCATCCTGGAGCTAATAAAATATATTTTGGAACCAAAGGGGAGGGGATTTTTTGGACATACAAGCAATCTGCTTCCGCAATCTCGTTCAATAGAGGTCAATTACCAGACAATAGCAGCATTTCTGCCCTTGAGATCGAGCAGAAAACAAGTCCTAATATTTATGCGGGAACCGAGGATGGTAAAATATATCGCTATAAATCATCAGAATGGAAAGAGGTTGTTGTTTTGGATTCAGAACCAGTGACAAGCATTGCAATCGATTCAGCGAAAATTCTAGATGGAAATAAATTATATATAAGCCAAGACAAAAAAGTATATCAGATTAATTCGAATGATAAGTATTCAACATTACCATTTTTTTGGAACGCAAATAGCTATGTGAATTCCATTGTTTTCAATAAAACAACAAACGAGCTATTCGCTGGCACTTCCAGGGGAATAAAATTTCATGCTGTGAATGAAGAGATTAGTAAAAATTGGCTTAACTACCCATATTTAGCATTATCCGATAGCAATATCCAAGAACTTCATATCATTCCCACAGATCCAGCCTTTAAAGGTGTTTTATATGCGATGACTTCTGATTCAGTTAATCGATTTAGTCGCATCTGGCGGAATATCATTGGTACAGATATAAAAGATGTTACGATTGGATATCCCAATGGTCAATATGGTGAATCATTTTGTGTGAATTCAAATAATCCAAATATTGTTTACATGGGTACGGCTGGCACTGGGGTTTTCAAATACGAATTTGATCAGGGTAGGACACCCTATATTCGGCCAGGTCCCATTGATTTTGGAAATATTCCACAAAATACCACCAAGAGCGATACGATAACCATAAAAAACTACAATTCATTCAGCCCCTTGATTTTTTTAGTTGAATTAGGTGATACGGCTAATTTTAGATTAAATATACCTGATTCACTGGTCTTGTATCCTGGCGAAACCAAAATTTGTTCCTTGACTTTCAGGCCCCAAAAATATGAAGATATTAAAAGCAGTTTAAAAATTGGGTGGCGTGACATTTTTATCCCCCCAGTCCTAAAAGGTTCTCATGTCATAGCTTTATCTGGTACTGGAAAAGGAGGAGATTTTGTTATTGATAATAGCTGCTATTTAAAGGTGCATATTTTAGATACCGATACAATATCCTTAAATTGGAAGAAAGAAGGGAATGTTTCTTTTAGAAATTTCCGTGTCATACCTCCACCTCTAAATGTTAGACGGACTATTAAATTACTAGGTGATAAGGAGGGCTGGCAAAATGAATTTAATAATCCAAATAAAAGTTCTGGGATTGTAAGATTTTCATTTCATCCTATCATTATGAGCGAAAATATAGGATTAGATTCCATCCTCATTGAATATGATATTCCTGAAAAAGGTCCTCCCAAGCAAAAAATAAAAATAAATATAGCATGGAAGGGTTTGGATGCAAAATTATCGACAGAAAACGATACAATACATTTTGATGATATTCCTGTTGATGACAGAAGCTATCAAAAGAAATTAGTATTGAAGAATGAGGGTAATATTCCATTAATAGTTGATTCAGTTTTTGTTCAACCAGAGACCAGTCCGTTTATTATTGAGAAAGGCTTTTTGATACCAGATACAATTAGGAATGATTTATTAGGCAAAAACATTAATTTATTTTTTGTTCCCAAAGAAGAGGGAGAGTTTCAGAATCATTTAATTATTGCTTACCATGATAGCAGTTTAGTAGATTGTGATGAAACAGTCACAGTTAAGCTATTCGGAAAAGGAGTAGAGCATAAAATAGAACCTTTCCCTTTAAGTGCTTTGAATTTTGATTCCATACACGTAAAAAAATTGCCGCAAGATAGGATCCTATATATAAAAAATATATCCCCGCAACATAAAGTTTGGGTAGATAACTTGAAATTAAAAATAAATGATGTATTCAAAATAATAGATCCTGATAGTTTTGAATTAGATCCTTATGATGGCATTCATTATAAACAAGATTCAATTCATATTAGATTCAACAAGTGTGATTTATTCAAATATCACGAAGATACTCTGGAGATTTTCTATCGATACGGCAAGCCTGGTTCAAAAATAGATGGCGCTATCCGAACTGCGCCGATCACTGGAACAATCATTTCTAGTTGGCTTAGTGGAACAGATAAAGATACAAACTGGAACGTTTCAAACTATATTGATGAACAAAAAGACACGACTTTTGAATTTCAAAATATTGGGAATATTCCGCTTTATTTTGAAACAGTCCATACGCCTAGCAAACCACCCTGGGAGTTTTCCTTTGAGTCTAAAGGCAAATTATTACCAAATGCGCCAGCCAAAACTATAAAAATTACATTTACTCCTGTTAACACTTCAAGAAACATCGACTCTATAAGAATACATTTTTGGGACTTAGACAATCAAGGTGAAGTTTGTTCTGATAAAACTTTAACAATTTCATTGAAAGGAGAAGGAATAGATAATAAACCACCCTCGATAGATTCCCCTGAATATACAAGTCCAATCTGGAAAAAAAAGGTATCAATAAGTGCTAAAATTTATGATAGGCATTCAGGTTTAAAAGCAGATTCTATCTTGCTCTTTATTAGAAAAGGAGGTGATTACGAATTTGAGCCGATAACGATGAAAGCTTCGGGAATATTAGATTCTATTTTTACTTATGACATCCCTGGGAATAAAATAACCTCAAAAGGAATAGAGTTTTTTATTGAGGCTGTTGACAAATCTGGGAATAAAACTCGCTATCCTGCTTTAACTAAAGAATTTCGCTATATTTCTCCACCGATTCAAATTACTGAGCCAGGTCTAACAAAAACAAAAAATTTTGATGATTCTGGCGAAAAAGAGTTTTTGCAAGGAGGAAATGCTCAACAATACTATCAATTTATCTCGATTCCTTTAGATGGCCTGACTCATTCAGCTAAAGATATTTTGAAAGAAAGTTTTTCCCTCGAGGATTTCCATGGTCACCGTTGGAGATGCATTGATTATCAATTTGAAGCATTAAGCGGAAGAACAAAGCCGATAGTAATAGATACATATTCATTTGATAAGCCATTTTCGAATTTCGCACCAGGAAAATCATTTTTGCTTTTGATCGATTATCGCTACCCGAAACGATTTATTCAACCTCAAACGGGATGGACTGTTCCTACTGATAGAAAATTTAAATATCCAGTTCATCCAGGATGGAATTTTATTGCAAATCCATTTAATTTCCCAATCCCAATCGATCATATTTGTCTATCCAAATTCAAAACGGTTAATTTAATTGCCCATGAGGGCAAATGGATAGATTATTCCAAATTAGATGAATCAAAGCAAATTCTTTTCCCTTGGGAAGGTGCTGCTGTTTTTTCTAATCTAGAAGATACATTGTTTATTTGTCCGAATTTCAATGAAAAATATGGACCAACAACTTTATCATCTCCAATTGAAAAGCCAGAATATGCGTGGTTTATCAGCATCAATGCTAGTTGCGAGCAAGCCCAAGACATCGATAATATTGCTGCCGTATTAAAAGAAGCTTCTGAATCTTTAGATCATTTTGATCGCCCTGAGCCTCCAGCTATAGGTGAATATGTAAAGGTTTGTTTTCTTCATCCTGAATGGCAGCAGGCATGCGATGAATATGCTATTGATGCAAGGCCATTGAGTTCAGATGGATATGTATGGGATTTTGAAGTCAACACCAATATTTCAACGACGCAATTAAGCTTAGATTTTAATGACATTGCAACCGTGCCGTCTGATTATCGAATTTTGGTCATTTGTGAGGAATTAAATCTAGAGCAAAATTTACGAGAAAAAAATTCAATATTCATAAATTGCAGCTCACAATATTTGCAGCATCATTTTAAATTACTGGTCGGAAAAGAACAATTTATTAATCATTTTTTAAAAGAAAATTTGGTGCCTAAGGATTATAAATTATATGCAAGCTATCCCAATCCTTTCTGGATGAATGCTGAAATAAGATATGAAATTCCCAGAGATGAAAATGTTACAATTTTAATCTATAATTTATTAGGGGAGTTAATTAAAACCATTGAATTAGATATTCAGCCGGCTGGGAAGCATTCTGCATTTTGGGATGGTACAGATGAAAAAAATATCCCTGTAGCAAATGGAATTTATTTTTGTAAATTTTTGACCCCTAGCTTTTCACAAACTATAAAAATGACCCTGCTCAGATAATTAATATAGTTTTTCTAGCATATTAGAAATCTGAGAAAGAATATGCGAGGTGCAAATGAGATTTCTGCCAATCGTGGTCCTATCTATCCCGCTTTATCTTAATGCACAAAATTTTCATATCAAAGGTCCAGGTGTTGCAGCGAGAAGTTTAGGTGGCGCCTTTATCGCTCTTGCTGAAGATCCTACGGCGGTATTTTGGAATCCTGCGGGCGTAGCTCAAAAAAGGGGTTATGAAGTTTACATTTCTAGGGTGTATGAGAGTTATCAAATAACTTCAAATATCAAAGATTTTTATACAAATGCATACAATAGCAATCATCCGAAAGACTTATTTATCGGCTTTAAGATTCCTCTTTTCAAAATAAATAACATTAATTTGATCGGATCTTTTTCATTCTATGAGCTAATTGATTTTTATCATAGTTATAAAACAACTGAGTTTTCAGAAGCTCAGTTAGGTGGGATAAATTCAATTACAATAAATTTTGCCTATCCTTATAGTGACAATCTATTTTTGGGCATGAATTATAATTTACTCTTTGGAGAGAGATTTCTAAAATTTAGAGATTTCAGTGAAGAATCTTTTGGGGGGAACAAAGATGAAAAATATGATTATTGGAGTCCAATTTCATTAGGCATAGGCCTTCTGTATAAATATAAGAATGATTTTCGCATTGGTATCAAAATAGCTTCACCAGGAATTCTTACAGAAAAGTCACATAGTTACCGGGCTACAATTAACATGCCGTGGATAATAGGATTTGGGGTGGCATATAATTTCAGCAATGATTTGATATATAGCGCGGATTTAGGATGGTGTGAATGTCGAAAATTTGTTAGAGAATTTAAAAAGCCATTTGAATACTATCAGGAAGGAGATAAACAACAAATAGGTTATAAAAATACCTTCCAAACTCGATTGGGCGCTCAGTACTTCTTTAAAATTAGTAGATTACGGATTCCTATACGCGTTGGCGTTGGGACTGATCCAAAAATGTATATTGATGGAGAAAACAAACAAATAAGCGGTGCTTTTTTTTCTGTTGGTGTTGGTTTTGAGTTCGATTCTTTTTCGATTGATTTTGGGTTCGAATTCAACAGAACTCCATATAAAATTAAGGGACAAGGCGGATATAATGAAAATTTTGAGTTGTACATGCTTTCAATAAAATTAAAGAAAGCCTCATTTTAATCATATTTTAATTGTTAATAACTCGATTGGTGATTGCTGAAGTTATTATTCGCATGAATTCTTATTAACTCAGTTAGTAACTTAATTCAAATTTGAAGCTTAATCACTTATTTTCCAAGCTGGATTTGCTATATTATATCGGACACGGAGTTAAGTTAGAGCGTATAATATCAAACTAACTAACCAAGGAATGTCCCAATGAGTATCATAAAAACCAGGCGCCGATACACCAGAGAATTCAAGTTAGACGCGATTCAACTAGTTGCTAACCGAGATGGTAAGATCGCCCAGGTGGCTGAAAGTCTGGGGATTCATCCTAACATCCTTCACCGGTGGATCAAAGAACATGCGGATGATCCCAGTAATGCTTTTCCCGGCAATGGCAAGTTGAAAACGCCCGATGAAGAGATCCGTCAACTGAAGAAGCAGCTGCGGGAGGCCGAAGAAGAACGTGATATTTTAAAAAAGGCGCTAGCGATTTTCTCAAAAAAAAAGATCTGAAATATCAGTTCATTCGCGATCACCAGCAGCAGTTCTCGCTGACGCGCTTATGCCGGTTACTGACCATCAGCCGTAGTGCCTATTATCGTTGGTTAA
>JAWCLW010000007.1:0-16687 GCA_039091535.1 Candidatus Aenigmatarchaeota archaeon | reverse complement strand
AAATATAACATTTGAAAAACAATACAAAAATAGGGGAGAAAGATAAACCTATTTAATAAACTTCTATTGCTTGATACTCATACCAAGCATCATAGCCATATTTTGATATAAATTGTTCAAACATAAATTAAATTGCTAAGGGTTATGAAATTCGGTACTTAAAAATTATTAATTTAATATAAAACGTATTTAAAGCTTTCTATTTTGTTACTTATGAGTAATTCTTTAAATACCCTAATTTTAATTTTTAATTTTATGGAGAGAAAAAAACCAATAGAAAAAGTCGTACTTCCACCAATTTGCCCAAAGTGTAAAATGTTCATGACAGGTTGCAGATGTAAAAAAGAATAAAAATAGAAGATTGACATAAATAATTTCGTTCTTTTTCTGTAGAGATAACCCTTAATTTGGCATTAATAGAAAGAGTTGGCAGCCAGCAGGCAAATTTAGTTTTTTATTCCAAATTTGCCAAACCAGCTGCCTTCTTTCTTTGGGGTGTGGTTAAGTATAAATTTACGTCTTCAAGAGAAGACGTGGGCAGCCGAGATTAGACCACAATTACTGCTTTTCGGCGGTATGATCGTCATCTATCTCAGCTGCCCATAGTTTTGGGGTGTGTGGTCAGCATAACAGGAAGATAAACCCATGATTTTCTTCCTTATTTTTTAGGCATCATATTATTGAATTTAAATCTCATTGAGCAGATAAAAATCACCTCACAGTTTCTATACCCAATTCTTTTGAATATTTGGTTTTTGCTGTTTCTTCTTTTTTTATATGACCAAGTATGTATGGTGATTTCACACCTGTTATAATTGTAATGACCTGTATTTTGTTAGCGAACTCAGGAAGTACACGTGCACCTAATTTTATCATAGCCTCTTGGTCGAGATTTTCCATTACTATTTCTCCAATTTCATTTATCTCATCTAATCTCATGTCCTCTCCACCAATTACTTGAATTAGTGCACCATTTGCGCCTGTGTAATCAACATCAAGAAGTGGATGATTTAATGCAGAGATTACTGCATCTCTTGCGCGGTCTTGCGACTCAGAAACACCAACTCCTATTGATGCAACCCCACCTGAACGCATTATTGCACGTACATCTGCATAATCTAAATTAACAAGAGAAGGTATGGAGATTGTTTCGGTAATTCCTTTTATCATTGTTGCTATGAGATCATCTGCTACGCCAAATGCTTGTTTTAACGGCATCTTTCCTGCCATCTGCAAAAGTCTTTGATTTTCGATAACTATAACAGTATCACAAGTCTCTCTTAATTTAACAAGTCCTTCCTCTGCTTTTAAAATTCTTGCACCTTCAAGCTTGAATGGTAGTGTCGCAGCTGCTATTACAATAGCGCCCATCTCTTTTGCAAAGCGTGCTATGACTGGAGAAGCACCTGTACCTGTACCCCCACCAAGACCACATGTAATAAAAACAAGGTCAACACCACTCAAAAGATTCTTTATATCATTTTTGGATTCAAGTGCTGCATTTTTGCCTGTTTCGGGATAACCACCTGCACCTAAACCTTTTGTAACAGACTTACCAATAAGAAGTTTTTTATGTGCTTTAGTTATTCCAAGATGTTTTGCATCTGTATTCACGGCAACTGTCTCAGCACCAATAATACCCTTATCTGTAAGTGTTGAGATTGTATTATTCCCGCCTCCACCAACACCAATAACCATTATTTTGGCCTTTTGCACTTCAAAATCTACCACATTACTAAATGTTTCAGGCATTTTTGACACCAAATTTCAATATTTTATATTTTGAATCATATATTTTGTGCAACCGAAATCTCTTTTTATGCACAATTACATTAATTTCTTAGAAATTGAAAAATAGTCCAAAAAGTAGATGTGTCCAAATTCAGTCCAAAATCAGGGATAATTACATCTTGTCCAAGGATGTAATGATTAATTTCTTCTATTTGTTTTTAATATTGATTTCTATAGTAGAGAATATATCTAAAAATAGACAAAATATTTTTGATAGAACTAAAAAAGATACTTGATTTGCAAGTACTGTAGATGTGAGTTACAAAACACTAGAGCACCCCATCGTATAAAATATCGATTTCTATTGATTTCTGATATAGGTTTCTAGATGGATTTCATAAATAACTGCCATATAAAATGCTCTTAAGCCAGCAGAATGCTGATCATCACTATCAAATTATTTATTACAGAGATAAAAAATTTCCTCAAAGTGCTAAAAATGATCCACCAAAAAATCTTCTTATTTTATTTGTTGATCAGGTTTATGCTTAGAAGCTGTCCAAAATATCACTATGATAATTAGAATACCTATAATCCATAAAGCATTCATTGGGTCAATGCCATATGGTAGAAATCCTGATAACTGTTGCCAGAATATGCCAACAAACAAAAGCATTATTCCAAGTGATACAGCCATTGGGAATGCATCATATGTTTCTTTTTCATCTTTACCAAATACCTTTTTCAGAAACAAAATAAAAAAAACGACAACAAATATTACAGCTACAAATGGCATATATTCTTGCATACTAAAAACAAATGGTTCATAGGCAATTGAAAAAAATGCAATCACAACCGCTATAATAGCGTTTACATTTTTTGAAAATCCAAGTACCTTTACATAATTTAATATACCAAATATTATTGCAAATATAAAAAAGAAAGAAGCAACATATGTTATTGTTATTGAATCGAATGGTAGCATAAATTATCACACTAAATTCTCCATGGCTTTAATTTTTTCTCTAATTCAGCACGTTCTTCTCTTAATTTATCTAATTTTTCAGCCCAATATCTGGCTTCATCCTTTGATCCAGTTTTTCTTGCTATCTCCAATTCCTTCATCGTATCTTCTATTTCCCTATCAATTTCACCAATTTTTAATATTGATTCATCAGGTTTCCGACTTTCTGGATAATGACCACCACCTTCTCCTCTAGCACCAAAATGGGAAAATATAAAATAAAATAATCCTAATATGAATATCAAAAATATGAAGTATGGTCCTGCAAGATATGCAAATATTTTGTAATATCCGCTTGTTAAAATGAATAGGTAAATTGCAACACCAACTAATACACGTAATTTTACTTGTGCTCCCAATGTTAGACTAAATAATCTCCCTAGTATCATATAAATTAAAAGAAGTATAAAAACAGTTGGGATAAACAAGAATTGTATCAAATCCCTTATTATATTTCCTGTAAATGGTGAACTAGGATATTCTGCCATTCCAAACAATTGGACAAAAATAACATAACCTATATCTTCAGCTGGCATAATAATTATTTATACTCTTTTAAATAAAAAGATAATGGTAATTTTTAGAAGAAATATGATAATTATAGAAGCCAATAAATTTATTCAGTAGTTATTAAATTTATAAAAAATATTCTCATTTCTATTTGGTCTATATTGCGGATATTTTAAATCCAATGGATAATGTCCATGCTGGTGTGGTGACGGTGGTTGTGGCGGAGGAGGTGGAATTGAAAATATAATTTTACCTAAAATACCAGTACCATCTTTTCCACCAAATACAGTACCTTCAGTAGTCATCACGCCTAAAATTCCACTAAGCTTTAAAAGATCTAGAAACCAACCCATATTTCTTCACCTTATGCCTGCCCTTTTCCCCATTTCTATAGTTGCCTTATATAAAATCGGATTTGGCATTGGTCCATATGGAGAGAATAAATATTCCTCATATTTTTGTATCTTTCTATCATCGTGTTTTTCGAGTCCAGTTGCTAAATACTCATGCCAGCCTACAATAATTTTCTCCAATAGATTTAAATCATTTGCTATAAAGATTTTTTTTCCTTCTTGTTTACCTTTATGACCATCTGTCATATATCTTGGTACTTCGTAGATTTTACACCCATCTTTTTCTGCCATTTCCAAAAGTTTGCGATAACTTTTTACTAGATTTGAATCGTATTCTTCAGATATTATTACATGTTTATCTATTCCTAGCTTATTTGAAAACTTTCTAATGAAATCAGAAATATATGTTTCACTATTTGTGTCAAATACAGGATTATCAACAATGAATACAGGTTTCATCTAGCACACCCTATTATTATTTGTAATTCCTAGTATTTAAATCTTTCGCTACTCAAAAGTGACATAAATTTTGAAATAAAATTAATCGTTAAAGAAATTTCCATCTTTAATTCTGGTAAGTAGTCTATCTATTTCTGATCTTCCATTAATAACTTGAATTAGCTCTCTGCTGCTCGCAGTAATAATAGGTGCTCCATTAGCATGGTAAAATATTTTAAATTGTCCATGACCATATTCATCTGTGTATTGAATTCCTCCATTAGCCAAAAATGTTGGTGTTAGTTTGTAAGCTTCGCTGGTAGGATTTCCTATGTTTCCAAATGAATAAGCATTCTTAACCCAACGCTCATAAGCTTCTAAATATCTTGCATACGCCTCACAATATTTGCATGGTGACATTCAATCACCTCTTTTCTTTTTAAGATTATAATTATGCTCAACATACCTTGAAAGTGCAAGGAGTTCGGAATATGCTTTGTCTCTCGAATTTTCATCAAAGATGTAAATAATTGAGAAAACGCGTGGGAGATATTCTTTACAATTTTTTAACAGATATTTTGCTATTTCCTTTATTTCATTTTTTAATATCCATGGATTCTTTTCCACATATTCCTTACATTCTTGTGGCGTTGAAAACATAATTATTCACCTTTTCGCCATTTTCATGAATTAGAGATCGAAAAAGTAAAATATAAACTTTTAGTTATGTTAGAAAATAGAATTCCTACTGATTTTATACAAAATTTTGTATTTTTGTTGTAGTGATAGTAAACTTTAAAGATATATAAAACCTACTTTTATATCATTAGTAAGATTGATATAATAATAAATAAAATTTAAAATAATAAAGTAAGAAATAGTAAAGTTTAATAAAAATTGTGATTTTATGGAAGAAGCAAAAATTTCATCAAAAGGTCAAATAGTTATTCCAAAATACCTTCGTGATGCTTTGGGTATGCAACCAGGCAAAAGTGTATTAATAATAAAGTCAGAAAATAAATTAATACTTGTTCCAAAGCCTGATGATCCATTGAAAGGTCTTGTTAGAGCTGGAGAAGAGATAGCACTTAAAAATATAAGAAGAGAAATTAAGGAAGAATAATGTAGGTTAAAATTTAAAATAAATTAAAGATTAGTGTAGGTTAAAATATGAATGAACAAAAAGAAAAAGTATATTTTGACACATTTGTGTTTATGGATATCTTATCAGACAATCCTGACATTGCAAAAAAAGCAGAAGCATATCTGAGAAATAATAATGGCGTTGTATCATCTATACTTTTATCTGAATTGGCATTTCACATTAAAAGGAAGAAAGGAAAGGAGCGTATGGAGGAGATTTTATTCTATATACAATCGTTACCTAATTTGGAAATTATCCCTGTTGATGCAGAGATAGCGATACTTGCAGGAAAATTACGTTCACGATATTATAAAAAAATAGAAAAATATCTTACATATTTTGACTGTATCCACATTGCTACAGCAATTGTAACAAATTGCAAAAAATTTATAACAGGTGATAAAGGGTTTAGGAATATTAGAGAAATAGAAATTGAGATATATTAAAAATTAAAAAAATTATAAAATTTATTTATATCCATTTTCCGCTTCTAAACAATCTTTGCGATTAAGATTATTATATGTTCAAATCTATCTACAAAATATATGAGCTCACATGAATTTCTATTTGTCTCATTATTTTTTATTATCTTCTTCTTTATTCTCCATGCTCATCACTAATTTAATCACGATTGCCAAATTTTTATACAGAAGATTTAGAATTGAGCGAATTGTTAATATTTTATATTCTTAGTTAACATATAAATATTCATGTCTTATTCAAATGAGATAGAAAAAGAACTTAGTAAATTGAACATAAGTATTGGCCATAGGATTTCTGTTGAGAAGGATGGAAAAATGTATGAAGGCATCCTTATGCCAAAATCAGCGGGTGATAAAAATACACTTATTATAAAATTGGACAATGGGTATAACATTGGCATTGAATTTAAGAATGCAAAAATAAAAAAAACAAAAGGTGAGACGAATATTAAACCAAAAGAAAAAATAAAAAAATATGAACCAGATAAAGGTAAACCAACTATTGCTATTCTACATACAGGTGGTACAGTTGCATCACGTATAGACTATAAGACAGGTGCTGTTGTTGCTTCTATGACACCAGAAGAAATTTTATTATCTATACCAGAGCTTGCAGACATTGCAAATATAAAGACAAAGACGATTTTTCAAATGTTTTCAGAGGATTTAGAACCAGAGCATTGGTCTATACTTGCAAAAGAAATAGCAAAGGAAATAGAAAAAGGTATAGATGGTATTATTGTTACGCATGGAACTGATACAATGCATTATACATCCGCTGCGTTGTCCTTTGCATTGCAAAATCTTTCAATACCTGTAATTATTGTTGGGTCTCAAAGAAGCAGTGACAGAGGAAGTAGCGATGCAGCAATGAATCTTTTATGTGCAATACAATTTATAGCAAAAACTGATTTTTCTGGTGTTGCTGTTTGTATGCACGGAACAGAGAGTGATGATTTTTGTTATATAATTTCTGGTGTTAATGTAAAAAAAATGCATACATCAAGACGTGATACATTCAGACCTATAGATATATACCCAATAGCAAAAGTAACAAAAAATGGCGAGATAGAATTTTTTGAAGATTATACAAAAAAAGACAAAACAAGAGAATTAAAATTATGTGCAATGTTCGAAAATAATGTTGCAATGTTAAAAGTGCGTCCAGGTTTCAATTATAAAGAATTGGAGGCGTATGAGAACCTCGGATATAAGGGCATTATCCTAGAGGGAACTGGTCTTGGCCATGCACCAGTGAATGCAGTTGACAAGTTTACACAACATCATAAAGAATTATTAAAAACTATAGAAAGGATGACAAAGAAAGGTATAATAATTGGGATGACATCACAATGCCCATATGGTCGTGTTAATATGAATGTTTATAGCACAGGACGACTGCTTCAGGAAGTTGGTGTTATCCCATTACCAATACAATCAGAAACAGCATTTGTAAAGCTCTCGTGGGTTCTTGGACATACAAAAGATCCAATAGAGGCAAAGCGAATGCTTATAACAAATTATGTTGGCGAGATCGTTGAAAGAATAGACCCAAGGGTGTTTTTATTTTAATTAATATGGTTTAATAGCAGAAAGTAGCATCAAATATTCAGATTAAATATATTGGTATATTTTCAATTTCTCCAATTAACTTGGGTGTTATATTAATTTTAATTTTTGGTTTTCTCATTTGAGTACAAAATATAAATGCCTCAAAATAATCTTTTGTTACATCAAATGAAGTAATCAAATAATTATTATTGTTTAATTTTTCTAATTCACTTGCCGAGAAACCATAGATAGGGGAATAAAAATAATCTACAAACATTTTACATTTTTCATCAATTATATTTTTTTCTTTAAATTTATCATAAAGATAAATTGAAAATATTCTAGGTATTATGTCTTCATGATATTCAATATTCAAAATACATATTCTATTTTTATTAAATTCTTCAATTACAAAATTATTAATATTGACCCAATCATCCTTATTTTTAGAATGCAAAGAATTACCAAATTTATCAAAAGTTTTTTGTAAAATCATATCCAACAATTCATCTGAAAAAATATCTTTTTGTCTTAGTTTTCGATTGAGTTCGTAATTAAATATTACGCTAAGTTTTTTTCTACCATATTTATTAGTTTTAACATCAAAACCACGTTTGCCATATCCATTTAGACTATCATTAACACTACCATTAATACCATCAAAATTGGTGATATTCAAGTAAACAGGATTGTATAAACCATTTTTCATTATATTTTCGAGGATTTTTTCTTCAGATCTTTCTATTTTCAGAGAATATAAACATATAGCACCAACCCTATGGGCAAGTATACCAGATCTGAGTCTGCATACATCTGATTCTTTGTACATAAATTTAGGATTCATATTAAGTCTTCATCATTTTATGACATACTATGATTCAAAAACTTTAAATTATTATACTCTTTAAATTTTAATGGATAGACATGCAATCTACCATTTATAGAATTTTATGAATTGTTTCTTTCTTTGAACATGCTTTAGGATATTTTGTTTTCTTCCAAAATCGCTACAAATACAAACGTCCATAATCTCACCTTTCTATAATCTTAGTTTATTTATAGCCTTCTTCCGCATCTAGGCAAGCTTCACGACTAAAATGTACAACACCGTGCCTATCTACGAAATACTGTACTTTTTTAACTGTGCCACCATTATAACTAGTGTTGACACCGATACTATTTTTATAACTTTTTGGTTTTTTTCTTTCATCATTCGGGATAAAAACTTTATCTATTTTTTTCTTCATATAATCACCTTAAATTATTCCACATATTGTTATTACTATATAGTAGCATTTAATTATATAAAGCTTTCGGTGGTTGTTAATTCTAAATTTAAGATTCTATATCTTTCAGGTTATTGAAAATCAATAATTCTGACTTTGTGAGAAAGGCAAAAAGCATTGGCCAAAAAACAGCATAAAACTTAGAAAGAAAAAAGGTATGACAACATATTTATTTTGAAATTTAAATTTTAGTTTATATGATATATTTTAATTTATGAAACCAATACATGAAATCATAAACAAAATAAAATGGGGCAAAAGAGAAAATATAAATGATTATATTGTTGGGTATTTTGATAGAATTGAAAATAAAATTTTAGAAATTCCATTAAAAGAATTAAAATGTGAGATACCACTTCATCGAATAAGATACCTGAAAAAGAAAAACAAAATTGTTTGGGATAGAGAAAAGAAAATAGATAATATATAAATTCTAATTTGTAAAGTTTTATAATTCTTTGTTACCAATTAATTTTTGTTGATATTTATGGACTACAAAAAACTTGGACTTAAAATTGGATTAGAGATTCATCAACAATTGAACAGTCGCCACAAGCTCTTTTGTTTTTGTCCAATTATAAAAACAGAAGAATTTCCTCTATCAATAGAGAGAAGATTACGTGTAGTTCCCGGAGAACTTGGTGATTTTGATCCAGCCGCACTTCATGAATATCTTCGTGGAAAGAAATTCGTATATAAATTTAATACAAATTCTTCTTGTCTTGTGGAATTGGATGAAGACCCGCCAAAGAATTTAAATGAATATGCATTAAGAACAGCATTGCAGATATGTAAGATGCTAAATTGTAATATTTTAGATGAATTGCATGTCATGAGAAAAACAGTAATAGATGGTTCATGTGTTTCTGGATTCCAAAGAACAATTTTAATTGGATTGAATGGTTTTCTTGAAACGAGCTTTGGAAATGTTGGTATACAAACCATATGTCTAGAAGAAGATTCAGCACCTTCAATACAAAAAACAAACAACATTATAGAATATAGACTTGACAGATTAGGCATACCACTAGTTGAGATAGCAACAGCACCTGATATGCATTCGCCTGAACAAGCAAAAGAAGTTGCTGAAAAAATCGGTCTGCTACTGAGAAGTGTTGATGTTGTACGTGGTATTGGAAGCATCCGCCAAGATGTGAATATTTCTATTGAAGGTGGGGCTCGTATCGAAATAAAGGGATTTCAAGAATTAGAAAAAATAGAGAAACTGATAGAAAATGAAGTTCAAAGACAAATTTCATTAATAGAAATTCGTGAAGAATTGAAAAAAAGGGGTTTAAAAGATATTAAATCAACTCCAAAAGATGTTACATATATTTTTAAAGATACAAATTGTCACTTCATAAGAAAAATTATTAATGATAATGGAAAAGTTTTTGCATTACTTCTACCAAAATTTTCTGGATTATTAAGAAAACAGTGTGGTGACAGGACATTTGGTAAAGAGCTTTCAGCTTATGTTGAACCATTTGGATTTGGTGGAATTATACATAGTGATGAAGACTTAGAAAAGTACAAATTGAATTATGAATTTGACAAATTAAAAGAATTATTAAAATCGAATGAAAGAGATTTAATTTTGATAATCGTTGGAAAAGAAAATATCGAAAAGGCAATAAATTCGATTCTTGATAGAGCAAAAGCATGCATACATGGTGTTCCAGAAGAAACACGTATTGCTGATGATATTGGATCAAAATATACAAGGCCATTACCTGGTTCTGGTCGTCTTTATCCTGAAACAGATATACAACCAATAAAGATCACAGAATTGTATTTGAACTTAATAGAAATACCTAAAACATTACTTGAGGTTGAAAAAGAATTAGAAAAAATTATGCCTAAAGAATTAGCCAATCAGATAATAAGATCAAAATATTATAAAGATTTTGAGATAATAAGAAAAAAATATAAAATCAATCCAATAATAATTGCAAACACATTCTTATCTATTTTAAAAGATTTGAGTAGACGAGGATTTGATACTGAAAAAATTGATATAAAAGATATTGAAAAAATTTTTAGTGAAATAGAAAAAGAGAATTTATCAAAAGATTCGTTGCAGCAAATATTTGAACTTATTGTTCAAGGCGAAAGTCTAAAAGAAATAATTAGTAAATTTAAAAAAATATCAGACGATGAATTGAGAAATATTATAAAGGAAATAGTGAAACAAAACCCCGGAGAGAAAGAATCTGTTTTGATGGGTATTTTAATGAAAAAAATCCGCGGACGTGCTGATGGAGAAAAGATAATCAAAATCTTAAGAGAAGAGATGAAATAATGTATGTAAAATGATAATATTTTTATATTTTTATATCATTATAAAAAACAAGATAACTATGTCAAAATATGAAACAATAAAGGGTGTACTCAAAATATTCTTTCAATTGATAAAAGAAGATTGGGATGCAATGGATCATAAATTGATTAGGATCACAATTGGAGCTATTGTATTTATACTAATGGCTTTATTCTGGTTATATTTCTTGCGATCGATTACACCTTTTTAAAAATTCATTTAATTTTAATTATCTTTAACTCCTTCAAAATCTCAAACCATGCCCAACTCCAGATAACTGCTTCAAATGCATTTATTAAATCATCTTTTTTCAAAAAATATTGAGAATCTGATATGTATGCATCGATATTCTTAATTAAATCATTCTTATTTTTATCATTCAATTCAATATTTTTTCTCTTCTTAATAATTTTATTGAGCCATTTCTTTGTTTCTTTTCTTAATTTATATTCTACTGTACACTCTTTTTTATCTAAATGTTTACATCTTTCTTCTTTTTTTGTTTCCACTAAAAATCCACAATTAGGACATTTGATATTTGAAATTGTCATTTCCACATCTCCAGAACTTCTTCTTCCTTGAAATTTAATTCTCCTGGTATTATTATAACAGCAGGTATCTTATTTATATTTCTGTTCTTAATAAGATTTTTTATTTTATCATATTTTATTATTTGGTTTTCATCTCCAATCCGACAACAAATAACAACTTTGCTATTTTCATTTATTACATTTTTTTTCTTTTTATATTCTAAATTCAATAATATTTCAAGACCTTCGTTTGGTGTCATATATTTATTTTGTTCATATTTTATATCCAAAAGAACAAGTGTATGAAGCCCAATAGATTTATTTTTTTCTATGACATCGTAAGGACTTTCAGGCTTGAATTTTTCTTCTGGGTAAACAAGTGTCGTTGACCTACCAAATTTATATAATTGTAGCCCGGATTCTGCTATTGCTGTATATATACTGGATGAATGTATGATCTCTGTTTTTATTTTATTTTTTTTTGCTTCTAAAATTAATTCTATATGTGTTGTTGCTGCCAATGGGTCTCCTGGTACAAGTAATGCAATATTTTTTTCTTTTGCCTCATTAATTAGGAATTCACTCTCAACCTCTTTTCTTTCAAGTATTTTAATTTTTTTCTTAGTAATCTTTTCCAATTTATTTATATTTCCAAGCCATTTATTTGTGTAAAATTCACAAAATACCTGATCACAATTTTTAATTGTATCAATTGCGCGTATTGTTAAATCTCTTTCATCACATAAACCAAGACCAACTAGATAAAGCATAATCCTATACCCTCTTAATTTCTTTTTCATCAGATCTTTTTGAAAAATAAATTGGAATTAGAATTATGATTAGAAATATAAGTCCATATATTATTAATTCTCCAATCTTGAAAACAAAATTTATAATGTCTGTCGCAATATTAACTACTTCAAATCTTGACAAATGATTCTGAAATATAAAAATAATTATTTTTATACCAATTATAACGATTATCAATGTTAATATAAGATTTCTTATGTTCTTTGATTTCATAATTATCATCTTATCTCAATCTTCTAAAATCGATTTTTCATATTTTTTTGTCAATATTTCTCTAATTTTTTTTGCTAAACCATTTCCTATTCCTTCAACCTTTTGTAATTCTTTTTCATCAGCAGTAAAAATTTTTTCTGGCGTCCCAAAATACTTTAGTAAATTTTTTGCTTTTGTCTCACTTATTTTTGGCAACCCTGAAACAAGAAATTCTTGCATTTGGTTCATAGATTTAAATTTTCTCTTACCACGTAATATTATATTCCTTTTTGTTTGTAATTGTTCTCTTTTTGCAATGGCAAAAAGTAATTCAGCCGTCTCTAATTGATTTTTTGTACATAAGATTGGAATTGAAAAATCGATTACTATTGATGCGAGTGCACCGCGGATTGCATTTGGATGTATTTTTCTATTGTTATTAAATAATTCATCACCTTCAATTATAATAATAGGTTTTTCAAAATTATTTTTTAATTCATTAAGTTGTCTAAAAAGCCGACCATCTATTATACTTTGAAAAAAATCGTTGCATGTCTTTCTTTCAGCAGCAACACATTCACTCAAAAGATAATCTGCAACATCTAATCGTCTCTCTTCTATTTTGCATCTTTTTTTAAGTATAGATGTTATCCTACTTTTTATCTCTCTACTATCAGCATAGATTATTATTTTGTCGTTAATTTTATTCATCAAAAATCAACCAATGTATTCTTTTTGATTAAGATGCTATTAGCTTTACTTAATATCTTTTTGGCGTTTTCAAATGTAACAAGCTTAATCGCTTCATTAAATGGAAGCCATTTGAAGCCAATATGTTCATAAGATAATTTTACATCTTTCGTCTTTGTTTCAACTAAATAAAAAATTACTTCTTTGCTTACTAATTGATTATCTCTTTTGTAAAAATATTTTATTTTTTCCTTAAAGTTATCAATAAATTTTACATCTTCTATACCTGTTTCTTCTTTTAATTCACGTAAAACTGTCTCTTTTTCACTTTCACCTTTCTCTATGTTACCTTTAACAAATTCCCAATGACCTGCTCCATAATGTAACAACAAATAGTGTATTAGTTTATTTCTTCTGAATACAACCGCACCACACGATTTTTCGAATAACATTTTATAACCCTATACTAATTTTTATTCTAACAAGAACTTCACCCTTAGTTGAATATCTTAAACCATTTGATTATCTCCAGAATTTTAATTTCTTCATTCATTTTTATCATCTGAAATCGCTAATTGTCTTTTGTTTTTTTGCATCTCATAAAGCACACTTTTCATCTTTTTTTCTTTCTGATATGCACTCCAGTGATATGCTTCATCACGCGTATCTTTTGTCATGAGTATAATAACTTTGCCAGCTTTGGTTCTTCCTGTCCTCCCACTTCTCTGTATTTTTCTTATAGCAGATGGTGTTGGCTCATAAAATATTACAAGATTTGTTTCAACAACATCAAGGCCTTCCTCTGCAACCTGACTTGCGCAAAGGATATTATAAAACCCTAATTTGAATTCATTTAATATTTGCATCTGTTCTTTTTGACTTAATCCTTTACCTTTTTTCTTTGTCTGACCAATAAATTCAATTGGTGATGAGTATTTTATGTTTTTTAATTCATCATATATTTTTTCTATTGTGTCTCTATATTGAGCAAAAACAATTATCCTACTATATTTATCTTTGTTTAGCTCTTCTTTTATAATATCTTTTAGTTTTTCTATTTTAGGATGTTCTTGACCTTCTCTAATTAATTCATTTGTTAGTCTTATTGCATTTTTAAAATCATCATTCTTCAGAAGTCTTGCAACAGCCTTACTCTTTGTTTCATTTATAAGTTTGTCAAAATATTTTTTTAGCGAATATAAGCACTGTGTTTCTAAAAGTGTTAATGCATGGTCTATTTTTATTATTTCTGCAAGCATAGATATCGCAGCATAGCTTAAACCTGTTTTCTTTTTTGCAAGCTCTTCCTGTAATTTCAGCATATGCGACTTTGTAATTTTTGGATATTTTATAATACCCCAATTGATGAGTTTTTGCATTCTTTCATTTTTTATTTTTTCCAAATAATCCTTTATTGATTTTATTGGTGTCGGAAGTTCTACACTAATCCAATTCTGGTACAATTGTTGTACATAAGGTCTCACATCTTTATCCTCACGGCTCCTGATCTCAACATTTTTTATAAATAATTTTTCTTTTACTTCATTTATTTTGTATCTATGCCCGCCTGGTGAAGCTGTTAAAGCAAGTATGAGTGGATCGGATGATTCATACATATATCTTTTTGCTATATATGTATATGCATAATTTCCAACACATCTATGTGCTTCGTCAAATATGCAGAGAGAAAAATTCCTTAAACTTAGAATACCTTTTTTCAAATCATTCCTTATTGTCTGTGGTGTTGAAAAAATAATATCTGCTTTTTCATAAAGAGATGATCTTACTTCTGGCTTGTGAGAACCAGTGATTACTTTTAATTCATCCGTACCAATCTTAAGTATTTTTTCGAATGTTCTTCTATGCTGCTCAACAAGAGGCCTCGTTGGTGCGAGAAATAAAATTTTTTTGTTCATATCTTTTTGTAATCTATCAGCAGCAACCATAGCTGCTATACTTGTTTTGCCTAGACCCGTTGGAAGCACAACCATTGTATTACCTGTGAGTGCAACCTTAACTATATTCTCCTGATAACTACGTTTTTCTATAGTATTCGAATTTATCCAAGGATGTGAAACATACTCCATAATCATTAATTAATAGATAAAGAATTAAAACTAAAAGTATCCGTAATATTAATATCTTCTATATCCTAAACGTACTTCTAAATTTTTTAATCTTTCATTAATTGTTTCTGTTTGGCTTCTTATCGCAGCTAATTGGCTTTCAATCAAACTTAATTTATCAAGTATGTCGAAGTCTTTGTTTCTTTCAACACCAAGCGTTGGTGGACCATTCTCGATTGCAATTGGTTCAGCATAAGGAGCTGATAGTGCAATTGGTTCAGCAAATCTTTGCTCTAATGGTCTAGGCGTTCTTAAAAATTCACTTTCTGGTACAGGTTCTCTTATATCAAAATCACTTCTTCCGAGAACACCTGACCTTATATCACTATAATCTAAATCTTCCTCATGTCTTCTCAAAATCTTATTTTTAAGCCATCCAAACACATAATCACCAAATAACTATTTATTCTCCTACTATAATTAGTTTTTGGTATTAATATTCTTTTATAATACCTAATTGAGTCATCAAGCGATCACGTATTTTAAATAAATCATCTTTTGCCCTTTCTAAATATGACCGTCGTTGCTTCCAATAAAACATGTAATTATAGATCCACCAAAAACTTTTTTGGATAAAATTTGAATATTCGTATTTTGTTTCTATATAGCCTTTTAGCCATATATCAATCCATCCAATCTTTTCTACTGAACTTTGAGCACCTTGGGCAATGACTCTTACATATGTTGCTGTCCATCTATCATTTGTTCTTTTTCCTAGCCAGACACCATAAAATTCCCTTGGGTCTGAAGAAACATCCCATCTTATATCTGTTTCACGCATATCCTTTCCTGAAAGCTTCATTTCATATTTTATAATAGATATCATTCCAGGCACAACACTAAATGGATTTTTACCTTCAAAATGAATTTTAATCACATCAGATGGTGCAAGTATATCATCACTAATAATTATTTCTGGCATAATATCACTTTATTTAATATTTTTAATGTTTTATATATAAAAGTTTGATAAACCAATCTGAAAAATAGACTTACGCAGTTCCTCCTTCTGTTTGGCCAAGTGATTCAGCATAATGTTTAAGTCCGCTCTCAAAACTTACAATAAGTTCTTTACCAAAATTTAAGTATTCCATCCTTTTTCGATGATAGAAAAATTTATGCCAAAATCTTCTCAACATCTCATAAATAATATTTCGTTGCCATATTGTATCTTGTGGATATTCTGTTATTAAGTTTGGTTTTATCTTTATTACTACTTTGCCTTCACCACCTGATGAAAAACCTTTAAGAGAAATCTCAACATTTATATATGTATACATATCAAGAATCTTATTAACTTCCCAATCGATTTCAAATTTTTCTATATTTTCACCTTTTTCCCAATTGTATGTTTTTTCTTGTACATATGCATCAGGAACATTGAAAACAGTTCTTATTAATTCATTTATTTTTTTATAAAATGTTTCAGTATGCTTTCCAGAAAATGTTATTACAAGTTCTTTTACTGGTTCAAATATATAATCCCATATCAATAGCTTT
>JAWCLW010000006.1:45643-49580 GCA_039091535.1 Candidatus Aenigmatarchaeota archaeon | reverse complement strand
TTTTGGTATTCATCTTACCACCATAACAATTATATCATAAAAATATTTATACACAAGGGTATTTAAAGGTTATGGATTTATATCACTTATGGGTGGTTAAAATTTTATAGAAAATACAAAATAATCTATAAAAATTGCATTAAATAATTAATTAACATGGATGAAGACTACGAAGGTATTGAAGAATCTAAACACAGAACAATTGTAAATATAATATTTGTTTTACTTCTTTTTGTTGGTATTTTATTTATTATAAATTTATGGATAAAGCCATTTGAGAGGCCTAATATAGATGTCAGAAACTTTCTACAAGAATGTGAGGATGAAATGTTAAATTCCAGATCAGATTATATAATTTGCTGTGCTGATAAAAATGGAAGATTATATAAATGTAGCGAGAAAAAATATTTTCATGTCAATGAATTTATAGCCGTTTATGCAGATTTGCAAAGATTGAACAAATTTTATCCGATATATTATGCATGTGCATTTACAACACCATTAGAAACAAATGAGACAGAACAAAAAACCATTATTGATGACAAAGAAGTATTATGCACTAGAAGATTTTATAATAAGGATTATCATAAGATATATAACTATGGATATATAAAAGATTCTAGTAAAGAATTAACAATATTAAGATTATTTATATTCTCTGATAAAAATTATGTAAATCTTGACGATTTTATGAAAGATATAGAGAATGCTAAAATGGTATTGAATTTGACTGGTATAGTTAAATAATATCTATTTGAAATTGAATATAATGCTTTAGGGGTGCGTGCATCACTTTGTTACAAACATTATTGCTACTGCCATTACAATCAAAATAAATATTATTCCTATAACAGAATCGCTAACATGGACACCAAATGAACCAAGAACGATCATAAATATAATAATTCCTATACCAACAAGAATCGCAAGAGAGATCTTACTACTTGCTATCTTACTTACATCCCCACCTGCCATCGCAACAAATAAAATTACAACAAGTATACCCGCTAATATTAGTGTTGCTAAACCAAAAAGATTAACAAAAAAATCAGCAATTGCTGGACCACCATATCCTATGACAAAAAAAGAAACAACAAGTGACAATACACCCATTATTTTTGTATCTTCACCAAGGGCTTTTGTTTTTAATAATATTGCATATACTACCACAAAAACAAAAAGCCAAGGTAGTAAAAATCCAAAAAAACCTAATTGATTAAGATTACTCACAAGTATTTCAAATGGATTAGCCATATTTATTAACCTCACTTTGTGGAAATTAATTTTAAAATAAAAAATTGGAAAAATTACTACTTTTTACTTGGATTGGCCTTCCTTTGTTTGTTTTTCCGATTTTTCGCTTGTTACAAAGTATATTGCTATTATGATGATCACTAACCAGAATATCAATGATGCAAGGTCACCACTTATTGCTATGTATCCACCGAACGTGCCGCTTGATACTATGAAGAGCAATACACCAATTATTATAACTACTGCTAATACTGACCAGTGTTTAAATTCACCCGTTTTTCCGTATCCCAATATTGATACAAAAAGTATCAATACAATTATCCCTGCTAGAAATGCTGATGCACCGCCAAACAATGTAATAAAGAATGATGCAAGCTGCGGGCCACCTGCTGCTGTGACAAAGAACGCTAGGACAAATGCTAATGCTACCGAAACCTGCTTGTTAACTGTTTCGCCAAAGATTTTCACTTTCATAAGTAATCCATAAACAATTGCAAATGTGAAAATCCATGGCAAAAGGAATCCATAGAATTCTATTCCAAGCGCTGCAAAAGGATTTGTTATAAAACCATTCATTTTTTTAACCTCCGATCTATTATATTTGTTATTATTTATCGTTGGATATTTATAAATTTATTCATACCCTAAAAGAATATTAGATGTAAACAAAAAACATTACGAGAGAATTACAAATTACAGATTATTTTTCTATATATTCGACTAAAATTAGACTACGTATTAAAAATAAAAACATCGAAATCAAATTAGATCTATGAAGCTCACAATTTTCTTAATTTTATTGTGTATTATTGGATTTATTACGCCGTTTTTTGTTTTTCAGAATATCGATGACTTTTATAATATTTATGGATTTTCAGGAAAAAATTTATTGGAGCGTCCTTATGTTCTTGTAACATCAATATTTATGCATGGTAGTGTTGAACATCTGCTTGTAAATATCCTTGTCTTATTTTTCTTTGGAATTGCTGTCGAAAGTGAATTAGGAAAGTTAAAGATGCTTTTAATTTTCTTTCTTGGTGCATTCACTGGTGATTTATTATCATTATTTGCATATCCATTTGATTCAATAGCGATTGGTGCATCTGCAGGAATATTTGCATTAATGGGTGTTGGGATGCTTGTGAGACCTTTTGACTTATCTTTTTATCCATTGATAATTCCTATACCATTAGTGTTCTTAGGAATGGCGTATATTTTTTTTAATGCATACGAATTCATAGTAATGCCAAACAGTAATATATCTTATATTGCTCATTTTGGCGGATTTTTTGTTGGTTTATTATTTGGTTTTGGTCGCGAAGGATGGAAAAAAGGATTAAAAATAATATTGATAGCATTAACGATTATGATAATAATACCCTTATTACGAATATTATTTTTCTGAACTAAATTCTTGTCCATTTTGGAATTACAACAATACCATCCTTTACAACTACACCCTTCTCAAAATATTTTTCTGCATTTTCTGGTGTTATTTCTTTTCTATTGGTTATAATGCAATTTTTGTCTATTATTGCTTTTTTTATATAGCATCCTTCTCCTATTTGCACATTATTAAATATAATAGATTTTTCTATTTCTGATTTTTCAACTGTTACATCAGGCGATAATACAGATTCGTAAACTTTAGAACCAGATATTATACAACCATTTGATATGAGTGAATTAGAAATTTCGCTATGAAAAACTTGTTTGACGGGTGACCGTGGTTCAATGTGGGTATGTATTTTCCACTTTCTTCCATAAAGATCAAACTTAGGTTGTATACCAACCAAATCCATGTTTGCATCATAAAAACTTTTTATGGTTCCAGCATCTACCCAATAATCAGAAAAAGATATATTCTCAACATCTATCCATTTCCTTTCATCATCTTGTGGTATGAATATCCTATCTTTTATTTTATTCTTTTTGTTAAAATTATAACCATAAATTTTGTAACCTTCATTCAACATGTATGGTATTATTTCCTTTCCAAAATCGTCACCTACATGTTTATTTAATACATCAAACAAAACGTCTGTTTTAAAAATATATATACCCATAGAAGCATAGACATCATTTTCATAACCTGGGATTTTTTTTGGTTTATCTGGTTTTTCCTCAAACCCTATAACCCAATCGTCTTCATTAACTTCTATTACCCCAAGCTGATTTTTTGCCTCCTCAACTGGTTTCATTATAAGGGATATTGTCATATCGGCTTTTTTATCTATATGTTCCTGGATCATTATTCTATAATCCATCTTGTAGATTTGGTCTCCACTTAGTATTAATACATGACTAGGTTTTATTTCAAGATTTTGAATATGATAAAAATTTTGTCTTACAGCATCTGCTGTACCTCTATACCAGTCTTCTCCAGTTCTCTTTTGAGCGTGGAGACTATCAATAAACTGACCTAAATTTCTTGGAAGGAAAGACCAAGCATTTTGTATATGGTCTGTAAGAGATTTTGACTTATATTGAACAAGAACAAAAATATGGCGAAGACCTGAATTTATGCAGTTACTAAGCGTAAAATCTATAAGTCTGTATTCACCACCGAATGGCACAGCTGGTTTTGCTCTTTCTCTTGTTAATGGGTCTAATCTCTCACCACGTCCTCCAGCCATTATTTCTGTTAGTATGTATTCTGACATAAGGCTTTCTATATCAGATA
>JAWCLW010000006.1:0-45633 GCA_039091535.1 Candidatus Aenigmatarchaeota archaeon | reverse complement strand
GTTTTATTTTTTCATTTATAGAGCAATTGGGCTTGAGCCTGCATGCCACGATTGTCTTGGTCTTATCCTTGCTTTATAAATACGTTCAGAATTATCATCAAGAATAATAGCAACACCCTTTAATTTTGGTAATTCATTTATGTATTTACTAATGTCATAGAGCATATATGTCTGCATTATTGATTTTAATGCATCTATATCCGCCTTTGCAGTAAGTCTATGTGAAATAATCATATCACATTGAGCAAGTGCATCTGCATGTAATTTTTCAGGTCTTTGCGTTGCAAAAACTAAAGTTATACCTGGTTGTCTCCCTTCTTTAACAATTTTTAATAAAATATCAGTAGAAGGTGTTATTCCATCATTTGGAAGAAAATTATGTGCCTCATCTATGAAAATCCAAGGCATCGGAGTTCTTTTTATTGTTGTAAGCTCTATATCTGCTAATTCTTCTTTTCGTCTTGCAGCAACCCTATCAATAAATATTTTTCTTGATATAAGTGCAACAAGAAGGCTGCGCACATTCTGTGGAGTAAGACTCACATCTAGTATAGATATCTTTCCTGGTTCAAGTATTTTAGGTGCATTTGATTCGCCAAATATGCCCCAGTCCTTCGCTGCAAGAAATCTATTTTCTAAATTAAGTATTTCTTTTTCAAATCCTTCTTGCAATTTTAGTGAAGATATAATATCATCGATAGAATATTCTTCTTTTGTTTTCTTCAATCTACTTATTGTTCTTTGTAATAGTATAGATATAGGTTCATTTAGGTCAAAACCAAAAACATTTATCCAATCTTCTACAGTAAGTTCACTTGGCATAAATGAAAATGAAGAATCAAATTCAACTCCTGCATCAGAGAATAATTTTGACTGACCTTCTGGAACATAAACAAAAACATTAAAACCCTTAGGCTTTAATCCCCAATCCGCAAGTAATGTGGCATCCTTTTCACTTGGCGATTTCATTGTCCAAAAAATTCCTTGAGTATCAACAACTAATGCACACAAATTCTTTTTTATTTTTTCAGGCAATTTTGTTATTTCTTCAATAAAAACACCCATACTATAGCTTTTCCCTTCTCCACGTTTTCCGGTAAGTGTAATTATATGTGGTCTTAAAACATCCATTAAAATTGGTGTTGTAGTGTGTGCCTCTTCACCTGTACCAACCATATGTTTGCCTATGAAAATTGTACCTTCTTCACCATATTTTTTTAAATCGTTTTCATCACGACCAACAACAATTTCAGGCATTTTATTCACTTATTTCATTATTTGTTTTTTGGCTTTATTAAACCTTATTAACGAATTTAAATTAAAAATAAGATCTATTTATAAAACTTAAACATAATAATTTATTTTTTTTAAAATTTTAATAATAAAAATTGAGAATAGGTATTAATTATGAACATTGAAAAAATTCGTGATGACTTTCCAGCATTACAACAGAAACTTAATGGAAAACCAATTATATATTTTGATAATGCGTGTATGACACTTAGACCAAGACAAGTAATAGAAGTCATGAATGAATATTATGAAAAATATCCGGGCTGTGCTGGAAGAAGTATACACAAAATAGGTAATATAGTGACAGAGAAATACAATGAGGCAAGAGAAATAATAGCAAAATTTATTGGGGCAAAAACAAATGAAGTAATTTTTACAAGAAACACGACAGAAGGATTAAATCTCATTGCAAATTCACTTGATTTAAAAAAAGGTGATATAGTTATTACATCGGACAGAGAGCATAATTCTAATCTAATACCATGGCAGATATTATCAGAAAAAGGTATAAAGCATGTTATAATTAAATCAAATAATGATATGACATTTGATATTGAAGGATTCGAAGAAACTATGAATAAAGATGTAAAGCTTGTTTCAATAGTACATACATCAAATTTGGATGGATATACATTACCTGTAAAAGAGATAATAAAAATATCCCATGATTACAATGCATTTGTTATGCTAGATGGTGCACAAAGTGTTCCACATAAAGAAATAAATGTTAAAAAACTTGATTGTGATTTTCTTGCATTTTCGGGTCATAAGATGCTTGGACCAAGTGGTATCGGTGTTTTATATGGAAAATATGATTTACTAGAAAAATTAAAACCATTTATTGTTGGTGGTGAAACCGTTGAGAAAACTACATATGAAAAACACATATTCCTTAAACCACCAGAAAAATTTGAAGGCGGTCTACAAAATTATGCAGGTGCAATGGGACTTGCAGCTGCTGCAAAATATATTGAAAAAATTGGAAGAGAAAATATTGAAAGACATGAGACTGAATTGAATAAGATTATAACTTATGGATTTAAGGACATGCCTATAGATATCATAGGTCCAAAAAATCCAGAACTGCGTGGCGGTATTATATCATTTAATATAAAAAATTTAGATTATCATGACGTTGCAATTATGCTTGATGATATGGAGAATATAATGGTAAGATCTGGCCAACATTGTGTTCATTCATGGTTTAATGCTAATAACATAAAAGGCTCTGTAAGAGTTTCTTTATATTTATATAATACAAAAGAGGAATGTAATATATTTTTAGATTGTATAAGAAAAATATCAACATTGGTATGAATCATCGATGTTTACAAATAAGAAAAATGAATGATCAATATCAAATAAAAACAAAAGTTGATAAAAATGGTTGTATGCATAGTTGCTTTGATCGTCTTTGCATTTATGGGAATTTTTTCAGCAAAATATAGGACTTATGCTAAGGAAGCATCAAGATGCGTTTTTCGTATGGTAACTTTAAGACCTTGTGATACAAATTTTGATCAAAAAATGAAATCAAAAATTACTGCTAAATTAATGAAAAAGAACCCTAAGTTTGCAGGATTTGTATACAAAAATTTCAATATTTTGTCATGGATATTCGTAATTATATTCATAATGAGCTTTGTTCTCATAGTAAATGGGATTTACAATCTATACATTTATGGGACATGCGATCCATATACAGGAAATTGCATATTTAATCAGCAGAAAGAGTGCAATATACTTGAGTGTAGCAATGAGAATTGTACATGTGCTGAAAATTGCACAGAAATAAATTCTATAAATTGTGGTTGTTCAACAAATATAATTAAATAGGAAAAAAATATAAATCAATGAAAATAATGTTGGTCATTCATACAGAAAACCTTAAACCTAACAAATTCTAATAATAAAAAGGTAATAATTATGCCTTATAAAGTTGGTGTTTCTGCAGGCTGGTGGAGTATTGGAAGAGATCCAGCATTACTTGGACTTGCACAAAAGATTATTGGTTGGGGAGCAACTGCTGGTTGTCAATTTATTCAAATAGATTTAGATACGACAAGTGAATTCTATGAACCAGAACTAAAACAGCAGATAAAAAGAGCAAAAGAAAAAATGGGAATGGAGGTTGGACTTCATGCAGAGGTTGGTGAATTGATGGCATTAGACTCTGCTGAAAAACGTTTGTGGGAACAATCACATCTTAGGTTTTGTGAAACTGTAAGACATTCTTCTGATTTTGGTTTGTTATATGTAAATCTTCATTTGTCACAAAGACCTGTACTTTCTTTTGTAGAATCGCAACAGCGTGTTGTTGGATACCAATTTCCTGTTGTTAGTTTTGATGGTAGGGCACTAACAACAATAACTGAAGGTCATCCTAAAACAAAGGAGATAGCAAAAAAACATATATCAAGATATGTGATTTATACAGAAACTTATAGAAAAGAAAGAGAAGAACTTGAAAGAAAAAAGTTTGCTGAACTTGATAAAAGAACACAAGAAATAATAAAAAAAATTCATGAGGAAGGTAAAGATATAGCAACAGAAATGGCAAGAAATATGGCTGCCAGAGAAATAGCTGAAGAAATAGAAAGAGAAACACATAGCGCTGAATTTATTTATAGGGTATGGACTAAACTTAGTTCAGATGAATTTGAGAAATATCTTCTTGAGGATGGTGAGTTTGGAGCTTATCATATTGTTGCAGCATATTTAAAAGAGACGGGTGATCCATTATGGTCTATAGCAAACGGCAGAGACTCTGAGAGAGCTTATTTAGAGGATGAAACAGCATTTTCTGCTGCTGTTGCTTCAAAATATTTAGAGGGTCATTTGACAGCAAAAACACCAATAAATAATAGATTACTGAATGGTATGAGTATACTTGAATGGTGCGAGGCAAAAAAGTTATATCTTCTTTTTGAGATACCAGAGGCACATACAGGTACAGAAGGATTGTTAAGATTGTATAATCCACTTCATGCATACTATCTTGTCAAAAAAATAAATTCAGAATATGTAAAATTGTGTATAGATTTTGAACACATGCTTTCACATAAGCTTGAACCAGATAAAATAATACAACAAATGCCAAACGATGCTGGAAAATTTATAATGCTTTTCCATTTGGGCAAGCCTGTCCCATATTTTGGAACAGCGCACATTCCAATTTCGCGTGGATCACGTGCACAAGAAATTTTATATAGGTGGCTTTTTGAATTAAGAAAAAAAGGCTTTAAGAACGGTTATATGATTTTTGAGCGTGGTAGCGGACGAAGTGGTGGTGGGAAAACACCATTAGAAGTTATGGAGGATAGTGTACAAGCAATAAGACAAATCGCAACATTTCTAGATAAGGATGTGCCTCCAAAAGAATTACCACCTGAATTCTATGGAATCTCATGGGAAAATGAATCTGTATTTAAAAGGCAACAGATTACAATACGTGATCATGCATGGGATCCACTAGAAGGTGTTCTAATGATTCCTGAGGAAAAACATACATTTTTGAGTAGAGCAGCAGTTGAGAAGGGTAAGGGACAAGAATGGGAAAAAAGGAAATATAGATAATTATTTTTTAAATTTCTCTCTTAATTTTTTTTCAACATTCTTTGGTACAAGATTTTTTAGTGGTCCATTACATCTTGCAACTTCCTTTACGAGTGTCGAATTAAGATAAAAATATTTCTTATCGGTAATTATGAATATTGTTTCTATTTCATTGTTCATATCTTTATTTGCAACTGCCATTTGAAATTCTCTATCAAAATCAGAGACCGCGCGAAGTCCACGAATAACAAATCTTATTTTTTTCTTTTTAACATAATCTACAAGAAGTGTATCAAAACTTTCTACATCTATATTTAATCCCTTTGTCGCATCTCTTATCATTTGTATTCGTTCTTTGGTAGAAAACAATAATTCCTTTCTCGGGTTTTCAGCAACAGCAACTATTATTTTATCAAATAATTTTAATGCCCTTTTTATAACATCTATATGTCCATATGTCACAGGATCAAATGTACCAGGATATAAAGCAATTTTACACATTGATGTCAACCCATATTTTTTTAACTTGTTTTTTTGTACTAATTATATCCATATTATTATCAATAACATAATCTGCAAATTTTAATTTTTTTTCTATTGGTAATTGTGACTTTATTCGTTTTAATATATCCCTCTTTTCAAAACCTTTTTTTATCAATCTTTTGATCTGCATTTTTTTATCACAATTTACAACAATTATTTTATCAAAAAATTTTTCCATCTTCGCTTCAAAAAGAAGAGGGACATCAACAACAATAATCTTATTTTTACTTTTTTTAATTCTATTTTTGATTTCTTTTATAACAATAGGGTGAACAATCTTATTTAATTTTAGAAGTTTTCTTTTATCAGAGAATACAACATCACTCAAATTTTTTCTGTTAATTGTTCCAAATTCATTTTTTATCTTTGATTTAATTTTTTTATTTTTCATCAATTGTTTCGCTATTTTATCAGCATCTATCACATATGCACCAAGATCTTTGAATATATTTGCCACGGTTGTTTTCCCAGAACCAAAAGAACCTGTGATACCGATTATTCTTTTATTTCGCATTGTATTCATAAAATTTAATTTATAAATAAATTTTTAAATTGTCTAATATTGGATTTAACCCCACAACCGTTAACTTTATATACTACTATATAGTAATTATTAATATGAATAAAAGCTCATAAATAACTTTTAATATTATCCAAATCAATAAAAAATCTTAAGGTGATATTTGTGACTAAAAAAAATGTTAAGAAAGAAGAAAGGATAGATAAAAAAGCTGAAGAATTTAGAAAAAAACAGTTTAAAATTGCAGAAAAATTCAAAGATGAGGTTCTTAAAAAATATAAAAACATTATTAAGGCTGTTGTAATATTTGGTTCTCTAACAAGACATGATTTTCATGAAAAGAGTGATATTGATATGCTTGTTATTATAGATGATACACTTGCAAGATTTTCGCCAGAAGCAAAAGAAAGATTTGATGATGATTTGTATGATATAGCAAAAAAAATTTCTGAAAGTATTACTGTACAACCAGCATGGACACTTACAGAATTTTGGGACATGGCAAGAATCGGTCATCCACTGCTTTATACAATAGTAAGGGATGGATGGGCATTATACGATACAGGATTTTTCATACCTGTAAGAAAATTATTAGAAATGGGAAAAATTCCAACAACTTTAGAAGCTGTTGAAAAATTTATGGAAACTGCGCCACAAAAAATCAATCGAGTGGAGACTGCAAAGTTATATATGATTGCAGAGGATCTGTATTATGCAATGCTTAATTCGACACAAGCAGTTTTAATGTATATGGGAATAAGTCCTCCTTCACCAAAGCATACACCAAAAGATGTAAAAGAGCATCTTGTTGACAATAAATTACTCGAAGAAACATACCTAAAAGATTTAGAGAATATTATAGATTTTAGAAAAAAAGTAGAATACAAAGAGATAAAAGAGGTTTCTGGTCAAGAACTTGATGAACTTATTCAAAAAGCAAAACAATATGTATCCAGAATGGAACAACTGCTTTTGCAGTTGCAAAAGAAAAAGAAGGAAACGATTGTTGAAAAGAATTATGAGGTAATGATAAAGGCTGCTGTTGCAGCATTGAAGAAATTAAATAAACTACCTCCAGATCCAAAGGACCTCCCAATGGCAATAAAGCAATATCTAATAGATCAAAAGTATGTTGAACCATACTTCGAAGATGTTTTCAAACGTGTGATAACAATGAGAAAAATGCTTGATGAAAAAAAGATAGATGAAATACCACAAAAAGAGATAGAACTCACAAGAGAATATGTACGTAGATTTATTCAGGACCTAAGACCTATAATTGAAAGTAAAATAAAACCTACAAAAAAGAAAAAATAAAATTTTTCAAAACAATTTATTTTCCATATTTCTTGTACCATTTTGAGATCGTCCATCGAGAAACAGAAACACCATTTTTTTCCAATTCCTTTTTTATTTCAGAAAGTGAATATCCTTTTTTATATAAATTAACTGCTAATAAAATATCTTTTTTATCAAAACGCATACGCAAAAATCCATCATCAAACGTGAACTTACGTCTGCAGTTTTTACACTTTCTCAATCTTTTTTTGCTATTTTCATTGTATCGAAAACCGCAAAAAATAAAATTTCTGCTTTTGCAATTAGGGCACGAAATTATTTTTTTCATAATTTTATTTTGTTAAAATTGCTTAAATATTTATCCCTTTAAATTGACAAAATGAAAAAAAATTATAAGAATAAAGGGATAAGTTTATAATTTGATACTAATTCTTCCAGACCCCTTCATAACATAATATACCTTTAAGTTGACAATACAAAGAAAACTAGTGGACATGGGGCTTAAGATTTCCAACTATAAAACTTAACCCCCACTTCCACTTTTTTTAATTTTGTGAGATCCCTACCTTTCCCACACCAAGGAAAGGATGTCCATCGTTCTAGGCTCGGTGTCGCCTCCTGGTTTTATCCCTTCCTTTACCCAGGTTAGTTTTACTTCTCAGGCGTTTTGTTCAGGGACCTGAGAAAATAGAGTAACCAGCTCCAAGCGCCACTAGACCACCTATAAATAACAGTATTAATGCGATTGCCCCAAGGAGTGCTGTGAGAAGGAATTCTTTTTCATTATCCGCCCTTTCTACTTTTATTTCCCTTCCTGTTATTCCCTCAAAATAATGTTTAATTTCCTCCTGATCATTGTCTCTGTAATATCCACAGGGAATAGGATAATCGTCTGTATCACCATCTTTTTCAGAACATTCGAAGTAAATCTCTAAATGTCTTCGAATAATGGGAAGAATCTCTATTCTCATGGTAATTTTGTAAATTCCAAGCTCTTTATCATATCGTGCACGTATTTTATCAAATTCCTTCACTTTTCCTTTGAGGGTCTTCAGCTCATCAAAAGAAATAATTCCGTCATTTCCCATGTTCTGAAAATAAGTCTCAATCTCTATTTTCTTCTGTACAAGAACAGTTTCTCTTTTTGTTAATTCTTTAAATCCCGTCCAATTGTAAAAACAAACTTTCTTATGATTCTGTTCAGATTGACTAAACCCGGAGGATGAGGATAAAATCAGTTGTGTTTCGGTTTTTTCGGCAAGGACAATATCTAGAAAACAGAAAACAATCAGTAATAAAATAAGAAACTTCTTTTTCATGTCTTTTCTCCTTTCTAATGAAGATATCTATCTAAAAAATTTCATTATAAAAAAGTTGGAGGTTATGGGTCTGAAGAGATTCCGAGGATTTTACATGTTGCTCAAGAAAGCCCCTGTCATTTATGCCGGAAAGGGTGTTTGGATATCTGGAGGGTTGAGGTTTTTGTGTATGGAACAACCCTCTCCGGTTTTTTCTGTGTTCTATTTTTTTTATTTTTTACTAAAGACAAGAAAAGACAATAAAAAATTGAGAAATAATTAAATTTTTCTATTTTGTTTATATTCAAATCTACCAATATCAGAATACCGCATTTTCAATAATTTTATATCATTTTTGCATTGATTTTTCTGATTTCCTATGAAACCAGTAAATCAATAGTTGCGATATTCTGTACTTTATTTTTTTCTCTTTTATTTTAAGAGCAATACTCTATATTACTCTTATCACTTTTGATTTTTATTTATTTAATGACAAAGATACGGCTTCAGAGTTGCAAGCTCCGGAAACCGTAATTTTTCTCAAATTCATCCACAGTGGCTATTTGTATCCTTATTTTGCTATTTTTAGCATGTCTTGTAGCTTGTTGAATCACTATATTTGCTATACTTTCTGTAGCTGTTATATAATAATAACCATCTCTAATATCTTTAAATATTTTATCCCTATCTGGTGAGAATACAAAAATTAATTCAATTTTATTTTCACTATTAGTTAGTGTATAAGTATTATTATTTATGCTTTCTATACTCCAGCCAGCCAGTGAGAACATATGTAAGATAGGTTTTATATCAAATGATACAATGTTTTGATTTCCTCCAAACTTTTTTTCAAATAATTTTTCACCAACATCTGTGAGAAAATAAAAACACGCTTTGCTATTTTTTATTTTAATTTCTTTAAAGTCAACAATGCCTGATTTAATTAATTTCTTTACGCATTCACTAAATACAGAGCCAGACATTCTTAAGGCTCTATATATTTCTGATGTTGAGACACCTTTACCAGAACCAATCGCATTTATAATCCTCCAACTATTTTCATCTATTGATTCAGAGGGAAACTCTATTTTTTGTTTTTCCTCAAATTTTATTTTACTTTTCATATGTAGCATAATATCATCATCTGTAACAGCTTCTTTATTAATTTTAAATTTATTGAATTTGACTAAGAATGGATGTGGGAATTCTGACCTTCTCATGAGAACAAAGCCATGACCAACTGGCAATTGTCTTAGATATTTCCCTTCCTCTTCGTAATCTAAACCTAGCATGTTGCTTGCATCCAATATATCAGAAGAGTGCTTTGTATCTAATCCTAAATTCATATAAATGTGTGTGGATGTATTTCCTAATGCAGGATATGAAACAAGTGATGGATGCTGGTCAATATAAACTATACCAAGACCCAATTCTCTCACTTCTCTAAATATTAAATCTATGACTGTTTCAGAGCCTAGTTTCTTTGCCTTTTCCCTATTTAATATATGGTGAGCCTCTTCAAGTATAATAACACCAAAAAGTTCTTCCCTACTATTATTTACTAATAACCAATCTCTTATCCATTGGAGTATAATCTCTATGAAAAAAGTTTTGTCGTTTGTTGATAATGCATCCAATTCAAGTATTGTTATTTTTCCAGGTTTGAAAAATTCACTTGGTTTTATTCCAACCTCACAGTCAAATATTTCATTAACACTTTTCATGCATAATGATTCTAAAGGTCTTTGTGCTGTTGAAAGCCAATTCTTTTCTCTGCTTGTTGTTGCAGTATTCAAATATTCCTCTAACCATTTCTTTAAGTCACTTAGTTTTGGGTTTTTATTATTTTGATAAATCTCTACCAATGCTTTCAATATTATATGCGTACCACCACCAAGAAGCCAGTATGCATGGTCGAATATAGATGAAAATTCTTTTATCCACTGCGATAATTCTATACCATTTGGTTGTTTTAGCGGGTTAAATTTAAAAGGGGCAACGTCCCTTCCAATTGTGTAAATATCTATTCTATTTTTCAAATCTGTTGCAAGTAAACCCCTATAATTCCTTTTTGAGAAGTCAAAAACTATAACAGGTATATTTTTATCACTGAGCTCTTTTATCATACAATACGAAATATTTGTTTTTCCATACCCCGATGAACCAAAAATACCAACATGTGTAAGCAATTGATTTATTTCTAATGAAAATGGGTATAAATTTTTTCTACCATAAAGAACTCTACCAAGATTCAGGTCGCCACGTATGGCCTTATCTCTTTCTAATGGCTCCATTAATACTGAATCTCTTAAGTCGTTATCAGAAAAAACAGCAGCCTTTGTAATATCAATTAATTCTACAATTCTTTTTCTTATATTTTCATCGCCAAGAAGATATGCTTTTTCTAATCTTTCTGCTGTTGTTTTGCCTAAAACAGGCACAAGTTTGTTTATCTCATTAGAAATTAATTTTTCTTGATCTAATAAATTCATCTTATTCACCGTTCAAATCAGAAAATATAGAAACAATTTTTTTCTCTATCTGTAATTGCTCGAGCAATTCACGAAGTTCTGATCTCAACGTAAATGTATCGCGCCAGAATTCGATATCCTCTTTTCTTTTTTCTTTCATAAGTAATGAAATATCCAATTTTAGATTTCTTCTTTCATCGATATCGGGTATATTCATGACCATTTTTTCTTTTTCTCTTATATCATCATTTATGCTATTTATTATTTCTATATGCAACTTTTCTCTAAGTTCTATGGCATTTTTTACATCAGATATCCTCTGTTCTAAAAATTTTACCCTGTCGAATATATTACCTATTAATTTTGGTGTCATCTTTTTTAGTGGGGTTATTTCTTCATCCTCAAATCTAGGAATAGCTTGTTTTTTTACAATCTTTGCTTCTTTTATAATCTCCCTTGTTATCGGCTCTCTAGGAAATGTTGGTTGTATTGTCTTTTCTTGTCTTTCGTCTGTCTTATATTCATTATCAAGAATAGGCCTCATTAATTTATACAACATTTCCATCTCTTTCTTATGCTCTTTCAGATAATCCATAAGAATCACTACTATTAGGTTATTATTTAATATAATAATTGATGAAACCTTTTTAAAGTTTTCGTCACTTATAAATAATATCAATAATCTGAGTTTATGGTGATAACATGTCATTTGATTTTCATGTTCATGGGCTTTGGATAATAGGGGCAATAATGCTATTTTTATCAGGATTTATAGCAGGAAATATTCAATGGGTTGAAGGAACAACGGATTTCAGCTTTTATGGATCAGTTTTAATTGCATTTATTTTATTTTTAGTAGCAGGCGCATGCTGGATATCTGCTGCTGTAAATGCAAGAGAAGAACAGAGATAAAAATTGATGAGAGAAATTAAATTATAATCGATAGCAAAAATATTTTATTTTAATACTTCTGTCTTTCTTATTTCAACATTGCTAACAGGATATATTTTGCTGCATTCTTTTTTTATTTTTTCTTGCAAGCTTCCATCTAGAATCATATTTATGAAGTTTTCAAAATTCGTTTCTTTTGAAACATTTTCTATATAATTATAAACAAATTTTCTTGTTGCTTTTTTCATAGAGGCACCAACACGTCTTAAAAGCATAAAAACCGTCTTTACCCTTACTTTAACATTGTCTTTTGTGACAATATCTTGTATGCAATCAACACGTCTTCCATGATGTTGGACCATTCTATAAATCCTTTCACGCATTACATCATGACCAACAAGTTTTGTATAAACCTTGTTTCCTTCAACACGTTCAATTTGCAAAATAAGTTTTATATAAAATTTTGCATAATTCTTTGATATGTCCAAAAGAGAGACCTCTAACTTTCTTCCTATAAGATACTTTGGGTCAATTGATAATGTTTCACCTACAAGCTTTTCACCAAACATTTTAGGTGCAATAATTTCATACCATTGCTTTTTCATGGCCACAAAATCACCAATAATACCATTTCATTAATTGAATAAATATTAAAATACTACTATTTTTAAATATTACAAAAAAATATAAAAATGAGTTCTTTATGATCGATGTACATTGCCATTTAGAGTATATGAAAAATCCTATAGGTGTAATAGAAGAAGCAAGACAAAAAATGCTTGCATTGATTACTTCTGTTGCTGACATTAAAGATGCTAAAAAAATTCTAGAATTGCAAAAGAGATACCCAAATTTTGTTTTTGTTTCGCTCGGTCTCCATCCAGAGAATATATTTAATTACAACCAAAAAGAAATAGATGATTATATCGAGTTCATAAAAAATGAAAAAAATAATATTGTTGCAATTGGGGAAGTAGGTATCGATTATAATTGTATAAAGGATGAAAATAAACAAGAAATTATGAAAAATATTTTTATGCAATTTATAGATTTATCAAAGGAATTAGATCTACCTTTAGTTATACATGTACGTAGCAGTAATGATAAAAATGCATTTGATGATACACTCAAAATTTTAGTAAATATGGATGCAAAAAGTGTTGCATTGCATTGTTTTTCAGGAAATAAAAGTAGTTTAAAATACGCATTTGAAAACAATTATTTTGTTTCCTTTGCTACCATAATTTGCAGAAGCGAAAAACATAAGAGATTAGTAGAATTAACACCTATTGAAAAAATGCTTCTTGAAACAGATTCACCTTGGCTTGATCCAGAGATAAATCAAAAAACTACATCTCCTTTTGAGCTTACAAATAGACCTTGGAAAATTGTTGAATCGGCTAAGATAATCTCGAAAATAAAGAATTTACCTTTAGAAAAAATTCTTGAACAAACAACAGAAAATGCAAAAAGATTTTTCAGGTTAGATTTATGAATTGCAGAAAAGAAAACTTTATTTAATTTTAATGACAATTAATTTAGTATCAATTAAAATGTGAATGATAGATGATCGATGATTTAAAAAATATTAAAATCAAGATTGAGAAAAATGATTTTGAGTATTATAAAAATAAAATTTTAAACCAAAGAAAATTGAGAAAATACCAAATCAAAAATTTAGAAAAATATCTTGAAATGAAAAAAATTTTCTCCCCCCAATTAGATGTACGAATAAAAAAAATTGGAAAAAAGAATGGTTTAGATATATGGCTTGTTGATGGACCAAAAATAAGACGTTCTCTAGATATAGATTTTACAATGGGTGGACACGGTCTTAGATATCTGTATATACCACTTAATGAGATATGGATAGATTCTGCAATAGATAACGAAAATGATATAGAACCAGTAATTTATCATGAGATAACAGAATTTAACTTAATGAAAGAAGGATTAAGATATGACGAGGCACATACAATAGCATCTATTGTAGAATCTATACAAAGAGAAAATATAGCAAGAAAAAATGAAAAAAATATTGTTGTCACAGAGACAGCCCAATAAATTTTTTATAGTAAAATTAGGAAAATCTTTTGCATTATTTTTTATACGTTATATCTTAATATTGCACCTATTCCACCCAATTCCAGAAATTGTGCACCTTCACGTGTATTAGATGAAACAATAATTATATTTGTTCCATATTTTTTTACTTCTTCTTCAAAATATTCAACTATATCTTTATCTCCTACTTTCAAATCTATTGTATCGCTTAATATCACAGTATCGACAGCTCCAATCTCCATAGCCCTCTTTACTTCATTAAGCCCATATGTAACCAAACCATGTGGTTTCTGTAATTCACCAAAAAATTTCTGTAATATTTTTTTCTCTTTCATTACCTCTGTTTCTTTTAATAAGTCTTCACTTTTTTCTAATGTTTCATACAAACCATATTCTCCTGTGTAACCTGTATCAACTGTTCCAATAATTTTCTTTTTAACATCAGCATGCAGATAATCTTCCTTAATAAACATATCTTTTATGGGGCCTGGTCCACTTACAATAATACCAAGCACCTCTTTGTGCTCCTCAAATATTTTGTTTGATGCTTCTGCAATCTTTTTAAACCAATCATGAAGAAGACCTTCACGCACACGGGCAAATCTTGCTGAGGATTGACCTCCAGCACGCGTTTTCCCAGGTACAATAGATTCAAAATGAACAATAGGTTCGATTTTTTTACCACGTAATATTGCAATATCAGCCTCGCTTTTATCAAGATTTATAATACCATATACCTCCTTTTCTTTAACCATCTCTTCCAATGGCTCTAATACAAATTTCTGGTCACACCAATACATCTTAACCTTTATTGGTTCTGGTGGTTCTATCGCCCAAAGTTCAATATCAGAAATACCTTCACGTTCCGAAACGTTACCACAAAATATTACAAGACCATTGTCTGGTGTCTTTTTATATAATTGCAGATGGCGCATAATTTTTTCTAAGGCAGTTGTCACATTCTTTCTTACACTTTTTGATTTTATATTTTCAGCAGTTGATTGCTCGCTACGAAGTTGTGATATGATATCGTGTATATTATAACCAGAAGGAATATAGACACTAACAAGTTCTGTATGTCTACCTTTTATTGAGTTCAGTTGCCTTATCAATTTTTTAAGCAAATGTTTTGACATAATATCCACAATGACTATATAGATTTAGTCATATAAAAAACTAAATTATAAAAGTATTTCAATAACCTCACTATAATTTATTGTCTTTATATTGTGTGTAACTAGAAAATCTTTTTCTATACATTCGAATTTATGTGGTATTGTGACTTTTTTTATTTCTGATTTTAATGAAAGATTTTTATCTTTTTTACTTTTCCAAATTATACTATTTATTTCTATCAACTCATCTGTAGTGAATGGTGGCTCGAATTTTATGTCTATGGGTTCTGGGAATTTTGTAAGGTGTATATCTTTGTTTCTTAATTCTTTGTAAATTTTGTACGTTATAAATGGTATTATCGGAGCAAGTAATTTTAGAATTGAATCAAGACAATAATGCAAAGTAAATATCGCACCACCTTGTTCTTCCTTTGTAAATTTATTTTCTTGATTATATGCACGATTTTTTACAAGTTCCAAATAATGTGATGCAAATGTTTCCCAAAGAAAATGCTTTATTCTTACAGCAGGATTGTGAAAATCATATTTTTCAAATTTTTTTCTTGAATATTTTATTAGTTTATTTGTTTCGTGAATTATCCACTTATCTAAATCAAGGAGAACATAATCATCTGTTTGTTCAAATTGTGAAATGAAACGTGCAACATTCCATAGCTTTGTTATTGTTTTACTTGCACCTTCTATACGCTCAAATGAACATCGAAAATCTTTTTTTTCTAGATTACCTTCAAGTACACACCATAATCTGAAAGGTTCTGCACCAAACCTTTCCAAAATGTCATGTGGATCTATAATATTTCCAAGCGATTTACTCATCTTATGACCATGATCATCGACAATATGATAATTTATCCACACATCCCTGAATGCTGGTTTTTTTGTCAGTATATAACACTTCAAAAGAGTGTAATAGAGCCATGTTCTTATAATTTCTTTACCTTGCGGACGTAATGTACATGGTGCATGCTTTTCAAAAAATTCTGAACCAAATTTCATAATATATAATGGTGTATTAGATGAATCAAACCACGTATCAAATACACGCTCTTCTCCACGGAATTCGTTTCCGCCACATTTTGGACAATTTTTTATTGGAGGAGGTTCTTGCCATGGTTTGACATAATGTCCCTTTTCCGGTAAAATTGTTTCTCCACATTTTTTGCAGTACCACAAAGGTATTTCTGTTCCATAATATCTTCGTCGGGATATTGGCCAATCAATACTAACCGAATCTATCCAATTTAAAAGTATCTCTCTACTCTTTGGAGAATAGAATTCTATTTCCATTGCAACCTTTCTTATTTCATCTAAAAATTCAGTTTGTTTTAAATAAAATTCTGGCATTGAGATGAACTCTATTGGATGTTTGCTACGCTCACATATTGGAGTCCTATGTATTATTCTTTTTTTATTAACAACAAGATTATTCTTTTCTAATTCTTGAATTATTTTTTCTCTTGCCTTCTCAACTCTCAGGCCTTGTAGAAATCCAGCATTTTCATTCATTGTTCCATCGATATTTATTGCGATTATTGGTTTCAAATTCATTTCACGAAAGAATCTTATATCGTCTTGATCACCAAAGGAGCACACCATCATAAGACCGGTGCCTTTCTCTATTTTTGCAATTGGATGTGACCTTATAGGAACTTCTTTATTAAAAAGAGGTGTTATTGCTGTCTTACCTTCAAGATGTTTGTATCTTTCATCATCTGGATTGAAGATAATCATGGTACAAGTACATATCAATTCAGGTCTTGTCGTTCCAATTATTATATCTTCACCACTTTCTTTTACTTTGAATTTTATGTCAACAAATGTGCTTGGTATATCTTTGTATATAATCTCTGCATCAGCCAAAGTTGTCATGCAACCAGGGCAATAGTTGTTTACACGATCAGCTTCGTATATTAATCCTTTTTTCCATAAATCTATAAATGTTGCTTGTGTTAACGCTCTATAATCTGAAGAATCTGTAAGGTACATGTCACCAATGTTATTACCAATTTCCCATGAGTTGAAACTTATACCAAGACGTAAAAAAGAATCAATAGATTCTGTGCTAGATTCTTCTAAAACAATTTTGCACATTTCAATAAATTTTTCACGTTCTACATCTCTTAATGTAACTCCAAATCTTTTTTCAGCAGCCATTTCAATCGGTAAACCATTTCTATCAAGTCCTAGAGGAAATAAAACATTAAAACCTATCATTCTCTTAAATCTTGCAAACATATCCATAATAGAATAAGTTGCTGCATGACCTATGTGGATTGGTGTATTTACATAAGGCGGAGGGGTATCTATGCTAAAAATAGGTTTATCTGTATCAATAAACCTAAATACTTTATTTCTTTTCCATTCTTCATAGATTGGCTTTTCAAAATTCTTATCCCAAGCTTTTTCTTGTAACATCATAACAAATATCATATATGAGAATGCTTAAAAATGATTAATATTTTGAGAATTATTATTTGTATTTATTTCTTTACAATGATATTTACATCAAATTTTTTTATTGTCATGTCATCTAAATTCAATTCTGTGAAATCATCAACATGGATTGTTTTTACCTTTGTAGCATCTTGTATCATTTTTGCTTGTTTGAATACGTTTGAGCGCATCATCCAGAAGGATAAGTGATTTAAAATACAAAGTCTTGGTCTACTTTTCATATTTTTTATTAAGGATATTGCACCATCTATGCTCATATGTCTACCCTCTGGCCAACTCTCTCCTTTTGGTACAAGAACATTAAGAATAATAATATCACAGTTTTCATAGAATTTTTCTTGACCACTATAATAAGAACCATCAGATGGATAGCCTATTGAAAATTTCTCATGTATTATTTTGAAGCCTACACAAGGAGCATGATGATTAGATTTTATAGCATGAATCTTTATATTGTTTAAATTTATTATATCACCATGTTTTACAGCATAAAGATTTTTTACGAGATCTTTATGATATTTTGAAATGCAAGGATATTCATTATTTTTATTATATTTTATACAATGTTCTTCTGCTATTAGGAAAGGTTTTTTTATACCATCCAAAATAACATTAACATCATTTGAGTGGTCTACATGATAATGTGATAGAAGAATTCCATTCCAGTTCTCAGGATGGAGACCAAGTATATGCGAATAGATCAATGAGCCAGGACCAGGGTCTATTATAAATCTTGTTATATCATTATTATTTTCTAATTCAAAATATAGACCACCAGTTCTTCTTGCTTGTGAAAACATTACATGTCTTCCACCACCCGTTCCAAGAAATACAATTCTGTTCATATTTTGATCACAATCAAAAATATTTGACATTACTTTCTTAATATTATAAGACTTTCCCTTAAAATACCTTTCTTTTTTGTCCTCTTTTCTATTGCAAATCTTTTGTTCAATACAAAAATTTTTTTAACAACAAAACCAACATCTTCAGCCATTTGAGAAAGTATTATATCACTTTCTATTATTTTACCTGAGATATAACCATTACCAATAACAATTGCTATTTTTGCATTATCTTTGCAAACCCTATACATTTCTTCCAAAACTATCTTCATGTCATTAAAATATTTTTCTTTTGTATTATCACCAAAACCAATATAAGAATTTGGATCTGGTTTCTCATACTCATCTATAAAAAGATTTTCTATTTCATAAATTTTTGTATAATCAGTTTGGTTTAAATATGGTGGTGATGTTATTATCGAATCGATTGTATTATTGCCTATTTTCATTCTTTTTGCATCACATTGTTCAACCTTTATTTCACATTTTTTGGTTTTAAAATTTTCTAAATCCTTTATCATTTTATGAATTGTTCTATTGAACACGAACTTTAATGGCTGTACGTTCTTTTTTCTTATTTTTATTATGTCACCATCTTTCCACGCATAACTTATTTTCATTGCCGCATTCATTAATGCTAAAAGAAAAAAATTTCTATTATTTTTATTTTCTATTTTATTGATTTCATTTTTGAAAAATGCTATATCTTCTAATGCATATTTGTTGAATGCCCTTTTCATTAAAGTTGGAAATTCAAATGATATTTTTTGAAATTTGTTTTTTAATATTTTTTTTGAAATTATTTTCAATTCATTTATATCATAATCTCTTGTTTTTACATTTGATACAAAAACAGCAACAGGTAAAATATCAAAACCTATAGAATTTATTCCAAATTGCTTGCATGCAAGTAGTGTTGTCCCTGAACCACAAAATGGATCAAGAACCCAATCATTACTTTTTAGATTGAAATTATAAATTAAGTTAAATACTAGATCTTTTGAAAAACCTTTCTTGAAGTAAAACCAATTATATATCGGCTCTTTTTTATTCAAAATAAATGTTGCAAGTTTCCCCCATTCTAATTTTTCTTCTATTTTTATTTTCATAAAAAATCATTTAATTTTTATTTTTTAATATAAATAAAAATAAATATAAGTTGGGAACTATGGTTGTTATTGTTATTTCCGGTATGCCTGGTTGTGGCTCAAGTACTACGGCAAAGCTTCTTGCAAAAAAACTTGCTTTAAAATATTTTTCAGTAGGAAAATATTACAAACGATTTGAAGAAGGCAAAGAAACAGAAAGAGCTATTAAATTTATGCAAAGTAGAAAGGGTTTTGGGAAAAAATTTAATTTCTGGCTTGATAGACTACAGGTACAAAAAGCAAAAAAAGGCAATATAGTGATAGAATCGAAGGTAGGAATTAAAATATTAAAAAATATTTATGATTTCTCCGTTTGGCTTGAAGCCCCCATTAATATAAGAATACGACGCATTGCAAAGAGAGATAGAATATCATTAGAAGAAGCCAAAAAAAAATTGATAAAAAAAGAGAAACTTGAAAGAAAAAAATTTAAAAGTATATATGGTTTTGATTTTCTAAAACAAAAATACTATGCAGATTTAGTCATAAATACTGGGGATAAGACACCAAATAAAATTGTAAATAAAATAATTGAAAAATTCAAAAAAAGAAAAATAACAATCGCTATTTCAGGACAATCATGTTCAGGTTCTACAACTATTGTTAATATTCTAGCAAAAAAGTTAAAACTTAAAACATTTATACCAGGTGATAAATTTAAGGGAAAAATAAAAACAGGTAAATCTGCCATTGATATATGGAAAGGAAGGGGTGAGAGTAAAAAATTTCATCAAAGTCTTGATAGAATTCAAATAGAAAAAGCAAAAAAAGGTAATATCATAATTGGTGGAAAATTGTCTGTTCATTTGCTTTCTGATATCGCTGACTTTACTGTTTGGCTATTTGCAAAAAAATCTGTAAGGATTGAAAGATTGAGTAAAAGAGACAAGATTGATAAAAAAGAAGCTAAAAAAATACTTGAAGAAAAAGAAAAAATAGAAAGAAATAAATGGAAGAAATTTTATGGATTCGATTATTTTAAACAAAAATATGAAGCAGATTTGTCTATAAATACAGATAATAAAAAACCTGAAAAAATTGCTGAAATAATTTTAAACGAAATGAAAAAAAGAAAAATTATTTTAGATAAGTAGTTTAAAAAATTTAGGATGGGCCTGTGGTCTAATGGTAGGACGTCACGTTCGCAAGGCACTTTCTTTTGTAAAGGAAAGATTTTTTTAGTTTTAAATAAAACCCAAACATATGCCAAAAAAACGTGAAAATTGCGAGTTCAAATCTCGCCAGGTCCATAAATAATTTTATAAATTTATTTATTTTAGTGATATATCTATGAAAATTAAAGAAAAAGAAATACCTAACCTATTAGCCATACCTAAAGAATCTATAATTGAATACGAAAATGAACTTATGGACCCTTTATTTGGTAGAGTATATATTCATTATTTATCATATTTGCCAAAAATAGTCATGAGAAATGTGGAATATATAAAATGGAAAGATGTAGCAAATTATTTATCAATTTATCCAGCAAATGAATATTATAAAAACCTGACGTCTATAATTAAAAAAAATATTAAAAATGGCAAAGAAGTATTATGGAAATATAATACTTCTTATAAAAATTTCCTAGAAATGTTAAAGAACAATGAAGAATTCGCAATTTTTAATAAATATAAAAAGTTTGTTGATGGAAATATATTATTTTTTCAGGAATTTATGGAATATTTGTTAGGTCCTAATTTTAAAAATAATGATATAGAAAAATATAAACAGGAATGTATTATGACTGCATTTGCATACATACTTAGTGAAAATTGGATGGAATTTCAAAAAAAATTAAATGAGTTTTTTATTATGTAATTTTTTAAATAGATATTCAATATAATCAGGCATTTCTATTTTTAATTCTTCTAAAATAGTATTTATATAATTTAAATTCAGGTTATAAGAATTGTTACTTATAATATGATTTAATAATACAATTAAATCATTTTTATCTTTTTGTCTTTTTGTATTAATTTTAGATAGAATAAGATCCTCCATGCTCGCAGTTCTAATTATGGTATAATTTTCATTATCTTTAAATAGATAAATATCTTTTTTGTTCTTTAGTATATTTTTATAGAGCGTCTTTACTGGTTCGATAAGACCTGGGGAATAACCATCTGTTCTAAGTAAATGGATCGGTATTTGGAAATTTTTATATATTGCATATAATTGATGAAAATCAGTTGGTGAAAATATATCTCCACGTCTTATACCAAATCCATCATATTTTAGAGAATTTTCTATTTCATTAATAATACTTTCATTGCAATATATAATATCAAAATCACTAATATTCCTAGAGTATTGATCACGAACCAATAATTTAGAATTATCTTTATCTCCATCCTTTAGAAGATAAACACTAACCGCTAAACCACCTATGAAACAAGCATTATATTTTTCATTTATCGTTACTCTGCCTACTGCTTTTAAGGCTTCTAAAACACCTTTATCCCATAGATTAAAATTTTTTAACATTTTGATCACCTCAGAGTTTTTCCTTAATCTAGAAACAGTTTCATCCAGACCAGGAAAACCCTGTGCCTAGATGATTATCCCCAAAATGACTATAACTTTAAGTAATAATATATTTATTTTATTACAGTCATTTTGAGTCATAAAAATCATAATATTAAAAAATGTTTATCTTTTTAAATTTTTTCATGAACTGACAAAGTCTATTAAGAATTAAAATTAATTAAAAAAACAAAAATTTAATTTAATGTCAAATAAAAATAATCAACGGGCCAGTGGTCTAAAGTCAACTGACAATCATTTGTCGTAGATGGATATTCTGGTAGGACACTTGTATGGCATGCAAGAGGTTGTGGGTTCAAATCCCACCTGGTCCACTAAAAAATGTGAAAAATATGACAATAAAAGAAATAATATTTGATTGCGATGGTGTTATATTGGATTCAAATAAGGCTTATGAGCATGTATTTGAGAAATTATGCAAAAAATATAAAGTTCGTACATCAAGAAAAGAAATTTATTCTCATTTTGGAGAGCATCCAAAAAAAATTTTACAGGAATTATTTCAAAAAGATAACATTAATGAAGTTTATAAAGAATATGTTAAAATAATTGGAACAAGGAATTTTATTAGACATATTAAAATAATTCCAAAAGCAAAGAAAACAATTATAAAATTAAAAAAAGATTACAAATTGGTGCTCGCATCAGGAGCTATAAAAAAATCTTTAATACCCGCATTAAGAAAATTCAATCTTGAAAAATATTTTGATTTCATTATCACAAGTGATGATGTGAAGATTTCAAAACCGAATCCAGAAATTATTATTAAAGCTATGAAATTGTGTAAAACAAAAAGAAATGAGACAATCTATGTTGGAGATTCTCCTAACGATATCATGGCTGCAAAAAGAGCACATGTAAAAATTATTACGGTGCTTACAGGTGTATTGAACAAAAAAGAAGCTAAAAAATTGAAGAGTGATTTTATAGTAAAAAACATTGGTGAAATTTATAATTTTGTAAAGAGTTTAAAGATTTAAAAATGATTATTTCATATCTAATCTGAAGGTGGATTTATGACAAAAAAAACTAAGAAAATTGGTCCAAAAATATTGATAGTTGCAAAGCAGAATAAGATTGGATTAAAATTAGCAAGAAAATTAGAAAAAGTATTGAAAAACTATTCTGAGAATATTCATTTCGACCGTTCGACTGCGATTAAATTTAGAACGATGGGTATGTCCATAAAAAAATTTGATGGTGATTTCATAATTACACTTGGCGGTGATGGTACATTTTTATGGACAGCACATAAGGCAAATGTTCCGATACTTCCTGTTAGGATTGAGGGTTCGGGATTTTTATGTACTGTGAACTTTAAAGAACTCATGAAAAATCTTCCAAAACTTTTTAAAAAAGAGTATACGTTAATAGAAAAAATGCGATTAAAATGCAGCAAAATAAAAAGAGGAAAAATAGCAAAGTATCTACAAAAAATATTACGTAGTGAGTATCCCTTTGCTTTAAATGAAATAGCATTCGCACGAAAGAGACCATCCAAAATACTTGTTATAGAATTTACAATAGATGATACTGTTTTTAGATGTATTGGTGATGGTGTGATGTTTTCTACACCATCAGGTTCAACAGCATATAGTGCATCAGCTGGCGGTCCTATAATAGATCCTAAACTAAATGTAATAAGCATAATACCATTATATCCATTTTATTCAAAACTCAAGCCAATAGTTGTACCTGCAGACAAAAAAATAGAAGTAAAGATAATAGGTGGTGACTGTGCTCTTATAATAGATGGACATGGTGGTGAGTACGTAAAATCAGGATCAGAATTTATAATAGAAAGAGGTAAACCTGTAAAAGTAATAAATCTTACAAAACAAAATTTTTATGAAAAATTGAATAATGAATTATTTAAATAAGGATATCAAAATATCTTAACTTTTTCGAATTTCACTTCTTATAGTAATCAGAAAAATATAAAATTGAATCATTCAAATTCAATTGTACCATTAGGTTTTGGTGTGATATCAAAATCAACAGCAGTTAATTCTGGAATTGAATTGAGCAATTCATCTGCTAATAACCTAAGTTCCATTATTGAAATTGGTATAACATCCGCTTTCTTAAAATCTGTTGTCTCTATTGCTCTCAATATAGCAGTGTATTTTCCTTGTTCTCTGGTTTTTAAATTTACACTTACTCTACCTATATCTTGTTTAACATTTTTATTAATTATGTTATTTGAGATTGCAATTAGTTGTGATATATTTGCATCGGATCGTAAAGATAATAATCTCCTATATGTTCTCTTATTATTAATCATACCAGTAACCCTTGTTTTGTAAATATGTGCATCTTTTATTTCTATTTCATCGAATCTTCCACAAATTTTTTCAAATGGATATCTATCTGAATCTAATATCGCACAGAAATATTGCTTATCTCTATTAATACCCATCCTATTAATAATCTCACCAAGTTTTGGTGTTGCAATACTATCAACTTCTTTTAAAACTCTCATTTTCTCTTCTGTAACTTGCCCCACACATCTGACATATAAGCCTGGACCAGGAAATGGTTGTCTTTCTTTAAATTCTATACCATAGTACTCAGCTATTGCTCTAGATTGAGGTTTAGATTGATAATAAAGTGGATGCAAGAATTGTATACCCGCCTGTTCATACATTTCTCTTATTTCATCAGTTGGAATGTTATGTTGCCATTTTAATCCTAGCTTAACAGTCTCTAACCAATCTGGTTCAATTGTCCCATCAGCCATAAACTTACAGTCATGAATTTTTAATCTTTCAAAAGCAGTTAAAAAGTATCCAGTGCTTACAGCCATTCTCTTTTTTGTGGCATCTTCTCCACATCTGATGACTCTGTCCATAAAATAATTACTTGCATCATATAGTGTGACTGGAAAATGTTTACTCAATTTTGATATCACATCTTCACATTCGCCCTTTCTCATACCCCCATGATCATAATGCTCAGCAACTAGATTTTTGTCTATCGCCTCATATAACATACATGCTACAGAAGTAGAATCAACGCCACCAGATACAGGAATGTAAACTTTTTCGTTACCTACTGTTGATTTAATTTTTTTTATAGTTTCTTGAGAAAATTTCTCGGCATTAACAAATTGTTTTAATGGAACAAATTTCATATATAAAAATTGAATGCAAAAATTTAAGTTTATTATAAATTAAAACAATTTAGTAATGGTTGATTATTTAAAAACTTGTTCACATATTTTTATTTTGTTTTGGGCCGGTAGCTTAGCTAGGTGGAGCGCCACGCTGATAACGTGGAGGTCATGAGTTCAAATCTCATCCGGCCCATTTTTAATTATTTTTCAATTTCTAAAAATTACAATAAAATTACATTTTAGGAATACAATAATTTTTTATATTTTACTATTTTTATTATTTTTAAGTGGTATGCATGGTAAATGCAAAAACACTTTTAGAAGGATTGTTTAGAGCAGGTTTTATCATAGGAGTGGGATATGTATTCTCAGAGGGTGCAGAATATCTCTCGCAAATAGGGACTGTACCATATTTGAATGAAGTTATGGAAAAGACATCCGATTTAATATGGTATGGTTCATTAATATTTGGTATAGGATATGGTAGCTACCATGCATTTTCGAATAATAAAAATTATATATGATAATGGTGATAAAATGATGAAAAAAATATTTACAATTACTATTTTAATATTAGTAATAGGCTTTTTTTTATCTGGATATAATAACGGTTTAAACATATATTTTTATGGTTATAAACCATATTATAGCTATTATAGTCATGGACCTTTAATTAGTATCAGAACATATGGATACTATGGTGGATATGTTCCAACATTTTATAGACCAACAACACTTGTAAGATTTAATTTTTGGACATATGATCCATAATTAATATAAATTTTGTAAAAACAAGAAATTTAATTTGATTTCTTTAATCATCGATATATTTTAAATATTTATTGTCCACTATTAATTAAAGCTCTCACGATACGCAGTTAGGTTAACTTCTGTGTATAGGTTTCATAGGGTCTAGAGTTTAGTCATTAAAATGTGATTTATATGGATGAAATAAACAATAATTTTTGGAAAAAATATACAAAATTAAAATTGAATAAATTAATTAGTCTTACAAGTATTGTCAATAATTCTGAGAATAAAGAATATGATAGAGAAAAAAATTATTTTTTGAAATCTCTTAAAAAAATTATGGGAATTGATGAAAATTATTATAATGAATTAATAAAAGATTATGCAATATGTACATTAAATAAACTTATCAAAAATAATCTTTATAAAAATAGATATACTCCAAATGAAGATGAAATTGAATTTTTGGATATTGCTAAAAAAATAAAAGAATTGAATTTTGAATATTATGCTGCACTAATGAAAGTTTATGAATTAATAAAAAAAAGGGAAAACGTCATATTCTTATTGTTTATATTAAGTTTGTTTAACACAGCAATGGTACCAAATATTTTACATATAAATAAATTTTTGTTGTTAAATGGGTGACTTTATGCCAAGAAGAACAAGACCACGTAGAGGATCATTACAATATTGGCCAAGAAAAAGGGCGAGACGTATATATAGCCGAACCTCACATTGGCCTAATGTAAGTGAAACAAAACCACTTGGGTTTGCTGGATGGAAGGCAGGGATGACACATGTGCAAATTATCGATACAAATACAAATTCACCAACATATGGCAAGTTTATTGCAAGGCCTGTAACAATCATCGATGCTCCTTCTCTCTTTGTTTGTGCTTTGCGTTTTTATAAAAAATCTCCTTCTTTGCATGTTGTTTCTGAAGAATGGTGTGATAAAATTCCAAAAGATTTAGAGCTAAAAAGAAAAACAAATATCGGAAAACAAACAAAAAAAGATAATAAAGATTTTGATGACGTTCGTTTGATTGTTTCGACACAACCAGCAAAAAGCGGAATGAAAAAGAAAAAACCAGAAATTTTTGAGATTGCAGTAGGTGGTGATAAAGAGAAGAAATATGAATATGCAAAGTCTATTCTTGGGAAAGAAATAAAAATAGAAGATGTTTTCAGGCCAGGAGAATTTGTTGATGTATCTGCTGTGACAAAAGGTCATGGATATACAGGAACTGTAAAAAGATTTGGGATAAGAATTCAGACAAGAAAAGATAAGCAAATGCATAGGCATCCTGGAAGTATAGGTTCTACTGTGCCAAGAAAGGTAGATTGGCGTGTACCAATGCCTGGACAATATGGTTTTTTTAATCGTACAGAATATAACAAAAGGATTATAATGATTGATAATGATCCAAAAAAAATTACACCAAAAGGTGGGTTCATTGGATATGGATTGATAAAAGGATCTTATATTTTAATAGAAGGATCTGTCCCTGGACCAAGAAAGCGATTAATAAGATTAAGAAAATCTGTAAGGACACAAAAAGTTGTTCCTGTTGATGTGAAATATATTTCTACTGAGAGTAAACAAGGTGTGTAAATGGAAAAAAATGGGGGTTTGTTTTGTCTATGGCAAAGGTTTATGATTTGAATGGAAATGTTTTAGAAGAAATTGAATTACCTAATATATTTAATACTCCATATAGGCCTGACATAATAAGACGCGCAGTCCTTGCAATACAATCAGCAAGAAGACAGCCATATGGGACTGATCCACTAGCAGGTAAAAGAAGTAGTGCGCATTATCATGGGAAAAGACGATATAGATTCACAATGATGAATAGAGAAATGGCAAGAATGCCAAGAATACATGGAAAACATGCATTCTATTATGCATATAGAGCACGCGTTGCACCTCAAACAGTTAAGGGGAGACGCGCTCATCCACCTAAGTCTGAAAAAATTTGGTTACAATCCATTAATAAAAAAGAGAACAAACTTGCAATAAAATCTGCACTTGCTTCATCCTCAAATATAGATATTGTTAAATTACATGGTCATAAAGTTGATGAATCGCCCATAATATTTGTAGATGAATTTGAAAACATAAAAAAAACAAAACTTGTGAAAAATTTATTGAAAAAAGTAATTCCAAAAGAAATTGAAAGATGTGAAAAAAAGAAAGTACGTTCGGGAAAGGGGAAGATGCGTGGACGGAAGTATAAAAAAAAGAAAGGACCACTTATCATAACTTCAAAGAATTGTGAATTACTTAAGTCAGCAAAAAAAATTCCAGGAATCGATGTTACTACAATTGATAATTTGAATGCAGAGTTGCTTGCTCCTGGAACGCATGCTGGAAGATTTTTAATATTCACAAAATCTGCATTAAAAAAATTGATTGAAAAATTTGGTGAATAAAATGACTAAAACAAAAATCAATAAGATTGAAAAAAAAGAAGAACTTAAACCAATAGAGCCATCGTCTTTGCCAACAACAGAACCGTTTAGTGTTTTAAAATTTGTACTAATGACAGAAAAAGCGGTTAGAACTATAGAGTTGCAGAATAAGCTTGTGTTTATTGTTGACAGAAAAGCAACAAAAAAAGAAATCAAGAATGCTGTTGAGTCAGCATTTCAAACAAGTGTTGATTATGTAAATACTATGATAGATCAAAAAGGCAGAAAAAAAGCTTTTGTAAAGTTTAAACAACCGGGTATTGCTGGAGAAATTGCGATAAAATTAGGAATAATATAGTGATTTTATGGGAAAGCAATTAAGACAACAAAGAAGGGGACGAGGTAGTCCTAGATACCGTGTACCTAGTCATAGGTATGTTAATGTACAATACCCAAAAGAAATAAAGAATGGGAAAATTATTGATATCATTCATGCTCTTGGAAAAAGAAGTCCTGTTGCTCTCGTAGATTTTTCTGGTGAAAAAAGATTTATGATTGCAGCAAAAGGTATGTACACAGGACAAATAATAACTAATGAAATTGATACTGGTAACATATTAGAGCTTGGTAAGATACCAGATGGGACAAAGATTTACAATATAGAAATTAAACCAGGCGATGGTGGAAAATTATGTCGTTCATCCGGCACGTTTGCAACTTTGATAACACATGATAAAAATAGATGTATTATTTTACTTCCTTCAAAAAAGAAAAAAATTCTTCCTGCAAATTGCAGAGCAACAATAGGTGTTGTCGCATCTTCTGGTCGCATAGAAAAGCCTTTTATGAAGGCTGGCACGAAATTTTATAAGATGAGAGCATTTGGTAAATTATACCCACGAACAAGTGGTGTTTCTATGAACCCTGTAAATCATCCATTTGGTGGTCAGACAAAGCCTGGGAAACCAAAAACAGTCTCAAGACATATGCCACCTGGAAAGAAAGTGGGAAGCATATCGCCAAAGAGAGTTGGAAAGAAAATAGGAAAGAAAATTTTAGGGTGATGGGTTATGGCAAGAAAATTTACATTTCGTGGTAAAACCCTAGATGAATTGAATGCAATGAATTTAGAAGAATTTTCATTATTACTCAATTCAAGGGGTAGAAGATCATTAAAAAGAGGTCTTACAAAGCAACAAAAAAAATTGTTAGAAAAAATAAGAAAATTTAAAGGGGAGGATAAGTTAATAAGAACACATGTTCGTGATATGGTTATACTTCCAGAAATGGTTGGCTCAAAGCTTGGTATTTATAATGGAAAAGAATACATTCCTGTTGTAATTACAGAAAACATGATTGGTCATGTATTGGGTGAATTTGCATTAACAAGAAAACGCGTTAAACATTCTGCACCAGGAATAGGTGCAACACGTTCAAGTAAATTTGTTGCATTGAAATAGTGGTTTGATAATTATGTATACATATAAACCAAAAGAAAAATTTGCAAAGTCATATGGAAGAAATTTGAGAATATCAACAAAATCAGCAAATGTTATATGTAGTGTTATAAGAGGTAAGAAATTGAATCAGGCTAAAAGATTGCTCTCAGATTTACTCAGTATGAAACGTAGTTTAGACGGGAAATATTATACAAAAACAGTAAGGGAAATATTGAAATTGTTGGAAAGTTGTGAAAAGAATGCAGATTTTCTCGGATTAGATACAAATAAATTATTTGTTCACGCATCTGCCCATATAGGTAGCGTTATTAGAAGAAGGAGAAGAAAATCAGCTTTTGGTTCACGACTCAAGTCGACAAACGTTGAGATTATGTTGATAGAAAAGGGTAGTATAACTGAAGAGAAAAAAATAGAAAAGGAAAAAGAATCAAAGGAAGTTTTGGAGATAAGGAATGATGAAGGAAAAGAAAACACAAAGGCGAGTTAAAATGAAAGAGCGTATATTTATCCAAAAATCAAAAGAACATGCCAGATTAAAGGAGTTTATTAGAAATTATTTTAAACAAGCAAAATGTGGTGAAATAGATGTCCAATACACTCCTGTTGCAGTGCGCATAATAATACATACTACAACACCTGGGATTATAATAGGAAGTGGTGGCGAGAACATAAAAGAGGTAATCGAGATAATTAAAAGAGATTTTGGTATTGAAAATCCACAGATAGATGTTCAAAAAATAGATAATCCTGATTTGGATCCAAACATAATTGCACAAAGTATAGCATCTTCAATAGAAAGTGGTGTAAACTATAAGCGCCTCGGCAATTATTATGTATCACGAATAATGGAAGCAGGTGCAGCTGGATGTGAAATAATTATATCTGGAAAAATTAGTGGAGAAAAAGCGCGAAGTGAACGTTTTGTAGAAGGTTATCTCAAAAAATGCGGTGATCCTGCTGAACGTGATGTAATTTCAGGTTTTGCTGTTGCTAATCCAAAACTTGGTACTATAGGCGTGAATGTGAAGATAATGCTCAAACATATAGAATTGTTAAAAAATTTGACAAAAGAAGAAAAACCAAAAGAAAAAAATGAGGAAAAAGAAATAGAAACAGAAAATGTTGAAGAAGAAAAATGAGTTGATATTCATGGCTATAATAAGAGCAAAAAAAATTCGCGAGATGAATGAAAAAGAACTAGAAGAAAAAATTAAAGAGCTCAAACTTGAACTTTCAAAAGAAATGGGATCAAGTGAAATCGGTGGTACAGTGAAAAATCCAGGTAAAATACGTGAAATAAAGAAAACAATAGCAAGGATTATGACAATTAGAAATGAAAGGAAATAAAAAAATAAAAGAAAGGTGATCAAAAATAATGGTTTGTACAAAATGTGGATTACCCCAAGAACTATGTATCTGTGAAACAATTGCAAAAGAGACCCATAAAATAGAAATATCCCTTATACAAAAAAGATACGGAAAATATATGACGATTATCAAAGGAATAGATACAACAAAAATAGACATAAAAAGTTTAATGAAAAAACTCAAATCCAAACTTGCATGTGGAGGAACATATAAAAATGATGAAATAGAATTGCAAGGTGATCACAGAGAGCGTGTAAGGGAGATTTTGCTAAAAGAAGGCTTTCCAAAAGATATCATAGAAGTTATATAATATAAAAATAGTGATGGGGTTTGTTTTGAATGAGAAACCAAAAGAATATTTTGAGACATGAACTTATAGGTTTGGAATGTGAAATTGTAAAAGCAAAAAACAAATATCAGGTTGGATTAAAAGGAAAAATAATAGATGAAACAATGAAGACTATTTTATTAGAAAATGAAAAAATAAAAAGAATACCAAAACAAGGAACAACATTTAGATTAAAACTTGATAATTGTATCGTTGATGTGGATGGTGACAAGTTGATTTCAAGACCAGAAGATCGCATCAAGAAAAAATTCAAAAAATGGTGATATCGATCGTTATGAAAGAAAAAAAACAAAAAAATATTGGTTTGGATGCAAAGAAACCTGATACTGTTTGTAATAGTATAAAATGTCCGTGGCATGGTACATTAAAAATACGCGGTCGAATATTTAAGGGGCGTGTTGTAAAATCAAAAGCAACCGATACTGTTATAGTTGAGTGGGACTTCTATCGCTATATTCCAAAATATGAGAGATACGAGCGTAGAAAGACACATATAGCTGCACATAATCCCAAATGCATATCCGCAGTTGTTGGTGATGTTGTACGCATAGGAGAGTGTAGACCATTATCAAAATCAAAAAGGTTTGTAGTTTTTGAAAAATTAGGTGAGAATAAATGAAACCATTGACCGCTAAGATAACAAAGGGAATTCAATTAAATTCAAGATTGGTATGTGCTGATAATACAGGAGCTAAAGAACTTAATCTCATCGCTGTTTTAGGATACAAAGGTAGAAAAAGAAGATTACCAAAGGCAGGTGTTGGTGATATAGTGATATGCTCTGTAAAAAAAGGAAAAGAAAAAATAAGGAAACAGGTTGTTTATGCGGTTGTTGTGAGACAAAGAAAAGAGTACAGACGAAGTGATGGCACAAGAATTAAGTTCTCTGATAATGCTGCAGTGTTGGTTAATCCAAAAACATTCGAACCACAAGGAACAGAGATACGCACAGTAATTGCGAAAGAGGTTGTAGAAAGATTTTCGCCGATTGGAAAGATAGCAAGCATAGTTGTGTGATAAATATGAAAAAGAAATTTTCTAGATATTGGAAATCGAGTAAACAACCAAGAAAGCAGAGAAAATATAGATATAATGCGCCACTACATATAAGACAGAAAATGGTTTCAGCTCATTTAGATAAAGAGTTGAGAAAAGAATACAAGAAAAGAAGTATACCAATAAGAAAGGGTGATGAAATTTTGATAATGCGTGGTGAATTCAAAGGTCGTAAAGGCATTGTCACAAAGGTTGATCTAAATAAAATGAAAATCTATGTAGATAATGTAAAAAGAAAAAAAGTATCTGGTCAAGAAACAGAAATACCATTAGATCCAAGCAATGTAAAAATAATAAAATTAAACCTCGATGATAAAAAGAGATTAAAATTCTTAAAAAGGAAAAATAAGGTGATTTAATGACTATAATGAAGAGAACATCTGCCCCTATTTTTTGGCCCATTGAAAGAAAAACAAAAAAATTTGTTATTAGTCCAAAACCTGGTCCGCATCGAAAAAACGAATGTATACCTTTGGGCGTTATTATAAGAGATGTTCTTCATTATGCAAAAAATGTAAAAGAGGTTAAAAAAATTTTAAATAATCGTATTGTAAAAGTTGATGGAAAAATAAGAAAAGATATTGGATTTCCTGTTGGATTAATGGATGTTTTAAGTATAGGAAACGAAAATTTTAGATTATTACCAAATAAAAATGGTCTTTATCTACAGAAAATAGATGAAAAGGAGACATCTATCAAACTTGAAAAAATTATTAATAAGACATGCATTGGTAAAAAAATACAGCTTAATCTTCATGATGGAAAGAATATCCTTGTAGAAAATAATAATTATAAAACTGGCGATACAATCGTTATAAATTTGAACGACAATTCTATAAAAGATGTTTTTAGGTTTGAGAAAGGCTCAATAGGTCTTGTTATCCGCGGAAAAAGAATTGGTTTTGTTGGCAGAATTGATAAAATTAATATCACAAAAAGTCCAAGACCAAACGAGGTAGTTATGTTAATAGGTGAAAGAAAAGTAACACTTCCAAAAGATTATGTCTTTATCATAGGTAAGGAAAAACCTGCAATTGCTTTGGGAGATTAAATATGAGTATGCGAGATATAAGAATAGAAAAGATAACGCTTAACATAGGTTGTGGTACAAAAACTCCTGTAGAAAACGCAAGAACAATACTTGAAAGAATAACAAATAGCAAGGTTGTAATAACAAAAACAAGAAAGAGAACAACATTCAATGTACCAAAAAACAGACCTATTGGATGTAAAGTAACAATAAGAAAAAATGCTGACGAACTTTTGAGAAGGCTTTTAACTGCAAAAGAAAATAGATTAAGTAAAACAAATTTTGATGAGATGGGGAATTTTTCTTTTGGTATTAAAGAATACATAGATATAGATGGTGTGGACTACGATCCAAGGATAGGTATACTTGGATTAGATGTTTGTGTTACTCTTGAAAGACCTGGATATAGGGTAAAAAGGAAAAAAAAATTATCTAAAATAGGAAAAAAACATATTATAACAAAAGAAGAAGCGATAAAATTTGTAAAAGAAAAATACGGAACTATAATTGATTAGGTGTTTTTCATGAGAAATAAAGCAATAAAAAGAAAGTTTGGTAAAGGTTCTAGAAAATGTATAAGATGTGGGAGTATGGATGGTGTGATTAGAAAATACAAATTATTTTATTGCAGAAGATGTTTTAGAGAAGTTGCAAAAGAGTTAGGATTTAAAAAATTTAGGTGATTTTATGCGACATGATCTTCTTTCAGATGTTTTGTATGTTATAAATAATGCAGAAAAATTAGGAAGAAAATCTTGTATAGTTCCTGCATCTAAACTTATAAAAAATGTTTTGAAAGTTATGCAGAAATCAGGATACATAGGTAGTTTTGAATTTATAGATGATGGAAAATCTGGAAAATTACAAATTGAGCTCATAGGTCGTATAAATAAAACTAGAGCTATAAGGCCTAGATTTTCTGTTAAAAAAGATGAATATGAAAAGTGGGAATCTAGGTATTTGCCAGCAAAGGATTTTGGTATACTTATTGTATCAACATCAAAAGGTATAATGACACAAAAAGATGCTATTGAAAAAGGTCTTGGTGGAAAACTTCTATGTTATGTTTATTAATTAATGGATGATACATATGATTGAGAAAAAGATTAAAATTCCAGATAATGTTGAAATAGAAATAAACAAAATGACAGTCAGTGTAAAAGGTGAGAAAGGTAGTATAACAAAGAATTTTGGTAATCCAAAATTTAACAAATTCGTGAATATAGAAAAAAATAATAATGAAATTTTAATTTCAACAAATTCTGAAAAAAGAAAAATAAAAGCAATTGTCAAAACAATTCATTCACATATAATAAATATGATACGTGGTGTGACATATGGATTTAGATACGAAATGAAAATTGTTTATACACATTTTCCAATAACTGTTACTGTTAAAGATCGTGAAATTCAGATAAAAAATTTTCTTGGTGAAAAAGGTATACGAAAAGCAAAAATTGTTGGCAATGTTGATGTAAAGATAGAAAAGGATACAATAATTTTGACTGGTATAAATATTGAAGATGTTGGACAGACGTCTGCAAATATAGAACACTCATGCAAACTTACAAAACGTGATAGAAGGATATTTGTGGACGGAATTTATACAACAGGAAAATTTTTACAGAATGGTGAAGCATTATGACCAATAGGAAATTCATAATCCAAGATTATTTTAGATATAAACGTCTTGGTAAAAAATGGAGAAGACCAAAGGGTAGACAAAGCAAGATGCGAGAAAAAAGAAAAGGAAAAAGATCGATGCCAACCATTGGATATGGTACAAAAAAATCAGAAAGACATAAAATCAAAGGAATGAAATATGTTGTTATAAAAAACATTAATGATTTGGAGAAAATAAAAAAAGATCATGTTATTATTTTATCATCTGGTATTGGTGCCAAAAAAGTATTGAAAATATCAGAAAGGGCTAAAGAACTTGGAATAAAGATACTAAACATGAAAAAGGTCAGACGAGCAGAAAAAATAATGAAATCAAAAGAGAAAAAATAGGTGGAAAAATTATGTTAATAAATTTTGGAAATGGTAAATGTCCTTTGTGTGGTGATTTTGGGAAAGAAATAGTAAAAGAAGTATTTCATTGTCCAAAATGTAATGTCACATTTAATAATTTTTCATTATCATCATATTCAGAAATAAAAACAGATAAAAACAAATTTTGGAATTAAGGTGCTTTTATGGATTTGAAATCGCAAAAAAACATGGCTGCAAGAATTTTGGGTTGTGGAAAAAGTAGGATATGGATTGATCCATCTAGAGTTGCTGATGTGGCAGAGGCTATAACAGCAAATGATATTAGAAAATTTATAAATGATGGTATAATAAAAGTCATTCCTAAATCAGGTTTGAGCAGCTTCAGGAAAAAAAAATTGATCAAACAAAAAAGCAAAGGTAGAAGAAAGGGTATTGGAACAAGAAAAGGCTGCAAGGGGGCAAGGACTCCAAAGAAAAAAATCTGGATGAAAAGGATAAGGACGATAAGAAAATTACTGAGAGAATTGAAAAATAATAATAAAATTGACAATAAGACGTATAGAGAAATGTATAATAAGTCTAAAAGTGGATTTTTCCGCAATAAGAGTCATGTTATGATATATTTGCAAAGGAATAAATTATTGAAAGAAGATATCAAAGAAGATAAAAAATAGATAGAAGTTACAAAACAACTTCTATCGACTTAAGGTGTCTTATCTATGGAATTAAAAGATATGATAAAAGAGATACATAAAAATGCGAAAGAAAAAGGTTTTTGGGATGGTAAAAGAAATTTTTTAGAGGCATTAATGCTCATAGTAAGCGAAGCAGGTGAATGTTGCGAGGCTTATAGAAAAGACGATTGGGATAATGTCAAAGAAGAATTGGCAGATATTGTAATACGCACACTTGATTTGGCTGAAGGATTTAACATAGATATAGAGAATGAAATATTAAAAAAGATGGAATATAACAAGACAAGACCATATAAACACAATAAAAAATGCTAGCGATCTTTATGTTTAGAAGAAGAAGAGAGTTTAAAACAGATTATAGACAAAGACTTGGCTTGCTTAAATCAGGAAAGCCAAGATTAGTGATAAGAAGGTTCACAAACAATATTAGAATACAAATAGTAAAATACGAACCACATGGTGACAAGACACTTATAGATGAAATGACAAAAAATTTGCGCAAATTTGGATGGAAAGGACATTGCGGAAATACCCCTGCTGCATATCTTGCAGGTTTGATTGTTGGTCTTAAGGCGGCACAAAAAGATATAGATAGTGCTGTGCTCGATATAGGATTGCATACATCTACGAAAGGCTCTTTAATATATGCTGCAGCACTTGGTGCAAAGGATGCCGGACTAAAAATAAATCTTAATAACAATATTGTTCCTGACATTAAGAGAATAAGTGGATTACATATTTCAAATTACGCTAAATTGCTTAAAAAAGATAAGGAAAAATATGCAAAACAATTTTCACAATATATAAAAAATGGGCTTGATCCAGAAAAATTGCCAGAACACTTTGAAGAGGTAAAGAAAAATATATTGAAAGAATTTGGATTTACAATCTCAAAAGAAGGTGAGTAGAAATGACCGAATGGACTCCACGTACTGAATTGGGAAAAATGGTTGCAAATAATTTAATTACAATAGATGAAATATTTGCTCAAGGAAAAAAGATAAAGGAACCACAGATAGTTGATAAATTGTTACCAAACTTACGATCTGAAATAATTTTTATAGGTGGATCACCAGGTAAAGGTGGTGGTATAAAGAGAACCCCAACAAGAAGAACCGCAAGGATGCATCGTTCTGGAAGGAGATATAAGATATCTGCAATGGTTGTTGTAGGTAATGGTGATGGATATATTGGTATTGGAAAATCTTATGCTAATGAGCATAATATTGCAATTAATAAAGCTACAGAGAATGCAAAACTAAATATAATACCAATAAAGCGTGGATGTGGTTCGTGGGAATGTGGATGTGGTGGAAATCATTCAATACCTTTTAAAATAGAGGGACGTTCTGGTTCAGTTCGTGTCATGCTTATACCAGCACCAAGGGGAATCGGGTTATGTATAAATGATGAGGCAAAAAAAGTTATGAAGCTTGCTGGAATAACAGATATATGGTCAAGATGTTTTGGTGAATCTAGAACCAGAGTTAATTATATTTATGCTATTTTTGATGCACTCAAAAAAATGAATAAAACAAAATTAGAAGATAAAGAGAAAAAAATTGAAACCAAAAAGAATGAAAACGAATATGAAATAAATGTTGATGAAGTTGAAGAAGAAATCAAAAAAGAAGAAGATGAAATAAAAAAAGAAATAAAAAGCCTAAAGAAGAAAGCAAAGAAAATAAAAAATGAGGAGAAAGAATTGATTAATAGTGATAAATATGTTAGCAGTAATTAGACTTAGAGGTGGGATAAAGGTTAATAGAGAAATCAATGATACATTAAAAATGCTTAAACTTGATAAGATAAATACGATGAGAATTATCAAAGAAAACCCATCTTTTTTGGGCATGATTAAGAAGGTTGAGAACTTTGTTACATGGGGGGAAATTTCACAAGAATTATTAGATAAATTTGGGAATAAAAAAGTTATAAACTTAAAATCACCAAGAGGTGGATTAAAATCTATTAAGAAAAATTATCCTAAAGGTGATTTAGGCTACCGTGGAACAGCAATAAATGATTTGATAAAGAGGATGATGTGATGACTAAAATATCTGTTTCAATATTGCCTGCGGATTTTTCAAATCTAGAGAAAGAGATAAAAGAATTGGAAAAAGCTGGTGCAGATATGATACATTTTGATGTTATGGATGGTCAATTTGTTGATAACATAACTTTTGGAGACTATTTAATTAAATCTCTAAGAAATAAATCAAATCTACCATTTGATACACATCTAATGATAGAAAATCCAGAAAAACAAGTAAAAAAATTTTTGGATGCTGGAAGCGATATGATAACAATTCATATAGAAGCAATTGATGATAATTTTTTTAAGATAAAAAAAATTGTAGAATATTACAAAAAAAAATTTGGTATAGCAATAAATCCAGAAACACAAGTAAATAAAATCGAACCATATATTAACTATGTAAATCATGTACTTGTTATGACAGTAAAACCTGGCGCATTTGGTCGCGATTTCATAAACCAGACAGAAAAAATAGAATATTTGAAAAGATTCAAAAACATTGAAATAGGTGTAGATGGTGGTATCAACGATACAAACTCAAAAATACTTATAGATGCTGGAGCACATTACCTTGTTTCTGCATCTTTTATATTTAGAAATAATTATGCTGATGCAATAAAAAGATTGAAGGGATTATAATGACAATTCGTTTCAGAAAAAAAGTTAGGAAGATGCGCGGCTCACATACGCATGGATATGGTTCAAAGAAAAAACATCGTGGTGGTGGTTCTCGTGGTGGTCGAGGATATGGTGGGTCACACAAACACAAATATTCATATATTGTAAAATATGAACCATGGCACTATGGATACAAAGGATTTCATTCATTAAAGAAAAAATTGAGAACAATCAATATCGGTGACCTAGAAAAGATTTCAGACAATAATGAGATTGATTTAACAAAGCTTGGTTATGATAAATTGCTTTCCAGAGGAAAGATTTCAAGACCATTGATAATTAAGATAAAAAAATTTTCAAAAAAAGCAAAAGAAAAAATAGAGAAGGTTGGTGGAAAAATTATTATTGAAGAATGAATTTAAGGTGCAGATATGGCATTCATTGATAATATTATATCGAAACTTCCAAGTGTTTCTGAACCAAAGATGCATTTGTCATTCAAATCAAGACTAAAATGGACAGGGCTTATTTTGTTGTTATTCCTTGTGCTTGGACAGATAACATTATATGGGATTGGTCAAGTTGCACGTGAAAGATTTCAGTTCTTTGAACTGATTCTTGGATCTTCTATGGGCTCGTTGATGACATTGGGTATAGGACCTATAGTGACAGCATCAATAATTTTACAACTTCTTGTTGGATCTAAAATAATTGCTTGGGATTTAAGAACACACGAAGGAAGGAAAAAATTTCAGGGTGTGCAAAAACTACTTATAATATTTTTCTGTATATTTGAGGCTTATGCGTATGTCGCATTTGGTGCAATTCCACCAGAAAATCCGTCATTTGGTTCAATATTTTTGCTTGTTGCTCAACTTGCATTTGGTGGATTTATTGTTTTGCTGATGGATGAAGTTGTTTCAAAATGGGGAATAGGATCTGGTGTTTCATTGTTCATCGCAGCTGGTGTTACAAAAACTATATTTATTAGGGCATTTAATCCATTGACACCACCAGGTGAGACTGTGCCTGCTGGTCTAATACCACAATTTGTTGTACTACTTAGTATAGATCCGTTCCAGGCATTTTTGGCATTGTTACCATTAATTTCAACAATAATAGTTTTTCTTACAGTTGTATATGTACAGGCAATGAAGATAGAAATCCCACTTGCATTTGGTTCGATACGTGGGTTTGCAAGAAGATGGCCATTAAATCTTATCTATACAAGTAACATACCTGTGATTCTCATAGCAGCCTTACTTGCAAATATACAACTAATAGGTCAAATGGCTGCAAGACCAGTTGAAGGTGGTTTGAGATGCGGATTTTTTGGATGTTTTGATGCTCAAGGAAATCCCACAAGTGGTATAGTGCATTATCTTTCTGCACCAAACAGTGTAAGTGTTCATGTATTTTTCATAATATTAATGCTCATAATATTTATTTCAGCATTTCTTGCATTCTATTTTAAATATAAGGAAAATATAAAAATTATTTTATTTTCTGGAATTTTAGGATTTGTTCTTGCCATATTTGTATCTAGCAGTACGATCGGGTTGCCAACACTTGATGAATCTATCAGGGTTATAACATATTTGTTAATACTAACAGTAGGTGCTATGATATTTTCTATTTTTTGGGTTGCAACAAGTGGAATGGATGCAAAAACAGTTGCAGAACAGATAGAAGGTATGGGTATGCAGATACCAGGATTCAGAAGGGACCCAAGAATTGTTGAACAAGTATTAAATAGATATATACCAACACTTGCAATAATATCAGGTTTATTTATTGGACTTTTGGCAGCTATGGCAGATTTTACGGGTGCATTAGGAACAGGAACAGGTATTTTGTTGACTGTAATGATTATATATAATCTATATGAAAATATAGCAACAAGATATATGGAAGATATGCACCCAGCAATTAGAAAATTCTTTAAGTGAGTAAAGATGTATTCAAAAGAATTAATTATTGGTGATAATAAAATAAATGTAGAAATCCATATGAATAATAAAAAAAATGAATATGTATCAGAATTTATTCTTAAATCATTAGAATATCTTTCAAAGAGCGAAGAAAAATTTGTGTTCCCAAATCATGATACCAATATTATTTTTGAATTTGGAACAGATGAAAAAATATATGATTGTATTATGTGTGTAAATCTTGACAGATCAAAAGACAATACATTTATTATTGAATCAAATATAAATCGTGTGATAAAAGAACTAACAAAAAATAAATACAAAAAGTATAAGTTTAATAAAACAGATTTATTTAACATTATTAAACATGAGATTCAACATATTAAGAATGGAGATGAAATGAAAGATTTTTTTAATAAAATTGATATTGCACAAGAATATAAAAAAATAACGAAAAATGAATTTTGGCAAGCTCTCACATTCAGCGATCTAAAATATGAAGGTATTGCAGAAACAATTGAAAATGGTTGTAAAATATTAGAAATAAAAAATAAAAATATAATATGGTTTAGGAAAAAGTTTGATATGTTATCTAAAACAAAAGAAGAAAAACTTGAAGATTTCTATGAAAATTTTGTACGTATGGAACATAGTAAAGGAAATATTCATGATAATTATACAAATGGAAGATATGTGTTTTATTTTTTGACAGCAGCTATGGACGATGATACAGAAATATTTGATATATATAAACTTAGTATAAATAAAAAATTTATATCTAGCGAACTTGAAGATAATGGTATTATATACATTCATCCAAAAGAAAATACATTCATAGAAGCATACGAACTTATCGATTCAATAGATATAAAAGATTTTATAAAAATATATGAAAATATGAACAATATACTTGGAATACCAATAAGTTTACAAGCAGTAGATATCCAAAAAGTAAAAGAAATTTTTTCTAAGATATATGACAAATAGTTTTATTCAATATTTTTTATTTTAGATAATTTTTAAATTTTATTCATTCTAATAATAAATATGAAAATATTTTTATAATTGGAAGCTGTAAAAAGTTGTGTATATGATTTGGAATATTTTCACAAATTGCAAGTATTTATCTATAACCTTCTTAAGGAAACTGAATATGATATTTTGCATGATAAGAAAGGATATAAATGTTAAAATCAGACTAATTAGAATTAAAATTTTAAATCAAAAAATATGTTAAATACATTTAACTTAAAAATAATAATACACAGAAGTGCGTCTGTAGTCTAATGGCAGGACCTTAGCCTTCCAAGCTAATGATCCGGGTTCGAAACAGGTCCTTTTCTTGTAAGAAAAGTTCCTGTACCTCCAAAAAACAGGTTAATAAAAATATTATGAAAAGGATTTGCGATAATCCCGGCAGACGCATTTATTAAAATTATTTATATTGCAAAAATCAATAATCAAATATGGTCAGGCTTGACAAAGATTTTAGCGAAATCTTTTCATCACAGATAATTTCTATATTTGGTGGTCTTATTGCAGGAACACTACTTGTGGTATATATAAATAAAATATTGCTTATACCAGGTATGCTAATTTTACTTCCAGGATTTCTTGAGATGCGTGGAAACATCAGTGGCTCATTTGCATCAAGACTAAGTTCTGGTTTATTCCTGCGTGTAATAAATCCAAAAAAAATAAAAACAAAGATTATACGTGGTAATTTGTTTGCATCATTTTTCTTGGCAATTTTTATATCATTTGTTCTTGGACTTATTGCATTTTTATTCAGTTATTTTATTTTTGGAATATTTTCGTTCAAAATAATTTTCATCCCTGTATTTGCTGGTATAATTGCAAATTCAATTGAGATACCAATAACATTATTCACTACATTATACCTGTTTAATAGAGGTCATGATCCAAACAATATAATTGGACCTTTCATAACATCAACAGGTGATATAACAAGCATAGTATCATTGCTTATGGTTGTGGTATTGATATGAAACAAATAAAAAAACATTTAGAAAAATTAAGAAAAATAGAAAGAAGACAGTACCATCCAATAATATATAAAATACATAAAAAACATAAAATTTCGAAAAAAACGCTTTTTTATATAAAAGAATATGGACCACATTCTAATGTTCCAAAAATCATAATAAAAGAAAGCATTGGCATTTTGCTTTTGGCTTCAATCATAAGTTCTCTTGGTGGCTTTGGATTGGAATATATTAAATCAAATTTTATAAAAATAATGCCATTTATTATACTTTTGCCAATTCTAAATGACATGATAGGTGATTATGGTACAATAATATCTTCAAAATTTTCTACAATGCTACACGAAGGTAAGATAAAACAGAAATGGTGGAAAAATACAGAAGTAAAGAAAATATTACAAGAGATAATAATAATATCATTTATTACAGCTATATTCAGTGCATTACTTGCTATAATCACATCAGACCTTTCATCTTATATCTTTGGTATCAATATTATTGCTAAAATTTTATTTATATCTATAATTGATACTATCTTGCTTGTTATTATTTTATTTTTTATGGCTATCTATGCAGGATTATATTTTTTCAGAAAAAAAGAAGATCCAAACAATTTTTTGATACCAATAACAACATCTATAGCAGATTTTTGTAACATGATTATTCTTGCTATCTTGATATTTTTGTTTTTTTGAGTAAATTAGAACAAATATTTAAAAAGAGCTGGCGCCCGGAGTCGAACCGGGTTGAACCGCTCTGCAGGCGGTCACATGGCCGTTCTGTCACGCCAGCATTTTGTGATAATTACTTAGAATTATTTATTTAAATTATTTTATTAAAATATAATTTTGAGTGTTATTTATGTTAAAATTATATAATACAATGACTAGAAAAAAAGAAATTTTTAAGCCATTAAAAGACAAAGAGGTTAGGATGTATACATGTGGTCCAACCGTATACGATTATGCGCATATAGGAAATTTTCGTGCTTATATTTTTGAGGATCTTCTTCGTCGTGTTATTGAATATAATGGGTATAAGGTCAAGCATGTGATGAATTTTACAGATGTTGGCCATTTGACAAGTGATGCAGATACAGGCGAAGATAAGATGGTTGTTGGAGCAGAACGTGAGAGAAAGAGTGCATGGGAGATAGCAGAATTTTACATAAATGCCTTTAAAGAAGATATGAAATTGCTTAGGATAAAGGAGCCTCATATCTGGTGCAGGGCAACCGATCATATAAAAGAAATGATAGATTTAATAAAAAGATTGGAAGAAAAAGGATATACATATCACACAAACGATGGAATTTATTTTGATACTTCCAAACTTAAAAAATATGGTTTTCCATGGCAAGATTTTAAAGGATTAAAAGCAGGCGCAAGAGTAGAAGTGGTTGAAGGAAAAAGAAACCCAACAGATTTCGCTTTATGGAAATTCTCTCCAAAAGATAAAAAGCGTGATATGGAGTGGGATTCGCCTTGGGGCGTTGGATTTCCTGGTTGGCATATTGAATGTTCTGCGATGTCTATGAAATATCTTGGCGAAACATTTGATATACATTGTGGTGGTATAGATCATATAACTGTTCATCATCCAAATGAAATTGCACAGAGCGAATCAGCAACAGGAAAAAAATTCGTAAATTTCTGGCTTCATAATGAATTTATGCTTGTTAATGGACAAAAGATGGCAAAATCTTTAGGGAATTTTTATACATTACGCGATTTAATTGCTAAAGGATATGACCCAATTGCATTTCGTTATTTGTGCTTATCATCCCATTACAGAAGTCAATTAAATTTTACATTCGATGCATTAGAATCAGCAAAAAAAACAGTTGACACCTTTAATGACTTTATTTTTAGAATAAACGAAGAAATAAAAACCACAAAAATAAAAAATAAGAATAAAAAAATTTTATCAGCAGTAAAAAAAGCAAAAAACAGTTTTGAAAGATATATAAATGATGATTTAAACACACCAAATGCATTGGCAGCAATATTTGATATGATGAAAATTGTTAATAAAGAGATAGATTCCAGAATGGCTGATAAAACTTCATTAAAATTTGTTTATAAATTCCTTATAAAGATTAATGAAATTCTTGATATTATTGAAATAAAAGAAGAAAAATTGACAGATGAAGAGAAAAAATTAATATTAGAAAGGGAAGAAGCAAGAAAAAGAAAAGATTACAAGAGGGCGGATGAAATTAGGGCACAATTAAGAGATAAAGGTATTATCTTAGAGGATACACCAGAAGGTGTGCGATGGAAAAAAAGCAAATAGACAAATTTTATCTGATCTGATAGAATAAAAACCTTTATTTACAATTTATTATCATGGCAAAAGAGCGTTCAAGAAAAAAACCAGAACATCAAGTAAAGATAGCAAAAGAAAGAATACAGATATTATTTGATGAAGCAGAAAAAGTAAAAGTAGAAAGGCCGGAGCTTGCCAAAAGATATGTTAAACTTGCAAAAAAGATAGGAATGCGCTTCAATGTTCACATACCAAAACATTTAAAAAGAAAATATTGTAAATACTGCTATTCCTATTTTGTGTTTGGCAGAAATGCTACACATAGATTGAAAAGGGGAATAGTAAATATTAAATGTTTAAACTGCAATAAAACGATAAGATATCCTTACAAAAAAATAAAAATGTAGGTAAATATAAATCATCAAACAAAATATACTAAAAATTTAGAAAAATATTAAAATAAAAAAAGATG
>JAWCLW010000005.1:52023-59493 GCA_039091535.1 Candidatus Aenigmatarchaeota archaeon | reverse complement strand
TTAAATGATCGTGGTGTTGTGAGATATGATGAAAATACAAAGAAGGTAGAGAAGGTTGTGGATGGGTTTGATAAGCATATAGAATGTTTATTCAAAGATGAAAATGGATTGTATGTTGGTGGAGCGTTTAAACAAGTAGGAGATCTTGAATTAAATGATTGTGGGATTGTATATCTAGGATATGTATAAAGATATTATCCGTCAATTATAAATAGTTTAGTAGGTTTATAGCACAAATCAAACAGACTGGTGGAATTCGTATCGGCTTACTACAATCAAAACCTGTAATGCATCTTCTTATTCTCTAAGATTTTTACATATTTTTCATTTTAGATGTATATGTTTTAAATCTCGTTCTGAATAATAATATAAAAGTGGTTTGATGGTTATTAAAATCTATGGTCATGGTGGACAAGGGATAGATACTACAAGAAAAATCATTGGAAAGGCTATGTTGCTTTCTGGTTTTTATGCTCAAGATTTTATAATTTCTGGTCTTGAAAGAAGGCCTGATAAAGTTTATGGTTTTGTAAAATTTGACAAAAAACCCATTTTATCGAAACAAATAGAAAGACCAGATATAGTATTGGTATTTGATAGTGACATGATAAATGAAGCAAAAGAAATTAAGGAAAACGGGATTGCCTTATTCAATATAACAGAAAAAATTAATTTATCTTATATGAAAGAAAAAAAAGTTAAAACTTTCTCTATAGATGCAAATTCCATAGTATTTGGACTAACAAAAAAACCCATACCAAATATAGCAATGCTTGGTGCTTTTACAAAAATATTTGATAAAATATCCATAAAAAATATGAAGTTTGCAATCCAAGAAGAACTTGGTGACGCTAGGGAAAATCTCATAATCTTTGACGAGGGTTACAAAAATGTGAAGAAGTGTTAATTATGAGTCGAATATTAGAGAAAAAAGGTAAATCAAAAACATTAAAAAAGAAAGTAATTGAGTCTGTTGTAAGAAAGACAGAAAAAAAAGAATTTGGTATCAGTGAAAGTGATGCATCTTATGACATAAAAAAACTACCTGTAGTTGAAAATGTTTCATTAACAAAAACTAGAAAATTAAAACCAAAAATAGATCTAAAGAAATGTCAAAAAACATATAATTGTTTTATTTTTTGTCCTACAAATGCTATAACCATATCGAAAACAGGAAATCCTGAAATAAATTACGAACTTTGTGATGGGTGTTTGATATGCCTAAGAGAATGCCCATCCAGAGCTATTATTGAAGAAAAAGAATAAAGTGAAAATTTATGAAGAATGAATTATTATCTACACAGGATGCAGCAGCATATGCTGCAAAACTTTGTAATGTAGATATTGTTCCTAATTTCCCTTCACCATTTGCAAATGAAATAGTTGAAAAATTAAGACAAATTCATAGATGCGAGATATTTGATATCGAATCACAAAATTCTGCAATATTAGCTGCTTTATCATCTGAAGCATGCGAGAAAAGAACTTTTCTCCCATTATCTGCCATAAGGACAATAGAAGAATTCTATATAACTTCATTTATGAGGCTACCAATTGTTGGTGTAAACATCTCACGGCCAATTGATAACTATTCATTAATATATAATCATAATGATATTTTAGCATTACGTGATGCTGGATGGCTCATATTCATGCCAGAAAGTGTTCAAGAGGTAATAGATACCATAATTCATGCATACAGGATTTGTGAAGATAGTAAAGTATTGCTCCCAGCCATGATAAATATAGATATGATCATTAGAGAAACAGTACAAATACCGACAGAACAGTTTGTTAAAAATTTTCTACCAAAATTGAAGTTGCCACATAAAATAGATGTGAAAAATCCAAAAATATTTGGCGTACCAGTTGAAAATTATGAAGAATTTAAATTACAGCAACACTTAGCAATGAAAAATGCACTTAATTTGATGCCAAAGATATATGAAAAATGGAAAAAACTCAAAAGAAATTATAACATTATAGAGAAATACATGCTTGACGATGCAGAATATGCAATTGTTATCACTGGTTTCAATTCAACAACAGCAAAATCAGCAATAAATAAAATGAGAGAATTAGGTAAAAAGGTTGGTTTACTTAGATTGCGTGTATTAAGGCCTTGGCCAAAAGATGAAATAAGCAAAGCATTAAAAGATATCAAAAAAGTTGCTGTTTTAGACCATGCCATATCACTTGGATATGGTGGTATATTGTATCTTGATATGAAATCTTGTTATAATGGTTTCATAAGTAATTTTATTTCACTTGGAAAACATCTAATTGATGATGATTTTATAAAAATAATATCAAGAATTGAAAAATCTGAGAAAGAAGAGATTGTATGGATTTAAATAATTACTCAATAGCATAAAATTATTTGTGAAGTCGATATATAATGCTAAAAATATAAAAAATAATCTAGACAAATAAAATATCGGCGATGAAGAAATCGTCCCAGAATGAAGAATCTTATGATTCTAATGAATTTCACGGGTAACTTCTGAGCCATTTTCATCATGAGTAATGCATTAATTTCTAAAATATAAAGCAACAATTATATTTATGAGACGTGGTCGCGAGTTTTATTCAAAGAATTATGAAAAAGTATTGGAATTGTATAATCAAGGAAAAAGTATAAAAGAAATATCTAATCAATTAAACATTTCTTACTCATGTGTTTATCACTGGATCAAGGGTCTAAGAAAGCCGGATATTGGTAATATTAATTTATTTATAGATTTTATTAAAAATAATGGACCAATACCTATAATGAATATAAAAGAGAAATTTCCTAAGCATAATGAATTATTTCTTACTGCATCACGCCGTGGTTTGCCTATTAAGCGATTTATGCTTGGTAGAAAGTTTGGAGAATATTCAACGTGGTATCTTCTTGAAGGTCAAGAAGAATTGCTAAAAGATCGTATAGAAGAATTATTTTTAAAAATAAGGGAATTTAAAGAAAGATTGAAAGAAGCTCTCGAGAACATATAACAATAAATTTTAATTATTGTTGTATATAATAATACAAAGTAGTTTTCATGAAGAGAAAAAGGGCATCACTTGAGGAAATTTAAGAGGTAAATATATATGGAAGATGTAATGAGTATTGTAAAAAGTGTTTTTTCTGGTTCAACCGCATGTAAGGGTTGTGGTGCATCGATTGGACTAAAAATAGCATTACAAACATTGAATAATGTTATTCTTGTAAATTCTACTGGCTGCATGACACTTACAGGAAAGTATTTGAAAGTTCCATTTATACATGGTGGATTCAATGCAGTATCTGTTTCAAAAGGACTTGTACATGCAAATAAAGACGCAAACATTCTTGTTTATGCAGGTGATGGAGCAACAAGAACGTGTTTGCAGTCTTTACTTTCAACAAAAGAAAATATACTATATATATGCTACAACAATAGTGGATTCTGTAACTTTGGCTATAACAAAAATGATGAAAGTATTGCAAAATTAATGGTATTTAATGCATCGTATGTTGCTACTGCTTCTATATCTTATCCAGATGATTATATAAAAAAAATAAAAAAGGCTCAAACAATAAACGGATTTAAATTTATAGAAATTCTTACACCATGCCCTATTTCTTGGGGATTTGACCCTTCATACACAATAGAAATCGGTCGTCTAGCAGTTGAAACAGCTATATGGCCACTCTATGAAATAGAAGATGGTATATTAAATCTCACAAAAAGGCCAACAAGACTGGAGCCAGTTGAACGTTATATAGAACTACAGAAAAGGTTTTCGCTATCAACAGAACAGATACAAACAATACAAGAAACTGTAAATAAGAAATGGAAATCACTTTTAGATGGAAAGATAAAATAAAATCAATTAAAAAAATAAAAATAAAAATAAATTTTATCTAGAAATAGTTATTTATTTTTTCTTTCCTTTTTTCTTTGCCATTTTCATCACCAAAATTTTTCTATGTTAATTACATATGAGTTTCTTATATAAATATTTTTTGTAATTTTTGTAAATAAATTTTTGTAATTTATTTACAAAAAATTTTTATTAGATTAAAACCATAACTAATCTATGCAATTATTAAATTATTTTTTTAATCCAAAAAGTATCGCTGTAATTGGTGTCTCAAGAAATCCTAAAAAGTTTGGACATATAATATTCAAAAATTTATTAGAATCAAAATTCAAAGGCAAAGTTTTTGCTATAAATCCAAATGCAGATAATATTCTTGGAGAGAAATGTTATCCAAATATAACAGATATTAAGGAAAATATAGATCTTTCATTGATATTACTGCCATCAGAAAAGGTGCTCGATGCTGTTAATGATTGTGTTAAGAAAAATGTAAAGGTATGTATCATCTTCTCAGCAGGTTTTAGTGAAGTTGGTAACAAAGAAGATGAAGAAAAAATAAAAGATATAATAAGAAACAAGATGCGTGTAATAGGGCCAAACGTATTAGGTATATATGATGCATATTCCAACATAGATACTATATTCAATTTAAGATATAGACAGAAAAGACCAGAAAAAGGTCCTATAGCATTTGTATCACAATCAGGTGCATTTGGAGCAGCTATCATGGATTGGGCATCTTCTGAGAACATAGGATTTTCAAAATTCATATCGCTAGGAAATATGATAGATGTGGACGAAGTAGATTTATTAGAATATCTTATGCATGACAATAGAACAAAAATAATTACCTTATATTTGGAAGGCAGCAAAAGACCAAGAAAACTATTTGAAACACTAAAAGAGATCACTAAGATAAAACCCGTCATAGTATTAAAAGCGGGTAAAACATCAGAAGGTGCTAAGGCAATTTCATCTCATACAGGCTCACTTGCAGGTGAATCAAAATTATATTCCGCATTGTTTAAACAATCGGGTACAATAGAAGCAAATGATACAGAAGAATTATTTGATTTTGCAAAGGCATTTTATCAAAATTTACCAAATGGTGAGAGGATTCAGATAATAACAGATGGTGGTGGGTTTGGTATAATGGCTGCAGATGCTGCCATAAAGAATGGATTAAAACTAGCAAATTTATCAGAAAAAAATAAAAATGAAATTAAAAAATTTATACCAAGATATGCGGTTGTTGAAAATATCATAGACCTTACAGGTGATGCAGATACAAAAAGATATGAAAATGTATTAAATATTGTAATGAAGGATGAAAATATCGATATAGTTCTTGTAATAATTTTATTACAAATATCTGCGTTGCAGAGTGATATCGTGGATGTTATAAACAAAATGAAAAAATATAATAAACCTTTGTTTGTATGTGCACCAGGTGGTGAATTTACAAATTTGCATAAAAATTTGATAGAAAAAAATGGTATTCCTGTCTATCCAACACCAGAGCGCGCAATAAAAGCAATTAAGGCATTAGTAGAGTATAAAAAATATAAAGACAAAATATGATGAGGTTTTGGCAGTGCTAATACTTAAAAATTAAAAAGATTTTTCAAAAATAAATTATTAGCATGTAGTCTCGTCTACACTTCCAGGTGCTGTTACTCTAACTTTCTGACCAGCCGTGCATGCATAGTTTCCTGTTGTATATATAACTGCTCCTGGTGCAACAGAATTTGAAGACCATGTTGGTGTTATACGTGAACCGGCAACATAAACAGCAATCTCTGTTGTGCTAATAGTCGCGCTTCCAACATTTCTTATACTTAATTGTGTTGTCGATGCACTATCTATTGATACCTTTTTTGCCATCTGTTGTTGTTGTGTTACAATCGCTGTTTCTGTCTGATTTGTTATTGTTGTGGAAACCCTACTGAACCATACAAATGCAAAGCCAACCATAGATATTGTTATTAGTAATAACAATATTATTGCTATTACTGGAGTTATTCCCTTCAATCTAATCACCTTATTTTTTATTTATATATTGGATATATAAATAGATTTTGTAATTAACTAAAATACGATATAGGCATCTAGTGAACGAATAAAAAATCTTTATAATTCAGCTTCTTTTCTTAACAACTCCGCTTTATCAGTTCTTTCCCATGGAAAACCATCACGACCAAAATGTCCATAGCACGCTGTTTTTCTGAATATAGGTTTTCTCAAGTCCAATTCTTTTATCATACCAGATGGTGTAAGATCAAAATGCTTTTTAACTAATTCAAAGATTTTTATTGCAGGTATCTTATTCGTACCAAATGTATCTATCATTAATGATATTGGCTCTCTACCACCAATAACATAAGAAATTTGAATCTCACATCTATCAGCAAGTCCTGCAGCAACAATATTTTTTGCTATATATCTTGCCATATACGCACCACTTCTATCAACCTTTGTTGCGTCCTTTCCACTAAAAGCACCACCACCATGGTTACCAACACCGCCATATGTATCTGCAATAATTTTTCTTCCGGTACATCCAGAGTCAGCAACAGGACCTCCAATAACAAAGCGACCCGTATTATTAATATAATATCTTGTTTTGCTGTCAATTAATTCACCACATACTGGTTCTATCACATGCATTTTTATATCCTCTCTTAATTTTTCTAAACTTACATCAGGGTCATGTTGTGCAGCTATAACAACTGCCTCAATTCTTTGAGGTTTATTTCCATCGTATTCAACAGTAACTTGAGTCTTGCCATCAGGTCGTAGATATGGTAAAATATTTTTCTTTCTTACTTCCGCAAGTCTTAATGCAAGCCTTTGAGCAAGCAAAATTGGAAGTGGCATAAGTTCTTTTGTTTCATTTGTAGCGTAGCCTGACATCATTCCCTGATCACCTGCGCCCAACTTGCCTTCCTTCTCATCAACACCCATTGCTATATCAGGGCTTTGTGAATGTATGGATGTCAAAATACCAACTGATTGATAATCAAAACCGTATTCAGGCTTTGTATATCCGACCTCTTTCAATACATTTCTTACAATTGTTTGTACATCATAAACAGCACTTGTTGTAATCTCACCAGTAACTATTATAAAACCTAAGCCGCACATTGTTTCACATGCAACCCTTGCGTATGGATCTTGTTTTAGAATTTCGTCAAGTATGGCGTCAGATATTTGATCACAAACTTTGTCTGGATGACCTTCTGTCATAGCTTCTGATGTAAATAAATATTTTCCAGATCTCATAAAGTTTTATTTTATTTTATTACATTTAAATATCTATCTATTTATTATACAAGTTTTTTATCCAAAAATTGTAGAAAATAAATATAGATAATTATTTAAAAAAAATTTAATTTAAAATTTTAAATGCAAAAATGTTTAATTTTACTATTTTTGTTGCTTATAACATATATTGTAAGTGCCATCAGAATAAATGAAATAATGTACAACCCTATTGAAGATGATAATTATAATGAATGGATAGAATTGTATAATCCAACTAATTTATCAATTAGTCTGGAGAATTGGACTATTTGTGATATTAAATTAATGAAAGGTTATGTAAATCAAAACGATGGTATA
>JAWCLW010000005.1:0-52013 GCA_039091535.1 Candidatus Aenigmatarchaeota archaeon | reverse complement strand
ATATCTTAATAATACATTCGAAATTTCTGCAAATGGATATGCCATAATAACAGACGGGGGCTCTGGGTCGCAGGTCTATCAAAACTTTAATGTTTCTGAGAATTCAATAGCTTTATATGTCGATGCAAATTCTATCTGTGGTGGATTAATAAATACAAATAATAAAACTATAATCCTAAAAAATTCTACAGATATAATTGACAACATAACATATCAACCAATAGCAAAAGAAGGTAATTCTTTATGCAGGATTGATGATATATTTTATGAATGTATACCAACACCAGGATCTACAAATACAAATGAAACAACATCAATATATGCAATCATCTTAATTAATCTTCCAGACATAACGATTGTAAATGCAACATATACATCCTTATTTAAGATAGAAATAGTAAATAAAAAAAATTGTAGCATTTATGATAATGCTACAGTATTTTATAACATAACAAATTTAACAGATATAATAAAAAATGATACATTTACAAAATCTATTGGATGTTCTGCAACAAGTAATACAGGCATTTGGATACCATTTCATGCTGGAAATTTTTCAATCTGTGGTATGATTTTAAATTTAACAGCAAATAATACAACCATAACAAATGATATAGTATGTAAAAATATCACAGTAATAGACCCAGTCACATGTGATTTATCTTTAGATATAACAAGTAAAGTTCTATATGAAAATGAGACAATAAAATATAATTTAACTGTAAATGATACGTTATGTAATAGTATAGAACATCCTATAGTAATAGAATATTGGATAGAAGATTTATTTGAAGATAAAAAAGATTATGCGAACATAACACAAGATATAATATGCTATAAAAATGTTATCAGAAGTTGGACACCTGATGATATTATTGGCTCAGAAGGATATTACATAAAAGCGAATATAACAAATTCGAATTGCAATGATATAAATTACACAAACAATTTCTATAAAAAATTAATACTGTTTAAGGGTATGGATCAAACCAAAAATTCTTACATTAGAATAAAAGATGTGAATTCTAGAAATGAAGCTAAGTATGGTGAATCTATTGATATAGAATTAGAAATATATAAAAACTCTACAAATAAGTATGTGATATATTTGTGGGTCAAAGATAATAAAGGGAATAAACTAAGCGAGATAACCAAATTACATCTAAAATCAAAAAATACATTGTATACCATAAAAATTCCAGTACAACTAAAACCAAACTGTAACCATGCTTATACAAATGGTAATCATTTTATTGTTGTAGAAGGCTTAGATTTAATAGCTGTTGAAAATGTTAGTATCAATGGTATTTTAAGTTCTGTTTGCCAAAAAGAGTATATAACATCTTACTCCAGTAGTTCCTGCAAACCGTGCAAAACACCAGAATATGAGATTATCTATTATCCTGACACAATTCATATTGATGAGGAATTTGATATAAAAGTAAAAATCTCTGCCAATGAAACAAAAAATATTACACTATATTCTTATGTTCATAAAGGAAATAATCTTGTTTCGCTTGGTTATAATGGTGAAAGGTGGTTAGAAACATGGGATGCAAACAAACAAATAATAGAAGCAAAAACACTCATAATAACTTTAAAAAATAAAATAAAGAACGATATAGAACGTGGAATGTATAATCTTAGAGTTAAAATTATTGATAATAAAGAACATAACATCGATAAGGAAATAAAAATTATTCAAAGACCAACTATCCCAAATATGACAATAAATAAAAACAACACGTCTATCAATATATCAACTGATTGCGAAGATTGTGAAATTTGGATAATTACACCAAATGATACAATTGTATCAAAAAATAAAGCAATAAACTTTAATGCAACATATGGAAGATACAATTTTTTTCTAATAAAGGACTCAAAAATAATTCAAAAAAAATTTATTGAAGTAAATGTTAATAAAACAGAGGATAAAAATATAATAACCGGTATGTTTTTAAAAAATAAAATTGATAAACAATTAATATATCTTTTATTAATTAAAAATATATTTTCAATATTTTCATTTATTTAAGAATTTTATTACTAATCTCTATTATGTTTGTAAAAAACTATCCGGCAATGAAGATAGGAAATAATCTTATAATTGCTGATTTACATATTGGAATAACAAAAGACATATATGAACATGGAGTTAAAATACTAAATCAAACAAAATCATTGGCAAAAAAAGTTAATGAACTTAAAATAATGACAAATACAAAAAGATTAATCATTCTTGGAGATATAAAACATAAAATTCCGAAAATAACTTTTCAAGAATTAAAAGAAGTTCCTGAATTTTTATCATTAGTAGATTTTAAGGATATTATAATAATAAAAGGAAACCATGATGGTAATATAGAAAAAATTATCAAAAACATAAATAAAAATATAAAGGTGAAGAAATCTTTCATTATTGGTAAATATTTACTTACACATGGTCATAGAAATGTAAAAACAAATAAAATAATTATCATAGGCCATAATCAACCACATATAAAATTTAAAGATGACATCGGAGCAGTATATATAGAACCAGTATGGATACGTGGTTTAACAAAAGATAAAAAGAAACTAATAATAATGCCAGCATTCAATGAACTCTGTGGGGCAACAATTGTTAATAGAGATGAACTTTTAGGACCAATAGCAAAAAAATTGATAAAAAAGAAATCACATGTATATTTGTTGGATGGTACAGATCTTGGAACATTGAATGATTTAGAGATAACGGATTGATAAATTTTAAATGATTGATATGGTATTCAATTTATTTTCTGAAAGATTACAGGAACTAATAAAACAAAAGGGATTCTTAGAGCCAACACTACCACAAAAGCTTGGGATACCTGAGATAATTGCTGGAAAAAATGTTTTGATTATAGCACCTACTGGTGTCGGAAAAACAGAAGCAAGCATCTTAGCATTATTTGATAAAATTTTTATTGAGAAAAATAAACCTATATCTTTACTTTATATTACACCATTACGTAGCCTCAATAGAGATTTACTCGACAGATTATGTTGGTGGGCTGACAAATTAGATTTAGATATAAGTGTTAGACATGGTGACACAAGCCAAAAAGAAAGGAATGTGCAACGTGAATTACCACCACATGTTTTGATTACTACGCCTGAAACGCTTGGCGCAATTTTACCTGGAAAAAAAATGAGAGAGCATCTGAAAAATATAAAATATGTTATTATTGACGAAATACATGAACTTATCGAAAGTAAGCGTGGTGTTCAGCTTTCTGTTTTGCTTGAAAGATTGAAAGAGATTGCTGGTGATTTTCAAAGAATTGGTTTGTCTGCAACAATTGGTTCTCCAGAACTAGTTGCTAATTTTCTTGGTAATAATGTAAAAATTATTCATGCAGAAACAGAAAAAAAGTATGATATCAGGATAGAATTTCCTCAGCCAACAATACATGATAAAACTATTGCTGATGATTTATTTATAGGAGTAGAAACAACTGCAAGACTTAGAAAATTATATGAACTTATACAATCTCATAAAAGTGTCCTTGTATTTACAAATACTAGAGAGACAGCAGAAGTTCTTTCTTCCAGACTAAGACAACTCGATAAAGAACTTAAACAAGATGTGCATCATGGTTCATTGTCAAAAGAAAGAAGAATAAGAAGTGAGCAAAAATTTAAATTACAAGACTTGAAATCTCTGATAGCAACAAGCAGTTTGGAACTTGGTATAGATATAGGCTCAATAGATTTAGTTATCCAATATCTATCACCACGTCAAGTTACAAAGCTTATACAGCGTGTTGGTCGAGGTGGTCATAGAGTTGGTGAAATAAGCAAAGGTATTATACTGTCAGGCGATGAAGATTTGTTCGAATCATCTATAATAGCTAGATGTGCTATTGATAGATTATTAGAGCCAATAAAAATACATGAAACTGCGTTAGATGTTCTTGCAATGCAAATAATTGGCTTATCGTTAGAAGAATATGAAATAAATAGTAATAAAATTTATAGCATAATCAAAAATGCATACCCATATCATAATTTAGAAAAAAACGAATTTATAGAAATTTTGAAATTTTTGGAAAGTCTTCATCTAATATGGCTTAATCAAAAAAATGATTTTTATGAGATTAAAAGAGGTAAAAAATCATGGAAATATTATTTTGAAAATCTTTCAACAATACCAGACACAAAACAATATAAGATAATATCGGTTATTGAAAATGAGCCAATTGGTAATTTAGATGAAGAATTTATAGCAGAACATGGAATGATTGGAAATAAATTTATATGTTCAGGTCGTGCTTGGCGAATAATACAGATTATAGGTAATAAAGTAATGGTAGAGCCAATAGAGGACATAGAATCTGCAATACCAGCATGGGAAGGAGAACTTATACCTGTTCCTTTTGATATTGCGCAATATGTTGGAAGATTAAGAAGATTTATATCAGAAAATATTGATGATAAAAATATTATTCAAAAATTAAAAGAAAAATATAACATAGATACTAATTCAGCAAAAGGTATGATAGAAATAATAAAAAAGCAAAAAGATAGACATATTGTCCCAGATGATAAAACATTTCTAATAGAGAATTACAAAGACTTTATAATTTTACATTCTTGTTGTGGTTCACTTGTCAATGATACAATTGGAAAATATATTGCAGCATGTATTACAGCAGAAACAGGTGTTGCTGTGAATATTAAAACAGATCCATACAGAATAATGATACAAACAGTTGCAAAGCCAGAAGAAATAAAAAAAATATTAGAAAATGCTAAAAATTTGGAAGATGTATTAACAACATCTTTGGAGAGATCAACATTATTCAAACATAGATTTATACAGGTTGCAAAAAGATTTGGAATAATATCAAAGTCAGCACAATACGATAAAATTAACATAAATAAAATAATTTCAATTTATACAGGAACACCGGCATACAAAGAAACACTCCGAGAAATATTTCTTGAAAAAATGGACATAGAAAAATCAAAAGAAATAATAGAAAAAATAAGAAGTGGTAACATAAAAATAAAGATACAAGAAGGATTAAGCATTCTTGGTGAACTTGGTCTAACGCAACAATTCTCAGAAGTTTTGAAGCCAAAGATGCCTGAAAAAGAGATATTTGAAGCTTTCAAGAGAAGACTTCTATCAACACGTGTAAGATTGCTATGTGTCAATTGTGGAGAATACAATATCATAAAGCCCGTTCGTGAAATAGAAGAACAGCCAGAATGCCCAAAATGTTCATCAAGATTGATAGCAATTCTTAGAAAAAGTCAAATAAATGCTGTTAATATTGTAAAGAAAAAATTAAAGAAAAAAGAATTAACAAAAGATGAAATAAAAGAATTTCAATCAATAAGAAGATCGGCCGACCTAACAATTGTATATGGAAAGCGTGCAGCATTGGTTATGGCAGGTCATGGCATTGGACCCCAAACAGCAGCACGCATTTTATCATGCTTGCATCCAACAAAAGAAAAATTATTAAAAGATATTTTTGCAGCTGAAAAAGAATTTTTGAGAACAAAACCATATTGGAAATAGCAAATTTAGTTCAGAATTATATCAATAGTACAATACTTTCTAAAGTAATTTCTATACATTTTATTGTGTGATCATTTGGTTTATATTTTCTTATAACTTTCTGGAGCAATACACTCACATCAATTAAAGAAAAATAATCAATGTTGTATCTATCTTTTAGAATATCAGAGAATTGTCTTCTCTCATTTTCACTAAAAATCTTACATCTATTTATAACAGCTATAAGTCCATATATTTTAATTTCAAAATCTTTTAGTATTTCTATATTGTTTCAAAGCACTTGTACCTGTTATTGTATTATCTTATACAACACGTTGCTCCATCTGGTATGCCAAAAAATAATCAGGTTTTAAATTTTTATCTCTTGCAAATTAGTAAACAAATTTTGCAGTGTCCTTCTTAAGATCAACGCATGTAATCACAATTTTATTCTAATATTTTAAAGAATTTAAACTTGTTTTAGAATTAAATTTTTAATGGAAGAAGAAATCCTTCAGAAATATCTATTAGCAGGTAAGATAGCATCTGAAGTAAGAGAAGAAAGTAAAAAAATAGTAGAACCTGGTATTAAATTGCTCAAGTTAGCTGAGAAAATAGAAACATTAATAAAAGAAAAAGGTGGTTTACCGGCATTTCCAGTTAATATTTCTATAAATGATATCGCTGCACATTACACACCAACAAATATTGATGAAAAAACAATAAAAGAAAGTGACGTTATTAAAATTGATATTGGTGTCCATGTTGATGGATATATTGGTGATACGGCTTTTACAATTGCATTTGATGATAAATATAATGATTTAATTAGGGCAAGTGAAGAAGCATTAAAAAATGCTATAGAGTTATGTAAGCCTGGTACATTGCTCAGTAATATATCAACAACAATAGAGGAAACTATAAAATCATTTGGTTTCAAGCCTATATCAAATCTTACAGGTCATGGTCTAGAGCGATATAATCTACATGCTGAGCCTCAAATACTGAATGTAAAATTTTCAAGTAATTATAGATTAAAAGAAAATCAGATTATTGCTATAGAACCTTTTGCCACAAATGGTGCTGGTTTAGTAAAGGAATCAGGTGATGTTTTCATATTTATGCTAGTAAATAAATTACCTGTAAGAAATTTTGATGCAAGAAAGATAGTTGATTTTGCTGAACAATATAATGGTCTTCCATTTACAGAAAGATGGTTGATGACAAATGAGGCAAAATCATTTGGGATACCAGATTCTTTATTTAAAATAAGGATAGCATTGAAAGAATTGCGAGAACGTGGAATAATATACGATTATCCTGTATTGAAGGATGCTAAATTTGGGTTGGTAAGTCAATCAGAGCATACAATTATTGTAAAAGATGAGCCAATTGTGACAACAAAATGAAATTTTTAATTTAACAGACAACTTAAAAAAGTTTAACATTATAAAAATAATTAATTGGTGCCCAAAATGTTAGTAATTGTTGATAATGGAAGTGGTGCTGAAAATATTTCTCGAGTTGTTAGGATGCCAAAAAAGATTGTAAAGCCAGAAGAAGCTGGATCTATAAAGGCATCTGGCTATATTTTATCTGATGGTGAATTAAAAAATCAGAAATTTAATATTGATATTATAAAAAAAATTAATAAACCATTACTTGCAATAGGTGTAGGTTATATTTTTCTTGGTGCATGTTTTGGAGCAAAATATAAGGATGGAAAAATATCAAAACAAGAAAAAATTATTATAGAAAGACCATGCCCAATTGTTCTTGACATGAAAAAAAATATAAATGTGATAAAGACATGCAAAAGCATTTTTGAAGATATACCAGAAAATTTTGATGTTATAGGTTCTTCAAAAAGTTACGATTTTGAAATCATACAAGATGCTGAGAAGCCACTCTTCGGTGTTCACTTTAATCCAGAATTAGGTGCTGATGGTTTTAAAATAATAGATAATTTTGTAAAATTTGTTGATGTTTGGGAAAAATATCACAAGGATTAACCTGTGTAATTTGTCTCTTCTTCTATGGCTTGTGACTTCCTCTTCTTTAATACACTTTCATAGAATTTGTTCATCTCCTCACTTACAGATGGTTTTATTTCTTTCATTGCCTTATCAAAATCTGATTTTGTGACCTCTGTTGATTTAATATCCCTTCGCATTGCGTTCATGGCTGCCTCTCTACATAATGCTTCCAGATCTGCTCCTGAAAATCCAGTTGTTTCTTTTGCAAGTTTCTTTATGTCAACATCCTTCCCAAGGGGTATGTTCCTTGTATGAACCTTCAATATTTCCAATCTTGTTTCTTCATCTGGTGTTGGAACGAGAATCTGTCTATCAAATCTACCCGGTCTAAGTAATGCCGGATCAATAATATCTGGTCGATTTGTTGCCGCAATAACTACAACACCTTTTAGTTCCTCTAATCCTGATATCTCTGCAAGTAATTGAGAAACAACACGTTCAGTAACATGTGAGTCAAATCCATATCCTCTTCTAGGAACTAACGCATCTATTTCGTCAAAAAATATTATTGACGGTGCGACCTGCTTTGCACGACGAAAAACATCTCTAACATGTTTTTCTGATTCACCAACATACATACTGAGTAATTCAGGCCCTTTTACAGAAATAAAATTAGCACCTGATTCATTTGCAACAGCTTTTGCAAGCAATGTTTTTCCACAGCCTGGTGGGCCATAAAGTAAAACACCAGTAGGTGGTTTTATACCTAATCTTTTAAATGAATCTGGATACTTCAATGGCCACTCAATCGCCTCTTTCAAAGAATTTTTAACATTTTCTAATCCACCTATATCCTCCCATTTTACGTTTGGGATCTCTATTAATACTTCTCTCATTGCAGATGGTTCAACCATCTTAAGTGCATGCTCAAAATCTTCTTTTATTACAACAAGTTTTTTTAGGATATCTTGTGGTATTGGTTTATCTTCTTTAATTTCTCCAATATCCGGTAACACACGACGAAGTGCATGCATAGCTGCCTCTTTGCATAACGCAGCTATATCTGCACCAACATATCCATGTGTTATATCTGCAATTTTATCTAAATCCACATCTTTTCCTAATGGCATACCACGTGTATGAATTTCCAAAATCTCTTTTCTACCATCTCTGTTTGGAACACCTAATTCTATCTCTCGATCAAAACGACCTGGTCTTCTTAATGCTGGGTCAATAGAGTTTGGTATATTTGTTGCACCTATAACAACTATTTTTCCACGTGATTTTAATCCATCCATTAATGTTAAAAGTTGCGAGACGACTCTTTTCTCAACCTCACCGCGGACTTCTTCTCTTTTTGGTGCAATAGCATCTATCTCATCTATGAAAATTACACTTGGTGCATTTTTCTCGGCCTGGTCAAATATTTTACGAAGATTTTCTTCGCTTTCTCCATAAAATTTTGACATTATTTCAGGTCCATTTATTAAAAAGAACCTAGCACCTGATTCATTTGCAACAGCTTTTGCAAGCAATGTTTTTCCTGTACCAGGTGGACCATGTAATAAGATTCCTTTTGGTGGTTCAATTCCAAGACGCTCAAACAATTCTGGATGCTTTAAAGGTAATTCGATCATTTCCCTTACTTTTTTAATCTCTTCGTGCAATCCTCCTAAATCTTCGTATGTAACCTCAGGTATCTTTTCTTCCTCTAATGGCTTTGTTGCTTGCGGTAAAAGTTCCACATCTGTTGCCCTTGTAATTCTCACTATACCTTTTGGATCTGTGCTTACAACAACAAATTTTTCCTCTCCAAAAGGCATAAACATAAAATCTCCAAAATCTATACCAAAAAATTGTTCAAATAAAGTTGTTTGTGTTCTTTTATCTTGCACAACAGGATTTGGTATTATTATATCTCCTGTAACAACTGGTCTCATTAAAAGATTTTGTTTCATAATATTACTTCCCATATGAATTATTATCCCTTTTCTAGCAGGTGCGATGACAACAGACCTCGCTTCTTTTACATCCGCCTTTCTTATTTTAACAACCTCTCCAATACCTGCACCACAATTTCTTCGTACAAGACCATCCATACGGATTATATCCAATCCTACATCAACAGGATAAGCACGCACAGCAATTGCTGCTGTTTTTCTCTTCCCTTCTATCTCTAAAATATCTCCTTCATTGACATTCAATTTTTTCATATCTTTTGCAGAAATCCTCACAATACCACGACCGAAATCGCCGCGTTCTGTAAGCTCCCCCACCTTTAATTTAAGTTCATGATTTTCAGCCATAATATCACACTCCATATTATTTGTTTTTACTATTATAAATTATTTTCAATTCTTCTCATTAATTCACGTTTTTCCATCATAATCTTCATTATATCATATTCAACCTTATCTTCCCATTCATTAAAAAAATCAATGATTTGTTGTATGTTATTTGCTGCGACCATAAAAGAAGAGTCAGCAATCTTTGCATGCGGTATTTCATCCAATAATCCAGTTCTTCTGTAAAGATATCTTTTATTATTTTTTGGTACAATTTGTTTCCATCCATAAAGTTCTCTGAAAAATTTTATTCTTTCATAATCAGATTTAAATCTTTCTGTCTTAGTGTGAAATGTAACTATGATGGCTGTTGCAAGATTGTTTTTTTTTATCTCAATTCTCATAAAGACACCTTTATACAATGTTTATTTAGAGTACTATAGTACCATAAAGTATTTAAAGGTTAGTATATATAAGAACTCTAAAAATTTGACTATCATAACATAAAAATTGATATTCCATGATTTGCTAAAGCTATGCCTTTGAAACTTTGATCCGATAATTCTATAAAGTTTATATGTTAACTTCTTATCATGAAACTACAAACAAATACACCAATAGATAAGCTTCTTGATGGTGGACTTGAATATGATACAATCACAAACATATATGGACCACCAGGATCTGGAAAAACTAATATAGCACTTGCAGCATTATTAAACTGTGTAAAAAACAAAAAAGTTATCTATATGGATACAGAAGGATCTTTCTCATTTGAGAGATTTAAACAACTTGGTGGAACAGAAAAAGATCTTAAGAATATAATATTTCTGGATGTCCATTCTTGGGATGAACAACATAAAGAGATGCAAAATTTGGAAAATATTATTAAAAAGAGTGATATTGGCCTTATTGTTATAGATTCACTTGTTGCTTTATATAGACTTGAACTTGATAATGAAAATTTTCAAAAAATAAACAAACAATTGGCGACACAATATTCAATTCTATCAAGAATTACAAGAAAGTTCAAAATACCAATTCTTGTAACAAACCAAGTCTACAGCTTAAAAGACGAGAAAATAGAAATGATATCTAGAGCTATTGCAAAATATTGGTCAAAGACGCTTATCGAATTAAAAAAATTAGATAAAGAAAATCAAAGAATTGCATTGCTTAGGAAGCACAGAAGCTTACCAGAAGGCAAAAAGGTTGAGTTTGAAATAACAGAAAATGGATTAAAAATGATAGGAAAATTTTCAACTATTTTTTAGAATTTCATAAATTTATTTGAAATCTTATTCAGAATCCATTGATTTTTAAAGATTTTATAATAAAATTTTTGAGCGGATAATTATGGATATACTTGTAAAAATAATGGGTTTGATTGATGTTATTGCTGCAATAGTTTTGATAACACAACATAATTGGCTCCCATTACAGATAGTTGGTTGGTTTCTTCTTATAAAAGGTATAATAAGCTTATTGTCATGATCATAATATGTTTGCAAGTATTTCAGCAAGTTCTATATTTGTAATTACAGGAATTCCAAATTCTGTTGCAATCCTCCTTATTTTATATTCATCCTCTAATATCCGTTCAGATTCTCTATTCAAACTTGGTATGCTTATTATTAATTTTATTTTTCCATTAATTAGATAATCTAGTATATTTGGTTTTTTGTTCTCACTCGCTTTATAAAGAACATTACATTTTATTTTATTCTTTTTTAAAACTTCAGCTGTATGCTCTGTAGCATATATTATAAATTTTTTACTTAGTTTTTTACTTATTGGGATTATTTTTTCTTTTTGCATACCAACTGTTATTAAAATAGAATCATCTTTTTTTGGAATATTAAAAGAGGTTGCCATAAGAGCCTTTAGAAAAGCTTTTTCAAAACTTTCATCAAAGCATGCAACCTCACCTGTTGATACCATCTCTACACCTGTAATAGGATCTGCTCCAGTCAAACGTGTGAATGAAAATTGTGGAGCCTTAATACCAAAATTCTTTGGAGTGCCACAGCCATCTTTTATAGAAGAAAACATTGCTTTTGCGGCAAGCTTCATCATATTTATGCCAATTGTTTTTGAGACAAAAGGCATGGTCCTTGAAGCGCGCAAATTACATTCAATTACATATAGCTCATTATCCTTTAATAAAAACTGAATATTAAATGGACCTTTTATACAAAGAGCAATCGCAATCTTTTTTGCATAATCCTTGATTTTTTCTTGTATTTCTAATGGCACACTAAATGGTGGTATAGACATTGTAGCATCGCCAGAATGAACACCTGCGTTCTCGATGTGTTCAATTATAGCCCCAAGAAAAACATGTCTACCATCGCAAACACCATCAACCTCAATTTCTTTTGCATCGGTGATAAATTTAGAAATCACAACAGGATATTCTTTTGAAATGTGCGTTGCTATTTTTATATAGCTTTCCAATTCTTTGTCATCAAATGCAATATTCATAGCAGAACCTGACAGCACATAAGATGGTCTTATCAAAACAGGATATCCAATCTGATTTGCAAATTTCTTTGCATTATTTACATCTTCGAACTTGCTCCACAAAGGTTGTTTTATTCCTAAATTATCAAGTAGTATAGAAAACTTTGATCTATCTTCTGCTTTATCTATATTTTCAGCAGTTGTTCCTAACAATTTCACACCATTTCTATCTAACTTTAATGCCAAACTATTTGGTATCTGTCCACCAACACTAACAACAACACCAATTGGTTTTTCTTTTTCAATTATATCTAATATTCTTTCTAATGTTAGTTCTTCAAAATATAATTTATCAAAAACATCGTAATCAGTAGAAACTGTTTCTGGATTATAGTTTATCATTATTATTTCATCAGCATGTTTCTTCAAAGCAAGGGCCATGTTTACACAACACCAGTCAAATTCAACACTTGAACCAATCCTATAACAACCAGAGCCTAAAACAATTATTTTTCTTTTATTGTTTTTTCTGATATCATCTTCTTCGTCGTATGTGAGATAGAGATAATTTGTAATAGCTGGCCATTCCGCTGCAAGTGTATCGATTTGTTTTACAACAGGTACTATACCATAATCTTTTCTAATTTTTCTGATTTCAGATTCACTTTTTCCAACGCATTCAGAAATCTTTTTATCAGAAAACCCTAACTTCTTAGCCTTCTTTAAAATGATCTCATTAAATTCACTATTTCTCATTTCATCTTCTAAATCAATTATGTTTTTTATTTTATATAAAAAAAATTTGTCTATATTTGTTATTTCTGATATTTTATCTACATCCATAAAATGCAAAGCTTTTACAATATAAAAAATCCTAAGATCTGTTGGATTTTTAAGTTCGGAAATAATTTTTTCCTTATCTCCATCTATTTCATCAGTTAATTCTCTTCCTATATCAAGCATTCTTATTGCTTTTTGAAGAGCTTCTTCAAAGCATCGACCTATAGCCATAACTTCCCCAATTGACTTCATCTGTGTACCAATCCTTCTTTCTATTCGTTTAAACTTCTGAAAATCCCATCTTGGTATTTTCACAACAATATAATCTAATGAAGGTTCAAAGAAAGTTTTTGTAACACCTGTTAATTTATTAATTAATTCTGGTAATGTATATCCAAGGGCAAGTTTTGTAGCGATGTATGCTATCGGATAGCCCGTTGCCTTGCTTGCAAGTGCAGAGCTTCTTGATAAACGTGGATTGACCTCTATTACGCGTATCTCATCCTCTTTAATGGCGTATTGTATGTTGCATTCACCCACAATACCAAGTGCTTTTATAATGTTTATACTCATTGTCCTCAGGATATTGTATTCCTTGTTGTTAAGTGTTTGCGATGGAGCTACAACAATACTATCACCAGTATGAATTCCCAGTGGGTCAAAATTTTCCATATTACAAACTATTATACAATTATCCTTGCAATCCCGCATAACTTCGTATTCAATTTCCTTCCAACCACCCAAATATTCTTCAATTAAAATTTGTTTTATTTTACTTTGAACAAGTCCACGTGATGCTATCTTTATCAATTCATTTTTATTATAAGCTACGCCTGTACCTTGTCCACCGAGTGTGTAAGAAACCCTTATCATTACTGGATATCCTATTTTTTCTGCAATTTCTATAGCTTCTTCTATACTATTCGCCTTATCACTCTTTGGTATTGGTATGTTATTGTCAAGCATTAATTTCCTAAACAACTCCCTGTTTTCAGCAGTTCTTATTGATTCTATACTTGTTCCAAGAACACGAATACCATATTTTTCAAGAATACCATGCTCATATAAATCAACACCACAGTTAAGAGCTGTCTGACCACCAAAACCAAGTAAAATACCATCTGGTCTTTCTTTAGCTATAACATCCTCTACAAAATCGACATTTATTGGAATAAAATAAACCTTGTTTGCGAAGTTTGTGTCTGTCTGTATTGTTGCTATATTTGGATTTATCAAAATTGTTTCTATTTTTTCTTCTTTTAAGGCTTTAATTGCTTGGGCGCCAGAATAGTCAAATTCACCAGCTTCTCCTATCTTTATAGCACCACTACCAATTATCATAATCTTTCTTATTTTATTTGGCATAAACAATCATTTTCATGAATTTATCAAAAAGAAATTCTGTATCATATGGCCCGGGTGCTCCTTCTGGATGAAATTGAACTCCAAATATTGGAAATTTTTTGTGCTGCACACCTTCTATTGTCATATCATTTAGGTTAACAAAACTTATTTCTAATTCATTAAGAGATTTTGAGTTTATAGTAAACCCATGATTTTGTGTTGTTATATAACATTTTTTTGTTCTTAAGTCCATACATGGATGATTCTGGCCTCTGTGACCAAACTTTAACTTATATGTATCTCCACCAAAAGCTAATGCAATTATCTGATTTCCTAAACATATTCCCATTATTGGAATTTTATATTCAGTTAAGTCTCTAACAGAATTTATAACATATTCTATCTTTTTTGGGTCACCTGGACCATTTGAGATAATAATGCCATCTGGATTAAATCTCATTATTTCGTCTGCTGTAAAAAATGCTGGAACCCTAATAACATTACTTTTTCTTTTTATTAATGATTTTATTATACTTAGCTTAACACCACAATCTATTACAACAATTGTTTTTTCACAACCATCATAAATTATTGGTTTATTTATTGTTACCTCTCTCACAAGGTCTCTTTTATTTGGGTCTTCTATTTTTGATAATTTCTTCATAAGTATTTCCTTATCTTCAAAATTTGTTAAAATTCCAAGCATAACTCCTTTACTTCTAAGTTTTTTTGTGAGCATTCTTGTGTCTATACCATAAATTCCAGGAACATCATTTTTCATTAAAAATTCATATAATGTTATGTTATTTTTCCAGTGATTTGGCTTTTCACAGACTTCTCTGACAATATATCCTTCTATTTTTATATTATCTGACTCAAAATCTTCAGGTGAGACACCATAATTTCCTATCATTGGATATGTTTGGCAGAGTATCTGTCCTTTGTATGATGGATCTGTTATTGCTTCTGTATAACCGACCATGCCTGTATTGAAAACAACCTCACCTGATACTGTTTTTTCTGCACCAAACCCAAAACCAGAAAAAATAGATCCATCCTCTAGAATTAGATACGCTTTTCTCAAGTTTTTTACTTCCATAAACTCCCTCTTTTATTTTTGGAGGAGAAGTAGCAAACCCTCTCTAAATATATAGCCAAAGATTTAAATTTTTTACTGCTCACTCATAGAATATAAAATTTATTAATGACACATTTAGTCTGATTCTAAAATATTTATTAGCTTTTGTTTGTTTATGCGCTCATTTTGTTTTTCCTCTAAAAATTTTATTAGCACTTTATCAGGTGAAGAAATTAGCAAATTTCATTGTCACATTTTTTTATATCGCCCATTGGAAAGATGTTAGGAAAACAGAAGAATTTATAGCCTTTTTTTGTCATGAAGAATTCTGTAATCAGTTCTTTTAGCAAACTATAAACAAATCCTTGTATTTTATGAAAATATTTTTAAATCATATATGCAGTCTTTTAAGGTTTCTAATATTAAAAGTAGTCTCATATTTACACAACCGGTTTCAATATTTTAACTTCTATATTTGTATCTTTTAACAATTCTTTTAATTTTTCTGGATTAGCATCTATTCCATCAATTCCATATTTATCAGAATTATAATGCATTGGGATGACAATCTTTGGATTAAACATTTTGGCCGCCTCTGCTGCTTCCTCAACATTCATTGTATATTTTCCACCAATTGGAAGCAATGCAACATCTATGTTCATATTTTTTAAATTTTCCATCTCTGGTATTTTGTCCGTGTCTCCCGCGTGATATATTATTTTGTTATCAATTGTTATTATAAAACCGATGCCAAAATCTTTTGGATGATATGTTTTATTTATGTTATATGCTTCAATTGCATCAATTCTTACACCATCTGGATAATTGAAGAATTCATTAGCCTTTATAGAATTTATTTTACCGCTTAATTTCTTTATACAATCTATTGTTCCTATGATTCTTGTTTCGTTTTTTTGTATTTTATTGATATTATCAATAGCGCAATGATCAAAATGGTCATGCGTAATTAAGATATAATCTGCTTTTTCAGGATTTTCTGGTAGAACAAATGGGTCAATATAAATTATTTTTGTTCCAACTATCTCAAGGCTAGCATGCCCAAGCCATTTTATTGTAACATTATCTAATTTCAATTCATTCATGATTTCACTTGTTTGACTTTGTTGAACGCATCCAGAAAGCAATAAAATAATCAAAAATAAAATTATTACCTTCATATTAAAATTAAATATAGAATAAAAATTATTAAAATCTGCTTCTTATTTTTCTTCTTTATTATGCATTTTCTTATGTAGAGTTAATGCACGCTTAGATTTCATCAATTTTCCGCATATATCACATCTATTTTTCTCTGCTTCTTTGCTAGTTTTTTTGCTTTGCATTTGTGCTTCCTTTAATTTATTTTTATCAAGCCAATCTTTTTTTGTTAGACAATTAACGTCCAAGCACATTCTGAATGGTCTTCTTCCTTGTTGTTGTACCTGGATTATTGGTGTTTTGCACTCCTCACATACCTTTTCTGTGGACATTATTAGACCATCTTTCGGCAATGGAAACCCTACATTACATCCTTTTTTATAACCGCTACAACCAACAAATCTTTTTCCCGTATGCCAATTTTTATGTACACGTAATATTCCACCACATTTTGGGCATTTTCCAAGTATTGACTGTTTGTCTTGTGTTGCTATAACTGCATTTGTTAATTCTTCTCCTATCTTCTTTTCCTTTTTTCTAAATTCATCACATATTTTTTTTATCTTATTTTTTGCCTCTTCCAAAACATCATCACGCTTTAATTTACCTTGTTCAATTGCATCGGTCATTTCCTCAAAGTGTCTTGTTAATTTTTCTGAAATAACATCTGGGACATTTTTCTCTAATATATCAGATAAATTCATTCCCAATTCAGTAACTTCAATGCTTTTTCCAATAAGATAACCACGATTATACAAAATTTGTAAAATCTGCGCCCTTGTTGCTTGGGTTCCTAAGCCTTTTGCCTCCATTTCCTTCAGAACAGAGCCCTGTGAATATCTTGGTGGTGGTGATGTTTCTTTAGCAATCTGCAAAACATTTTTTACAGGTAATTTATCACCAACTTTTATCTCTGGCAAAATAACTTCATCGCGCATAGCATATTTTCCATATAGTGTGGTCCAACCAGGATCAATCGTTTTTGTTCCATGTAGATAAAATATCATACCATTAGAATCTAATTTTAGTTTTTGAGATTCGCGTTTTGCTGGGTCTCCAAAAACTGCAAGAAATCTTCTAACAACTAAATCGTAGACCTTCTGCTGCTTGTCGTTAAGTTTCTTATAAACACCTGTCGGGTATATAGCAGGGTGAGCGGCTGATGTTGCCTTTCCCTCTGTTGGTTTTAGTTCTTTTTTATCTAATAAGAATTTACAATCCTTTTCATAATTTTTCTGTTTTGATAGGTTTGACAATATTTTTTTGTAATTTATATCAGGAGGTAGTTGTTGACTATTTGTTCTTGGATATGATATTAGACCTGCTTGATATAAAGATTCAGCAATATTTAACCCTTGTTGTGGTGAATAACCAAAGTATCTATAAACATCAGCAAGAAATGCTGTTGTATTATAAGGTATCGGAGGCTTTTGAGTAATTAATTTTTTCTTTATGTCCTTTACGACTGCTTCTTTTGTTTTTGCTTTTTGTAAAATTTTATCTGCTTCATTTTTATCCCAGATTTTGTCTTTTTCATATGTTGCCTTTAATATTTGTTTACCAATTTGAACTTCTAGTTCTATTTCCCAGAAAGGTTTTGGTTTGAATGCTCTTATCTTCTTTTCATGTTTCGAAAGCATATGCAAAACAGGACCCTGAACCCTTCCGGTGGACAAAATCCTAAATCTCTTATTTACCGATTTTACAGCAAGCGTTAATGCTCTTGTTAATGATATACCCCAGTAGAAATCTAAATAATGCCTTGCAAGACCAGACTCTATAAGATTTTTATTCATTTTTATCATATGTTCATAACTCTCAATCAGTTCCTCCTTTGTCATTGTTGAAAATTTCATTCTTGAGGCATCATTTTTACCAAAAATAAATCTAAGAATGTTATAACCAATAACTTCACCTTCATCATCGTAATCGGTTGCGATTATAACATCATCTGCATCTTTTGCAAGTTCTTCTATATTTCTTAAATAAGGTTCAGAGAATTTTGACATCGCATTTGCCCTATACGATGGAACCCACTCAACATTAAAGACAGGATAATACCAACCTTTATCACTTTGTTTTAATGTAAAAAGATGACCAACAGCTGGGGCAACAATAAATTTTTTGCCATCTTTCTCGAATTCAAAATAATAAATTTTCTCACCTATCTTTTTTGGTTTATCATCGGCTAATGCTTCAGCAATAGATTTCGCCGCGCTTGGTTTTTCACTTATTATTAATGTATAAGACATTGTTCACATCACCAATCATATTAATTTTTTTCATATATAAAATAAAATTTTAAATTTTTAGAAAAATTATTTCTTTTCTAATTTTTTTATTCCATCCATATATGGTCGAAGCACTTTTGGTATTAACACAGAACCATCTTTTTGTTGAAATTGTTCGATGATTGCAATCATTGTCCTACTTGTTGCTAATGCAGTACTATTAAGTGTATGTACAAAGCCAATTGGTGGTGATCCTTCTTTTTCTCTATATTTTATATTAAGCCTCCTTGCTTGATAATCTGTGCAATTTGAATTGGAACCACTCTCCCGGAATTTACCATCGGCCATCCAAACCTCTGTATCATATTTTTTGGCAGCTATAGAACCTATATCACCAGTACAAACATTAACAACACGATAATGCAAGCCCAATGCCTTGTATAAATCTTCACAATTTTTCTGCAATTCTTCATGCATTTTCCATGATTGTTCTGGAAGACATAAAATAAATTGTTCTACTTTATTAAATTGACGCATTCTAAATAAACCCTTTGTGTATTTCCCATGTGTACCTATCTCCTTACGAAAGCATGGACTAACACCGACCATTTTTATCGGCAAATCTTTTTTTTCAAGTGTTTCATTCATGAACATCGCAGCCATAGGATGCTCTGATGTAGCGATAAGATACCAATCTTCACCTTCGATTTTATATATAACCATTTCGAAATCTGTCAAATCTATAACACCCTCATATGGTTTTCTTCTAATCATAAAAGGTGGTTCTATTAGTATGTATCCACATTTTCTAAGAAAATCTATTGCAAATCTTTGTATAGCTAAATCCAAAAGAACTAATTCTTCTTTAAGATAAAAAAAACCTGCACCAGCAACTTTGTTTGCTCTTTCCTCATCAATAAGACCTAAATCTAATAATATTTCCAAATGATTTTTTGGCTTAAAATCAAATTTTGGTGGTCGTCCCCATCTACGAATTTCTTTGTTTTCTGTCTCATCTTTTCCTATTGGTACACTCTCATGCAGAATATTCGGTAACTTCATCAAGATTGAATTACAATCTTTATTAAGTTTTTCTAATTCAGCATCAAGCATTTTTATCTTTTCTGGAATACCTTTGACTTCTTTTAATTTTGACGTCACACTTTTTCCCTTTGTCTTTAATTCAGATATTTCTTTTGTCAAAATATTTCTTTTTTGCTTTAGTTTCTCTGTTTTTTGAATAAGCGTTCTTCTTTCTTTATCTAATTCTATCAATTCATGTAATAATTTTATCTTCTCCAAATCATTCCTTTTTTTTAGATTTTCTTCAATAAGGTTCGGATTCTCTCTTACTAACTTTATATCAAGCATATTTAACCACAATACCTAAATCTAATTCTCTTATCTTTTAAAAGCTAATGATTTATTTTTAATATCATGAAAAATAAAAAAGAAATTGTCTTGTGTTTATTAAGAAAAATACCAAAAGGTAAAGTCACAACATATAAAGAATTGGCAAAAAATGTAAATACATCACCACGTGTTGTTGGTCAGATCATGAAAAATAATAAACAATTAGAAAAATATCCATGCTTCAAAGTTATAAAATCTGATGGAAGTATTGGTGGATACTGTGGTAAGACTAATGGAAAGGAGATTAACAAAAAAATATTATTATTAAGGAAAAATGGGATAGAAATTAATAACAATAAAATTGATTTAAAGAAATATTTATATAAATTCGAATAATTATCTTGTTATTTGAGCATTTTTTATAATTTCATAAAGTTTTTTGGCTTTGCCCCTCTCAAAATGTTTTCTAACAGGTTTTAATATTTCATCTATTGCTGAAGAGGTTTCTTTCTTCAAATCAAGTGGGTGTAATTTTCCTTCTCTATACATCTTCTCAAGCTCTTCATAATTATATATCTCTATATCACCACCAAATTTTGCAGGACGTTTAATTGTTCTTGATTCAAACTTCCTAAGAATTATATATTTCCAAATTTCAAGTATAGGATTTCCTTCTATAACCTTTTCTGGACAGAATGCACTATTGATTTTATTTTCTATTTCTTCTTTTGTATCATGTATAAATATTGCTGTTTGTGGTTTTGATTTGCTCATTTTATTATCTATTATAGTCATTTCTTGTCCCATTCTTCCTTTTTTAGATCCTTGCAAGCTAGCAAGCAAATGGTGATGCACACAAACCCTTGTTGTTTTTCCTAGTTTTGATGCTATTTCTCTTGAAAGAATTGTTGCATGTCTTTGATCCATTCCTAACTGTAAGATATCTGCATCAAAATAGAATGGATCCCATGTTTGCATAATAGGATATAACAATTGAGCTGTATACTTCATCTCGGCCTCATTTCTACCCATTATTGGACTTGCCCTTATTGTTCGTTGGACAGTAACTATTTTAGCAACATCTATCACCCCTTTCCAGTAATTTGGATCCTTTACAGCATCACTTGTCCATAATACTTTTACCTTTTTGATATCTACCCCACATGCTTTCCATCCTTCAACAAAATATTCACCAACTTTTTTGATAAGTTCTAAATTTCCGCCCATTTTATTGTTTATATATCCAAACCAATCAGCAATCCAGAGAATAAAATCTATTTTAGCCTCTAACAAATCATTTATTTTTATTGCCCTTAAAACTCCACTTCCAAGGTGTAGAAATCCGCTTGGTTCAAATCCATCATAAGCCACTATCTTTTGCTTAGTTTCTAAAAGATTTATAAGATCTTCTTCTGTGATAATCTCCTCTGTAGGTGGCCTTTTTATTAATTCAAGTCTTCTTTCTATATCCATATTAATCACATTCATTAATAATAATGTACTGATAATTTAAAAATATGAGTTTTAATTAGGAATAGTGTGAACCCAACCCATTATCTATTTTAGACTTTATAAATAAATTAAATTAATTATGGTGTTGTTATGAACATAAAAATTCTTGGTTCGGGTAATGAAGTTGGCCGAAGTGCTATCGTTGTTGAGGATGATAAAAAAATATTACTAGATTGTGGTGTTAAATTGCAACCGGAACCACCACAATATCCAAAAATAGAGAAAGTAGATGCAGCTATTATATCACATGCACACTTGGATCATAGCGGAGCGATGCCTTTATTGCAGAAAAAAGGCAAAACACCAATATTTATGAATGATATAACACTTGAATTATCAGCCCTACTAATTAGAGATTCTATGAAAGTTGCAAAGAGACAAGGATATGGAACACCATTTTCAAAATCAGAACTAAAAAAATCTATCAAGAATACAAAATTGGTAAATTATAATGAAATATTTAATATTGGAAAATTCCGTTGTTCTCTTTATGATGCAGGACACATACCGGGAAGTGCAAGCATTCTATTAGAAAATAGAAAAAAGATATTTTATACAGCTGACATTCAAACAATTGAGAGTAATCTATTAAATCCGTGTAAATTGCCAAACAATGCAGATATCTTAATAATAGAAAGTACATATAGCTATAAGGATCATCCAAAAAGAGAATTAGAAGAAAAAAGACTTGTACAATCAGTTGAAGAGACAATAGCAAAAAATGAGATAGCACTTATACCTGTTTTTGCCATTGGTCGTGCACAAGAAGTCTTATTGATATTGAAAGATTATACAAACAAAATAGTGTTGGATGGACTTGCAAAAAAAGCTAGTGAGATAATTGCAGATTATGATATATATCTTAAAAATCCAAAAGAATTGCGAAATATCTTAAGAAAAATAAAATTTGTTAAAACATACGAAGAAAGAATAAAGGTGACAAAAAAATATCCGATTATTATATCCTCAGCTGGCATGCTTGGTGGTGGACCAGCCATTCATTATTTACGTGAGATACAAAAGAGACAAGAAAGTAAAGTATTATTTACTGGTTTTCTTGTCGAGGATACACCTGGGAGGAATTTAATAGAAACAAAAATATTCGAAAATGCAGAAGAAAGATTTCATGTTCATTGCGATTTGCAGCAGTTTGAATTAAGTGCGCATACAGATAGATCAGGTTTATTAGAGATAATTAAAAAAACAAAACCAAAACAGATAATATGTGTTCATGGAGATAAATGTGATAGATTTGCTAAAGAAATAGAAAAACAATTTAACATAGAAGCATTTGCACCAAATAATGATGAAGTAATAAGAGTGTGATTTTATGATTGAATTAGATGGTTCTTATCTAGAGGGAGGCGGTTCCATAGTCAGGGTTGGTGTTGCATTGTCAGCTGTCACAGAAAAACCATGTAGAATTTTTAATATCAGAAAAGGTAGATGCAATCCAGGGTTACAATATCAACATATAGAGGCGATAAATGCTGTTGCAAACCTTTGTGATGCAAAAGTTATTGGTGTAAGTCTTAAATCAAAAGAGATAGAATTTTTTCCAAATAAAATAAAATCCGGTGAAATTAAAATAAAAATACCAACTGCAGGCAGTATCGGTCTTATATTGCAAAGTATTTTAATAGCATCCATACATGCAAAAGATGTTATTAATATAGAAATAGATGGTGGTGCAACAAATGGTAAGTGGGCAGCACCTGTTAATTATATAAAAAATGTAATATCACAATTTCTTGAAAAAATGGGGTATAAAATAAAGATTGATATAAAAAAATATGGTTATTATCCAAAAGGTGGTGCAAAAGTTAATGCAAGAATTGAACCATGTAAGAAATTAAAGCCATTAAATATTATCGAATGTGGTAAAATCATATCAATAGATGGAATTTCTCATGCATCCAAATTTTTAGAAAAATTGAGGGTTGCAGAACGTCAGCGAGAAATAGCATACAATATGTTATTAAATGAGTTTGGTATCGAACCAAACATAGAAATAAAATATGTTGACTCCTTGTGTCCTGGCTCTGCACTTGATCTATGGTGTAAAACAGAAAATTCTTTTTTTGGAAGTGATGGTCTTGGTGAACGTGGTAAAAGAGCAGAAGATGTTGGAAGAGAAGCGGCCACGCATCTGATTGAACAAATTAAATCTGGTGCTGTTGATGAACATGCAGAGGACCAATTACTTCCTTACATGGCATTAACCAATAATAGTTCTATAAGAATTCCAAAGCTCACAAATCATACAAAAACAAACATTTGGGTTATTGAAAAATTTCTTCCAGTAAAATTTGATATCGATGAAGAAAATAAAATAATTAGATGTATAGCTTTATAGAATTTATTTTTCAAAAAACTTCAACAATTTATTTAAACTATTTGTATTTATTATATCTTTTTTCTGTGCCCATGCACGCCTTGCCGTAGCAATACCTAAACGCATAAATCTTAAATGATCAATATTATGCGCATCTGTATTTATAACTAATTTACAACCATATTCAATAGCAGCTCTTGCATTTATATCATTTAAATCTAATCTATCTGGCTGTGAATCTATTTCTAAAATTGTGTTTGTCTCTTTTGATTTTTCAAACAATTTTTCTATATCAATATCATATGCCCTTCTTTTCTGTATCATCCTTCCTGTTGGATGTGCTATTATATCAACATATCTATTTTCCATTGCTTTTAAAATCCTATTTGTCATGAACCTCTTATCATTTTTAAAACCGCTATGTATTGCTGCGATTACTATATCTAATTTTTTCAATATGTCATCTTTTATATCTAAAGAACCATCTGCCTTTATATTAACCTCGGCACCACATAGTATTTTTATCCCGTCTATCTTTTTGTTTATACTCTCTATTTCTTTCATCTGTTTTTCTATTTTTTTCTCATCAAGACCGTGAGCAATCTTTAATGTTCCTGTATGATCAGTAATGCATATATATTCATAGCCGATTTTCTTTGCTTGCAATGCTATCTCTTCTATACTATTTGAACCATCGCTCCATTTACTATGGATTTGTAAATCACCTTTGATATCATTATAATTAATCAATTTTGGTAATGAATGTTTCATTGCAGCATCTATCTCACCTGAATTTTCACGCATTTCTGGTTCGATAAAATCCATTCCTAACCTTTTATATACTTCCTCCTCTGTTTTACCTGCAATTTGTATATTACCCTTAAATAAACCATATTCGCTAAGTTTCATTTTTTTCTCGATTGCTATTTTTCTTAATGCAATATTATGTTCCTTTGAACCAGTAAAATAAAGTAAAGCAGAACCAAATGATTTTTCATCAACAACCCTTATGTCAACTTGCAATCCTGATTTCAGCCTAATGGAAGATTTTGTAGGTCCTTTTGCCAAGATATCTTGAACATCATTCATCTTTGTAAAAAAGTCCATGACCTTTGATGGGTTTGTTGATACTATTAAAATATCTAAATCTCCAATTGTCTCTTTCATTCTCCTTAAAGAACCAGCAACACTTATTTTTTTTATTTCTTTTAATCTCTTTAATCTATTTTCTATCTCATCAGCAATAGGTAATGCATAACCAAGAAGCATTCTTTCTTTACTTTTTCTAGCAAATTCTATATTTTCTAAAATTTCTCTTTCTGTCTTTTCACCAAATCCTGGAAGATTTTTTATCTTCCCAGACTTCGCAGCCTTTTCCAGATCATCTAGATTTCTTATCTTTAATTTTTTATATAAAGTCTTTACCTTCTTTGGACCAAGACCCTCTACAGATAGCAATGCTTCGAAATCTATAGGCATATCCTTTTTCAAATCTTCATAATATTTTAAAGAACCAGTTTCTATAATTTCTGAAATTTTCTTTGCAATATTTTTTCCAATTCCTGGTAAATCTTCTAACTTTCCTTCCTTATATACTTCTTCTATATCTTTTGATAATGATTCAACTGTCTGTGCTGCGCGCCTATAAGCATATGGTTTGAACTCGACACCCTTTAACTCGAGAAGATCTGCAATTTCATATAATATCTTTGCAACAATCTGATTTTTCATTATAAACACCGATGTGCTTGATTTTTGCTATATCTTTCACTATTATATCTTGTAATTTCCTATTATATAAAACAGCAGCGGGATGATATGTCGGAATATATTTTATTTTGTTTGTTATTATTTTTCCCATGATTTTTGATAGGTTTAAACCAAGGACTCGTTTCGTTGCAACATTACCAAATAATACAATTATTTTTGGTTTAATAAATTTTATCTGCTTTTCAAGCCAAAAATAGCAGGCATCTATCTCATCATTCTTAGGTAATCTATTTCTTGGAGGTCTACATTTAAGAATGGAAGTTATGTAAATGTTTTTTCTTTCAATTTTTACTGTTAATAAAATATTATCTAGAATATTTCCAGCCATACCGCAAAATGGTTTACCCTCTAAATCTTCTTGCTTACCGGGAGCTTCACCTATGAACATTATTTTTGCATTACTGCGACCTTCACCAAAAACTACGTTCCTTCTAGTTTTAAAAAGTCTACATCTTTTACATTTGGATGCTTGATTTTTTAATTTATTGATATTCATAAATAAAAATATTTTAATTTATTTTATCTCAATTTTTTTCTTCTTTTTTGTTTCTGGGTATAGTTTTGGCATTATAATAGTCAAAATACCATCCTCTAATTTTGCTTCTGTTTTTTCTGGATCAACATGTTCCGGTAATGTGAACGCTCTTTTTACTGTACCAACTGATTTTTCATGATAAAATTCATGCTCTGTTTTCTTAGTCTTTTCTTCTTTTTTTTCAGCGCTTATCTCTATATAGTTTTCTGTAACATTCAGATTTATCTCATCTTTTTTAAAACCTGGAAGTTCTGCCCTTACGATAATCTCCTTATCTGTTTGACCAATACTTATCGGTATTGTTCTTCTCGTTTCTGGAAATGTAAGTCTTGGAAATGTAAATTTGAATTCAAATGGTTCCTCAAAAAAGTTTTTCATTGTTTTTTCAAATGGTTCTTCCCAGAAAAATCTAAAGTCTCTCTTTTTCTTTTTCATAAGAACCACCAAAAATTAATAAAATATTTAAGTATTTTTATATTTTACGTTTGATTCCCAGTACCTCGAAGATAAATAGAGAACCAAACATCTATTTTTATTAATAAAAATCTTCTTGTTTCAATTTTATGATCATTCTTTTTATAAGGAAATCTATACCACCAAGTTTTGGTGTGCCATGACCTGGCAAAAGAAAATTAATATTATAACCCAATAACTTTTTTAATGAACTAAGCATCTGGTCCTTATCACCTTCTGGCAAATCTGTTCTACCGATGCCATCACTAAATAATGTGTCACCAGATATAAGAATTCTTTTATTTTTTTCATAAAGGCATATAGAACCAGGTGTATGACCAGGTGTATGAACTACCTCAAAAATAAAGTTTTTTGTTTTTATTATTGTTCCATTTTTCAATATTTTATCTGCAGTAATAATTTTTGATTTTTCACCAAAAAATTCTGCAAGTGTCTTTCCACTTTCTAAGGCATTTTTATCAGCAGAATGTATTGCTATATTCGCCTTAAGCCAATCACGAAATTTCTTATTACCACCAGTGTGATCAAAATGATGGTGTGTATTAACAATCATCATTATTTTGTTTATATCAAATTTTTTCTCTATTTCTCTTTTAATATCAGAAAAAAATATTCCAGTTCCCGTATCAACTAGTAATTCACCATCAACTAGATATATGTTAGAATCGTTACCAGTACCACCAAGCATTTCTATACCTTTGCATATTTGCATAATTCTAATATCTTACAAAATTATTAAAAATCATAAGATATTTGAAAAAATTATTCAAGATTTCAAAAAATTTAATTAAATCAAATTGCTACTGCAATAGAATTCATATCTAAAATGTCTCTTCCTATAAGGTTGTGTGCATTAATTGAATAAAATTTGTCATCACTCATTAAAACAAGTATATTGCCTTTTGATGCTACAACTTTGCCAGATATATCAATATCATCATTTATCTTTATTTCTTTTGGTTTTGAAAATACATTTTCCAGATGATAGTATTTTCTAAGATCATAAATCTCTGGTCTTATAAGATATTCCATACCATTATTTCTCAGTTTTTTTATTGCATTTGATATCGCCATTGCGGACCTATTCGGATTTCCAAATAATACAGCCTGTTTTTCTTCTCCTCTAACCCTATCAGATATACTCAAGGTCTTTTTGATCTGTTGCTCGATAATCCTTACATTTTTACCATCTTTAACAAATGCTATCTTTGCGCCAAAATCTGCTCCTTGCTCAATAAGTCTTTCAATAATACGATGTTCGTATGATATACCAACCTTCAAAATATTATCAAATGCAGCCAAGTATATAAAATAATTATTTGTTATACACTCGTTACGTCTTTTTTCATTGATGCAAATTGTACCATCACATTGGATACATTGAAAGAAATCATCATTAATCATACACTCATTGCAATGATGGCCATATTCTATTTCCCTACTTTCAGGACATTGATTATATTTTCCATCCTTAAAGAAACCTATGCAAAATTTTTTACCAATCTTAATATTTATATCTTGCATAAATAATTTCATCTTAAAAAGTCCGTTATTATTTAATATGAAAAATGGCTCGAAATCATACCATTTATATTTTATTATCTGCATAGCATTACCTCGTATAGATGTATTGCATATCTAAGGTTCTTTTCATCTGTTAAATCTTTTTTTAATATTTCGAAGAGTTTTTTTGTTCTTTCTTCATATTCTTTCTTATATTTTATTCTTTTTATCATATCTTTAAGATACTCAGAATTATATTTATCAAACCTATAAAAACTGAGCCATGGTATGTTTATTATAATAAAATCATTAAAGTCAACCTCTTTTTTCTTTATTAAATATATATAATAAATATAGAAAACATCGTCACCATAGCCATCTTTAATCATTTCTCTGTTTATAAGAATATCTTCTATGAGATGTGGCATATCTATTTGATAACGCCTTTTGATAATAAGATGATACAATTGATGCAAAATCATGGATCTTATTGCTCTTTCATCTCTATCCTGAATAATTTCATTATTATAATCTATTGATATCAATGCGGTATTGTTATATAATTTAACTATATTTTTGTCTCTAACATGAAATTCTAGTGAATCAAAATGCTGAATAAAATCAAAATTTTTAATAATACTATCAAATATATTTGATATTAATTTTATCTTTTCATCATTTTCCACAAATTTCTTAATAATTCTCATAAATGTTAATATTAATATTTCTACATTTTAAGATTTTGTATCACAGACGGTATAAGGGTTAATTATTTAAACTTTTAAAAAGTATGAAAAAGTATGAAATATAATGTAGATAGACTATTAGAAATTGTTGATAAATTTTCTGGCAAAAAAGTTGGAATTATTGGAGATATTATGCTTGACAGATTTACATATGGTGATATAACACGAGTATCACCTGAAGCACCTGGTATTATTCTAAAAGAAAGTGGAAATCTTGAGACACCTGGTGGAGCTGGTAACGTAGCAAAAAATATTGTAAATTTAGATGGCATCCCATATCTAATAGGTATAATAGGCGATGATCATGAAGGTTGGATTCTTAGAAAAGTTATGAAAAAAAACAATATAGATGATTCTTATCTTATAACAAAAAAAGGTGGTATAACAACATTAAAAGAGCGTTTTATAGATAATAGATATAAACAGCAATTATTTATAAGACGAGATAGAGAAGATGATAAACAAAATATAGATTTTGAAAAATTCAAAAATACATTAAAAGATTTAGTAAACAAATCTGATATAATTGTTATTTCTGATTACAACAAAGGCGTTTGCAAAGAAGATGTGTGTAAATATATCATAGATTTATCAAATAGTATCGGAAAAAAGGTTATTGTTGATCCAAAAAATAATTTAGGTAAGTTTCGAGGTGCTTATCTTATAAAACCAAATAAAAATGAAATAGAATTAAATATAGGCAAATATGAAAATAACAAAGAAAAAATATATAATCTAATAAAAGAACTCTGTATAAATGCTATGATTGTAACAAAAGGTGAGGAAGGATTATCAATATTTGAAAATGGAAAATGCATAGACATACCTGCAATAGGAGATGGCCAGATAGTAGACATAACTGGAGCTGGTGATAGTGTAATAGCTGGTTTGTCATTATCATTAGCTTCCAATTCAAGCCTGGAAGAGGCTGCATATATTTCAAATACTATTGGTGGGCTTGTTGTAAGAAAGCCTGGCACTGCGACTGTTACGAGAGATGAATTAAAAGAAGCTTTGAAAAAATATTACAAACAATGTTGATTTTTATGGATAAAATAAAATCATTAAATGAGATTGTTGATATTGTTAATAAACTAAGAAAAGATGGAAAAAAAATTGTAACAACAAATGGATGTTTTGATATATTGCATATTGGTCATATACGTTATCTTCGTGAAGCAAAAAAACTTGGAGATGTTTTGATAGTTGGTGTGAATAGCGACAAATCAATTAAAAAAATAAAAGGGGGGAATCGACCAATCATACCTGAAAATGAAAGAATGGAGATACTTGCTGCTTTAGAATGTGTTGACTTTGTTTTTCTTTTTGATGATCTTAATCCAATAAAATGGATAAATAAATTAAAGCCAGATATACATGTAAAAGGTGGTGATTATACAATAGATAAAATAATAGAAAGGAATGCGGTTGAAAGTTATGGTGGTAAAATTATGCTTGTAGGAAAGGTAGAAGGTATATCTACAACAGACATAATTAAAAAGATAAGAGGGAAATAAAAGATAGCTATTGTATCAAAACTAATAATCAAAATTATAAAATAAAGATCAGGGGAATTTAATATGGCAAAATTTATTGAAGGTAAAAAAATGAAAAAAATGCTCAATAAACCAGAAATTCATGATAAGATTTGGGGGAATGAAATATGGATAGTTAATAATGAAAAATATTGTGGAAAAATATTAGAATTAAGGGAAGGTTATAGAAGTAGTATGCATTATCATAAAGAAAAGGATGAAACATTTTATATATTATATGGAAGGGTTTTGATAGAAGCTTATGATGGGATGGCTGTATTGGAGAGAGGTGATAGCATCCGTATACTTCCTGAAACATTACATAGATTTACAGGCTTGAAAAATAGTCTAATTCTAGAAATATCAACATATCATAAAGAAAGTGATAGTTATAGAATAGAAGACAAGAAAAGTGAAAAAGTTCCTGAAGATGAATTTAATTTAATAAAAAGTATATATGATTAATTATGGATAAGGCCATTTTTATTGATAGAGATGGAACAATAAACTACAATAGAAATGGTTATATTTATAAAATAGAAGATTTTGAAATTATTCCAGGTGTTATAGAAGGATTAAAATTATTAGATAAAATCAAAGCATATAAAATAATAATCACAAATCAATCCGGAATAGCCAGAGGTATTTATACAGAAGATGATCTTCATAAATTAATGAACTATATGTTTTCTATTTTAGAAAAAAATGGTATAAAAAGTAAATTTAATTATTATTTTTGTCCACACCATCCAACAAAAGCAAAAATAGAAAAATATAAAATTGATTGTAATTGTAGAAAACCAAAAACTGGTATGTTTGAACAAGCTATAAAAGATTATAACTTAGATCCAAAAAAATGTTTTTGCATAGATGATAGCTGGAAAGGTATTGAGCCAATGTTAAATCTTGGTGGTAAAGGTATTTTAATAAAGAAAAATGGGAAAAGATTTGAAAAAAATTATAAAGAAAAAATTATTGAATCTAGAAATAACGTAATAGTTGCAGATAATCTATATCAGGCTGCATTAATACTATATGAAAATAAATTTTAAAAGACTAATCTTGAAGAATTATTTATGAATATTTCGATAGTTGGTTCTGGATATGTAGGATTATGTACTGGTGTTGGATTTGCATTAAAAAATAATAAAGTAATATGTACAGATAAAGATGAAAACAAAATTAAAAGCATAAATAATGGTATACCAACATTTTATGAGAAAAGTCTTGAAAAAAATCTAAAGAGATGTTTGAATAAAAAAATGATTTCTGCGACAAATAACTTAAATTATGCAATACTTAATTCTGATATTACATTTATAACTGTTGGAACACCATCCATGAAGAATGGTAGTATAAATTTGAATTATATAAAAACCGCATCAAAACAAATTGGCAAATCATTAAAAAACAAAAAAACATATCATTTAATTGTTGTAAAATCTACGGTTCTACCAAAAACAACAGAAGAAATTATTATACCAATTCTAGAAAAATATTCAAATAAGAAAGTAGGAAAGGATTTTGGCGTATGCATGAATCCTGAATTTCTAAGAGAAGGATTTGCTTTAGAAGATTTTCTAAATCCAGATAGAATAGTAATTGGTGAGTATGACAAAAAATCTGGTGATATATTAGAGAGATTGTATAAAGATTTCAAAGCTCCAATAATCAGAATAAATTTAAGAACTGCTGAAATGGTGAAATATGCATCAAACGCGTTTCTTGCAACAAAAATATCTTTCATAAATGAAATTGGTAATATATGCAAAAAATTAAATATAGATACTTATGATGTTGCAAAAGCTATGGGATACGATAAAAGAATTGCTCCATATTTTTTGAATGCTGGTATTGGTTTTGGTGGTTCATGTTTTCCAAAAGATATATCCGCATTAATAAATAAGGCAAAAGATTTGAAATATGAAATGAAGATATTGAATAGTGTTTTAGATGTAAATAGGAAACAAAGATTGCTCATAATAGAATTATTAAAAAATAAAATTAAGAATTTTAAAAATAAAAAAATTGCAATTCTTGGTCTTGCTTTCAAAGCAGGAACAGATGATGTTCGTGATTCTGCTTCAATTGATATAATCAAAAAATTATTAAATGAAAAGGCAAATATATATGCATTTGATCCAAAGGCGATAAACAATATGAAAAAAATAATACCAAATATAAAATATACAAAAAATATTTATGATGCACTAAAAAATGCAGATGCATGCCTTATTTTAACTGATTGGGATGAATTCAAAATGTTAACAGACAAAGATTTTTCTGTAATGAAAAATAAAATAATTATCGAAGGAAGAAAAACATTGGATAAGAATAAAGTCAAGCACTTTGAAGGTATATGTTGGTGATTTGATGAAGGCTGTAATACCTGCTGCTGGTTTGGGTACTAGATTTCTTCCAGCTACAAAAGCACAGCCAAAAGAGATGTTACCAATAGTTGATAAACCTGCTATTCAATATGTTGTAGAAGAGGCTGTTTCATCTGGTATAGATGATATTATAATAATTACTGGTCGTGGAAAAAGGTCGATAGAAGATCATTTTGATAAATCCCCAGAATTAGAAAATATGTTAAAAAATAGTAACATAAAGAAAAAGTTAGATGAAATAAAGGAATTGCTTGAAAATGTGGATATTCATTATATAAGACAGCAAGAGCCACTTGGTCTTGGACATGCCATTTACTGTGCAAAAAAGCATATAAACAATGAACCATTTGCTGTTTTGCTTGGTGATGATATCTTAGAATCAGAAATCCCTGTAACTAAACAATTAATAGAATTAAATAAAAAATACAATTCTTCTGTAATAGCTGTTGAAGAAGTTCCGAAAAACAAAATAAGCTTTTATGGAATTATAAAATATGAAAAAATTGAAGATTCTGTATTTCTTATTAGTGATTTAATTGAAAAGCCGAAAATCGAAGAAGCCCCGTCTAATTTTGGAATAATTGGTCGATATGTTTTGATGCCAGAAATATTTGATTGCATAGAAAAAACAAAACCAGGCATAAACAATGAAATACAACTTACAGATGCATTAAAGCTCTTGAAAAATTTGCAAAAAATATATGCCTATAAATTCAATGGAAAACGTTTCGATATAGGAAATAAGGAAGATTACATAAAGACAGTAATCTATTTTTCGTTGAAGCATTCTGAAATAAGAAATGAAATAATAAATTATGTAAATTCTGTTGAATTCAAAAATTTGCTGAAATAAATGATATCACATCTTCTCATTAAAAAAATTACTAAGCTTCTAAAAATTTAAATATATTTAACGTAAATTAAATATAATATGAACAAAATTTTGATTAATGGAATAATTGTATTATTTATGGTTAGTATTGTAACAGCTGGTGCAGTATTGTTTATTTTTCCTTATGAACCAAAACAACCACCAAAAGCGGATGATACAGGTTTTACCTCACAAGGCGTTCAGGAGGTAGTTAATGCAAATAACAAATTCGCTTTTGATTTATATTCTGAATTAGATAAATCTGAAAAAGGAAATATATTCTATTCTCCTTATAGTATTTTTGCTGCCTTAGCAATTGCTTACGAAGGGACAAAAGGAAAAACAGCAGATGAAATAAAGTCTGTTTTTCATTTTCCAGAAAATGATATTTTAAGACCAAATTTTGCTGCAATTTACAATGAGATTAATAAAGGATATAAGGATTATGAACTGAGAACAGGAAATGCTCTATGGGTTCAGCAAGATTATCCTTTGCTTGAAGATTACACAAATAGAGTTGAACGATATTATGGTGGAAAAGCAGCAAATGTAGATTTTGTTAAAGAAACAGAAAAATCAAGGCAAACAATTAATAGCTTTATTGAAGAACAGACTAATAATAAAATTAAAGACTTACTTCCTCCAAGTTCTTTGAGTCCACTAATAAGATTAATCATTACAAATGCTATCTATTTTAAAGGAACATGGGTATGGCAGTTTGACCCAAAAGATACGAGGGAAATGGATTTTAAAATAACACCAACAAATGTTGTGAAAGTTCCAACAATGTATATGAAACCGGATAAAGCGATGTTTAATTATGCTGATTTAGGAGATCTACAAATTTTGGAATTGCCTTATAAGAGTGAAGAAATTTCTATGCTAATTCTATTGCCTACAGAAAATCTTGATATAATAGAGTCCTCTTTAACACCAGAAAAACTTGAAGAATGGAAAAGCAAAATGCAGGAAACGAGATTAGATGCGATATATCTTCCAAAATTTGAGTTTAATACAAAATATTCTTTAAAAGATATTTTGAGTACTCTAGGAATGCCAACTGCTTTTGATATGAATTTAGCCGATTTCTCAGGAATGACTACCGCAGAAAAAATTTGGATTGATTTTATAATCCATCAAGCTTACGTCAAAGTTGATGAAAAAGGAACAGAAGCTGCTGCCACAACTGCTATTGGTATGATGGGAAGTGCTGCGCAAAGAAATATTTTCAAAGCAGACCACCCATTCATATTCATAATTCAACAAAAAGATACAGGAAATATTTTATTCATTGGTAGAGTAGTTGATCCTACAAAATAAAAAAATAGCTTTTGCTGAAATAAAATAATGTCAACAATGAAAATTGAATATAGGTTGTGGTAGTTGGCCAAAAGGATATATAAATCTTGATATCATTAAAGACGATCATAAACAACATCAACCCATAATAAAATTCCGGGCAATTAAAATTTATGCACTCTAATTTTCTTTGCTAATCTTTTGGGAAATGCGACACATAAAATTCATTTCAGCTAAGAACTTTTGATTATTATTGTAAGCAATTAAAATGGGTTTAAAATAATAAAAAAGAGAATTATATTTTCCATAAATTCTAAAATTTTAAATAAAATATTTTTCACATTGAAAGTCCTGAAATGATGCCATTAATAATTTCATTTTATTCCCTTATATTGCTTATACCAATTTATCGTGTTTCTTATTCCTTCCTCTATACTTGTCTTTGGTTCAAAACCAAGTTTTTCTTTTATCTTACTTATATCACCTAATGTTCTTAACGGGTCAGCTGGGCTTGGTTCGGCCTCAACAAAATTTGGTTTTCTTCCTAATTCATTTGCTATGAAATCTATTACATATTTTACAGAAACATCTTTTTTTGCACTAACATTGAAAATATCATTTTTTATATTGCTTTTCATAGCAAGTATATTAGCCTCAACAACATCATCTATATATGAGAAATCCCTCCTAAAATCTATAATCTTTTTATCTTTTTTAAAAAGAATTAATGGTTTATTCTCATAACAACTTAATATTACTTTCATAATAAGCATATCAGGTCTTCCCCAAGGACCATAAACAGTAAAATATCTTAAACTTATTGTTGGTAAACCATAGCATTTGTAGAATGCATTACAATATTTTTCGGCAGCAAGTTTTGAGACACCATAAGGACTTATAGGATTTGTTTCATATGTTTCTGGTGTTGGAAATTTATTCAAATCACCATAAACAGATGAGGATGAAGCAAATAAAAACTTTTTAACATTCGAATCTACAGATAATTTTAACAGTCTAACTGTTCCATGAACATTTACTTTGTCATAAAGTATTGGGTTTTCAACAGAATTCCTAACACCAGCATATGCTGCCTCGTGAAAAATAAATTCAACATCTTTAATATCTTTTTTAGTTAAATTTAATATATTCTTCTTAATAAGATTGAATCTTCTATTTTTCTTTAATTCATCATTCCTAGCTTTCTTAAGTTTAACATCATAATAGTTATTAAAATTATCAACACCGATCACACTATATCCATCAGCAAGAAGTCTTTTACATATATGAAAACCTATAAACCCAGCTGAACCTGTTACAAGTATCATACCTTTATTCTTTATCATTAATAGTTTAAAAGATTAATCTTATATGTTTTCAAGTATGGATGGAAAATTTTTACGCTTTATCGATCGTATATTTGGGGTGCTATTATATATTATCTTTAGCATAATGTATAAAAAACATGAATCAAGAATTACTGGAAAAAATGTTTTAGCAATAAAATTATGGGCACTTGGTGAAAGTGTATTGATTTTGCCTGCTTTGAATATTCTTAGAAAATGTGGGTATAAAATTTCTGTTATAGCGACAAAGCAAAACAAAACTATTTTTGAGGGATTAAACTTTATAGATGAAATTATTATCTTAAATTTAAACCCATTTGAATTCTTTAAAACAATAAAAAAAATAAGGGGAAAAAGATTTGACATATGTATAGATTTTGAACCATATACAAAATTTTCTTCTGTTTTAAGTCTTTTATCAAATGCAAAAATGAGAATTGGTTTTTCTAATAGATCTAAACTCTATACAAATATTGTGGAACCAAATGAAGATATACATGCAGTTAAAAATTTTATTAATCTTATTAGTGTGTTGCATAGAGCTTCGTATCCCAAAAAACTTGTTGAGTTAAAATTTACAAAACAAGACAAAAACAGAATAAAATCAATAATGAAAGAATATATGATAAAAAAATCTAATATATTAATAGGTGTTCATGCTGGTTCTGCTAGTTCTTCTATTTCTAGAAGATGGTCTGAATATAAATTTGCAGAATTGTGTGATAAATTAATAGAGAATTATAATGCAAATATTATTCTTATCGGAGGAAAAAATGAAAAAAAAATAAACGACAAAATAATTAGTATAACAAAAAATAAAGATAAAATAATAGATTTTTCTGGAAAATTAAAATTGAAGGAGCTTTTTGCATTAATGAAATATTTCGATCTTTTTATTGCTAATGATTCTGGGCCGATGCATATATCAGCTGCTATGGGTGTGAAAACAATAGGTTTATTTGGGCCAAATTTGCCTGAAAGATATGGACCTTATGGAAACAAAAATATTGGATTGTATAAAGGAAATGGTATACCAGCAATCAGGCCATTCAAAGGTATTTTCTCAGAAAATAATGAAATAAATAAAATAGAAGTAGAAGATGTTATAAGGGCGGTAAATATTCTATTAAAGAAATAGTTACTTTTTTCTAATATCCTTATAATTCATCAAAATGTACATATTCTCCTGTTGTAAAAAATCCGATAAGTTCCTTCATTCTTGCGAGTTTTGGTAAGACATCATTTTCTATGCTCCCACTCATAAACTCAAACACGTCTGTTTTAAAAATATAAATTCCAGAATTAACAATAAATGAGTTTGGTTTTTTTGGCTTTTCTTGAAAATTTATTACAAAATCACCATCAAGAATAGCTGTACCATATTTTGAAGGTGTACTCCTGCTCATAAGACCTATTGTTGCAATCTTTTTGCTAACTATATGTTTTTTTATCATACTATTAATATCAAAATTATTATATATATCACCACTCATAACAATAAAATCATTTTTCAGAATATTTTTCATTTGTAATATTGCATCTCCATTCTTTTTTGAATTTGTTATAAAAACTTCTGCAAATTTTTCGCATTCTTTTTTTATCAAGGATAAATTATCATTCTTTTGTATAAGAACAAAGATATTTTTTATTCCATTATTTCTAAAAAAATCTATTTGCTCTTTTATCAATGTAGATTTCTTAAATCTTGTAAGAGCAGTTTTTTGGTGTCTTTTGCTAAGCATTATTATAGCAGTATCTATATTTTCTAAAAACCCTTTTCTAAGAAAAAATTCTATTGCTTGGCTTCTACTTCGTATTATAGATCCATCTACACTTTCATCTATTTTTTTAAGTATGTCCTTTGTTATAGAAATTGCTATTTTTTTCTTTTGCATATTAATATCCTATAAAGTATGAAATAATCATACTTAAATTCTTTTCCTTGATAGAGAGTATTTATGATAGATTTTAACAAGATTAGAAGATATTCGATACATGAGAGAAAAAGCAAAATTAGTATTGTTGATTTAGTAAATTTAGGTAAACAAGTTCATTTTCCTGATACGATCTCAAAAAAAGATTTTGATATTGTAATCAAAAAAATAAAGAATGCAAAAAATGAAAAAAGACAAATAATATGGGGTATTGGAGCACATGTAATAAAATGCGGTTTAAGTTTATATATAATAGAATTAATGAAAAATGGATTCATAACATGTATTGCAACAAATGGTGCAGCAGCAATTCATGACTCAGAAATTGCATTATTTGGTAAAACAAGTGAATATGTCGAAGAGGCTATAAAGGATGGTTCTTTTGGTTTCTGTGAAGAAACAGGAAAATTTATAAACAATGCAATAGTTAATGGTGTGAAAAAAGGTTATGGATATGGAAAATCGATCGGTAAGGCAATAATAGATTCGAATGCAAAGTATATTAACTATAGTATATTTGCAAATGCTGTAAAATATAAAATTCCTATAACTGTTCATGTTGCTATTGGTACTGATATAACACATATGCACCCAGAATGTGATGGTGCAGCAATAGGTAAGACGAGTTATGATGATTTTAAAACATTTTGCGAAGTTGTGACAAAGTTAGATGGTGGTGTTTATTTAAATGTTGGTTCCGCTGTAATTTTACCAGAAGTTTTTCTAAAATCTGTTTCAGTAGCAAGAAATTTAAAAAGGCTAAAAAATTTTACAACTGTGAATATCGATTTTAAGAAATTATATAGACCTGAACAAAATGTTGTAAAGCGCCATGATGGTTATTCTTTTATTGAAAAGTATGAAATCATGATACCATTGATTACAAATGCTTTATTGAAATTATAATTATATTTATTTTAAAAGATTTATGCTATAAGACAAATTGTGAATACTTATGTTTAAGTGGTTGATATGCAAATTTGGTAAATTTTATTTTAGTTTTATAAAAAAAGTTAAATATATAAGAATAGAAAAAATTGCAATTATAAAATCTGGTGCAATCGGAGATATTTTGATGACCACACCATTTGTTAGAACTTTGAGAAAAAATTATCCTGATGCTGAAATAACATATATCACTGGAGACAAATTCAAAGACATACTTAAAGGGAATAAAAATATAGATAGAATAATAACATTTGATACAAAAAAACTATTTGATTCAAATATAATAAAAAGATTTAATTATTTTAGAAAATTTGCAAATTTTTTGCATACTGAAAAATTTGATTTATGTTTTATACTTGACAAATCTTATCTCGCAAACCTTTTCGCTTATTGGTGTAAAATACCCGTAAGAATTGGATTTGATCGTAATGGTGAAGGTTTTCCAAACACATATAACATAAAATATAAAGATGTTAGACATGAAATTTTATATTATCTCGATCTGCTCAAACCATTAAATATAACATATGATGAAAATGATACAAAATTAGATTTATTTATATCTAAAAATGATGAAAGATTTGCATCTAATTTTCTTAGAAAAAATAAAATAAAAAAAGATGATCTAATAATAGGTGTAGCTCCCGCATCAACAAAAGATCCAAAAAAAACATCATCACTACGTATATGGTCATCCGAAAACTATGCAAAAGTTATTGAAAAACTTGTAAATCTATACAATGCAAAAGTTATCTTATTTGGTAGTAAAGAGGATGTAAAATCAATAAAAGAAATACAATCTAAAATTAATGTTAAAACTTATAATTCAGCCGGTATTACTAAAATAAAACAGGCTGCTGCATTAATCAAGAGATGTAGATTATTTATCACACATGATTGTGGTTTGATGCATATTGCTTCAGCAATGGATGTTATAGTTATTTCTATTTTTGGACCTACAGACCCAAGAAGAAAAGCTCCATTAAACAAAGGTAGTATATATTTATGGAAAGATAAAATAAAGTGCGAAAGATGTGAAATTTTTGGAAAATTCCCTTATTGCAAAAAACATGTTGGTACAGACTCAATAAAACCAGAAGATGTATTGAGATATATTGATGAACTTGTTAATAATTAATTATTTCTCAAAACTTTAATAACATTATTCAACACATCATCAACATCTATTAATCTCATATAATAATTATTACCCTTTTTGTAATTTGTATCTCTAAAATTATCAAAATTCTTTCTGATCACATACGAATTTTTTCCATATGGATCCCAACCAAGTTTTGTATCACCACATAATGCAATTAATGGCTTTTTCAATGCTGCAGCTATATGCATTGGACCACCATTTATGCATAAAAATAATTTCATTTTTTTTATCAATGTCGCAGTTTCTTCTAAATTTAATAAATTAACAAAATTTATTGGTTTATTTTTCATCAATCTGACAATATCTTCTACCCTTTTTTCGTCAGATTTCCCTCCAACAAAAATAATCTTTGCTTTATATTTTTCTATTAAAATATCACAAAGTTTTGCCCATCTTTCATCAACCCAAGTACGAACTATATCATCTGTTCTACCTGCATGAATTCCTATTAGTATATCAGACTTTCTTATTCTATTTTTTCTTAACAATTCATTTATCTTTTTTTCATTTTTCTTTAAATCAAAAAATAATTCTAATTCCTTATCTTTTTCAGAAATATGCAAACCCAACTTTTCAAGTAAATTTGCCTCTAATTCAACCTTATTTTGATTTTTATACTTTACTTTTACATTGTAAAGAAATGATAATGGGTTATGATAATAACCTAATCTAAATTTTGCGCCAGAGAGATAGCAAAAAATTGCTGTTTTCCATGTGCTCGGAAAAGAGTCAACAATTATATCAAATTTTTCTTTTCTTATTTTTCTTATAATCTTTAGTATTGAAAAAACAGATTTTTGATTTATCTCTATAATATGATCAATGTATGGACATTTTCTTAAAATTTCTTTTCCAACACCATATGAAATTTCATTGAATACTATAATTTCAGATTTTGAAAAATTTTTCCTTAGGTTTCTTAATAATGGTATAGATGTTATTACATCTCCTACACCAGGGCCTTTCAATACAGCTATTTTTTTTATTTCCTTTAGATTCATAAATATCATGTTTCCTTGATTAAATCATAAAATGCCTTCTTAAATTTGGTAAGCATCTTTTCTTTCGTATATTTCAATGCGATTTTTCTTGACTTATTTGACAATTTTTTCAAATCATTTCTTTTCATAATTTTAAGAATTTTGTTTGCAACATCTTTTGGATTCAATGAATTTATAATCAAATCTTTACTTACTTGCTTAACGTGGTCCTTATGTCCCGTCATATAATTCACAATAGGTATAAGACCAGCACACATAGCTTCGATGCTTGCAGTTGGACCTGGCTCATACTTTGGTGTAGTAACATAAAAGGCGCATTTTTCCATATATTTTTCTAAATCTTTGATAAAACCAAGTAAATAAACGTTATTAGGAGCTTTTAATCCATATCTTTTAAGGTCACTATCTCTAATGCCAGCAAGGAATAATTTAACATTTGTATTTTTTTTCATTATTAATTCAAATGTCTTTAATAAAATATCTATGCCCTTATGATGCCTTATATAGCCAATATATAAAAAATTCTTTGATTTTAAATTTGGCTTTACATTAAGCCATTTTTCTGGATTATCGACGAAAGAATAAACAAGTTTTGTTTTTATTTTTTTCCCAATTTCTTCTTTGCATCTTCTCTTTGCATCATTTTCTACCATCTTTGATACAGCAATAATTCCGTCAATGTTTCTCAATAAAAATTTTATATATTTTCTAACAAAAAAATTTCCTTGAAAATATCTTTTTGGTTCATTTGAAAATAAATTTGAGTTGCAACGAAAGATTATTTTATTTTTTTCTCTTAATATTTTTCTCTTCATCACAGGATATGTTAATGCAAACACAGACTCAACAAAATAATACTTGTATTTTGGTATCGTAAATATCTTGTATAGTGAATATCTGCTCACAGAATAGAAATCCGCATTAATAGATTTTGCGAATTCCTGCGATGCTGCATGAGCCTTTTTTGAGAATATAAATGCTATATCCGACATTTTTTTTCACCATTTAATGTGGTTCTAATTTTGATAAAATATTGAAAAATGCCTTTCTAAACATTCTTAATCTATATTCTTTTCTGAATAATTTTGCTATCTCTTTACTTTTTTTACTAATTATTTTTTTCTTTTTATTATTACCAACTATTTTAATTATTTCATTAGCTATCTTTTTTGGATCTTTGGATTTTATTATTAAATCCTTTGAAACTTTTTTAATGAAATCCTTGTGACCTAGATTTTCATTAGAAAAGCAAATTAAACCTGCTGCCATAGATTCCAAAACAGATGTTGGTCCTGGTTCATAATGTGGAAATTCAATAAAATAGCTTGCACCTTCAAGATATTTTTTAACATCTTTCACATAACCACAAATGACAACATTAGTCATATCTAAATTTTTATAATATTTTTTTATATCATTATTTGAATATTTACCAAGAAAGATTAGTTTTGAATCAGGTTTATGCTTCCTTATTTCATGAAAAACGGATAATGTGATATCAAAAGCTTTGTATGGTGCATAGCCCATCGTAAGAAAATTGTTTGTATTAAGATTTGGTTTTATTTTTAGAAATTCATCTAAATTTTCTAGCATAGAATATGCAATTACATATGGTTTTCTATGAATTTTTGCATCATTTGCAGTAACACTTGAAACAGCAATAATACCATCGACCTGTTTTCTCAAAATTTTTATAATAAACTTTTCAAATGGGTTCTTATTTTTTAAAAACCATGTATCATTAAAGAATGGATTATTAAGTCTATAAATGACCATTATCTTATTTCTAAAAATTAGTCTTTTAATTAATGGAATAAATAAAGCCCACGCGGCATCTATTAAATAAGTTTCATATTTCTTTAGTTTTATCGAAAGCCAAATTGAACGAAATATCGCAGTTGCTTTAGAGCCATGTTCCTTTGTTACTTTATATATATCAGCACCTATTGATTTTGCTGATAATTCGGTATTTTTATGTAGATAATTGAAAGTTATACATGCAATTTTTCCCATATTTATTCACTTATCATTTCTTTTATATTTTCCATAATTTGCTCTAATTTTATATTTTTCAAACATTCTCTATTTTTACAACCAATATCAAAACAAGGCCTATATATCGTAGGATATACAAGAACCCTATGTCCTTTATTTTTTGATTTAAAAACCATTGTTTTATTTGGATATTTTTTAATCAAAGAATATTTTGAACCATCCCATGGCATCCATGCCTCAAGAACACCACAGCTCCAGAAAACTAAAGTTTTTGTAAACATAGAAAGATAATGCATATGCCCACCATCAAATGTAATAAATAGTTTAGAATTTTTTGCAAGCCATGCTAATTGAGGTAATGAATAATTTATTTTTATAAAAGTAACATTTCTATTTTTTATCTCATTTTCTATTTCTTTTATATGTCTTTGTCCAACATCATCTATTATAAAGATTTTTGATAATAAAGAAGTTCTATTTATTATATTTATTATCTTCTCATTTTCAAAACGTCTTATATCTGTACCTCCAATATGAAATAAAATATAATTTTTATGGATATCAGACTTTATTCTTTTTATCGGTATTTTAACATTTTCTATATTTAATTTTATACCCAATGCCTCATCTATTAGATCCTTCCAATTTTCTATAATATGCTTTTTACTTTCATATGTCCACGATCTATCAAAACCATAATCATATAGCCATGTGAAGCCAGAAATCTTTGGGCCTATTGTTCTTTTTGAAATTAGTTTTGATAGGATAGCCAAATGTCTTTTTCCAACAAGATCAATTACCAAATCATATTTCTCCTTTTTTATTTTTTTTATTAATTCAAAATAATTTTTGCTAAAAAGTAGTTTTAGATATTTTATATATCCAATAGGAAAATTTTTGTTCACATTAAGATTTAATATATTGCTATTTTTGAAAATATATTTTTTTCTTATTACATGTTCTTTGTATAATTCATTAAAAATAAATGAATTTTTATCAGATGCAAGAATATGAATCTCTTTATCTGGTAAAGACTTTTTTATTGAAGATATTATAAATATAGAATTAACTGCATCGCCAAGCTTATCACTCTTTATAATCAATATCTTTTTTATTTTATTTATTCTAATTTTTTTGTTTGGTTTTATATAGCGTATTAAATTATCAAAAATATCTAAAATTTTCATTGCCACCTTTATCTTTGCTTGTATAGTCATTTTAATCACTTAATCAATAATTCTATAATTATTGAAACTTTTAACAAGTTCTCTCCATTTTTCTCTTGATCCACCAGAAATAATATGCTGAGCAGTACGCATACTCATATCTATGCAATGATCCATATTATTATAATTAAAAAGACCGTATCGACCTATTGTATATAGATTTTCTATATCTTGAATAAAATCAAATATTATATTGAGATTTATTCTAAATCCAATGTTATATATTGGATAAATGTTTTCAATTTTTTTGACAAAAAACTCATCGATCCACTCTCTCTTTATTATGCCTGCTTTTTCTAAATCGTTAATTACATTTTTAATTATTTTTTCTTTGTGAAATTTCTTATCATTTGAATTATATGTAACTTCTGCTATTATGCTTGTTTTATTTGTTGGCGCTGTAAGTATACTGAAGCTTTTTTGTTCGGAAATTCTGTTAATTATATATTTTTTCTCTGGAAAAAATATCCAATTGTCCTTGAGAACTCTATCTTTATTTAAGATTATATAAAAAAGCATTAAAGACCTATAATTTAAATCTTTGGCAGCCTTTCTAACATTTTCAGGTATAGTATCAAATAAATAAATAAGTTCATTTATTGGTATGGTTGATATAACATAATCTATTTTTATCTTTCTTTTTTCTTTGTTTTTTACATATTCCAAAAATCTAACTTTTCCATCTTCAATGATTATTTTACTTGGTTTAGTATTAAATAAAATTCTTCCACCATTTTTTATAAATTCTTGTGCAATTATATTACAAAATTCACCAATACCTTTTTGTGGATAGAAAAAATAATCAGCACTTATTTTATTTTTTTCTTTTCTTTTTATCATAGAAAATATACTACTTATAGGTACTCTTCTTCTTGCAAGTTCTTCTGATAATCTTTTTGGTTCACCCCATACCTTATATGCAAACTCCTTGAACATAATAGAATAAATGTACGATCCAAATTTATTTACAAAATAATCTTCATACGAAATTATTGGTTTTTTATTTAAAACATTTTTTATCTTAGCCTTTAAATAACTAAAAAATATTTTTATAAGATTATTCAATCCAAAAACATAGGGTATTTGTTTTATAACTATTGGAAATCTTAAATAATCTCGAAAAAGTCTTATGCTGTTCCTTTTTTTAACAATCACACATTTATCGCCAAGTATATTTTTTATATAATTCATCAATCCTGGTATCTGAGAATATAGTTTATGTGGTCCATAATCAAAAATAAAATCTTTATATTCGAAACTTGCACATAAACCACCAACTGTATCACTTTTTTCTAATATTATTGTTTCTATACCCACTTTTGCAAGTTCATTTGCTGCCACAAGTCCAGATATCCCAGCACCTAAAATAACAGCCCTTTTCATCTAAACCATCTTCCACAGTTCATCTTTAAAATTCTTATAATTGTCATCTCACTCTTTGTTTCATATCTTCCAATAAGCAAACTAATAAATTGTCTAAATAAGCTTAATGGATTGTAAATAAGTTTCCACAAAATAAATTTTATATAAATTTTAATTCTAAAATCATTAAGTTTTTTGAAGTCGCTTCTCCATATAGGTGTAAATGTGAGTTGATCAATTTTTTTATAACCAGAAATTTTTCCGTATTGTCTTGAACCTGGTATTGGTGTCATTATAAATATTGCAACTTCGTCAAGACCATTTTTTGTAAGTTTTTTTATATATCTTTTTGTTTCATTCAAATCTTTTTCATTTTCTCCTGGAAAACCGATTACAAAACAGGCTTGTGTTTTTATTTTATTGTTTTTCATTTTTTTAACAATCTCTAATCCATATAGATGATCAAAAGGTTTGTGCATTAATTCTAAAACATTTTTTGATCCAGACTCCGGAGAAAAAGATATGTAATTACAACCAGATTTTTTCATCCACTTCAATGTATTTTTGTCTATATGTTCTATTTTTGTTCCTGCGGCTATTTTCCATTTTATATTTATTTTTTTTCTGATAATAAGTTTGGATAAATCAATTATTCTTTTCTTTGAAATTGTTGGATTCAAATCCTCTATATGAAACTCTCTTATACCATAAGTTTTATTCCAATATAAAATTTCATCAACAATATTTTCAGGACTTCTGAATCTCCATCTTCTTTTATTCATTTCTGGAATTATACAAAATTCACAATCATATATACAGCCACGTGATGTCAACATTGGTAAATATTTCTTTGATGATAATGGTGCATGAGCATATCCCAATTTCCAATAATTTTCTAAAGGAAATAAATCCCAAGCAGGAAATGGCAGAGCATCTAGATCTTTTATAAAACTCTTTTTTTTATTAATTATTATTTTACCATCTTTTTTAAAAATCAAACCATCTATTGTTTTAAGACTTTTTTTCTTTTCTAAGCAATTCAATAGTTTTTCTAATCTTATTTCAGGTTCACCAGTAATAACATAATTTGCACCATAATTAAAAAAATCTATAAAAATATTTTTTAATGAATAGGCAACAACTGATTGTGTGTTCTCTATAACAACTATTGGAATATTAAATTTTTTTCTGATATTTTTTATTATTTCAAGATTTATTTCATGTGTCACGACAAGACCAGCATATATGCATATAATTTCTGTATTCTTATCAATTTTTTTAATGATTTCATTCGTATCAAGACCCTGAATATATTTGTCATCTATTTTTCTCAACTTCCATGGATTTTCACCAAATGCATCTATTACACTAATTTCATGACCTTTTTTTCTGAGATAACTTGCTGCATAAGCCAATGTTATTGGCATATATGGTATTCCAGTACCAAAAAAATCATTTTTTTGTGTTACTATGTTTGGGTTTATTAAAACAACTTTCATTTATCCACCTTTCTCGCCAAAACTAAACTCTGACCAAGCCAATAAGGTATCTCAAAATTGTCAATTCTAATTCCTTTTACAAATTTTATTAAAAATTTTGAAATCGATTTGTTATATGGTTCCATCCTTTCTGCTAAATAACCAAGGCTCAATGTCTGAATATGTGGTTTTATCTTTATTATTTCATAACCAGATTTTTCAAGCATTTGTCTTATACTGTCTTTTGTAAAATAAAACAAATGAACAGAAAGTAGAAAAACCCATTTTTTTCCCATTATTTTTGCTATACCACTTCCTATATCAGGATAATTAATAAGCAAAATTCCATCTTTTTTTAGGATTCTATGACATTCTTTCAACATTTTTATTGGGTTGCCAACATGCTCGAGCACATCCCATAAAGTTATCAAATCAAAATAATTGTCTGGATATTTATAATCAAATAATGTGCCTGGATTTATTTTGATTCCATAATGTTTTAAACCCCAATCGCAAAGCCATTTATTTGGTTCAATTCCATAAACATTCCATCCATCTTTTTTTGCAACATGCAAAAAAGCTCCTCCTGCTGTACCTATATCTAATAGCCTACCTTTTTTTGCATACTTATTTATCAATTTCATCGATTTTTTAAATGTCATCTCTCTCCATTTATTTTGAGAAACAAATTTTTCATCCTTACCGTTAGAATAACTAAGCAAAATAATGTCTTCTTTAAGTCTCGGATTAACATAAATAAGTCCACATATATTGCATTTTACGATTCTGTCTTTGCTTATCTCATTACCAGAAGCCTTAAACCCATTAATGCATGGAATTCCCATATTATCGTATAATATGGTATAATCATTATTTCCACATAAATTACATTTTATATATTCAAAATCCATATTCATATAAAATCACGAAAGATATTCTATAAATTAAACATTTAAAAAATTCCTATACATAGTAACTTTATAAAGTGATTAAATGTTTAAAGATGACATTTATGTTATAATACCTACATTAAATGAAGAAAAAAGTATAAAGAACGTTATAGAAAAAATACCAAAAAAAATTAGGAACAAATCTGTCTCTATTCTAATTATAGATGGTAACTCTACTGATAATACAGTAAATATAGCAAAGAAGTGTGGTGCTAATGTTATTTTGCAAGAAAGTATTGGAAAAGGTTCTGCAATACAAGAGGCGCTAGAAAAAATAGATGCAGAAGTTGTTGTTACAATAGATGGTGATGGGACATACGATGCAGAAAAAATGAATGAACTTGTAGAACCAATACTAGATAACAGAGCTGATATGGTTGTTGCTACACGTTTAAAATATAGAGAAAAAGACTCTATATCTCATTTTAACATAATAGGAAACAAGATATTTAGCTTCTTTGTTAAATGGTTATTTAATAAAAAAATAACTGACATGTTAAGTGGATATAGAGCATTTAACAAAAAGAAATTAGACAATATAATTCTTTTAAGCAACAAATTTGAAATTGAAACAGAAATTACAATAGAAGCAATAAGAAATAATTTTAGAATACTTGAAATTCCATTATTTTATAAAAAAAGAATTGGCAAAACAAAACTGCACCCAATTCGTGATGGATTCTTGATTTTAAAAACAATTATTTTATTACTGAGAGACACAAAACCAATATATTTCTTTGGAATGATTGGAATATTTTTTCTATTATTCTCATTGTGGCCAGTAAGTTTAATCTTGTATGAAAAAATAATCTATGGCAAAATTATTCATTTACCTTCAGTTGTTCTTGCTGCATTCCTAATTCTGCTTGGTATACAGATTATAATACTTGGTCTTCTCGCTGATATGAATCTAAAAAATAACAAAAGAATGGAAATATTTATTAAAAAACAATTAAAAAGAGGTATATATGAAAATAAAAAAGCTTAATTTGGGTTGTGGTAATCACCAAAACGCAATTCTTGAATTAAAATGTGGGACACATATCTTTACTATCCCACCATTCTTCAAGACTCTATGCAATTTCTTCATAATGTGGATAATTTACATGCTCAAGTATATTGTAAGCTAATATTTTCTCGAATTCATTTATCTCTAAATGGTAGAGGCTTTTCTATATCATATAGAATTTCAATATCTTTCGACATAACTTTATCAAGATTTATATAACCCTTTTTAATGTCACTCTACACGGTTCTGTTAACTTATTGTAAGTAATTAATCTTCTACTTAAAAAAACTCTAAAGCCTAAAGCAGATTTGCAAGTTTCTTATCCTTATTTGTTATATGAGTGTAGATTTGTGTCGTTTTCAAATCTTTATGGCCTAATAACTGCTTAATGTATCGAATATCAGCGCCAGATTCCAATAAATGAGTGACAAAACTGTGCCTTAAAGTATGGGGAGTAACTCTTTTCCAGATGCCTGCTTTCTTGGAAGCATATTTGACAACCTGTTGGATTGTCCGCTTGTTGTATTTTCCCATTGAGAAACAAAAATAAGTCCTTCTTCCTTAGTTCCATACATTTTCAACATATTAATCAGTTTTTTATAAAGAAACACAATTCTTTCTTTGTCTCCCTTTGCTGTTTTTAAATGGATTATTTCTCTGTCAAAGTCTATGTCTTCCCATATGAGATTTCTTACCTCATCCAGACGCAAGCCAGCATAATAAAGAAACATGATAACAAGCTTGTGCTTCAAATTGTTTGTAGCTTCTATCATCTTGTTTATTTCTTCTTTGCTCAAAACTAAAGGCAGTCTCAATGACTTTTTTGCAAGATGTAATTTCTCTTCAAATTTTGTATTCAAAATATTTTCATTCGTCCATGCTTGAGTTAGGCGGGAAAAGGGAACTTTTTTATCATCAAGATGCTGATGGTGTGTGCTCTGCTGCATTCATGTTGAAATATTACAAATTCGATGCAAATGTGATGGAGGGACCATCCTTAGCACCACGTTCATAGATAGTATTTTGAAAAAGAAGCCAGACTTGTTATGCTTTCTTGATCTATCAATAGACCAGGAATGGAGAGAATTTGAGACATTGAAAAAGAAATTGAAAGCAACCTTATCATAGACCATCCACATACCTGAAAAAGATTTGAATGCTGAAAATACCCTTTACATAAATCCAATGCTCACTTCGAGTGTCTATCTATCAACAAGCTATATAATTTATAGAATCCTCGAACAGATTGGCATACCGGTAAGAGAAAATGCATGGATTGCTTGTGTTGGTGTGATAGGTGACCATGCAATAGAGGGTTGCAGGGACCTGATCGAAATATGTAAAAAGATATGTCCAGCCATCAAAACCGCTAAAGTATGTTGCTATAAAGCCATCCGAGGCATTTGAGAGGGTCAAAGACAAGATGCAGAAAGACCATGAAGCAATGATTGAGAGGATTGATAGATTGAAGGGTTCTTCGGTGATGAATGAACTAGAGGGCATATTCAAACAAGGCCTTTCATTCATACAATCTGAAGAAATAACAGGCACGCTGAAGGGAAGAAACAACATAAACAGACAACTTCAGAGCCTGTTTAGGTCAGCCAAAAAGGACATATTTGTGCTTACAACAGAAAGAGGGCTAAAGGATATACACAGCAATCATTTCAGGATTCTAAAGAAGGTTGTCAAGAGAGGTGTTAAACTCAAGATACTTGCACCTCAGACAAATGCAGAGATGCTGAAGATGTTTTCTCAGATAGCTGATGTAAAGCCAATCAAACAGGCAAGTGGAATGATATATGTTGTTGATGGCGAGCATGTTGTTGTCTCATTGACAGATGACAAAGTTCATGAGTCACAGGATATCGCATTTTGGGCAAATTCATCTCACACTGCAAAGGATGTTATTTTGCCATATCTTAACCATCTTTTGAAGGGTTGATTCAAATAAATTAAATTAGTCAAAAATTACAGTTATACGGAGGATTTTAGAGTCTTCTGCTTCCCAATGTAGATTCTCTTTAAAATTACAATTTCCATATGCTTTGCCTTGAATAAATAATTCTATCTTGTCCCTTTCTTTTAAATTGTAGGATATCCAGGAACCATACTTGTCTTCATCTGTACATGGTAATGAAATAATTTGACATGGTAATTGTGGCTTACCTTCAGTTTGTGAAGGACATTCATGTCTAAAACATTTTGAATAATTAACTTCGCCAATTAGATAAATTTTGATTACATCACTATTATTAATTAATTGCTCTGTTGATTTACCAAATTCATAATAAGAAATATTTGTCAAATTAACCGTTATATAAGGCGATTCAAATTCAGGTGCAGTAAAAGATGAGACCACAGTAGCGCGTACCTGAGCTGAACCACAAATATATATCGGTGGTGGAACGGGAGCTTTATACGCTTCTTG
>JAWCLW010000004.1:44417-63700 GCA_039091535.1 Candidatus Aenigmatarchaeota archaeon | reverse complement strand
CTAGCCCATACCATTCTTTGCACCTTATAATAAATTGTCAAACAGAATATTCATTCTTTTATTATTATATAAAATATCATATTTATAAGTTTCACATCAACTATTATTATCGACTCTCTATATTCTGAAAAATTAATAATTTAATTACTAGTATTAGATACAATAAAGAACTTTATTCTGAGAATTCAACACATAACTATTTCAGTGCTTTTTCAATTGCAGTCTTATCAAAACCAACTATAATCTTACCATTTATGTCTAATACTGGAACACCCATCTGACCCGATTTTTCAATCATTTCTAATGCAGCTTCTCTATTATCTTCAACATTTATCTCCTCAAATTTTACATTTCTTTGTTTAAGAAACTCTTTTGCCATAATACAATAAGGGCATGAAGATGTTGTATATATTTTTATAGTCATATTCATCACCATAACATTTATTAAACATAATGTTTTTATAGCTTGTTTTTCTGAAGAATTAAAAAATGTTTAGATTTTATGCACCCATACCAATTTTCTGTTTTATGAAATTTACAATTTGATTATATCTTATACCTACAAGTGCAGCATAATATATATTTGTTAATCTATCAAAAAAGTCTTTTTCGTATGGACCTTTTTTATAAAACTCCATACCAAATGATATTTTATTAAGAAAATTCTTGATATTTTCAAAATAGTTCTTTTCTTCAATTTTCTCTCTTTTTCCTTCTATTTTATGTTCTATACCAAGTAATTCATCTATATATTTATTCAATTCTTCTTGCTTTGCAGCTAACTCAAGTAATTTTACAAACAAAACATTTTGGCTCATTACAACAAGATTAACATCAAAAACACCATCCTCTACTTCACCACCCGTTGGAGTTCTTATATTTGTTCTATCAAGAGTTATTATAAAAAAGGAATAATATGGAACGTTCCTTGTAAGCCATCTATTGTCATAAAATTCATTTAATTTATTTTTTACCCATTCATTTGTTATCCATGGGTATGCATTTATTAAGCCATATTTTCTGCCAAATATTAGATTTTTCTTTGTCCATTTGTCATATGGCGTTATTTTTCCTTCTGCTATTAACCTTCCCAATTCTTCACCACCACCTCCTTTAAATATCTCTGATGGTGTAAAATCTTTCCACACCCATAAAACTATGCGTGCAGATGATGTTGCATGACCCACTGATGTAACAGGACTTATCAATGCCCCAGCTCTACCACCTGGTGTTGCAAGACCTTCCTTTAGCATTTTATGTCTCGCTATTATTGGTCTTAACCAGTCACGATATTCATCAACTGATTTTTTTCTGCTGTTTACAAGCTCTTTAATTCGTCTATATCGTGATTTTATTTCAGAACCAAAAATATTTTTCCATTCAAGGAACAATTTATTTTTTGTCACAAGAACAACTGCCTCTGCGCGTGATACATCTAATTTTTTCATTACATTATTAACATCTAAATCTTCGTCAGACATACGCATAAAATCTGATATAAGTGTTGGCCATCTCTGTACAATTGAGCGCATAGAAATACCTTCACCTGTGTGAACATCAACCTGATCAATAAAAACAGCCTTAAGGGAATGATTATCTAATCTTTTCTTTACATTTTTTTCATCTTCATCAAGAAATAATTCATCATCTTCTATTTCTTCTATTTTTGTTTTTTTCTCTTTCTCTATTTCTTTTCTTGTTCTATAACCAAAATACCTTAAAAATTCTTTATATTTTCTATAATCATGCAAAAGCAATTCTAAATCAGCTACTGCCTGTGAAGCAGACGCCAACCCTACTTTAATCTTGCCTTCTAATTCTGATTTCTGCTGTTGTGTTAGCTGATAATATTGTGCATGAACAGGTGAGACCTCAATCCATTCGTCTACCTTTTTAACAAAATATTCCCATTTCCCCAATTGGAATACTAAACTGTAATATAATCCAGAACAAGAGCCTGGTTGACCTGTAAAATCTATAGCAGTATGCGCCTCAAAAGGACATGCACATATCGCTCGTCCAGGCCATTCAAAAGCTAGTCGAGCCATTATTTTGTTTTTCAAAACACCTGTAAAAGGATGCCTTTCAAAACTAGAATCATCCAAAATATATACACCTTTATTCTTCTCAGACATAATCCTATTTTGTTTTTTCTTGTTTATTAAGTTTTATTCTAAGAAAACATCAAATATAGTCCTATTATAAAAAAAATCAAACCGATGAATACACCTGCTTTTGACATACCTATCCGCTGATATTCTGCTGCATCAGGGAAACCTATTATAAGGAACAATCCTATCCCAGCAAATACAAGTCCTGCAATACGCTTGAGAAGCAATGCTAATGTTATTTTTGTTATTATTATCCAGCCACCAGCAAGCACACATGCTATTCCTATTAATAATGATATAAGAAACTGCTCTTCTTTTTTACTTTCTTCTGTAGAGAAATAAATAACAAGCAAGCCAAATGCAAGCAACACAGCACCGAGTACTACATCCCACATAATGTTTATTTGTTATTCCTTCTTTTTAAGTTTTTCTTAGATTTTATACCAAAATAACTATATAACATGGCGAGAGGTTCGCTTATGAAAAGATATCTCCAAAAATTAACAATATTCTTATCACCATCATGAAATATATGATATAATTCGTGTCTAACTGTTTTTCTAAATTTTTTTTCAGTCTTATAACTTAGTGGATGAAATTGAATCAGAAAACTTCCATCATCATTTTTTATCACGCCAGTTGAGTAACTATCAAAAAAAGCCCACCACTGTTTAAAACTTTCATAATATTCAATAGGAGGTGGAGTTAGAAATTTAATTTTAATATTCGTCTCTTTTAGACCCAACTTTTCTCTTTCTTCCTCAAAAATTTTTATTAATTTATCATACTCCATAATTATGCTCCATATTTCAATTGAACTTTTAACTACTTGTATCCATATTCGCCAATAAGTGGCACAAACACAAAGTAACCTAGCATTGATTTTTTTATTTTATTACCAATTTTTTCTATAAGATACATTTCATCTCCTATAGGTATTATAATTTTTCCACCATCTTTTAATTGCTCTATTAATGGTCTTGGTATATCTGGGGCAGATGCTGTGACAATTATTCTGTCATACGGGGCTTCTTTTTCATAGCCTTTGGAGCCATCAAAATTAATGACAAAAACATTTTTGTAATTTTTTAGATTGTTTTTTGCAAATTCTACAAGTTTTTCATTTATTTCTGTTGTTATTATTTTACCTTTTGGACCAACAATATGAGATAGGATTGCTGCTTGATAACCACTTCCTGTTCCTACTTCAAGGATTTTATAATCTTTTTTTGCATCAAGAAATTCTGTCATAAATGCAACCGTGAGTGGCTGTGATATTGTCTGACCATCGCCAATTGGCAATGGTTCATTGATGTATGCATATTTTTTCAAATTCTCTGGCACAAAATTCTCGCGTGGAACTTTTCTGAATGCAGAGACAACATCCTTACTTTTAAGATAACCGTGCTCTATAAGCTCTTTCAATAATTTTTCTTTCTTTTCTTGAAGTGACATAAATAGAATTATTGTAAAAATATAAAAATTAAAAATTATAACACTTTTTATATATAAAGTCCACAAACTACACGTCCACGCCATTCATCCCAACAACATTTTCCATCTGTCATAGTAGGTGCACAATGTGTATAACCAACAGCGCTTCCAACCAGATTCTCAGTCTTTCCAGAGTCAATTTCATTTACCGCCTTTTGAATCTGTTCTTCTATGTAAGAAGACGAATAAGATTCGGTTGTTCTTGGTTGGGTGCTTGAACTGAACATATATGCAATTGCTACTATCGCAACTATTGCCACGAACGCTGTGAGATAGAATTTATCCGTGTCTATATTTTCAAATAACTGGTGGGTCTTGCTTGCATGCTTTTTGATTTCAATAATTACAGGTGATGGGGGGATATTTCTTATAACATGGAATGCGTCTGTGTGGGGAACAATATTTGGTGTAACAGCAAGAAATGCAGCACTCGTAACTTATATAAGCCCAATTATCTATATATTTGTCATTTTGTTGATAGTCTTGCCGCATGTTTTTCTCGAAAGCCTATCTTATATACTTGGTGCTATATCTGGCGGTGTTATTTCAAAAAGTTTAAGAACAAAAACAAAAGGATTTAGGACAATATTAATTTATAACATAATTTTATTTACGCTTGCTGTTAATGTTCTTATACTTGGTGGGATTGTTGAAACATATGTATTAGGGAATGTAAAATTATATCATGAAATAATAGAAAAAAGTTTATTCGTTTCATGGTTAATATGATTAATAAAAAAATCACAATTTGTTGTTTTTAACCTTCATTTTATAATTTATAATTATTAGTTAAATGGTTGTATAAACAATCAAAATAATAGATGGAGAGTTTTTTATAAAGACACTAGTAGAATTTCTGTAAAATTATCCTAAATTTTTGTCAATGTCTTCTAATGTTGACGACAAATCTTCTATACCAGAACTTATATTTTCAATTGCTTGACCAGCTTCTTCACTAGTTTTTATTTGTTTTGATTCTATGCATCCAGAAATAAATATTGTTGTAAACAAAAGAAACATTATTAAAATGAATACTAAAATGCCTTTTATTCTTTTATTCATTTCATCACCTTAATAAACTCATGTACATCTCCTTCACAGTATGGTAGTATGTCTTTTGAAGGATTATATATACCAAGTGCATAATTCTTTATTTTACATGTCATTTCATATAGTTGACCCTCTTCATTTGATAATGTTGCTTTCATAACGCATGTATTACCTTCTAAACCATTGACACTTATAATAAGTCCATTTATTTCTTTTGACATAAATTCAACCGGCTTGCACATACGGAAGGCGCGTTCAAAACATTCACTATCTGTGCCACAGTTAGATCTAGTTTTTGTTTTAATCTCTTCGTTATCTTTGCCTGTACCAAGCATTAAATATAAAATATCATTAATCATAACATCTTTTATGTATTTTATATCTTGTTTTATTTCTATTAAGTCATCTATTGATAAACCTTCAAGTCTACTCTTTAATTTTTCTTTGATTTCATCAATTTTATATTTTATTGCTTCGAACATGTGAGCAACACGTCTATATTTCTCTTCTTCTGAATCTCCAATAGATTTATAATAATCGGCAATCTGATTTGCCTGATATGCAAATTTATTTAAATCTATTTTTAGTTTTTCAAGTTTGAATGCTATTCCAAGTAGTTCATTTGGTTCAGGAATTCTTTCAGGTTCTTCAACATAAGTATTTCGTACATCACCACGCCTAATACAATTTATATAATTGATGCAACCTTGTGTATCTCTTTTTACAATAAGGTCTCCACCATCATCATTACATTTTTTAATTGCCTTTGATGGTGGGTCTCTTAGACAATCTGCAGGACTTCCGCACCTTATTATCCGACAACCTTTATCATCAAAGTCGAACACAACACTAAGACCTTCTTCTCTACATTTTATTTCTGTTTGCCTTAGCTCAGAACTTGATATAATTTTACATTCTCTTTTTTCTTCTACTTTACATTCTACAAATTTACATTCGCCCTTAAAAAAATAATATACATTACCACCAATTTCCCTGCATTTCATTTCTATACGATTCAACTCATCTTCTTTTGGACAAGGTATATCAACAAATGTGATATTTATATTAGACTCAGACTTTTCCTTGAATACACAATCAATAAATTCACATCCATTTGAATGTCTTATAACAATTATTCCACCATAATTTTTACATTTATTTTTTGCATATTCCAAATCGCTTGGAGATGGACAAGATTTTTCACATATCACGTGCACAAATCCTTTTTCATCAATTTGCTGAGTGCATCCAGGTGGCAATTCTTTTATAGGACATTGATCACAAACACAATTACCAGATTTGTCAAATTTACAAAAAACACTGCTTCCATCAGGGCATTCTTTTGTTATAGGGCATGTTTTTGGGATACAATCATATCCAATTATACATTTATCCTTATATTTTGGCATTGGTTCTGTATCATCTGGACACATTGGAATGACTATAGGGCATTGAGCATTGTCACAATCTTTAGGACAATTGCAAGCATTTTCAGGATATTTGCATATTCCATCGCCACATTTTGTACAGTAGCCGTATGTTCCAGCAATAGGTTCACAAGTTTTAGGTGAAACCACTTGTATAACAGTCAGACCAGGACAGCAGACGTTCTGATTACCTGGGACAGCAGGACCAAGAGATTGACCTTCTTCAATGCAAATTGGTTCTGATTTAATACATGCCCCATCCTTACACCCATTTGGACAATCATAAACCTTAGTTCCTGGTAATAGTTCACATTTTTCATTGGTCTCATCAATTTTATTACATACTTTGTAGCAATACTTTTCCATAACTTGTAAACCATTACCTGAGCATTCATCCCAATATGTGATACCTTTGTATGAAACATAACCCTTAACATATGGATTATCACCATCTGAATCACTGCATCTTTTTAAATTTAATAATGCATCATTGCATTCTTCTTTTGTTTTGAATGTTTGCAGGCCATAATACATGTAAGATCCACAAAATTGTTTGTAACCACATTCTAGATTATCATTATCAAACCACCAAAGATTTTGACAAGAAATATCTAGGTTAGGATCTATTTGGTTTTCTTGTGCAAATACGATGCTAGAAATAAATAAAATAACAATCATCATGAAAAAATCTTTTTTCATGATGATTATTTTGTAAGAATTATTTAAATATTTTTGTATTTTTTAAAAATAAATCATAAGGTATTAATGTTGCTAAATGGTTATATTTGTGTGGAATTTTTCATTTATCTTACCAATTTCTACGTTTCAAGACCAATTGCAAAACAAGATCCAACATGGGTATGTATTCCGTCTAATATTCATCAACACACAAGATTTGATGTGTAAAAACTTTTAATGATCTTTTTATTCGAATTGCATGTTTTGTAATTTTGATATTATAACTATTTTCTTTTTCTGCTTTGTACACATCTTGCATAAAAATTTTGTTTATAAATCATCCGTTAATTAGAAAAAAAATTGGATATCTCACAATACTATTCAAAAATTAAGACCCAATTCTTTTAACTGTTTATCACTAACTTCTGAAGGCGTATCTAGCATTAAGTCTCTTCCATCTTTTGTTTTTGGGAATGCAATAACATCTCTTATATTTTCATTATTTGTAGCAATTGCAATCAATCTATCTAAGCCTAATGCAATCCCACCATGCGGAGGAGCAAATTTTAATGCATTCAATAAGAATCCAAACTTTTCCTTCATTTCTCTATCGCTTAGTCCAAGCAATTTGAAAATTTTATTCTGCAATTCACTGTTATGTATTCTTATTGATCCACCTCCAATCTCTTCACCATTCAGAACCAAATCATATGCTTTCGCCCTGACTTTAAGTGGTTCTGTATCTAACAATTTTAAATCTTCATCCTTAGGGGCTGTAAATGGATGATGTACTGAGACGATTTTCTTTTCTTCTTCAGAATATTCAAATAAAGGAAAATCAATAACCCAAAGAAATTTGAATTTTTCGCCTTCTTTTCTTAAATCAGGTTTATCTGTTTTATATTTTTTTATTGCTTCACTATAACTAATCCTCTCAAATGGTATTTGTATTTTAACATTTAGAACTTTTTTCCAGACATAAGATAATATACCTTCGATCAATTCAAAAATATCTTTTTCTTCAACATAGCTCATCTCAATATCAAGTTGTGTAAATTCTGGTTGTCTGTCAGCCCTTAAGTCTTCATCTCTTAAACATCTTGCAATCTGAAAATATTTATCAAAACCAGATACCATCAAAAGTTGTTTAAAAAGTTGTGGAGATTGTGGCAAGGCAAAAAATTTACCAGGGAATGTTCTTGAAGGAACTAAATAGTCTCGTGCTCCTTCGGGTGTTGATTTAGCTAATAATGGGGTTTCAATTTCAATAAATTGTTTCTTATCCAAATAATCTCTTATCGCTTTTATCATCTTATATCTAGTGAATAGGTTGTCCTGAATTTTTTTCCTTCTCAAATCCAAATATCTATATCTTAATCTTGTCTCCTCACTTGCTTCGTCAAACTCAAACGGCAAAGATGGCGCTTCCTGCAATACAATGATTTTATCAGCAGTGATTTCAACGTCTGGATTAGGTTGGACATCTTTATCTTTTTTTACCCCTCCTTTAACGAGCCTTTCTCTAACTTTTCCGAAAATTCTTAAAATACTCTCCCTTCTTATTTCAGCAAATGTTTTTGCAAGTTCGCCACTTAGGACAATCTGTAAACATCCATATCTATCTCTCAAATTGATAAATGTAATTTTACCATGAGATCGCACACTATCTACAAAACCACAAAGAATAACATCTTTTCCAATTAATTTTTTTGAAATTTCGCCACATGTATGTGTTCTCAACATAAAAATTACCTTATAGCGATATTATAGAGTATTGTCCATGTTATGAACCATATGAACAAATATAAAATAATCCCATTACCAAGCCACCATTTCTTATCTTTTTGAACTTTAAAAGCAATCTTAACAAAAAATATTGTTATAATTAAAATTATTATCATTGTAAAAAACGAAATTATAGAGTTATTTATCAAAAATGAAATATAACCAGAAATAATTCCTGCTATTACATGTATAATTGATGATATTATCTCCAAGTCAAAATATTCTATCAATTTCATAAAATTCACACGAATTTTTTAATTATACTTTGCTCTTTATTATTTTTTATTTCTATTGCGGTTATCCAACTTTTTCTTACAAAATCTGGAAACTCTTTATTCATTTTAATCCAATCCTTTAAAAACTTGATTGTCCTAGGGTCGTGTGTATACCCTGTACCAAAATCTCCATATTTTTTATGTAATTTTTTTATTTCTATATCACGATGAACCTTCGCTATTATAGATGCCGCGCCCACCTCATAATATTTTTTGTCAGCAAAATTTTCTGTGATGATTTCTATGTTTTTATTTTTTATTTTACAATAAACCTTTTCATGGAATTTTTTTGTATTAAGTTCTGGTGTATCTATTATAACCTTGTCAGGCTCCAATAAATTTATCATGTGTTGCATCTTCTCTATTTCTAATTTATTTAGATTTGATATCTCCCTTAATTTATCAATTTCTTTTGCAGAGATCTTAAGCAATATCAAATCATCAGCAATCTTTTTTAATTTTGGCATTAAAATACTACGCTTTTTTTGTGTTAATAATTTGGAGTCCTTTACACCAAGATTTTTCAATTCAGATACTTTTTTCTCATCGATCAAATAACCACACAATACCAACGGACCAATGACAGGGCCTCTCCCAGCCTCGTCGATTCCTAATATTTTTGTCATATATTTATTTCCTCTTTTTAGTTAACTACTTTTTACATTTTTTATTATCGATTTCTTTTTATAAAAAAATAAAATTTTATTACCTATTGTAATATTCACAATATTTATATATAGGACATATATTGCATTTCGGTCTTATTGGCTTACATATGTTCTGTCCAAATTTAACAAACAAGTCGTTAAAATCAAACCAATATTTTTTGGGTAAGATTTTTCTTAATTCTTTTTCTGTTTGTTCAGGTGTTTTTGTTTTTATCCATCCAAGACGATTTGGGATTCTATGACAATGAGTATCTATTGGCAAACCTTTCTTTTTATAACCATAAACAAGAACGATATTTGCTGTTTTTCTTCCAACACCTTTTAATTTTAATAACTCTTCAAGTGTGTCAGGAACCTTTGAATTATATTCATTAATTAATTTTTTACATATTTCTTTTATCCTTCTTGATTTTGTTTTATAAAACCCAACAGGATATATAGCTTTCTCTATTTGCCTTGTAGATAATTTTATCATCTTTTCTGGAGTGTCAGCAAGTGAAAATAATTTTTTTGATGCCTTTGTAGTTATTTCATCTCTTGTTCTTATTGATAACAGACATGAAATCAAAACTTTGAATGGATTTTTTGTTTTTTTACCAGATTCTGTTACTATTGGTATCTCGAATTTTTTTGTTTCTCGTTTTAATATTTTGATTACAATTCCTATATTTCTAATTTTTTTGGCTTTCATACTGAAAAACTCTTATAATTTTAACTTTATAAAATATTCATGGAATTTAAAATAAATTCTGTTGATGAATTGGAAAAAATCAGTAATAAAGCTAAATGGCAATATTTTGAAAGATTAGTCTCATTTATATTTGAGCAAAATGATTTTGATGTAAAGCATAATGTTGTTTTGATTTCTAAAAAGAAAAAAAGACAATACGACGTTATTGCCATTAAATATGATAAGACATTTGTTGTTGAATGTAAAAAATGGAGAAAAAATAATATATTCTCATTGAAACGTGCTATTGTTGACCATAAAAAGAAGTGTAATTTTTATAAAAGATTGACAAAACAGAAAAATATTATTCCAATAATTGTTACACTTTCAGAAGAGAATATAACAGCATACGAAAATGTAATAATTGTACCTATAATGAAATTGAATTGGTTTCTTAATAATTATGAAAATTTCTATTAATTTCTATGCATCAAATTTTGTTATACATTTCTAATATTTTTCAAGTTATATCTTAAATTATGTTCAACTGATGAGAAGTTCAAACTTTATTCTCTTTTAAAAGAACAGCATTAACTACACCATCTTGTGTTGGTCTTGATGTAACTTTTGCTTTTCCAACTTCTGTATCTATAATAGCACCCTTTGTTATGATATTTCTTCTTATAAATTGAGGATCAGCCTTATTTTCTAAAACAGTAAGTATTTTTGCCTTCTTTACTTTTCCATCAATAAAAACATTAGCAACATTTGTTGATAATAATGAAAATTTGTATTTACCTCCCCTCTTGCGTATTTTTCTTTTTTTAGGTTCATCAAGAATGGTTGGAATATAATCCCTACCCATTTGATATTTTTTCTTCTTTGAATGTCTTTTAAGCAAACCGCCTGTTATTTTTCTTCTAGATTTCAGGTGCCACTTTGTCATTTTAAAAACACTTCCATAAATATTTATATTAAATTCTAATTGTTAAAGAAGTGCACAACTATTTAAATCTATGTGTTATTATGTAGCATATTTAATTTAAATTTGGAGGTTTTTTGATGGAACGACCAATAGATGTATTAAACAATGCAAAGGGGAAAAGAGTTTTAATAAAACTGAAAAAAGGCATAGAGATTTCAGGTATCCTTCAAGCAATGGACTTACATCTTAACATGTGGCTTGAAGGCGCAGAGCAAATAACAGAAGGTGAGAAAATAAAACTCGGGACGATTCTTGTTCGTGGGGATAATATCCTTTATGTTTCCCCTGAGAAGTCGGAATGATTGGTGCTTTTAAATGAAGGGAACCCCATCCTTTGGAAAGCATCAAAAGATTACACACATAAGATGCAGAAGATGTGGTAGACATAGTTATCACATACAGAAAAAGAAATGCTCTGCGTGCGGATTCCCAAGAGCAAAAATAAGAGATGAGTGTTGGCGTTGGAAAAAAATCAATCGAAAAGAGAGAAAATACATAAAGCCAAAACATCAAAAAATAAAGACAGCAAGAATGGGAAAATAGATATTGTAGAAAAATTTATTAATTAATAATTTCAAAATATCTTAAAAAAATTAAAAGAAAAAAAATTAAATATTAAAATTTATTTTCCTGCAAGTTTTTTACTCTTTACAAATCCCCATAATTTTTTTGTCATTTCACTTGGTGTTATTTTTTCTTTGCCAAAAACATCTTCTAATGTTTCTTTTCTTCCAGCAAAAGAAATTGTATATCCACCAAATGACTTCTTTTTTGCCATTTAATACACCTCATTGATTTTTATAATAATTATTTGATTTGGATAAATTTATATAGTTTATATTAAGCTTTCACAAAGCTATATTGACCACTATTGAATAGGAAATATACAAAATCATAACATTTAAAAAGATATAAATTCAAAAATAAAAAATAATCGAAGAGCATCTTAGAATTCGAGACTTCGGTCAAGAATTAAACAAATCTTCGGATTTGTTTCAGACAAATCTTCGGATTTGTCTCTAAGCTTGTATTCGATTATTATAAACTATTTTAATTTTGTATCGATTATTTCCTTAAATTTAGAAAAAGGGATTAACCCAACAATTTTTTCTCCATTTATAAAAAATGTTGGTGTACCTTCAACGCCCAAAACTCTACCCTCATCGAAATTTTCTTTTACTCTAGAATACATCGCACCACTATCAAGACATAAATCAAATTTATCTGTATCCAAATTCAATTCCTTTGCATAATTTTTTAATGTTTTTGTTGATAAAGATGTTCCTTCAAACAATTTAGTATAATATTCCCAAAATTTTTCTTGATCAGCAGCACATTCACTTGCTTCTGCTGCTTTTTGTGCATACGGATGTATTTGTGTCAAAGGAAAATGCTTATAAACAAATTTTATTTTATTTCCATATGTATCAATAACCTGCTTAACAACTGGATAAGCAGATCTACACGCAGAGCATTGAAAATCGCTATATTCAACAATTATAATACTTGCATTTTCGGATCCGAGAAAATGTTCTTTATATGGTTGTGGTGCATAATAAGGTTTAAGAAGAAAGTAGCCAACAATTATAACTATTATTCCGATTACGAATATATATTTCTTCATAATAATCTTACAATAACATTTAATCACTTTCTTAAAAGATAAAAAGAAAAATATAAAAACCTATTAGAATTTATTGATGTGAACTAAATCATCCAACTTTCTTCTTTCTCTTCTGCCCGGTATTTCATTTGGGTAGCCTATTGGTATTATGGCTATTGGTCTTATATATTCTGGTGCATCTATAATTTTTTTAATTTCATTTTCATCGAATGCTCCAACCCATACAGAGCCAAGACCAAGATTGCATGCTGCTAATTCTATGTATGCAGCAGCTATGCTTGCATCGTTTATACAATATAATTCTTTACCTCTTTTTCCATATCTTGATGCTGATCTTTTTTCATTAGCACATATAATAAGCACAATAGGCGCTTCTTCTATAAAATGCTGACCATATGCCGCTTTTGCGATTAACGATTTCTTGTTCGAATCTTTTATAAGAATAATTTCATATCCCTGAAGATTTCCAGCAGATGGCGCAGAATTTGCAGCCTCAAGAATTTTATTTATTTTCTCTTCTTCTACTTCTCTATTTTTGAAAGACCTTACAGAAAACCTTTTTTTCAATACATCGAAGAATTCCATGTTTACCACAAAGGTATTATTGTTTTTTTATTATATAAAAATTATCGTATAAATGAATTATTATAATTTTTTAAAAATTTGTTTTATTTTTATTGAATATGAAACGAAGAGAATTTTTGTTTGGATTAAGCTATCTTAGTATTCCAAATTTTTTAGGTGATATAAAATATATACCAATCAAAGAATACGTTAAAAAACCAAGGATCTTAATTTTTTCTGGTCATACACAAAAAAATTATGGTACAAAAAGTTATAATAATAAAAAAGAAATACTTTATAATGACGATATTGTTAATAGGATTGAATTAATAAAAAATTCTGATTTAGAATATATTTGTATTGATTCATGGTTCAACATAGATTATAAAAAAAGGGCAAAATTTGCAAAAAAAATTAATGCTGATTTTTATTTAGAAATACATCATGATAGTATAAAATTAAATGATTTGAAAATGGCTAAAAAGAAAGATATAGAAAATCTTTTAAGTGATTTCGAGGGATTCTCTTTGTATATACATCCAAAAAATTTCTTTGAGGAATCATATAAATTTTCAGAATTAATTAAAAATTATTTGATTGAAAATGGTTTACAATTATGTAGGTTTTATGAAGTAAATAAAAGATGGGAAACAATAAGTCCAGGTATTTATTTGCGTAATAAATTATATATTTTGAACGATGCTCAAGTACCTACAGTAATTTTGGAATGTGGCTCCATAAAAATACCAAAAGAAGAAAAATATTTATCAGATGATGAAATAAAATTAAAAATAATTAATTCTATAAACAAAGCTTTTATGGATTATTTCAAATCTTAATTAATTGTAACAAAATATTTTCTGTCTATTTATCTTTTGTCCAATCACCTATCATAACTGATTTACCTTCTAGTTTTTGTATATAATTATATGCAGATATTCCAGCCTTTGCGCCTTCACCAGCTGAAATAACTATTTGTTTATATGGAACATTTGTCACATCACCAGCAGCAAACACACCCGGTTGTGATGTCTCACAATACTCATTAACTATTATTTGGCCTTTATCATCTAATTTTACAAAATCTTTCAAAAAATCTGTTTTTACTTCATATCCAATCTCAACAAAAATACCATCAACATTCAATTCCTTTTTTTGTTTTGTATTGACATCTTGGATTGTTAAAGACCTAACAAACTTATCACCTTTTATTTCTATTGGTACCGAATTTAAAACAAGTTCTATCTTTTTATTTTTCTTTACATTATCAATTGTTAGCTCATCCCCACGGAAAGCATCACGTCTATGTATTATATAAATCTTTTTTGCAATCTTTGAAAGCAGTAATGCAGCTTCAAGTGCAGAGTTACCACCACCAACAACAACAACTGTCTTATCATCAAATAAAGGTGCATCACATGTTGCGCAATATGATACACCACGACCTTTATATGTACTCTCTCCTGGAATTTCAAGACTTTTTGGTGTTTTTCCAAAAGCAAGAATAACTGATCTGCATTCGTATATTTCGTTCTCTGTCTTTACTAAAAAGATGTTTTCCTTTTTTTCAATTTTGTTGACCTCACCAAATTTTATTTCAGCACCAAATTTTATCGCTTGATTTTCTAATTTTGTCATAAGTTCATAACCATTAATCTTATCAAACCCTGGATAATTTTCTATATCATTTGTTATGGCTGTCTGTCCACCTATATTTTTACTAATTACAAGTGTTTTCATTTTTTTTCTTGTAGTATAAATAGCAGCCGTGAGTCCTGCTGGACCTGCACCAACTATTATAACATCGTACATAAACCCACCCATTATTATTTTTTATAAATAAATTTAAATCAGTTTAAATTTCAGAAAAAAATAAATATTTATTTTATTAAAATTGTTTAAATTTTTCTTCATCCTTTAGTTTGTTGTCTTTTTTCGAGGAAAAACAATACCAAACCAACCGTTATTGCAACAATGCCACCATACCAGAATGCGCCAAGTATGCTTGCACCTATTCCAATTCCAAGCACAATACCTGTTGCGAATAGCAGCATTTTTTCTTCATCGTGCTTTCCAAGATAAAATTCATCTCTTGTTAGTATAGATTCACGCATTTTTTTAGTTTTTGCTTTTTTTCTTTTTACCATTTTTTATTTCACCTCTTTAGATTAGAAACTATCTGATCAAATCTATTATTTACATCAGAATCTGTTGCCTGCATATCACAAACATGTCCACATTTTTCTAGACATCTATTTGGATATTCCCTATTTCCATAACCAAGGCGTTCACATGCAGCCATAAATTCTTTGTCTGTTTCAGGTATATAGTATGCGTTCACATAATTTTTTTCGACATCTGATTTGCAGTATCGTAAACACCCTTTGCTAAATATTCTATTTGCATCAGCCGTAGACATAGAAGTACCTGAAGTAGAAATGAAATATGCTGATAAGACAATAAGTACAAGTACAGCTAATATAATTATAATAATCATGTTTGTTGGCAATGTAATACCTCTATTCATTATATCGACCTCTTCATATATGCGAATATCAAAAATGGAATCAAAAGCACAATAATTATAATAATTATAAAAATAATTGCATTTTGATCTAAAATAGGTTTCTCTTCTTTCTCGCACCTGTAATTTATACATCTATAACCTCTTTCACACTCGTAATCCTCGACACACTCACCCTTCTTTACACAATTATAGTTTTGACACTTGTACCCTATTGGGCAATCAGAATCATATGAGCAAGTACCCATTTTTATGCAAGTATCAACCTGACATTTATATCCTGTCGGACAATCAGCATCTGTAACACATTGTGGCTGTGGTTTACACATATTATTCTTGCAAGTCTCATCTGTTGAGCATGGCTTACATATATTTTGAGAGCAATAGCATTTGTCATCTGTGCCAGGACAATCTGTATTTATTGTGCACTCCGGTGGAGCTGGTTGAAGAACACTAAATATTTCATTCACAAACAATTCATAAACCTTTTCAGCAGGGCTCATTATTTTATATACTGCACACTTTGTTACAGTCCAATCACCAGCAACATTTACAATTTTGCTAAGTATAAATGTCTTTGTTTCACCTATAGGTATTTTTTGTACTGAAGATGTAATATTATATGTTATGTTATTTGGACTTAATAAACTACAATTAACAAATGCTGTTATGTTTCTTTGAGCAAGATTCTTTACATCCACATATATTTTGGCTTCATCTCCTATATTTAGACTTGTTTGTGGTGGTGTGACAGAAACAATCTTTAGTTCAGGTAAACGTACATCAACATAATCGATGTTTTCTGTGGTATTATGTAATTTTGAATCCGAACAATCGGATAAAGATGAAACGTTTAAAGTACATTTTGTAATAAACCATCTCCCTAGTGTATTCGCTATAAATGTTGTTCTTATTGTTCTCTTTTCTCCTCCATCAAATCTTACGCATGTTGATGAATTGTAGAATGTTTCATTTAATTCATTCTTGAATGCACATTCAACAAATGCATATTTTTTGTCTGTATCAGGGTTTTTAACATCACTAATAACCTCTATTGGATTGTCTAAAAATATTACATTATAAGGGACTCTTATGTAATCTATGTACATTTTAAATTCTGTTAGAACATTGAATATTCCTATATCAAACACACTATGATGCGTTGTTTCACCTCTGCAATCATTCCATAATGAGCCCTTAATTACACATGAATCAACAGACCATGTTCCTGGTATATTTGCATAGTATTCGATGTTCAGCGTTCTTATTGTATCGTATGGGAATTTTATACATCCTGTCCTATTAACGATTGGTTGATCATTCGATTTTGTAAGAGAACATATAACATATCCATATCTATCTATATTGGTAGGATTTTTGGCCTGAATCTCAACTTTTTGCGTTGTATTTATCTTTATCGGATTTTTATAAGATATAGATTTTATCGTCAAATTATTGCCCCTTACTACATTAAATGTTGCGACATCAGAAACGGTGTGATGGGTTACAGCAGATGAGCATTCACTATCTTCAGATGCTTCAACAGAGCATGAGCTTACTCTCCATGTACCAATTATTTCTGGTGTAAGATTTAATAAGAATGTATAACTTGAACCAGATAAAACTGGTATACATTCAGAAGACAATGTTTGTGTACCATCTGGACTTATAATTGTACATTGTACTTTTGCATATTTATCATCTATAGGATTTAGTACATTTACACTAATTGAAATCTTTGAACCACTTACAACTTCTGATGGAACATTAACATCAGTTATGTAAAGATTTGATGGCATGATAACATTAAATGAACTTATATTTTCTATTTTGTCTACAACTATTGAACCTGCACAATCATTTCGTGTTGAAGTATATAAAGAGCATTCTGTGACATTCCATGTCCCAAGTTTATTTACCTTAACACTTGCAATAAATGAAGTATTTTCCAAAACTGGAAGAGAAGAGCATATAGATGTCCCTTCGTATGTTATTTCTCCGGGGTCTTTGAATAAACAAATAACCTGACCATATAATCCTTCTTGTTCAGGGTTTCTTACAATTACATTAACATTTGCATTGCTTCCATTTACAACATTTAATGGTGACGTTACATTGGTGATAAAAGGTTTTTCAAATGGATATATCTCTATTCTACCTGATTTTGTTGAATATTCTAAGATATTTGTGCAATCACTTCTTATCGATCCATAAAGCCTACAATTTAAATTCCAATCTCCAATTTGATCTGCTGTAAAGTTTATATCAAATCCTTGATAAGGTTCAGCCATACAAGATGAATTTATATTATGTATTTCATTATTTGGTTTTGTAATCTCACAAGATGCATATGCATATAAAGTTAAATTACCTGTTTTTTCAACATCAAGATGTATACTTACATTTGTTCCGATTCTATACCGACCTTCTATATCACCTGTAATTTCAATAATTGTAGGTATGTAATCTTCAGCATTTAAGATCTCAAGTATTTTTGCTTTAACCCAAGGCGTTCTTACATTTATTGCTTCATTAGATTTTGTGACAGATGGGTCCGAAATAACATTTTCTAAATATGCTATATGATCTCTTACAAGTAACCTTGCGTCAAAAAATCTACCCATCATGTTTCTCCATCTTGCTATCGTCTCATTTGTTGCATTTGGACTATGTCTTATAAGATAATCTAATTGCATTATCTGTACAGAAAATGACACATCCAATTCCTTAAAGAATTGAAGTATAGAATTTAATCCTGTAATATTCATGAATGGGCATTTAAAATCTTTTATAGGACTTATAACCTTTGCTGCAGTGTATGTATTCATATCAAAGCCAGTTGCAAGTAAATAATATTGACTTTCTATATCTGCACATCTTAGTGAACATGACATTTCTGAAGTTGAGCCACACAAGCATGGTTTATTCAATCCACAATCTTGGCTTGAAATTGTAAACGCATTCTCGCATTCACTTACTGTATATCCTTTATTGCATACCCTGAATACAGGAACAGATAGTGTTTTCTTAGTAACACCCCAGAATACAACACCGATATCTGTCTGTGAATAATTGTTTACACTAAACCCATTTGTATCATCTACTGGTGTTAGTAATATGCTGTATGTTCTATTATCTTCTATTCCTATTTTTCCTGACTTGCTTATTGCTCGAACATGCACAACGCATACACTAGCACCTTCATCAGGACAATCTTTATCACTTCCAACAGTTACAGTAAATCTGCCATTACAATTTCTTTCTGTCCAACTTTTTGTTGTCACATTTTTGCTTTCAATTTTATATTCGCATCTACTAAAACCTAAACCAAGATAATCTCTATCAACAACATTAACAGAAAAATCATTTTGTATCCATGTGTCTGTATTAGGTGATGTGATATGGGATGTTGGTGTTGACCAATCTAT
>JAWCLW010000004.1:0-44407 GCA_039091535.1 Candidatus Aenigmatarchaeota archaeon | reverse complement strand
TCTATTTTATACATTTTTCTATCTACAACTCCAACTATACTTTCATTGTTTTCAGCTCTAACCTCAATAATACATGTTGGCTCGTCTTTAATACTTTGAACATTACAATCCTTATCAGGTCCTATTGATACAACAAAATCAGAATTGCATGTTCTATTTGTCCAGTCACGCGTTACACCAGTTGTATTTAATACCCTATAATAGCATCTTGTTATTCTCGCACCAGAATAATCTACATCAATAACAGACACTACAAAATCTTCTCTTTGCCATGATCCATCTTCTGGAGAAGTAATATTTGAGAAGACATAATTTATTTGATATGTTTTTGAATCTGTATTATTGTTACCTGCTTTATCAAATCCAATAACATCAATCCTACATACACCCATCCCACAATCCTTAGGTACTCTTACAAAAAATTGAGAATTGCATGTTCTGTTTGTCCAATTCAAAGGCACTCCATTGCTTATAATCCTATATTGACAATAATCCATTCCATTTTCATCTTCATCCTTTACTTTGACATAAAAATTCTTTACTTGCATTGAATTATCAGGAGGTGATATTATTTCAACACTTGGTTTTTTATTATCAACATCTATGCTAAATGATTTTTCATTAGAATATTTTCCACCTTTGTCTACAAGCCAACAATATACTGTTTTATTACCATTGTCATTCCAAGGTACTATTATAGTACAATTTGGGTTTGAGATTGCAAATTTACCTTTACAGAGATCGGGATTGCATATAGGCTCAATAGAGTTTTCATCGCATATATAATCTCCTGTATCTGGATCAAGCCTACAACCTGGTTCTTCTTCTATGTCACAGCTTTGAGAACCACAAAATAGTCGGACAGGCTCTTTGAAAGATTTGCCTGTTGTCTCATTTATTATGCTATCTTTATCATAACCAACACTTGTAACAAGAATCCTATCATCCTTTTTGACAAGTGTTGGCTCTGCTTTTACTGATTTTAGAATAGGTGCTGTGTTATTATTGCATGCACCTCTAGAACAACCATATTGGCAGAATTCTATTGTATTGTCTATTATTGTTCTTCTATTTCCAGCAGCAACCCCATCTACACCAGTACGAAAGTCATTGTTTTTAATATCACGAAATTGATTTACTTTACCAGTTTGGCTATTACCATTATCATAGCATTGACGTATAGCATCATATTGTTTTAAAAACAATCCAACATAAGGCCCACTTGGAACAGATGTTTGCACAACATATTTTGTATATCTTTTGTCAACACAAGCAGTATATTTACCTTCATCAAACCAACACTCTTTTGGATTAACACATGTTGGCCTACAATAAGAAACATCACCAGAAGGTTGAAAGTTTTCATCTGTGCATTCAACCATAGCATCTTTATGTGTACAAACTATAGAATTATAATGTAAGCCATAATCATACCAAAACCCACAATGATAAATGTCGGGCCCCTCATCGGTATCTAATTGTCCATTGTTGTTTTTATCATTCCATCCACAAATCGGAACAAGTTTACCATTTTTGCATTTTTGGCCCTTTGTAAGGTCTGGTTGTAGTTTTTCCACTTTAAACTTTACCCTGAAACCTAATGCATCAACAGATGAGGGAATACCACACCAAGAAGGATTTTTATTTACTACAGCTATTTTTAGATTTGGATCTGATCGAACAAAATCCATATTCAACTCTTGGTTTGGTTTTAACGTAGGTACAGAACCACACCAATCATAGTCTTGTGATTCATATAATATGCTATTAGAATTGTATATGATAACCTTATTATCAGCATATACCTCTGTTATTTTTATATTGGTTACACAATCATCAATACCTAAATTAATAAATTGAGACAAATCAAAATCACATCTTTTATCATTTGTAAGTTCTTTATCGTATGAACAATGATTATTAGAGAAGGTAGTAGCTGAACAACGATGTGTAAAACACTGAAGCTTTGTATCATACTCTTGTGTATTGGTGCCACCATCGCTGCTACCACCATCATCGCCGCCTCCGTCACCACCTCCATCAGATCCATCGGATGATCCATCTATATCAGATGGTCCACTATATCTCAACGAATATATCATTCCGCTATTTAAAATGTTTAAAATCATTAATGTGACCAAGAACAAAATAACAAATATAAATAACTTTTTCATGCAATCACTTTTAATATTCATATCTTTATATTGTTCATATTTTATTTATTATATGATCGGGGGTATATAAAAATATAGTTTTTATAGAAAAAAAGGAAAAAAATTCTTTTCCAAATATTTTCTTTTTAGTCTTCTTACTTTTTCTACATCTTTATACATTAAATATGGAAAATTAATATCAAAAAATGAAAAACATCGAAATGAGCGCTGCGAACAAAACTAACCAAATTCTTTTGTTCCAAAAAAAGACTTTTGAACCATCTAAAGGAGGTATAGGTATCATATTGAAAAGTGCAAGCCATAAGTTTATCTTTGCAGCAAGAGCAAATACATTAAAAGGAAATAAAATATTTAATGCAAAAAATAATATTGCAAGAAATGTATTCATTAAAGGTCCGGAAATTGATATAAATCCAATATCTCTTTTTGTAACTCTAACCTCACGACCCCATAGGTCAACAAGTGGATAAATCATTACAGCACCTGGTGCTGCAAATGTAAACATACCATTCGTAAGCAAAGCTAATGCAATAGCTATAATTAATCCTTCTTTCCATAATTTATATTCTGCATAGCATCTGCTTTTTCTTGCAACAAATCTATGTGATAATTCATGTAATATAAATCCCAAGGAAACTGCAACTAATGCAATTATGAAATTATTTGGAATGTTATTTAATTTATCAAATCCTTCGTATGCAAATACAAATGCCAACACAATTGCTGAGATTATTAAATCCCTTAATTCTATTTTGTTCATTCTAAAAATTAGTAAAGATTGGATTTAAAAGATTTGCGATGTCTATTATTTTTGGAGGCTAGGCTGGGCCATTAGCGCGGGCCTGTAACCCAATACCTTTTCTTTTTATAAAAGAAAAGGTGTAAGTTTATCAAAATAAAATTTGCTTGCTTTGCAAGCTCTGAAGGTGAGTAAACCCTTAGAGAAGATGTAAAATCTTCTCTTGGGCAGGAAACCATCAATGCGCTTTAGTTGGAGCCGAAGTCTGAGGGCGATATCATCAATAATTTTGGGACCAAAACCAAAGCGTAGAAACGCAGACCTATGGGATTATGATTATAGCGAACTGGGTGAGGTGCGGAAGCAAGCAACCCTAAGTTATAATCATGATGCTCATAGGAAAACTGCGTGGAGCAATGGTTTTGGATAAACCCATTTTATTGATGTTATCCACCAAAGACGTGCCTCCAATAATTTTTATTAGGGACAGAGCAATGAAGAGGCGTGAATTTATTGGATTATGTGCTGCATTAATCACGTCTTCGATAGATGAATTCTTTAATGATAAAATTATCATATCAGCAGTTGGTGATATAACTTTAGGATATCATTTTCCACCAAAACAAATGAAATCATTAGATTATTCATTTGAAAAGGTGAAAAAAAATATTTTTATTAGAAAGTGATATGATATTTGCAAATTTAGAAGGACCATTAACAAAAAGTGAAGAAAAGATACCAAAAAATTTAATTTTAAGTTTGACCCAAAGTTTGTACAATGCTTAAAAGAAGGTGGTATAGACATAGTTTCGCTGGCAAACAATCATATTATGGATTATGGAGAAAAAGGACTCTTTGATACAATTGATGCATTAGATTCATGTGGAATAGTGTATGTAGGCGCTGGTAAAGACATTCTATCAGCAAGAGAACCAAAAACAATTAAAGTGAAAAATAAAAGAGTTAGCTTTCTAGCATATTCTGAAATAGGTCGTAATTCATTTTTTGCAGATTACAATAAAACTGGTGTAGTATGAATCAATAAAAAACATATTTCTGAAGATATTGAAAAATTAAATAAAAATTCTGACATTATAATTGTTTCATTCCATTTGGGAAAGGAAGGTAGTTATCAACCAAACAATTTCCAGAAAGAAATTGCATATCATACAATTAATTCAGGTGCTAATGTAATATTTGGTCATCACACACATACAATACAGCCTATTGAAGAATATAGAAATGGTTTAATTGCATATTCACTTGGAAATTTTATATTTGGTAGAAATAGGAATCCAAGAAACAAAAAAGGCATAATTCTTCGTATTTATTTTGAAAATAAAAAAATAATTAAATATGAAAAAATTCCTGTAATAATAACATCTGAAGAAAATTCATTCCAACCTTTTATACAATTTTAGCATCCTTTTGGTGTGCCTTTGAATGAATCGGATACACCACTACAACTAGTGGATACAACAACCTGTGAAAAGTCTGCGCACGTTGTTATATTTAAATTAGAAAAAGTGAGTGTAATTATTTTACCACGATCGAAATCACCCACAGGAACATTTGTTGCAGAGAAATTACTTCCAGCCTTATTATACATTTGTGCAGATACGATAATCATGTCATCAACAACTCCATTATTTCTGATAATCACACTACCAGATCCAGGAGTGCCAGATGTTAGGTATACGTCTTGTATCTCTATGCTGGCACCAGAACAGCTAATAGATTCACTCGTTCTATTGCTTACTGTTTCTTGAGCACCACTTGTGAAAGAATAAAGCCAATTCATAACTATTGTTGATATAGCAACAACTATTACGATAAGTAGAACAGTTGCAACTAATGGGGATATACCTTTCATAATTTAGTATTTATTTATTTCTATTTATATAGATTTGTTTTCAAAATAAAATTATGCAAAAGGAAGCATTCCTTGAGATAGTTGCTCTAAAATGCCCCAAATGCAATAATGAAATAATAGAGCCCTCATGGTTTGTAGATTTAGAACAAGAGATACAATGTGCGGACTGTAAAGAATTTTTTGTTTCAAAAGAAAATGAAAAGGATAGAAAAATGATAAGAATTATCATAGAGGATGATAAAATAAATCATGTTGAATTGAAAAGTTAATTATTCATATAATTAGAAATCTACAAGCACTACATATATATTTAAATTGTATTAAAAATTTATGATTTTGTTTCTAATAAAAAACAATGCCAGCATAGCTTACAAATGAAGAAGATGGATATACTTCGTAACTTGTCTTATAATCTATTAACAGACCTTTTCTTGCACCAAGATTTTTCATGACAAATATTATTAATGTTATTGGCACAAAGCCACAAATAGTATAACCATTTTCAATTACTTCATTGTAAAATTCTTCTGCCTTTAGTTTACATATTAAATCTATCATTTTCATATCTGTATTCTTTACCCATCTTAATTTATTTTGTATTGTTCCACTGATTGGTTCGTATCCATAATTATATCCAAAGTGTGTAAAATCGCTGCTTGCTATGTAAAATGAACTACTATCAGAGACATTTTCAGCAATTTTCTCAATTTCATCTATGTCAATATGTTGTAAACATATTGGAACAATCTTAAAATTTTTATATAAAACTTGCAAAAATGGCAACTGAACTTCTATCGAATGCTCATATTTATGGGCTGTCTCGTCTATTTTAAGATTAAATTTTTTTATTAATTCCTTATTTGTTTCTATTCTTCCTAATGGTGTTAACCATTCATCATTACTTATTGCAATACTATTACCATAACCTGTGTGATTTGGACTAAATAAAATAAAATTTTTCTTTTCTGTAATAGATGATGCATATACTTTTCCAGCAACAGAACCAGAAAAATCATAGCCAGCATGTGGTGATATAATACCAAATGCATTTATTTTTTTATCAGAAACCAAAAATTTTCTTACATTGTTTTTCAAAATAATTTTATCACCAGGATAAAAACCTATTGCCACAGGACTTCTCATAAATAAGAATTAAATAAAAAAAGATTTAAGATAAATTTATTCTCCGCCAAAATCCTCTGGTTTTAGATTAAATTTCTCACCGCGTTTTTCTAAAATCAGTTTTGCCAAAATCCAAAATATTAATGCTAAGGATTTCTTTCCTTTATTGTTACATGGCAAAATTAAATCAAGATAAGATGTCTCATTAAATGTATCAGCCAAACCAATTATTGGTATTCTTACTTGCAACGCTTCCTTAATTGCTTGTTTATCTGTAAGTGGATCTGTGACTAAAAGTATGTCAGGCTCAAAAAATTCCTTATACGATGGATTTGTTAAAGAACCTGGCATGAACCTTCCAATTACTGCTTTTGCACCTATAACCTCAGAAAATTTTTTTACAGCAGTTTGTGCATTTTCTTTTCGAGCAACAACAAGTATTTTTTTTGAATTACTGAGCATGTTTGCAGCATAGCTAATGCGCTTATCTAATAGACCAACATTCAAAACAGCCAAACCATTTGGTCTAACTTTATATATGAATCTTTTCATATCAGCTGTTTTTGTAGTCATACCTATATGTACGCCTGCTGAAAGATACTTTTCTCGTGGTACAAGCAATTTTGTTTTTGGCATTAAAACACCAAATAAAAATCTCAAACTCAATTCAAAGTTTTTTTGATTTTTCCTAAATTTATCTGGATAATTAGTTATATAAAAGTATTTATTTTTATCATTCTCTCCATATTCTTTGTCTTAAACAATTAGAACTTAAAAATACACCTTCTTTTAATTAAAAATTATTTGTTTGGCAACGATCTTTTTACAGTTATTGGTAGAATACCTCTTTCAAATTCCAGTTTTGCTATCTCTTTTGGATCATCTAAATCTGTTTTTATAAGCACAGGAGCACCCATAGAAATTTGAAGAGCTCTTGCAGATATTATTCTTGTTCTCTCAAATCTTGTCAAATCTTCGTAGAAAAACATTAAGATTCACCCTATGTATGTTTGTTCATCTTTTGCAGGTTTAGATATCTCTTGTATCATCTTTTTATGTATCTCATCTGCTTTTTTAATTTGTCCTTCCATTATCTTTATAATATTTTCAAGTTTGCTTAGATCAATCTTTATATCTAAAATTTTAACAACAGTCTGCAAGACCTTATCAGCTGCTTTTGGATCTGTCAAAACTGGGAATCCAACTGTTTCTCCCATTATACATAGCCCATCAATATTGTAAATCTTTCCTAATCCAAGCAAAAGGCCAGAAGCACCAACAATTGTGCCTATCTGATGTTCAACATCAAAATTTATTCCATATTTCTCATACTTTTTTATTAATTTTTTGTCATTCACTGCACAAATGACACGTGGATCAGTTATCTCTTTTCCTTCTGAAAAACCGCCAAGTGTTATAATTTCTTTTACACCAAGTTTGTTTACAAATTCTAATATTTTATTACACATCTCATAATGACCTTCTGGAGTTATACTTTGTGTATCACCTGTTAAGACTATTATATCATTTTTTTTACTTTTACAATAATAAAATTCGCACTTTAGGGATGTTACAACAGAATCCTCGTGAAGTAAGACAAGAGGTAGAAAATGTGGAGAAAAAATTTCTGCAAATTTCTTCATCCTTAATTCACTAATTAGATAGCCAGCAGCAACTCTTCCAACATTTCCTATGCCAGGTAGACCTTCTATAAGAATTGGATTTTTAAATTTAATCTTTTCCAATATTTTTATTTTAGTCTTCATAGACAAGACACCTACGGTTTCTTTTCCTTGATATCTTCCTTTATTTGGTCTTCGACTTTTATTTTAGACAAGAGACCTCAAGTTGAATGAAGTTGCTTTGCAACTTTCTTTATCTTATTTCATTTTTAGCATTCTTCTATATTTACCATATCTGTCTGCAAATAAAAACTTTGCAGGATGGGCAGATTTTGTTTCGGACCCACACTTACTACATATATTGTTAAGCGTATAAATATTACATTTTATACATTTTTTTATCATCATCCTCATTTTATTCTCCTAAAATCTCAAATTTAGATTCTACATCTTTGTTAAGTGAAATGATTTTATTCAAGATTTCTTTAAATTCTTTTTCACCTTTTTTTGCTTGCATTGTCTTGTATTTGATAAGATAATTCGGGGCAGCTATGTATTTTATAGTAAGATTCATCTCCCTTAATTGATTTAAAATTTCCTTTATAATTTTTATACCATCTGGTTTATAAGTTTTAAGCATAAGCATAGCCTTAAATTCAAACTCTTTTTGTTCCATATTTTTTTTAGCAATTTCTACCATGTATTTAACCCATTTTTCAGGGAAGCCTCTATCAATAAGTAATTTAGGGTTTTCCAAAGATTTTTTGAATGCAATATGTAATGAACCAAATTTTTCTTGTAATTCATATCCTATTTCTTCATATGCTTGGTCAAGATTTTTTTTAAATTTTTGAGCAACTATTTCAAGCATTTTTTCTGCACGCTGGTTTAGTTTATATTCACGTATTTTATCATTCTTTTGCTTATTGTTAACACGTTTTATTGATAATGAAATATGACCTTTTTCATCTATTCCCAAAACCTTTGCAACAACATTATCTCCAAGTTTTACAAATTTCCTTATATCTTTTACCCAACCACTACTTATTTCTGATATATGTATCATTCCCTCTAACCCTTCATATTCCTCAAGAATTGCAAATGCAGAATTTGGGTTTATCCTAGATATCTTGCAAATAACAAAATCGCCAACAGACGGTAGCCCACGCTTCTTTACCACAACATCACCTAACTCAAAGTCTCAACTATCCTTGTTTTTATTTTCGCTTTACCACCAGTTGGTTCTGCTAGAATGTTGCCACATACAAGACAATTTACTGTAGTAGCTGCTTTATCAAATATTATTTGTTCATTTCTGCATTTTGTACAACTAACTTTCAAAAATCTGCTCTCTGGTTCACTCATATATATCACAAAAATTATACCTATGAGAGAAAATATTTAAAAGCATTTTATAATCAAATATAATTATTAAACAATATTCGATTTGTTTAAATAGTTATTGTACTAAATAAAATGGTGAATCCTATGAAAGAAAATATCGAGGATATATTGGAAATAGTTGAAATAGCTAGAGAAACTGGTAAGATAAAGAAAGGCATTAATGAAACAACAAAAGCAATAGAGCGTGGTATCGCAAAACTCGTAATTGTTGCAGAGGATGTTGATCCACCTGAAATTACTATGCATCTACAACCACTATGCGAGGAAAAGAAAATACCATTAAAAAAAGTTCCAAATAAATCTGAACTTGGTCGCGCAGCTGGTTTAGATGTCCCATCTGCAGCTGTTGCAATAATCGATGCCGGAGAAGCAAAGAAAAAATTAGAAAGTTTGTGAGTGATATGCCAGAAGATGCATCACCTGCTGAGGTTATAAATATATTAGAGAGAACTGGAGCGAAGGGTGTCACAAGAATAAAATGTCGAGTTATAGATGGACCAGACAAGGGTAAAATACTTACACGCAATGTCATGGGACCTATAAGAATAGGTGATATTGTTATGCTACGCGAGACAGAGATGGAATCTTCTGGTTCATACGGTAGATTATAAAAAATTAAAAGAGTCAAGGTGACCATTATGGCGAGGTGCTCATTCTGCAATTCTAATATAGAAAAGGGTACAGGAAAGATGTTTGTCGAGAATACCGGAAAAATATTTTATTTCTGTTCAAGAAAATGTGAAAAAAATATGAATTTAGGACGTGATCCAAGAGATTTTAAGTGGGCAAGAAAAGAAAAAATATAGTAAAAAAAATTAGCCTATCTTTTCTAACTCTTTCATTATATCTTTTTTTGTTAGAATACCCACAAGTTTTTTATTTTTCGTAACGGGCAATCTATCGATGTTATATTTATTTATCAGTCTGGCTGCCTTATAGAAATCATCGTTTACATCTATTGTAATGACATCTTTTTTCATAAACTCTTTTAATTTTTTTGTTTTTATTTTTTTTATCTCCTTACTAAGAATCTCATTTTTTGATTTCAATAAAGATGAAAGTATCAAAAATATATCATCACCCTTCTGTATATCTGAGAAAACATCTATCATTCTTATTATATCTGTTTGAGTTACTATACCAACAATCTCCTTATTTTTATTTATAACAGGACAACCACTTATTTTATGTTTAACAAGAATTTTTATTAAATCATGTAATGTATCATTTGGTCTCATTGCAATAGGCTTTTTTGTCATCACATCTTTAATTTTCATAAATATTAATTATTTATTATGAATTAAAAAAGATTAACATTTATATAATTGGACATAAAACAACAAAGATAAAAGTTTATATGTTTTAGCTTTTAACTTATTAGAATAATATGTTACTTTGCGTGGTAAAATGACGGATGTTGAAACAAAAAAAATTGTAAGATTACTTGCTACGGATATAGATGGAGAGCTTAAAGTCGAACGTGCATTAAGAAAAATAAAAGGGATTGGTTTTGCATTTTCCAGAGCTGTTTGTATTGCTACCGGAATAGATAGTAATAGAAAAATAGGTTCATTAAGCGCAGAAGAAATAAAAAAGATTGAAAACTTTATTAAGAAGCCAAATCTTCCATCGTGGCTTTTAAATAGAAGAAAAGATATGGAAACTGGAGAGGATAGACACCTCACAAAATCTGAGCTTGATATGAAAATAAGAGAAGATATAAATTTAATGAAAAAAATACGTTCGTATAAGGGCATCAGACACGAACTTGGTTTACCTGTTCGTGGACAAAGAACACGCTCATCATTTAGAACGCAAAAAACAGTAGGTGTTATGAAGAAAAAATCACAACCAGCAAAGTCAGAAAAGAAATAAAGTTGGTGGGATTAAATGGGTCATCCTAAAAAACAGAGAAAAAAATACGAAAGCCCTAAGAAACCTTATGATAAGAGTAGAATTGAAAGTGAAAAAAAAATAAAACAGATATTTGGATTAAGACGTAAACATGAAATATGGAGAGCAGAAGGCATCCTTAGAAATTTCAGGCGAAGAGCAAGAGAACTTCAGGCAATTCATGATGAAACAGCAAAAAAAATGCTATTTGAAAAGCTCAGAAGTATAGGCTTGCCATGCTCAAGCTTAGAAGATGTTTTAGAATTAAAATTAGAAGACATACTATCAAGAAGATTGCAAACTATTATACATAAAAAAGGCTTTGCAAATAGTATAAAACATGCAAGACAACTTATAGTTCATGGTCATGTCTATGTTGCAGGAAAAAGAATTGTATGGCCAAGTTACATAGTTAAGAAGAACGAAGAAGATAAGATAACATTAAATCCAAAAATTATAAAGGAGAAAGGTGTGTGACATGAAAGAAAGATGGGGAATCGCTCATATTTATTCATCCCTAAATAATACAATAGTTCATATAACAGATATTACAGGAAGCGAAACAATTGCATTATGCACAGGTGGTATGGTCTCAGATAAGGACATGAATAAAGGCAAGCCATTCACAGCAATGCGTGTTGCAAAGAAGGCTGCAGAAAAGGCTATGGCTGCAGGAATTAATAGTCTTCATATAAAGATAAGAGCACCTGGGGGTATAAAATCTAAAATACCTGGTCAGGGTGCACAACCTGCAATAAGGGCTCTAGCACGTGCAGGGTTCAAGATTGGCTCAATAGAAGATATAACACCTATACCACATGATTCATGTAGGAAAAAAGGTGGAAGACGTGGAAGAAGGGTATAAAACAATTTGAGGTGTTTAAATATGAAAATTAAAATACTTGAAATGAACAACACAAAAATGAAATTTATACTTGAAGATACATTTCCCGCATTTGCAAATGCCATGAGACGCATTATGATAGGTGAGATACCAACAATGGCAATAGAATATGTAGATATAGAAGAAAATTCATCTGGCCTTTATGATGAGATTATTGCACATCGTCTTGGTTTGATACCATTATTGTTTAATAAAAATTTGTATTCTCTCAAGGATGAATGCAAATGCGGTGGAAAGGGTTGTAGTAGATGTGAGGTTGTATTTGTATTAGATAAAAAAGGTCCTTGTACTGTGTATTCGAGCGATTTAAAATCTACAAGTGAAGATGTAAAGCCTTCTGACATGAACATTCCTATTGTTGAATTGTTTGATGGTCAAAAATTAAAATTAGAAGCTGTAGCACAACTTGGTTTTGGAAAAGATCATATGAAATGGCAAGCAGCTATTGTTGGATACAAATACATGCCAAATGTAAGAATTTCTGACAATACAAGCAAATGCATAGAAATATGTCCTGCAAATGTTTTTGAGAGGAAGGATGGTAAAGTACATGTTGCAAATCCAATGAATTGCACACTTTGCATGAGATGTGTAGATCTCGGTGGTCGCCGTATCATAAAAAAAAATACAAAATTCATATTTAATGTAGAAACAGTCTCAGGATTAACACCAAAGGAAATAGTAGAAGCTGCACTAGATGCATTAGAATCTCGTGCTAATGAATTCGTTGATGAAATAAAAAGAGTTTTAAAATAAATATGCGGGGGTACCCAAGTCAGTATTTTTGCCTTGATTGGTCAAAGGGGCAGGACTTAAGTTTGACTTAAGTTTTGAGAATTTAATAATTCGATGATAATTTTCATAGTAAGAAATCCTGTGCATTAGTTGCTGCGAGGGTTCAAATCCCTTCCCCCGCATTGGAGAAAAAGTTTGATGCATCGTAGTTAAAGAGCATTCAAAAGAAGGTGAGAGATATGAGCTACGATGCACATAATTTTTACCTGCTCTTACAAGTATTCGCCTTAAACAACTAAAGGCTTCTGCTTTTGTTTTCAGGATAACGTCCAGAAGAGCCTGCAGCAAGGTTTGGCGAAGATATATTTATTTCAGATAGAGTTCCGGATGCTTTCAAAAATATTGTTGCATATCATGAATGGATTGAAATTCAAGGTATAAAAGAAAATAACTATCCACAAGAAGGTACACCTGAAAGAAATAGAATTAATGTCTATTTCCTAAGGATTTAAGATTTTATGTCGTACAAGCTGTCATGACAATCAGTCTTTTACTAATTTTAGTCTTTGAATTTCATTTTTTAATTCATCAATTTCTTTTTGTTGCTGTTCGATTTGTTTTTGTTGTTCTTTGATAGCCTCTAATAATAACCATTGCATCTCTCCATATTTAATTTGTTTTTGATCATCTTTGATTTCAATAAGTTCAGGAACAATTTTTTCTACTTCATTAGCCAAAAGACCAACAAGTGTCTGATTAGGATCAGACTTAAATGTATATTTCACTGGTTGAAGTTTTGTAACTTTCTCTAAAGGAGATTGAACATAAAATTGTCCAATTATGTTCTTTAAATTCTCATCTGAAACACAAGTTCCAAGAGTCCCACCATTATAAATTAAACAACCCGTTGTTCTTATATCCCCTGAAACATCTAATTTATATGATGGACTAGCTGTTGCAACACCGACGTTGCCATTTAAATAAATTTTTCCTGATGATGCACCCAACACTAAAGTATTTGCACTACCATCTGTGGCTGTATCAGCATATATTCCAGAATAATTCCATGCATTACCTAATCTCAATCGTCCATATTGAGTTCCAGCAACCTCAATCAAATCCTCATTACCATAAACATGGATATTCCCCTGGCCCACCCAGAGTTTAGTTTGATAAACATTGGTATAACCTATATCTCCGCCAATAGTTGCAGCCCCATTAACATCTAAAGTTGCATCCGGTGCCGTCGTCCCAATTCCGACGTTGCCTGAAGGAGAAATTACTATATCATCATAAGAGTTATTTGAGCCAAGACGCAACTCATCTCCACCACCTGAATAAACAACACCTAACTGACTACCGGTTGCATCCAATATAAGATTGGCAGCAGCAGCATCATTCCTTATATCAAGCCTCCCAGTTGGTAATGTTGTCCCAATACCAATGCTGCCAGCAAAATAATTTCTATCGTTTGCTCCAGCTTGATAAATACCATATCCATCTGTAACTCCTGTTACTTTTTGAGGTTCTATATAAACTGCATATGAATTTGTAAGTATCCCTGTGCCACTAATTGATGGTGACCTTGCATCGAAACCTCTCCATGTAGTCATATTTCCAGAACTTGTTAGAATTGGCAAAGTAGAATATCCTTTACCTGTTGTTATATTTCCTGCATTAATAATCCTTATAGGGATTGATGCTCCTGTTACTAAAGGAATTGTTCCCTCTGTTTGATTGTTAAAAACATTGCCAGATATTGCTGTTATATCATTACCAGATTGACCACCATAACCATTAACATAAACATTGAAATACATTGCCCTTTTCCATGCTGTTATAGTGTTTGAAGGATTCATTACAAATTCATTATAATTTAATGCTTCATTTGATGATAAATCATTTGAAGTTTTTGTAACATGCAGTGGATATAATGGTGCCGTCGTCCCGATGCCGACTCTGTGGTTCGTTGCGTCAACATAAAGTGTGCCGCCGTCGAAGTTTGAATTACCAGAAATGGTGTTGGTTCCACCACCACTTATTACAATATTGCCAGCGAGATTTAATCCACCACCTGAAGTGAAGTCTGTTCCAGCGTTGCCGATGTTTTCTATCAGATAATTGTTCATATTCAAATTCGCTCCAACACTTGGACCGTTGAGGGTGTCGTCACTGCCGACGGTACAGGCAGTACTTGAGCAGGTATAGTCCGTTCCACACGCTAAATCATTGCCGTTTACATAAAGCTTGTTTGTCGAGGCGCATGATGTATCGAAATCAATTTTACTCTCTGGTATTGCGTCTGTCCCAACTTCAGACCAATCTAAATTGATGGTAACAGTTCTGCCGCTTTCAACTGTGTCTATACCATTTACACCTCCAGCTATTGTCACTGTCTGACCGTTTGTGACACTGTCAATTCCACTATCACCAGCGATGTTCCAACTTGTCATACCAGTTCCCACATCATCAGCAGCACATACCCAATTCGTTCCACTCCACTTCAAAATCTGGTTTGCCGAACAACTCCTATTAAGCGACAAAGCATCAGACGATATCTCAATCCCTCCTCCAGGAAGCGTGTTGACATTTATCTGGTCGCCTGAAACTGATATACCACTTCCATCATGTTCACTTGCATGAGTTTCTTCTTCCAAATCACTGCAAATATCAGTTCCTGAGCCTTCATTCACTGCTCCGCATGCAATTGAATTTGTAGGCACTGATATTGTTCCGCTTGAAACAGTTAAACCATTGCCAGCATACAAACCACCAGTTGCATTTATATCCCCAACTACATCGAGCTTTTTCTGCGGATTCATCGTCCCGATGCCAACACTACCAGCAACATACAAACCGGAATTAGTTCCTATAGCAGAACCAGTATCATAAATATACCTTGAAGTTTGAATTCCATCTTCTTCAGTAGTAGTCCCAGGATAAATTTCATTAGCTACATATAATCTTCCTTGACTATCTACTCTTAATTTTTCTTGACCTGCATTATACATTCGACTTAAATATCCTGTAAATCCGCTTCGGCAAGCTAAATAAACAGTTGGCGCTGTGGAAGGATTAGTGGTTGTTCTTAATCTTATCCAATAAGCTGAGGTTCCATTAACAGTATCAGTAACCCAGCTTGCTCCAGGATCTGACCAAGTAACAATTCCATCTCTGGTTAAATTCTTTGTTTCATCATAACTTAAAGTTAAAGTATTCCATACTCCTGAACCTGCAGAATATTCCCAAACTAAATTTAGACCTGCTCCAGCTGTTGATATATCAAATTGCAATTGAGTAAATTTACTCGTTAGACCAAAATACATTGTGTCATCAGTATCAGTTAATAAAGTAAATGTTGACCCACCAGATTGACAGGCAGTTGTTGTCCTATCTGTAAATGCTGAACCATTATAATAAAAAACTTTAGAGAGAGTATTATCTGCCATCTTTAATTCTAAAGCATTCCCAGTAAACAAACTATATGTCTGGTAACCATAGAAAATTTGACCACTTCTTGTATTGTATGTATACCCCCCAACAGCAGTTCCAGAACCTGAAACTGCTTCTCCATAAACACCACTTGCTCCTACAAAAACTCCTCCCCAAGTATTTATACTACTACCTCTTACTCCATAATTGGATTGACTGTATCCATAAACTCCTGGACTTGTATAAGAAAGACCCTGAATACCCATACCATAATCTTGTGAACCAGAGCCAAGACTATAAGCATATAATCCTTTTGAAGAATAGGCATAAACATAATATCTTAAGCTTTTTGCTTCAGAAACCCAACTTGAACCACTCCAATAAATATGGTTTGAAACATCAGTTCTTGAATCTAAATAAATATCATCTGATTCTAACCCGCTTCTTTCAATGATTATCCAATAATTAGTATTGGTTGTTAAGCTACTTCTTAAGCTAAAGTAATACCAGCTTCCAGTTGCAGAAATTCTATTTGCATACATTGTCGTTCCATATACCAAAACACTACCTGGAACTCCTGCATTATCTGAATACAACCTTACTCTAATCCAACCTGTTAAGCTTGCTTTTGTGCTCCTTTTAATATAAAGAGCAACCCCTGAGATATTGGTATAACTACCAGAATTGAATTTAAATCCTTCCATAGTCCAATCCAATTGCTCCCATGTTCCACCTGTGGTTTGAGATGTAATTACATTATCATTTGAAGCTATATAAGCTATTTGTGAGCCCTCGTTATTGAGACCACTCCTTACATCCAATTTATAAGCCGGATCCGACGTCCCAATCCCGACGTTGCCGTCTTTTAATACCATATTCCAACCAGCGCCAGCGCCTGACCACTTCCAAAAGCCCAATGCTGTATTCGCAGCAGTGGAATTTTCAACTTGTCCCAAATACCAACCTTGGGGACTATCACTTCCGCCAAAAGTGATGGCTGATCGACTATCACCACCAGCTAAAGTTCCAACTGCCCCTGCGTTCCAAATATTCAACCAACCTCGACCCGCAATCTGACCTCGCACATCTAATTTACTCACCGGGCTCGTCGTCCCGATGCCGACGTTGCCACCCATAATTGCTATGTTATTACTTAAATTAGATGCCATTCCAATCCAAGCTTCATATTGGGGGTTACTTTCATTACCAGTGCCTGTTTGTCGAAAAGCAATCCTTGGGAGGTCATCGTAATCACTAAGTATTAAGAGAGGAGCGTTGTGACTTCCATATTCTACCCACACTCGACCGGCATCTGCATCGCTTCCAGTTCTCATCCCAGAAGGTGTTGAACCTGGATTAAGTATATCGAATCCTCCTATTACATTCAATTTAGTGCTTGGTGCCGTCGTCCCGATGCCGACGTTGCCTGTTTGATTATCGACAAACAAAAGATTGTTGCTCACAGTGAGGTTTTGGTTGATTTGGAGGTTATTTGGAAAAATAAAGTTTCCTGATTCGAAGGTGCCTGGACTTATCGATGATGCAGGGTGTCCTGGATTTGCTGCAAATACTTTTGGAAATATAATCATTATTGATATCATGAATAGTGCAATAATCCATTGTCTAGTCTCTCCTCTAATAGGGTTTGATATGGAGGCGGTGAATTTATTGTTGGATGTGCGTGTGTTATGCAATATTCGCACATTCATGTTATCTTTCTTTTTGCCCCATTTCATTTCACAACACCTCCATTATTTTTTTAATTTGTTTTTCATCAATTCTTCGATCAATTCAGAATAGCTTTTATCTTCCTTAATAGCCCTTATCTTGAACTCTTTCCAGAGCTCATCGTCTAATACAATTGTGACTCGTCTTTTCATAAATATAATTATTACTTTATGTTTTTAAATATTTATTTAAAGTAATAAAAATCTTAAAGACTATATTGCAAATAATTATAGAAAAAAAATCTATCCTAATAATAAGAATGCTGAATAACCAAATACCACAAGAACTATTGAATGTTTTATGCCTGCTATAATAGTTCCTTCAGCCATCTTGCCAATAGACAATCCCGCAAAAAATCCTTGTATTATTATAAGTGAGCGAAATATTTCCGTAAATACTGCACGCATATCACCCATCCCTGTTTCTTCAAATCTGAATGCAGGTATAAGCATAGAAGACATTCCTATCATAACACCAAGAAATACAACAAATATCATGTAACCATTAATCATCTGAGAATAAATACTTGCTGATCTTTCTCTTTTTATTTTTTCTAATTCTTGCAATGATTCAGCAGCTGCGCGAAGTACTGTGTCCATACTCCCACCAGAACGATGTGTCTCTATTATACTTTGAACATTCCTCTTCATTAGCGGTGTCCCTATTTTATTTGCAAAATTGTTAAAAACCTTTTCAAAGGGTACACCCCATGAAATTTTAGCGTTTATCTCATTTACATATGGTGTAAGAACATCGTAATCGTTTTTTGTAACACTTCTTATTGCTTGTGGAAGAGTCATACCAGCAGATATGCTTTCTGCAATATCGCGCAAATATTTTGGAAATATTGATTCAATTTTCTTTATTTTTTTGTATTCATTATATTTATACATTAATGGTATACCTAAGATTATTATTGCAGCAATCATATTTATTATTGCAAATAGTTGTGGATTTTTTGATAGAAATATAAAATTCTCTATTAGTATAATTCCTCCTATAATTGTTGTTATAATACTTATCTTTGCAAACTTATTTAATTTCATAATCAACTCACACTATAATCTTGGTTGTGTATAATGAATGAACATTATGAAAACAATATTTAATATCGGCATAAGGACATATATGCCTATGCGTATTGCATTTGGTATGCTTAACCCAAATATACTGCCACCAACCATAGACATAACAGATAGTGTTGATATAAAGAATAAAGGTGCAGCTATGAGCACTGCTGTATAAAAATCAGCATATGTAGATAATGTTTGCATATACTTCTCTCTTACCAACCTATACTCAAAGAGTGCCTCTTTTGCAGAATTTTCTAAATATCTTTTTAAATCTCCACCTGTTTCTACTGTAGAAATTATGCCATACAAGAATTGTTTGAATTTTGGTGAAGGTGTTCTATCTGCAACATTCCTTATGGCTGAAATTATATCCATACCGAACGTGTCGACATTTCTAATAATCCTTTTTGCCTCATTAGTAATTTCGCCATATTCTTTTATGTTTGATATGAGTTTGAACATAACAAATGGTGGCACGCCACTTGCAGCTATTGCAGCAATGTGATTTATGGCAAATGGCATGTTGGCCTCTATGCTTGTTTTCTTTGATGTAATTAAATGAAAAGGATAAGAATGATAAAGTGTTAATAAAATAAATGATATTGATAATGCTGCGATGAGTGCACTTATAATTGATATAAGAATTGGAACAGTAAAAATTGAGAACATAATAAAAACAAACAAAAATGTTATGATAAATGAGAATACAGTAATGAATATCATCCTTCCAACATACATTTCGAATAACATTCCAAGATTTGAATGTATTAATTCTTCTTTTAAAGGTAGGAGGTATTTTGAAAAATATTTTATACCAAAATTGCCAAAGAATCTTATTAAACTTTTAAACAGATGAATCACCAACCTTTATTTGGCATGATTATGATACCATTCTTTGTAATTTCAAATGGATGAATCATCCTCGAATGTTCTGTCATTCTCATCTTAACAATACTAATTGCTCTCTTATATTCTCCATCTGAAAAATTATTATGCAAAACTATAACATCATCTGTGACAAATTCTTCAACCTCAAATCGAGAAAAATGTTTACCACTTATAATCTCGGAAATGAGTAATGCTGTACATTTGTTCTTTCTCATTATTGTACTCATCTGCACAAGCATTCTTCTCAATTCGGTGATATCTCTCATATATATACCCAATGCAGAGATAGAGTCTATGACAACGCGTCTTGCTTTTATTTCATGAATATTATTTTCAATAATTTCAAATATATCTTCTAATTTATAAGGATCATACCTTACAATGCGGATAAGATTAGATTTTTCAAATTTTTCTATATTAAATCCAAATAGTTTTGCAGTTTCTCTAAGTTGTTCAGGACTTTCTTCAAAGCTGACAAATAATCCTGGTTCTGTTTCTGCAAAAGAGCATAAAAATTGCAAACCAAATATAGTTTTTCCAGAACCACATGTCCCACTGAGCAATACCAAATCGCCCTCCGGTATTCCACCATTTATAAGATTATCAAGGCCTTGTATACCTGTTTTTATCCTATTCATTCAGGTCTTCCTCTTTTAATATATCTTTTCCATCAATTATATCCTCTATTTTTTCTGGTCTCCTATGATAAAGTTTTAGATATTTTATAATTTCTCTCATATCCGTAATATTATTTTCATAAAGCCATTCTATTAATTTTTTTCTTTTTGCAATATCACTCACTATTTTATTCATTGGTATTCCCTTTTCTATTGATATTTTATTTAGTATCCATGAATTACCCTTATATTCAAAAGAATCTTCACGTGGAAGCCATACGAATGTTTTAGTAATTCTTGGTATTCCGGTATTTGGATCTATACTCTCTATCTCAACTATTTCTTTTACACGTCTTGCAGATTTACCTTTTTCCCTTGCATGTACCATTGTTATGACAACATCTAAACTATCTAGTAAGCCTGGTGAAAGACCTATAGGTTTTGTCTGAAGCCTTCTCATCACATCCTCAATACTACCTGCATGCATTGTTGAAATAGAAGGATGACCACTCGCCATACCTTGAAACATCACATATGCTTCTTTACCTCGTATTTCACCAACAATCAAATAATCAGGATTTTGTCTAAACGATTCACGTAATAACTCAAACATTGTAACCTCACCAACGCCTGTACCTGTAAAACCTGCTCTAGAAACGCCTGGTATCCAATTTTCATGTGGTAGATTAAGTTCTCTTGTATCCTCAATACTTACTATTTTCGCCTCACTTGGGATAAACAATGAAATGCAGTTTAGCAAACTTGTTTTACCAGTTGATACACCGCCAGCTATAAGTATGTTTGCACCATTTTCAACTATAAACCATAGATAGGCAAGCATCTCCGATGAAAGTGTATTAAACTTAAGCATATCAACTGGTGTGAATGGTGTTTCTCTAAATTTTCTTATAGAAAATGTTGGGCCACGTGTTGTAACATCCTGTGCAAGTGATGCTTGTACTCTTGCTCCATCCGGTAATGTCCCATCAAGTAATGGTTCTGCATAACTTATATATCTATCACATCGTTCCGCGAGCTTTGTTACAAATTCTCTAAGTTTATTTTCATCATCATAAATTATATTTGTCTTAAGGGAGCCAAACTTTTGATGAACTATATATATATTTACTCCAACACCATCACATCCAATATCTTCTATAAACGGGTCTGCTATCAATGGCTCTATCTCATTTAATCCTATAAAATCCCTATAGATGTAATACATTATTTTAAGATATTCTTTATCATTAACATTGAATCCATATTCATCTATAAGTTTCTGCACATTTGTCTCAATAAATTCTATCATCTTATCTTTTTTTCGTATATCACCTAGGCTGACATTTATAATCTGTATCAATCCATCTTTTAATTTTTCAAGTATGTATTTTTCATATTCATTTAATGTTGGCTCTATTACATTGTATGTTATTGCATTTTCTTTCTCATCATATTTTATGTTTGCAAATACATATGGATTTAATAGAGGATATGTAATATTCTTTATTTTTATCGTATCTATTGTTGGTAGAAACAATAATTTTGATGGATATGAAATAATAAATTTAGGATATCCCTCGTTCTTCTTTTTAATAGCATGCACTAATAGTCCAGCTCTTGTTTTGGGACTTTCGATATTTTCTTTCTTTAATTTTTTATATAAAATTCCTTTCAATTTTTTTATGTTAAACAAAAAATTATCCCCTCCTTGATTTTCTCGATCTTCCAATACGTACAATGCCACGGAATCTTGCGCATGATGGGCACACATATATCTTTCTTTGGAACATGCTTATCTGTTTTGGGTCAAGTTGTTTTCTTAGTATTGGATCTGAAATACTAAAACTCTTGAATATTGTAAATGTTTTCCATCTTGGCACATTCTTTCCGCAGAAACCACATGAAACAGTACTCTCCCTACCTTTTGATTTTGTGTGATGATACCCTCTTTTATATGGTGCCGGCATATTTATACCTCCATTTTTATTTTATAGTATAAAATTGTACAGACTTATATTTTAAGTTTTATTAACATAAAACAACTATTGTAGATGCTTCTGTGACTACAGGATAATCTATTCAAAACTTCACAACAAGTTCTAAAATTTTATACATTTATTTAAAAAATTTACTTTCAAAATAAATTTTATGTTCGACATAGAAAAAATAATGAAAGAAAAATCTCATTTGATCGATAATGAAATAGAAAATGTTTTCCCAAAAACCGGGTTGAAAAATCTTTACGATGCTGTTTGGTATCATTTAGATACAGGTGGAAAAAGATTAAGACCAATTCTTGCAATAGTTACATGTGAAGCACTTGGGGGTGATGTCAAAAAAATACTTCCTTTTGCTGCTGCCTGCGAGATACTCCATTCATGGATTCTAATTCATGATGATATAGAAGATGGTGACAAGATTAGAAGAAATAAACCAGCGGTATGGACTAAATATGGACTTGCACATGGCATAAATGTTGGCGATTACATGGCACAAAAAGTTTATGAACTAATTCTTAATTCGAAAAGATATGAGGTTGATAATGAGACAATATTTAAATTACTTGATGTGATGGTTACAGCAACAATAAAAACAGCTGAAGGTCAGACAATGGACATAAATTTAAGAAATAATAATAATCCTACAGAAGATGAGTATATGAAAATGGTTATTGGAAAAACGGCATATTATATGACTGTTCCAATGATCGGTGGTGTAATTATTGCAAAAAGAGAAGATTTAATAAACGATATTATTGAATTTGGAAGATGCATTGGCCCAGCATTCCAAATATCTGATGATATTTTGGATTTGACAGAAGGCAAGGGTCGTGGTGAAATTGGTCGTGATATCAAAGAAGGTAAAAGAAGTATATTAGTTATTCATTGCCTGAAGAAATGTAACAATATTGAAAAAAAGAAATTGTTAAAGATATTAAATAAATCGGTCGAAAAAACGACAGATAAGGATGTAATATATGCAAAAAAATTATTTGAGAAATACGATTCAATAAATTATGCGAGAAAAAAAGCTGAAAGATTGATAGAAAAATCAAAAAAAATCACAGAAAAAATGCCTAAAGAATTAAAAGAGATTTTAGATTTCTTTGCTGAATATACAATAAGAAGAGAGAAATAATTTAAATTGATTATCTAATTAAATTAGGAATTTTTTGAAAGGCAATAGATGTATAATGATGAAGAACTCCAAATTTAAAGAACATAAAAATAAAAATTAACTATTAATCTTTTCTCAAATTCATTTATTCTTATGAAAATCGATGCTCTGCCATTCCCTGAAAAAATAATCAATATATTCAAAAATGAAATTAATGAATTAAATCCACCACAAATTGATGCGATTAAAAAAGGTGTTCTTGATGGCAAAAACTTAGTTGTTTCAAGTCCAACAGCAAGTGGAAAAACATTTATAGCAGAATTAGCATTCATAAAGAATTTTCTAAAAAATGGAAAAACTGTATATCTTGTTCCACTAAAGGCGTTGGCAAGTGAAAAATATGTTGAGTTCAAGGAAAAATATGAAAAAATTGGAATGCGTGTTGCTTTATCGATTGGTGACCTTGACAGCAGCGACCCTTGGCTTGATAATTATGATTTGATTGTTGTAAGCAATGAAAAAATGGACTCATTACTAAGACATAATGCAAAATGGATAAAGGACATAACATTAGTTATAGCAGATGAAATTCATTTATTAAATGATCACTCACGGGGTCCAACACTTGAGATAGTACTAACAAGATTGAAAGAGCATGCAAAACAAATAATTGCATTATCCGCAACAATAAAAAACTCTAAAGAAATTGCTGAATGGCTTGATGCAAATCTTGTTGAAAGTAATTATAGACCAATAAAATTGTATAAGGGTGTTTCATATCAAGAAAAAAATAATTACATTGTTGAATTCTTGGATAAAGAGAATCTAAATTTTAAAAACTCTGATGAATCTTCATTAATAGAAGATACATTAAGACGTGGTAAACAGGCATTGATATTTGTTTCTACAAGAAAATCTGCAGAAGCAACAGCAGAGAAAATAAACATTAGAGAATTTCTTAATGAGGATGAAAAAAACAAATTGAATGAGATTTCAGAAGAGATAAAGAATGCATTGAACTATCCAACAAGACAATGTAAAAAACTTGCCAAAGTAGTAAAAAATGGTGTTGCATTCCATCACGCTGGCCTTGTTGCAAAGCAGAGACAAATCATTGAAAATAATTTTCGCAATGGACTTATAAAATTCATAGTCGCAACACCAACATTGGCATTCGGAATAAATATGCCTGCATGGCGTGTTTTGATAAGAGATGCAAAAAGATATGATAATAAATATGGTTCTATATATATACCAACATTAGAAATACAACAAATGATGGGTAGAAGTGGTCGACCAAAATATGATACGGATGGTGAAGCAATATTAATCTCAAAATCCAAAAATGATGCAAATGATTTAAAAGAAAGATACATATTCGGTGATCCAGAACCAATATACTCAAAATTATCAATGGAAATGGTATTACGGATGCATATATTAGCACTAATTTCAACAGAAGTTTGCAAAACACGCAAAGATTTAATAGATTTCTTCTCGAAGACTTTTTTTGCCTATCAATATGGGGATATGAAGGATGTGATGAATAAGATAGAAAAAATATTATCTGAACTTGCGAATTACAAATTCATAAAGTTTGGTGGTGATGAAACATTTATCTCAACAGAATTCACGCCAGCATTTAATTTAACTGGTGATATAAAGATAAGTGCAACAAAGATTGGAAAACGAGTTTCTGAATTGTATATTGATCCAGTATCTGCTAACACTCTCATTAGGAACTTTATTCCGATGAAGGATATAGAATATTTAATGGTATTAAATGAATGCATAGAGATGTGGCCATTGCTTAATGTTAAAAAATCAGATGATTATCTTGAAAATGAAATAGTAAAACATGGGATAAAAAATATTCCTGATGTATGGGACTATGAATATGATGAATTTATTTCAAGATTCAAAACAGCACTAATGTTTTTTGACTGGATGAATGAAATAGGAGAAGATAAAATGCTTGATAAATATGGAATTACACCAGGAGAACTTTATAATAAAATAACAAATGCAGAATGGTTGCTATATGCTGCAAGTGAAATTGCAATCTTAATTAATAAAAAAGATATCGCAAATAGATTTAACAAATTAAGATTAAGAATTAAATATGGAGTAAAAGAAGAATTACTTAAATTGATTAAAATAAAAGGAATTGGACGTGTTCGAGCAAGATTATTGTATAACTCTGGAATAAAAAACCCATTTGATATTAAAAATGTATCAATAGAAAAATTAGAAAAAATTTTGGGTCCAAAAACTGCAAAAAATATAAAAGAATTTTTAAACGAAGAACTCGAAGATAAATTGAGAAGGATCAAAAAAAGAAAATAATAAAAATTAAAAAAATAATTTATACTATTGGGCTCGTAGTTTAGTTTGGTAGAAATCATCTACAATCCTAGCTTCGGGTGACTTTAGATAAAAAATCATTTATTTGTAAAGAAAAAGCTAGAGACCTGAGTTCAAATCCTAAAGAAGGGATATTCCTTAGGTGAAAATCTCAGCGAGCCCATTTTATATCTTTCTTGCGAATGTCATAAAACCGGTATGTAAAATTCCAGAAGGTTTTGGATGCGTATATCCCTTGTCATGACTATTTACTTGCCACTGTCTTTGTATATTTTCTATTGTTTGAATTTGAGTGAAATTCAATTTTTCTATTTCTTTTACTACATTTTTTTGTTGCTCTATATGTGGCGAATAAATACAAATCCATCCACCCGGCTTTAAGTTCTTATACGCTTTTTTAATCAATTTTTCTGCATTTATCATATCAATCGTTATTAGATCAAGGTCTTTTTCCTTGAAATTTTTTACATCATTATTGATTATTGTTACTATTTTTTCTAAACCACAGAGTTTTACATTTTTTCTCACATTATCAGCAAACTTTCTGTTCTTTTCATATGTATATACATGCCCGTCTGGCTTTACAATATTCCCGATAAAAATTGCAAGAAATCCAGAACCGCTTCCTGCATCCAAACATTTCCATCCATTTGAAAGTCCTGTAACAGCAACAATCTGTGCTGCATCTTTTGGCATAACAATTTGTGGCATCCTTTTGCATTTCTTAAGTTTATCTATAACGCTTGGTTTCACGATCGTGAATTTATGTCCATCTGATGTCTCTATCTTTTGACCATAATGTGTTATATTTTCTAAATTTACGAACCCGTATTGTGATTGAAATACTTTCAAGCTTTTACTGACAAGAAAATTTTTTTCCTTGCTTAGCAATAGAATCAAATCATTATCTTTAATTTTCTCTATTTTCTTATTACTTTTTAGCATCATAAGAATCCTCTAAGAAAAACAATCACAAAAATAATTGAAATTATCGCTGTTAATATGATAATCCATTTGAGCATTTGCGGGTCATTTGCCCATCCAAATGGTAATGGCCCTATAAAACCACCTATAGCAACTTTTGCATTTTTGCTATTTAATGAGCCAATTGTTATGATTATTATTCCTATGATTATCAAGATAAATCCAACAAGAATTATATTCTCCATAAACTATCTACCAAATTTTCTATTTCTATTATTAAATTCTTTTAATGCCCTATTGAAATCTTCTTTGCTTATCTCAGGCCATTTTTTGTCTGTAAAAATAAATTCAGAATATGCTGATTGAAACAATAGAAAATTAGAAAGTCTCTTTTCACCACCTGTTCTTATAACCAAATCTGGAAATGGTTGGCCATTTGTGTATAAATGCTCCTTTATAACATTTTCGTTAAGATCTGAAGGTTTTATTATTCCTTTTAAACCTTTTTCAAGTATTTTTTTTGTTGCATCGACAATCTCTTGTTGCCCGCCATATGCAACTGCAATATTCAAAAAATGATTGTTATACTTTTTTGTAATCATCTCAACTTCTTTCAACTTTTTTTGCAATCTGGTTGGCAATAAATATGTCCTACCAATAAATCTTACATTTATTTTAAATTTATGAACAATATGCTCCATATTTTTTAGTATATTGCTTGCCTCTTCGTCTATGTACTTTAAAATCATCTTTAATTCCTTTTTTGGTCTACTATTGAGATTCTCTATCGAGAGCGTATAGGCGGTAAGGTATTTTATTCCAGCCTCGCATGCCCATTGCAAAACCTCTCTTGCCTTTTCAAGTCCAAGTCTATGTCCTAACCAAGGTTCTTTCATTATGCGTGAAGCAAATCTTCTATTACCATCCATAATAATAGCAATATGTTGTGGCAACATGAAAACACCTTATATTTATTTAATAACAATACATTTTAAATTCTATTTATTTAAAATTTTATTGAGATATTTATGGAACTAATAATTTTAATTGCACTTATAGGCTCTATTGCAGCAGGTATTTGGGATTTATTTACTACAGAGGTTCCAGATGAGATACCTGTATTGATGGTTTCTATTGGAATATTTTATTGGATTATCAATGCCATAATAACAAATAATTTTTTTCCATTATTTATATCACTCTTTGTAGGCACAATTCTTCTTATCTTTGGATTATTAATGTATAAAAAAAAGCAATGGGGAGGTGCAGATGCATGGGTACTTGCTGCAATAGGCTATATGATACCTATTTATGCTGGTAAGATTTTTATAATAGATTACTTATTCAATTTTCTTATTATAAGTATAATTTATATAGTAGTATATGCATTTATACTTGGAATAAAAAATAGAAAAATTTTCTCTTATTTCATTATTGATATCAAGGAAAACTGGAAGATCATAATTTCAATTCCATCTATTTTTATTTTAATTATTTTATTATTTTTCCTTTTTAATTTAGATATATTACCACTGATAGAAATGTTTTTTTTAATTTTATTTATTATATTTTTCTGGAGATATGCATATGTTATAGAAAAAAGATTTTTTAAAAAAAGAATAAGTACAGCAAAATTAAAAGTTGGTGATGTCCTAGAAGAGATGAAATGGGTTGGTCTGACAAAAGAAGAGGTAAATAAAATAAAAAGACAAAAAAAATTTGTAACTATTAAAGAAGGTGTAAGATTTGTAGCTGTATTCCCCATAACACTTGTTGTTACATTATTGTTTGGTAATGTGTTTTTTATAATATTGTAAATCTTTGATTACCTAATTTTCTTCTTGCCCTCTTGTTTGATTATTCTAACAAATTTGACAATTAATTTTTGAACATCATCTGTTTTCTCAGCCACTGTGCCTATCTGGACCCAATCAGCACCTGCTTTTATAATATCACCCGCTTGTTTTGGTGTTTTTATTCCACCTGCAACAATATAAGGCACATCTATTGCATTTTTTACGGCAGTTACTATTTCTAAAGGAATAGGTGCGAATGCAGCAGAACCTGCATCTGTAAATATTATTCTATGACCAGAATATTGACCAGCCAATGCCAAGGCAGCAGCAATTTTTGGTTTGTTTCTTGGGACAACATTAGCATCGCCAACCCATCCTGCGGTTCCACCAGGTTCTATCATTATATAACCTATTGGCAATGGCTCTATACCAAGTTGCTTTATTAATGGTGCTGCAAGTGTTTGTGCTTGTGATATCCAATATGGATTTCTAGAATTAAGCAACGTCATGAAATATATCGCATCAGCATACTTTGTTATTGTTGCTATATTTCCTGGAAATAGAACAACTGGAACATTAACATTTTCTTTAATTTGTTTTGTGACATTATCAAGAAGTTCACCTTGAGCTCCGATGCTTCCGCCAACCGCTATGATATCAGCACCGGCTTTATAAGATAATATGCCTGTTTTTATCGCATTTTGTGGGGATGAATAATCACAAGGATCGATTATTATAGATAAAATACTACCATCTCTTGCTATTTTATCAAGAATATATTTTTCAACCTTGCCAGCCATTGGTGATCACAACATATTTTTTTCTTTAAAATATTGTATTGTATACTTTAAAGCTGTATGTGTATCAATCTTTGGTACAAAACCCAATAATTTTTTTGCTTTTTCTATTGACACAATTCTGTCACGTATTAATCTATCTATACTTGATTTCATGAACACAAGTTTTGGTTTTTTCCTTTTTATTTTGCATGAAATCAAATGGAGTGAGGCTATTAATTTTATTAGAAATACAGGCATATGTCTTCTAGGCATTTCTATACCAAGCTCGTCACAGATCATTTTATAAACTTCTTTATATGTTGGTATGTCGGGTGTTGCAATATTAAATATTTGATTTAATGCATTTTTGCTTTCTCTTGCTAAAATCATAAAATCAACAACATCGTCAACATATGCAAGATGAAAATGATTTTTCCCACTTCCTATTATTGGATATTTATTTTTTGCAGCCTTTATGATATTTAACCATATTTCATTCGGACCTATTATTATTGGTGCTCTTATTATTGCATAGTTAATACCAGAATTTATAACAATTTTTTCCGCTTCTGCTTTAGATTTTTCATATTTTGTTTTTGGATTATATGAGCTATTCTCATCAGCAATTTTTGTATTACCTAAAACTCCACATGAACTCAATAAAATTATACCTTTTGTTCCATACTCTTTTGACAATTCAACAATATTCTTTGTCCCAGAAACATTTGTATCAAACATCAATGGGTCTGATTCATCAAGATTTGCAGCAAGATGATAAACAAAATCAACAGGAAATGCCTTTCTCAAGTCCTCTTTGTCAATGATATTACCTATTACAAATTTTACTCCTATATCACTTAGTTCTTTGTCTTCATGTCTAGAAAAAACAATAACATCATCACCCTTTTCTTTTAATTTTTTTACAAGTCTCTTACCAATAAATCCTGTTCCACCTGTTACAAATGTTAGCATTACAATCACATAAGAACTTTAATAGAAATGGATAAAAAACTATACGATTTATTATTCAACAATAACAGGTATCCTATTGTAGATCGATAGTATCATTTTTGATATTTCATTAAGATTTTGTTCAATTATTTCTATGCGTTTTATCAGATCCGAGAGGTCTGGGGATCTTATATTTTCTATACGCTTATTTAGATCTGATATATACCTCATATATTCTTCACGTGTCATTATATGTGGAATTTTCCTATCTAAAACTTTCATAAATTCCTCGAGATTTTTTGCAACAAGTTTATTTACAACACCAGAGACGTTCATTTCTAATCTTTCATCTTTTTTTGATTTTATCTCACTAAGTTCATGTTCCAATTCTACTAGATGTTTATTGATAGATGCATTTGCAGTTGTAACTCTATCAATTAATTTTCTTAGGTCTTCTATTTCATTATTTAGTTTATTTGGTTCCTCTATCCTAGTCATTTCTAATGTCTTTAATCTCTGGTCCAAATCTTTTATATTTTTGTTAATTGTGTTCCTGATCTTTTCTTCATTGTCAATAATATTCTTTAAATTATTAATATCATCATCTATTTTTTTCAGATAATTTGATCTGGTTTCATTTGTGCTTATCTCAAACATTTTCAGTTGTTGCTCCATTTTTTTAATCTTTTCATCAATTAATTCAAAGCGATTATCTGATCTCATTCTTTCTTCAATTTTTTTATTAATAGATATAATCTTGTCATTAAGATTCTTTATATTATTTTGTATTGTCTCTATATCTTTTTCTGTAAATTTTGTTTTGATGGATTCTATTTTCTCCAAAGCTAAATTTAGATCATTTCTCATAGCATTTATCTTGTTTAAATATTGTTCCATGCCTTTTTCTGTAAGTGTTTTTCCTGATTCATGTATAATTTCCTCTAATTTTGAAAACTCTTCATTAAACTTTTTTTCTAAAGAAATTAATTTTTTATCAAATTCAGTATATATACTTTTTTTTAATTCTTCTTGGTTCATCTTTTCCTCTATGTATTTCTTCATTTTTTCTTTTTCGTTTTTTACAAATATTGCTATGGTCCTTACAGATTCTTCAATTTCTGAAAATCTTTTTTCAAGTGTAGAGTCCATTCTATTCGCCACCTTTCAATATTCTTTGTACATCAAGAAGCAAGCCACTTTCTGGCATCATTATTATCTTTTCTTCTGGTATATAATGTTCTTCTATCCTGCGAGTTTCTGCCACCAGGCTCTCGAGTTTGCTCACCCTATTTTCTATATTGTTAATTTCTTTATTAAATATCGTCTCCAAACTTTTTAATCTCTGCTCAATATCCTTGGGTATCACCGATGACTTTGATTTTGTTTTGATATCATCCATAGATCTTTCTATAGATTGAAGCCTCTCCTCGATATTCTTTGGTATTATAAATTCTTTTATTTTTTCTGTTATTATTGAAGTTTTATTTTCAATATTGCCTATCCTTTCTTCTAGATCAGGTGATATTCCAACATTTATCAATCTGATACGTTCGTCTATTTCATTAATTCTTTTACTAAGATTTTCTATTTCCTTTCTTAAATCTTCTCCAGATTCACTAATTTTTCCTTCCTCTGATGAATAAACATGACTCTCCAATTTTTCAAGCCGTTGAGTTATATCGCTAATATCAGTTAAACCAAATCCTTTGTAACCTAATTTTTCCTTTATCTTTATATTTTCAACCTGAAGAAGTAAGAGTAAATCTTCTAATTCTGTAATTCTTTCGTTTATAGTTTCTGGTATGTTTATCTGCTCTGGCATTTGTGCAAATCTTCTTTCAACCTCGAGAAAGCTTGCCTTCGTCTTTTCTTCCAAACGATTCAAACGCTCCTCAATTTCTTTTATCTTATCCATAAGTATCACATATTTCTTATTTATTTTGTAGTATATTTTAAGCTAATCCTTCAGTAATCATTTTATGTATTTCATCCACAAGACCCACAAAATAAGTACTATAATTATTAAACCCCATCCCCATACAATAGCATGGATGATATTATAATATGTTAAATCGTATATCCTTACGTAAAGGAACATAAACCATATCCGAAGAATATTTATAAAATATATAACTGGTATAAATAACATACCAAATAATTTTTTCCTTTTTGAAAAATCAGTTGCCATGACAAGCGCGAAGAATGCAATCATACTCTTCCATCCAACACAATCCCAATCTATATTAGCTGCCCATTTACCATCTTTTATTGGTATCGATATTAATAAACCATCTATTTCTGGATTCATGCCTGTTAATTGTAAAGAGGCGAAAACAATGTTAGATGTAAATTTTTTAAGTGAGTACCATTCAATACCTGAAAAGATAATCACATAAAGTGGTATTGCAAAAATATTAAAAAGAACAAGAAATTTAAGGATCCTATGTAAATTCTTATTGCTCAAAATACTTTTTTTATTCATAATTTTTTTCTCCATGGAATCGCTCCTTGTATGCATCAAGCCATAACAAAAAGCTTTTTTTAATAGCATTATCCAATTCTTTTTTATCGATAACTAAGAAATTATCTATTTCTCTTATATTTATGCTTTCATGTCGTATTATTGGTACATCTGAAATAATGTTTCTATTTGTTATGATTGCTTTTGGATTGTATTTTTCTATTGCTTTAATATCGATCTTTCCATTATCAAGTATAACTTTATTTTTCATATCTTCTATTTTTTCAAATCTTTCAGCAGGCCAAACGATATAAAATTCGTTTTCCAACTCTTTAATTTTAACAAAATTTCTATATTCGTTCATTATTTTATTTTTTTCATCAATTAATGTGGCTATGCTTTTTCTTAAGTTTTTAATTATTTTTGATTCATTTTTCTTTCTTATTAACTCTACTAATCTCTTATTCTCATTTTTTAATTCAAGAATTTGGTTCCTTAACGTCTCATTGTTTTTTTCTAGTAATTCTATCTTTTTTCTTAATGTTTTTACCAATTTTGTTTCAATAATTTTTGGAATAATTTTTGTTTCATGTTTTATTTCATCTCTTAACAAAAATTTTATTGCTTGCTCAATGTTACCTACCTCATTTTTTATTAATAATTCTTTTACCTCGTCTGAGAGATATGACAAATTCTTTTTTCTTAGTACATATTCAATTTTTCCAAATAGATTTGCAAATTCCTTTTTTGCAAATATAGCAGACGCAAGCGCATCTCTTTCATGGTTGTTGTTAAATGAAAAATTTCTAGTTAATTCCTTTTTTTCGTTGATTGTTATATCTTTTTTTGGTAAAAATAATCTTGCATTGAACGTAGCTGATATTTTTCTTACACCTTCTGAGGCAATCATTTTATCTGTCGCAATTATTATTGGTTCTCCAATAGAAATAAGTAAATCACAGATATCGTTGATAGAAACATTAACAAAACTAAATGTCTGATAATGATCAGATGCTATATCTATAACTGCAACACCAACTGTTTTTCCAGGATCTATACCAGCAATAAACTTCATAAATAAGAATTGTAAGAAAATCTTAAAAATAAAACTTTATATTGATTTAAAATTCTTTCAAGTTATTTCTTACCTTTTATCATGATGTAATTTCCATATCTCCAAACAATTACTTCATCACCCTCTGTTAGTTGGTTCCTGAGTTCGTCTGGAATTTTTACTTCAGAAGTAGAATAATCTTCTAAATCCATCAATTGTGCATTTTCATCTGTTAATGCTATTACTTGCATCGATCTTTTTTCTATAATGGGCACATCCATTTTTGCATCTGCAGGTTTTACGATGATTTTTTTGACATCATCAAAAATACCACTTGCGAATAATCTTGCTTTTGCAGAGCCATGCTTTCCTGCTTTGCTCACTTGCAATTTATCAACCTTACATGGTATATCATCAATGAGAACAAAGCTTCCAGGTTTCAGGTTTTTTATCTCTGTTGGTTTTTTTTCCATATAATCTACTCCATTATTTTTCTTTTCTACGAATATTGTTTAAAAAATTTAAATAACTTAATGTTTTTTTATAAAAATATGAAAAGAAGGGATTTATTCAAATATATCATTGGCAGTTGTTTATATCTACTCACAAATAAGGATTTCAGCATAAAAGTTTCTGAATATCCAAAAATAGGCTTTACATTTACAGTTTGGAATAATTCAAATTTACATACATATGATGTTATTAAGCGACTAATAGAGATAGGAATTAAAGATATTTCAATCCATATACCATGGTATCAGGATTTCAAAGAAAGTACAGAAATACATAACTATAAATCAGGTGTGAAAGCAACACCAGACGATAAATATATCAAAGAATTAATATACGATGCAAAAGAGAATAACATGTGTATAATGATAAAACCTTGTATTTATGTCTTAGATAAAAATACATGGCATGGAGAAATAGAACCAAAAGATAAAGACAAATGGTTTAAATCCTATTCTGAAATAATCTTACACTATGTAAATATAGCAAAAAAACATAACATAGAAATATTCTGTATAGGTAATGAACTGACAAGTATGGAAAAATATGTAGATAGATGGGAAGCACTGATAAAAGATATTCGCAAATCATATAATGGAAAATTGACATATGGCGCTAACTATAATTCATATGAAAATGTTAGATTTTTTGACAAACTAGATTACATAGGCATAAGTGCCTATTTTCCGCTTCGTTTTAATAAAGAAGAACTTATAGACTTAAACCATTTTTTAAAATCTTGGAAATTTCATAACAAAAAAATCTCAGAATTCAGCAAAAATGTAAAAAAACCAGTGATATTTACAGAAATAGGATACAGAAGCATTAGTGGTACAAGCTTAAGGCCATATGATTATAAATCAAAAAGTGAAGAGGATAAAAATGAGCAAGCAATATGCTATAGGGCACTAGTCATGGGTTTGTTGCAAAAATTAATAAACGTCGAGAAGGTTTATATATGGTCATCTAATGATGGGAATACACTAAAAGAAAATGATTCAAGTGGATACGGCATATTTAACAAACCAGCAGAGCATGAAATATTTTTTTATCATTTTGATGGTTAATTAAATAAGAAAATTTATTTTTCTTCTGTCTTAAAAATAAATTTCACATCTTGTGCCATCACAGTCCTTCTTCCAGCATGTCTGCTTATTCTAACGGCCTTTTCTGCAAGCTCCAAACCAAATTCTTCTATCTCATCTCTTAATTCTTCTATAGCTTCTTTGCTTATTCTTTTGACGCCAACTTTCTTAGATAATTTTTCGAACGATAGCAATGAAAGCATATTATTTATATAGGGGGTTAAGAATAAAAATATAAATTCATGAATTTTATTGTTCTTGTACAGACTGTTTGGAAAACTTTAAGAGTTTTGTAACCTTATTTATGGAATCAAGATAAAGTTCTATTTTTTCTTTAAAATCCTAAAATCTAGTTGATGGCACCGTCAACTTTGTCAACTACTGAAAAATATCGAAATCTTTAAATACTTTATGGTCTAAAGTAAAAGTTTATGTGATTCTATGGAATTGTTATTTCACTATGGTAACAAATTATAAATAAGAATAGAGTGATGTTTTTATGATTGATAAATGTCCTGAATGTGGTTCAAAACATTTCTATAGAGACCATGAGCGTGCTGAGAAAATATGTGCAAAGTGTGGTCTTGTTCTAGAGGAAAGTATAGTTGATACGGGTCAGGATTGGCGTGCATTCGATCACGACCAAAAAGTAAAGCGTGCCAGAAGTGGTGCTCCTCTAACACATAAAAGACACGACAAAGGGCTAACAACAGAGATAGGTAAAGGTGCAACTGAACTTTTTAAGGTTCCTGCAAAAAAACGTTCACAATTTTTCAGGATAAGAAAATGGCAAAAAAGATTGCTTACAAGTAAGGATAGAAATATGTCTTTTGCACTTAGCGAATTACAAAGACTTATATCATTTTTAGGATTGCCAAAAACACTTCATGAAGAAGTTGCAAAATTATATGAGAAAGCTTTACAAAAAGGACTTGTTCGTGGCCGCTCTATTGAATCAATAATAGCTGCATTAGTTTATTCTTTATCAAGAGAATATGAAACACCAAGAACGCTTACAGAAATTTCACAGGCATCTGGAATTGGTAAAAGAGAGTTAGGTAGGACATATAGATATATTTCCCGTAAATTGGATATAAGAATATTACCTGCCCGTGCTGAAACATATATACCACGTTTTTCATCCATGTTAAAATTATCTGATAGAACACAAATGAGGGCAATAAAGATACTTAAAACAGCAAAAGAAAAGGACATAATCTCAGGAAAAGGTCCTTGTGGATGCGCCGCTGCTGCCATCTACATAGCATCTGTCCTTGAGGGTGAAAGAAAGACACAAAGAGAGGTAGCTGATGTAGTCGGTGTCACAGAAGTAACAATTAGAAATCGCTACAAAGAGATGGCAGAAGCCCTCGATATTGAGGAAGAAGTTGAGAAAAAAGCAAAGGAAGAAGAGGAAAAGAAATAAATTAATTTTTACTATTTTTTGCCTATATTCACTTTCTTCAATTGATATAGTCGAATTTTTCAATCGAATGGATCATATTCTACATAAACTATAGGTTTTTCAGACCCTCTATTGACAATTTTTCCAGGTCTATATCCTATATTTTTTATTTCTGGCGGAGGTATATCTAACAATTTTTTTGGGTCATAATAATCTGATGGTTTCTTATGTCCTGGTCTAATTTCATATCCTACATAAACAGTAACTGGTTCGCCATCAATTTCTCTAAAAATCGATGATGAAACCTTAATAACCTCATATTTAGGGTCAAAAATATGTATATAGTCAGATGACATATTTTTTAACACCTCCTACTCCCAATTTATTTTTTTCAGTTTCTAATTGTGAATACTTGATTGCGCTCTCTGAGCTTAAGTTGCCATTGTTGTTACTAACATTTGTAATAAGACATATTTATCATAATTTATATTTTTATAAAAAAAATTAAAACTTAAAAAGCTTTTTATCATCACATTTTGGTGTTTATTAAAAATTTGTCCCAAAAATATAAGACATCAATCAAGCCTGATAATAGATTTTCTATTAATAAAAATTTTATTATTCCAAAACCCTGACGCTATCGATTATTCCATCATAATCATTATCTAATCCTTCTACAACACTTGCATTCTTACTTATCTCATTAAATTTTTGTAAAAACGCAAGTATTGCTGCACGTGTTCCTGAAAATCTTTTACCGGCAATTACCAATATTTTCTTTTCTTTATCAAATGGATTTGTCATTTTTATTATCAAACCACATTCATCATTTTTGTATGTTTTCTTGCTTATCGAAGAATATATGTTTCTTTTTTCATCAAACCTTATAGGCATTTTGCTATTAATCATCATTGTTATTTTGTTTGTCACAGGTCCACCAATCAAAATTAGATTTTCTTTCAAATCATGTGGATGTAACTCTGTATCTAGTTTTATACAAGAATTGTTGAAATCGGTAAGAAATGTGCCCAAAAATATTGCCAAATCAATTGCATAGCTTATATCTCTACTTCTTGCTCTTTCAGGACCATGTGGATCAGGAGAACCCACAACAATCTTTGCATTAAATTTATTATCAGATATGAATGGTATCAAAAATTCACAATCATTCTTTGGTATTTTTTTTGCAATCTCCATTTCTTTGAATTTAACAAAAAAAGATGGTTTAGTGAGGGAATATAATTTTGCAATAATGCCACCATGAACCTCTTTGCTTATATTCTTGATTATTCCATTTTTCTCCAAATTTCTTATATGATAATATATTTTTTGCTCATGAACACCAAGTTTGCGTGCTATTTCTTTTGGATATAATGGTCTTTTAGCGAGTAGATATAGCATTTTTTGCTCTATTCCAGAAAATAATTCTATCTCTTTTGTAGGCAATGTATATATCTTATTATTCTTTTCCTCCAGAAGTATCATTGATATCACTATATTTATAAAAATTTTTATAATATTATTATAAATTTTTTAATAAACTATTAAAAGCTTTCAAAACATAAAACAAAGAAACTATCAATTAGGTGTGCATATGCAATGCATAATACTTGCGGCTGGATTGGGCACACGAATGTATCCTATAACGTATACAAGATCAAAAGCAATGATACCGATAGCAAATAAACCAACAATAGATTGGCTTATTTCCTCACTAGATTTTACTGATGAAATAATAATTGTTGTGAACAGAAGGCAAAAAGATATAATTGAATATTTATCAAATAACAAAAAAATAAAATTTGTTTATCAAGATGAACAATTAGGGACAGCTCATGCATTAGCACAATGTGAAAAATTGGTAAAAGGTAAATTCTTGCTCATAAATTGTGATGAATTATTTCCTAAAAAAGATATAGAAAATATTGCAAAAAAGGATCCTTACACAATATCAATATACACTGTAGATGACCCAGAAAAATATGCTGTTGTCGTTGCTGAAAATGATATAATAAAAGATATAATAGAAAAACAGAACCCACCACAAACAAATATCGCAAGATGTGGTATGGATTTACTTGATGAACGCATATTTGATGCAATAAAAAAGATAGAAAAATCAGAACGTGGTGAATACGAGCTCCCAGATGCTTATAGATTACTTATAAAAGATGGTGTTGAATTCATGACTTATAAAGTAAGTAAATGGGTAACAATCTCATATCCATGGAACATATTAGATGCAAATAAATTTATCTTAGATGAATATGGTTCGCAAATAGGAAATTGTGAAATACGTCCAGGTGCTATAATAGAAGAACCTGTCTCAATTGGTGATGGATCTATAATAGGACCAAATTGTTTCATAAGAAAATATTCTTCTATTGGAAAAAATTGTAAAATTGGTCAAGCTGTTGAAATAAAAAACTCTATAGTTATGGACAATACTTTTGTTTCACATCTTAGCTATGTTGGTGATTCCATAATTGGAAGCAATTGCAACATTGGTGGTGGTGCAATGTTTGCAAATCTAAGACTAGATGAAAAAAATGTAAAAGTGAATATAAATGGTGTATATATTGATTCAGGAAAAAGGAAACTTGGTGGGATTGTTGGAGATAATGTGAAGTTCGGTGTTAATGTAACAGTTATGCCTGGCAAGAGGATATGGCCGAATTTACTTATACCTCCATGCATAACAATAATGGATGACATAAAAGAGCAAATAGCATTGAAAAATTACAAGAGGTCTGAGTAATGTGTGGCATAGTTGGGATTTGCGGCAAAAATAGAATTTCTGTTTCAGAACTTATAAAATCTTTGAAGAGGTTAGAATATCGTGGCTATGATTCCTATGGATTTGTTACAGATTCAGGTTTTTTATTTAGAAAAGTCGGAGAGATTTCATTTTCAGAATGCTTTGCAAACGAGTTTAATATGGCAATCTCGCATACACGCTGGGCAACCCATGGTAAGATTTCTGAGAAAAATGCACATCCACATTATGATTGCAATAAAAATTTGTTTATCGTACATAATGGAATAATTGAAAATTATTTAGATTTAAAAAATATCTTAGAAAAGAAAGAACACGTATTCTCAAGCGAAACAGATTCAGAAGTTATTGCACATTATTTTGAGGATAAATTAAATGAAGGTAAAAAAATAGAACAAATAATACCAATATTTTTTAATGATGCAAAAGGAACATATGCTGTTCTAATCCTCTGTAAAAATTCTAATAAGATCTATGCTTTTAAGAAAGACTCTCCGTTGGTTTTGGGTTTGGTAGATAACATGAATATTATTGCAAGTGACATATTTGCATTTTCTGATAAAACAAACAAGGCAATATTTTTTGATGATTATGAGTTTGCAATAATCGATGCAAATAATTATGAATTCTACAATAAAAATGGTGAAAAAATAAATAAAAATATAAATACATTTGAATGGTGCAAAGATAAATTAGACAAAAAATTTGAACATTTCATGATCAAAGAAATTTACGAAGAACCAATTGTTGCTGAAAGATTATTACAATCATTGAGAACAACACAAAAAAATAAAATAGAAGAATTAAAGACCATGATAATAAATTCAAAAAAGATTATTTTTGTTGCATCCGGTACATCATACCATGCATCTTTGCTCGGTGTTTACTTTTTGCATAAGGTTGGATTAGAAGCACAGGCAATCATAGCATCTGAATTTATGGATTTTGCAAATTTTGATGAAAATACGCTTGTCATTGCAATTTCACAAAGCGGTGAAACAATGGATGTGATAAATGCATTGAAAATTGCTAAACAAAAAAATGCAAAAATAGCAAGCATAGTTAATGTTCCTTATTCAACTGTACAAAGAATGTCAAATTTATCAATAGAAATATTAGCAGGACAAGAAATCTGTGTTGCTGCAACAAAGTCATTTGTAAATCAAGTTATTTTGCTTTTATATCTTGCAAAGGAATTTGGTCTTGATGTAAAACTAGATAAAATTTCAGATGAAATAAAGCTTATACTTAAACAAGAAAATAAAATAAAAAAATTAGCAGAAGAATTAAAAAATAAAAATGATATTTATATCATAGGACGCGGATTATCTTATCCTGTTGCAAGAGAAATAGCACTAAAATTAAAAGAGATTTCCTACATCCATGCAGAAGGTATGATGGGTGGTGAACTAAAACATGGAACATTAGCATTAATTGAAAATGGTACACCTGTAATTGCATTGATAAATGGAAATCACCATATTGTCTCGAATATAAATGAGGCAATGGCAAGAGGTGCAGAAATATTTGCAATAACAAACAATGGAAATGTAAAATATAAAAAACAAATAAAAATCAAAACAGAGCATGATGGATCATTTTCTATACTTGCAACAATTGTAGGACAATTGCTTACGTATTATATTGCAAGGGAAAGGGGATTACCTGTGGACAAACCTCGTAATCTAGCCAAATCCTGCACGGTTTTGTAAAATTATTTTTTATCATCTATTTTTTTCTTCCTCTTTGCTGAATAAACAACTTTTCTATATCCTTTACAGTATTTATGTCTTCCGGGCCTTTATCTTCTGGCTCACGAATACGTAATAATCTTGGAAAACGCAAAGCAAATCCACTAGGATATTTTGGTGATTTTTGTATTTCCTCATATGCAACTTCTACGACCAATTCAGGTTTTATTTTAACCTCTTTTCCATGTTCCTCTATTATCAATGGTTTTAGTTTTTTAGTTACTTCATCTAACTGCTCTTCTGTTAGTCCAGAACCCAACATACCTGTCTCTAAAAAATTATCTCCGCTCTTTGCTGCAAGAACAAGCGAGCCTAACCACTTGGCACGCTTTCCTTCTCCCCATGTCGCACCTGTTATTACTAAATCTAATGGTTCCATTATTGGTTTTACTTTAAGCCAGAAACCAACTCGTTTTCCAGGTTGATAATGGGCGTCAAGATTTTTTACAATCACACCCTCCTCTCCCATCTCAAGTGATCTTTTATAAAATTCTTCTGCCTTCTTGTAATCTTTTGTTTCTAAATGATCTGCTAATCTGAAATATTTTGTCTCTTTTATAATTTCTTTAAGTTTATTCCACCTCTCCCTTAATGTTTTATGCATCCAACTTTCTCCATTTAAATAAATCATCTCGAACAAATTAATTTGGACAGGTATTTCTTTTACCATTTTCTCAATATTGTATTTTCTTTGTATTCTTCTTGACAATTGTTGAAATGGTAGTGGTCTTCCGGTATTTGGGTTTATTGCAAGAACTTCACCCTCTACAATGCATTCTTTTGCCTTTATATTTTCTTTACTCCATTTTATAATCTCAGGAAATTGATTTGTGACATCATCCAATCTCCTAGAAAATAATTTTATATTATCTCCATCTTTATGTATAGCCATTCTGAAGCCGTCATATTTTACTTCAAGTGCGGGATGTTCAAATTTTTCCATAGCTGATCTTAAATCAAGCGCACGCTCTGCAAGCATAACACGCACAGGTCGGCCAACTTGTATTTCTATTTTTATTTTACCTTTTTTTGCCATCTCTGCAACACGTCCAAAATCACCGATAACATCAAAACTTTTTTCTATCTCTTTTACATCTCTATCAAATGCTTTGGCTATTGCATCTCTAACAACACCAGCAGCAACGCCTATGCGCATTTCACCTAATGTTGTCCTTACAATATATCGAGCTTCTTTTGGTGTTGCACATGAAAGTAATTCAGAAACAAGCTCCATTTTTTTATCTTGCGATCCCTTGCCAGTTATTTCTGGTAATTTTCTAAGATTATCAAAAACTATATCAATGGTCAATTCCTTTTTTGCAAGTGTTTTTTGTCTTTTATTTTTTATAAAGAATTCGGCTGTTGATCCTAAATCACCTGTCTCCTTGAATTTTTTTGTAAGTTCATGTTCACTTATACCACATGTTTTTATTATTATGCGTTTCATCATCTCAGACGCTATACCTAACTCTAACTCACCAGCAGGAAATACTACACCCATAGAAAGCAGAACAACTTTGTATAATTTTTCAACAGGACATTTCTTATAAAAATCTGCAAGTATATCTCTTTTTTCCAATTTTTTTGTTGTCTTTTCCAATTTTTCATAAAGTTCAGCAAGCTCTATATATTTCATAATAAAAATTAATTTAGAAAGATATATAAAAATAAATTTAATGTTTCTTCACACTTCCAAAAAATATCAGAAAAAATACTCACCACTTGTTTTCTGCTCTCTATCCTTCACGCTGCCTGGCTTGTTTGCACGAGGTCTTTTTGTTTCATTATCGCGTCTGAATGTTATACCAATTTCTTTCAAGAATTTGTTAAACCCATTACGTAATGACATGCACTCGGCGAATCCTCGAATACCGGGCTCACCAGTAAACACCATTGCTCTATCTGCAATATAACTCAAAAATAATAGATCGTGATCTATAACCATTGTTGTACCACTCTCACGTATTGCTTTAGCAACAGCTAATCTTTGGTCTACATCCAAATATGCTGATGGCTCATCCAAAAGATATAAATCGCAATCCTTTAGTAAACATAATGCAATCGCAATTCTCTGTAATTCCCCACCTGAAAGATTTTTAATCTTCTTTTCCATTAGTTTTTCCAAATCCAATTGTCTTATTAGAATATCTTTTCTTTCATTTTCAACTGTTGAAAATAATTCAAAAACTGTACCATCATACTTTATTTCTAAATATTGTGGCTTGTAAGAAATTTTTATATTTTTTGATATCTCTCCATCGTAATCTATTTCACCTGCAAGTATTTTTGCAAATGTTGTCTTTCCCAAAGCATTAGCACCGAAAACTCCTAAAACTTCATTCTTATATATTTCACCAGAAGAGATATTTAGTTCAAATCCATTTACATATTTTTTCTTTATATTGCTAAAAGTAATTAAGATGTCTTTTTTCACACCTTTTTCAATTCCAGTTTCTTCAAATATTATCGGTTCCCTTATTCTAACATTATCCTCTGCAATGTATCCATGCAAAAATATATTTATACCATTTCTTACAGTATAAGGTTTTGAAACAATGCCAAAAACCCCAGGTTTGCCATAGAAAATATGAATTCTGTCAGCCAAGAAATCTAATGTTGCTAAATCATGCTCAACAACCATAACATATTTTTCTTTTCCAAGTTCGCGTAAATGTTTTGCCATGTTAAGTCTTTGTTTTACGTCCAAATAACTCGATGGTTCATCGAAATAGTATATATCGGCATCCTTGCTTGCGGCAACAGCTATAGCTAATCTTTGTAGTTCACCGCCAGATAATTCATCAATCCTTCTGTTCTTGCAATTTTCCAGATCAAAGTTTTTAATCATCTCGTCATTTAATAATTCTGAAACAGTTTTTGAGAATTTTGTCATTCCACTTAATTGTTGTGGTTTATATACAACCTTTATTTCTTTTTTTGACTTTGTTACACTAATTTTTTGTGTAAGATATTTTCCTTCAAGATATTCTTCTGTTAGGCCATCATCTTCATAATAAATAAAATCTGTTTCTTTATCAGGAAAAATATTTAATTCAATTTCATCTGGTTTAAAAGAAAGATTTTCTTTTACTGGAAAAGATGGAATTATTGCACCTTTTTTTACAAAAACAGGAATTTTTTCAAGTAAAACTTTAAGTTTTTTCACACATGGACCTTTTATTATTTCCCTATCTTCAAGGGAAATCCATTCACCTTTTGGAAAATAGATT
>JAWCLW010000003.1:0-67691 GCA_039091535.1 Candidatus Aenigmatarchaeota archaeon | reverse complement strand
CACTACAAGATATATCACCATAGTAACATGTCCTTGATGTACCACTACCACTTAAATATCCATTACCATAATATGTTCCTGAAGTACCATTTGCTGCATATCCATCAGAACATGTTATATCACCATAATAGCATATTATCGATGTTGATGTTGACAACGATCCAGTATAATACCCATTACCATAATATGTTCCCGATGCACCATGTGCATATGAGCCATCACTACAAGTCATGTCACCATAGTAACATGTCAATGATGTTGATGTTGTTGTAGAAGATGTATTGTATCCATTACCATATATCACAGCAGATGCACCATTTGCAGCAGAACCATCAGAACATGACCAATCACCATAGTAACAAGTCGTTATTTTTGATGTTGTCAATGATCCAGTATAATACCCATTACCGTAATATGTTCCTGAAGTACCATTTGCTGCAGAGCTTGCTGTACATATTATATCGCCATAATAGCATATACCTGATGTTGCTGTAGTTTTTGATGTTGTGTTATATCCATTACCATACAATGTTATTGGTGATACATAACTTCCTGCATTACATCTTTCACATATAATTGAGGTTGCTGTTGTTGGGTTGGATGAATTATAATATGAATTATCATTTATTGAATCATCACCACAGCATCTTGTTCCACTTGTTGGTACATAAGTCATCCATATTTGTGCAGTACAACCATTAGAAGCATATGTACAATAATATGATGAAGAATCCCTATCTAGTTGGGTGTCGACAACAGTAGCATCATTACAATAACCAGGTGAACCAGAACAACCCCATTCAGAACGATTAAAATTAGCTTGGTTGCCAAAGCAATAATAATATTCATAATCTTGGCATTCCTTTATTATGCTATAAAATGAAGAACCATTTGTGACATATTCTGTTAACACAGTTCCAGAACATGAATCTGAATAAGTGGAAAATGTACATGCACCACCTGAACAACCTGTATAATCTGTAACTGTTCCACCTACTGTATAATTTATTGTAGGCGAATCTGTGTCTGTGCTTGCTTTTGTAGAACAGTCTTCGACTATTGACCCCCATATGTAGCCACAGGTATTTGTATTCGTTATAACATAATAATCCTTGTAGCTTTTGATAACAGTTCCATCGCATACATTAGAGCAAATGTCATAAGAATCGCAATCAAATGTGCTACCAGGATAGTAATTATTACAGTTAGCACCACCGCCACCACCAGAATGGGGATAACCGTCATCACAACTTCCTGAAGCACCAGAGCAATAATAATCTCGATATTGCGAGGATGGGTCGTCGCCGCATCCTGCTGTGTTTCCGCCACCATACCAACCATCATAAGAATCGCAATTTTCCCATTGTCCAGGTATCCTGGAACACATACAAGAACCGCCTGAACAATATACATCATATTCCTGCATATAATTCCCATTACAATACCAGCCATCATAACTATTACAATTTTCAGATGAAGTTACAGAATAAGTGCAAGTACATGTTGCTTGATCACAATAGTAGTCCCTATTCTCTCTTGTATCACCATTACAATACCAGCCATCCGCAGCACAGTTTGTATCTACTTCACAAGATGCTCCGCAAGATATAGAACAAGATGGTGGGCCACAACACTCAATACAATCGTTACCATAACCTCCCCCACAACCAATATATTCTTTAACACCAGAGCATACGCCTTCACAATATATGCATTCAATAAGAGCAAATGCATAATACGCGCTAATTAATATCACTATTAGAATCAATATTGCAAATGTGATTTTTGCAAGACCTTTTCTATCCATGGTTTTCAACACTTTTTTCCATCTCCTTTTCATTACTCTCTCACATTTCTTTTTATTGATCTGTATTTTTTGTGGAAGCGAAAATTGCTTTTAATACTCCAATTAATCCACATGTCAATCCGCCCATGGTAATGATTATTAAGATCTCCATCTCATTTTACCTCTTTTTTTGATGCTTTTGATGTTAATGAATATAATTTTGCCTTTCCAACATCACGATGCTTTACAAATCCTTTCGCTTCTAAAATAGCTAAATATTTTGAAGCAGTGATGCGATGAATCTTTACCTTTTCAGCAATTTCTTCAATAGTCAAAGATAGATCAGAATTTCGAAGTATGTTTAAAATTAGTTTTTCCATACTTTTGGTCGATTTCATCTAAACACAATCCTAAACATTAAAGACTAACGTCTTTGTATTACTTCAATGATTAATATTAATGTCTAATGGATATTATATAAAAACCACTATATAAAATTAATGGTCTTTTTATTGTATCTCACAAAATTATGTTATATGCCTTATTTCTAATGTTACAAAATCGCTAATAGTATCTAATGTGAACAATGTTTCATATGTTATATTTCCTGATGAATTGAGCCATAATCTTATCCCAGAAGAAGGTATGTTCTTTCCTATTCTTGTAAGTTCTGTGTAGCCATATCCATAAGATGTATTCAATTGGTCATCTATGTATATAGCGGTAAGAGGTGTTATATTTACATCAGCACGCTTATTTCGTATCATTGTTATAAAGTTGGTTGTGTTTATAAATACATGATTCGATTGGCTACCTAATTTTTTTACAGCAAATAGAACTGCATTATTTTCAAGTACAAGATCCATTGTTCCATCATTGTCTATATCAATTTCACTTGCATCCATCCATGCTCCAGATTTTACAACAATATTGCCTTCTTTTGTCTTTCCGGGTGAGAAAAATTTCACATCCTCTAATGTTATTTTTATTTCATCTTCTCCACCAACAACAGTAAATGAACCCTCTCTTAAATTCAAATCAAGCGTGCGTCTTGTTCCAGGTGCTTCGAATATTATTGACCTTATCTGCGAGTCAATAAATTTCATAGTATTCAAGCTTTCTGTATATACTTGAGCCATTCTTGCTTCTTCTAGTATAGGATTTATTATATTCAATACAAGTATTGTAGATATAACTATAATACCAACCACAATTGCATATGAAAGTATCGAAGGCATAAATATCACACAGGCTTTATTATTATTTGATTCTCATTTGTCTCATTTTTCTCTAAAATAATTTTGAATGCCCCAGTCTTTTGAATGTCACCAACAATATCTATCATAGGATAGCTTACCGATAATTGTATTGTGCTTATCTTTTCAACAAAACTGATAAAAGGTTGTATAATTGTTTCTAAAGGCATTTTATTTCTTACAGAGGTGCAGTTGTTTATTGTAATAGGTATTACAAATTTATTTCTACGTTCACTTTGTGAAATCTTCATTATATAACCAGTACTTGTGTTTGTAAGATTCAAATAATTAAAGGAGCTTCCAGCAAATGCAAGGCCAAATGCAGGCTCATTTGCAATTGTCCTGTCTTGTATACATGCAAATTTATTTGCTAAGTCTGTATAATAACCTGCACCTTGATTATCTGCAAATGCCTCATCATTTGTAGGGCCTGATATGTTTAATTGTAGAGAAAATGTAACCTTTCTTAATACTTTCCACAACGTACAACAGATCTTTGTTGTATAAGGATCATTATTGCAGCTTGCTATATGCAAATTTGTGTCACTTCCGCCCTCTGTTGATGAAATTGTTGCAACACACGTGTCATAACCTGAGCACGATGTTGCATATGTGCATGTCAATGTGCCAGTGCTTGCATTTAGGCAAATATTATAAGGATAATTTTGTTCTGTATTTTTTTCAATATGTGCATTTGTTTCATTTGAAAGACGCAGAAGTGTAGAATAAATACCAGAACATGATGTTCCAATTTGTATTCCGATTGAATCGTAACAACATAGTTTATAGTTGTAATTTGAATATGTTGGCAATTCTGCATGCGCATTGCTAAGATTGGAAAGATGTAATACATCCGTATAATTGCATGTCTGTACAACATCACAGATAAGTGTAGCACTAGTTGTTTTTACAAATAAAAACAAAACTATAAAAATTAATAAAAATTTTATTTTTTTCATGCATAATATTTTGTATTAATTAATATTTATTATTTCTGAAAAATTTTAGCTTTATGTTATATTTATAACATAATCAACATTTCTGATTTTTATTTCCTCTATACATCTGAATTCGATACACTGTTGTATAGCCGATAGATTAAGATATTCAATAGGAATCAATTGATTTTGATTGTTGATTACAAGTTTGCATAATGTCTGATTTCCTGCAACAAAGCAATTCTGATTTGCCCACTCAATACCTGTTAACATTTTTGTACAATTTACTGCGGAGCATTTCCATCTTTCACCAGGTATTACGAGATTGAAAATCATATAAGTAACAAAGATCAACCAAGCAAATATAACAACCAATATTATAGTAATGCTTGTTTTACTCATAAACAACCAGCACCAAATTTTTATAATTATAACTTATAATTTTAAATATATTATATAAAGTCTTATCATTTTTACAACTAAAAGGTGAAAGTTAAAATTCTGAAAGTTTAAATATTTTTATTTATAATTATCAACAACTATTTAAATTAAACTTTTCTTTATTTACATTTGTATTAAAATAAAAAAATGTGAGACGCATGCCAAAACCGACAGGACCAACAGATCCAAATTTGAAAAATATCATAATTGAAATGAAGAAGACAAAAGAGAGGTTTTTCTTAGTGGTAGCAAAACATCTTGAAAAACCTAGAAGAAAAAAAATTGGTGTGAATATATCAAAAATAAATAAAATTGCGAAAGAAAATGAGAATATAGTTATACCAGGAAAGGTCTTATCTATTGGAGATATAAAAAAGCCTGTCAATGTTTTCGCATGGTCATTCTCAGCAAAAGCAAAAAATAAGATAGAAAAAGCAGGTGGTAAATGCCTTTCATTAATGGATCTATTGAAGTCAAGAGAAAAAGCGAGGATTATTATATGACGGATGAAAAAATTATTTTAATTGATGGGGATGGTGCAATACTTGGAAGACTTGCATCTTTTTCTGCAAAAAGATTGCTGAATGGTGAGCGCGTGAACATTTTGAATGCTGAAAAAGTTATAATTACAGGAAATCCAAAAAGGATTGTAGCTAATTATCTTAAGAAACGCAGAAGAGGCTCACCGCAACATGGTCCATTTTTCCCAAAAAAACCTGATCTGATATTAAGAAGAACAATACGTGGAATGCTCCCAAAAACAAGGAAAGGAAGAAATGCATTAAAAAGATTGAGGGCTTATATTGGTATTCCTGAAGAATTTAAGGACAAAAAATTCGAAACTATGGCAACAAAAGAAATAAAAACAGATTTCATAACCCTTGGTAATCTTTCAAAATCATTGGGATGGCATGAGTAATATGAAAAAAAATCAGAAAACAACAAAAACAATTCAAACAGTAGGAAAAAGGAAGAAATCCATAGCAAGAGCTACAATTCGCGATGGAAATGGAATAGTTCGAATAAATTCAATATTATTAGATATCATTGAGCCAAGATATAGACAAATGAGAATAAAAGAGCCAATAATACTTGCAGGTGAACTCGCAAAAAATGTTGATATTGATGTAAATGTTTCAGGTGGAGGTATTTGGGGCCAGGCTGATGCTGCAAGAACAGCAATAGCAAACGCACTTGTAAAATGGTATAAAAATGAAAATCTGAGAAAGATCTATATGGATTATGACCGATCTTTGCTTATATCAGATTCTAGGCGTACAGAACCACACAAACCATCGCGCTCATCAGCAGGACCAAGAAGAAGTAAACAACAATCAAAGAGATAATTTTTTTAAATCTAACAATCAATTTAAAAAGATTTTTATTTTATAATTAAATGGCGATCCAATGATAATCCCTATTAGATGTTTCACATGCGGTAAGCCTGTTGCAGGGCTATGGGAAGAATATAAAAAAAGAGTAGAGAATGGTGAAAATCCAGGAAAGGTATTAGATGATCTTGGATTAGAAAGATATTGCTGTCGTGCGTTATTTTTGACACATATCGACTTATTAAAAGATGTCGCGAAATTTAGAGTATGAATTTATTTTAATCTACCTTGTTTTAAGTGTTTTCTTTTTATGCTTATTGGGATTCTTATTGTAAATGGCTTACAGATAAACACTTTTCTTAAGTATTCTCTAATGGGCTTTTTTTACATTAGGAATGGTTCTTATTGTTTTGTTTAAGTTCAAAATTATTCAATAAAATATAGCTTGAGGAAACATGGAATTTTGCTAAAATTTTATTGCCATTGTTATTTATAGAAGTTTTCATTACAGGTTTTATAATGCCTTTGCTCCATCAAAGTTTGATTAAAAATTTATTTGGTCAAAACAATCTCATCGGAAATTTAATTGCTTCGATATTGGGACATTTTTATATTTTTCAACTTTAACAGAAATTCCAATCGTACAAGCATTGATTGCTAAAAGTATGGCTTCTGACTCTGCTTTAGTATTGCTTCTTTCTGATCTTTCCAGTGTAAATATTGAAATTAAGATTTGAGGATATATCAACATTTAAGTTAATAGAATCGAATTACAAAAAGTTTAAAAATAGGAAAATCTTATAAATAATTCATAATAAAAGATATATGTGATAATTATGCAGGTAGATGAACTTGAAAAAGAGTTGTTTGAAGGTATTAAGGATGGTAGGCGTGCTGCTTTAGAAGAAGCACCATATTTAGTCAAAGTAGCAGGTTTAAAAAATCCTAATTATTATGGGTTATACAAAGAAATTAAAGTTTCTCCATTACCTCCATCAGTCTTGGGTGCAACAGACATTGCTCAAGATGGAAGCGTTATAGGAATTTATGTTAATAGATTAATACCATATTTAGTTAAAATGGTTGCTGAAAAATATCGCAAAGGAAAGGAATGGGCAAAAGAAAAAGTATATAAGATTGCAAAACTTACAACAGAGCACGAACTAGCACATGCTTTATCTTCTTATGTTGCAAAAGGTGAAAAAATAAATGATGATGCAAGAAACATAATGGAATCCATAAGTACATATGCAAAACATAAGGTTGCAAAGTTACTTAGAAAAAATAAAAAAGCAGAATTTATAAAAGAAGCAAATCCATACCCAACTGCATGGTTTATTGGAAATGTTGCTGATAGATTTTATAAGAGTGAAAAAACAGGGGAAGAGGGATATGCGGCATTTATAAAAGATGCACAAACAGAGCCATTTTATAAGACATTATGGAGATTAGCAAAACAAACAACAAAAGGCTCAATTAGGAGAATGTTTGATTATTTCAGAGGTACAGGTGTGCCTAAATATGTTCCAGCATAATTAGGTTACAATTATTCTATTTTTTCCTTTAAAACCGAAACCGAGTTTTGTTTCTTCTGGCACATAACCTTCTTGGAGCATTTTTAACTCTTTTAAGGCGCGTAGATGTTCATTACTATGTCTCTTCAATGCAAGTCTTGATTTGAATAATCTTCCGCAACGTATACATTTATATTTATCTTTAATTTTTTTAGTAACCATAAATAATAAGATACTGTTAATGCTTAAAAAACTATCATGTAATTAATTGATTTATAAGTTTTCTTCTTTAATAATTTTTATGCTTCTTGAAAAATACAAACCAAAAAAAATAGACGATATAGTCGGAAACAAAATGCAAATAATAGAAATAAGAAAATGGATAAGAAATTTTAAACCTGGTTCTGCACTTATGCTATATGGTCCTCCAGGTGTTGGAAAAAGTCTTATAATAAAATTACTTGCAAAAGAACTTGATTTTGAACTTATAGAGAGTTATGCAAGTGATAATAGAACATACGAATCTTTCATCGATTTGATAAAGTCGTCAAAACAATATAGTGTTTCGTTTAAGAAAAAATTATTTCTAATAGACGAGATAGACTTGCTTGATTCTCCAAAGTCCATAATAGAATTGATAAAAGAGAGTAGATTTCCTGTAGTTTTAATCGCATTAAATCCATATGATAAAAAATTATACGATGTTAGAAAAATCTGTAAATTGATAAAATTTCAGAAATTAAGTCATGAAGAGATAGCAAAATTTCTTGCTGACATATGTAAAAAAGAGGGAATTGAATATGACAAAAAGGATTTGTATCAATTAGCTAGGATAAGTAATGGTGATATACGTTCTGCCTTGATAGATCTAGAATTTTTTGGAAAAATACCCATAAATGAACTTGGCCAAAGAGGGCAAACAGAAGATATATTCAATATACTCAGAATTATTATGAAAACGACAAATATACAAAATGCATCCATGATAATAAAAAATTATGAAGATATTCAAGAACTTATAATGTGGATAAGAGAAAACATAATTGAAGAATATAAGGATATAAATGATATCGCAATAGTATACGATTACTTTTCAAAAGCGGATTTATTTCTTTCAAGGGCTATAAAAAGACAGGATTGGAGCTTGCAGAAATATTTTTTTGATTTATCCATTTTTAGTTTAGTGCTTAGCAAAAAAAATAAGTATAATGACTTTGTAATGTATAAACGCCCTGACCATTTTTATAAAAGTTCGGATGACAAAATACTTGAAAAAATAGGTAAAAAACTGCACACATCAAAAAGAAAGGTGAAAATTTATATTCCATTAATTAAAAGTATGTTAAAATCTAAATCATTCCAAAAAGAATTCAATCTTGATGAAAATGATATAGAAATACTTAAAAGATTATAAAATAAAAAATATTTAGGGATTAAAATGAGGTTTAAAGAGTTATTTAAAATTATAAAAGATATAAATATTTCTTTTGAGCTCTATGGTTCAAAAAAAGAAGTGCATAAAAATTATTGATTTCATAAAATTTATGAGAAATAGATACACTCCAAAAGAATTGTGGGAGCTACAATTTCGAGATGAAAATGGTTCCTAATGATGTTATGGAGAAATTCAAACCTGTATACAATACATACAAAGAATGACTAATATATTAATTATTTGAAAGAATTTTTCCAAATTATTCAATTCCAGGTATTACATCATTTGGATTTATATTTTCATGCAATATCATTTTATCGGATGCAAGAAGCATTCCCATTCTTATATTTTTTGGGGGACATGATATAATAGAATAATTAATATATAGGAAATATCCCAATTCACCCATTACTTTTTCAGAAAAGTATTTAAATTCTTTAAGATTTTTGTCCATATTTGTGCAATTAGAATCTTGTACAACCTTATTGAACTGTTCTTTTATATTCATAAAATAATAGTCCTCACTGAGTTTGGTTGGTCTTGATGTATCGATACCATAATATCCTTTGAAAAAGATTGAAATTATAAGAAATGCGGCTGAAACCATAATAGCAGATATTATGAACCATTGACCTTTAGATCGTGATAATTTGGGCATGAGGAACACCACATATTTCTAAAATATCATCTTTTTTTATCATCTTTTCTTTAATCATCAAGTTTATTATGTTTTTGCCAACTGCATTTACTATTGTTGCAGATTCTATTAGTCTTTTTATTGATTTTTCATCGCATGTTTTTTCAAAATAGAAATCCCTTGAAACATTCAGTTGCATATCTCCATCTTCAAATGTTTTGCCTAATATGGAAAAATCGGATATAGCAAGTAGTGTATCTTTACCATACTTAAATATCTTAAATGAAAATTTCATAGAATCACTATATGCGTCTTAAAGTCCTTTTGGCGCCACATGCCTCACACTTTATAAAGTATATATTATTTTCCTTTTTTATGATTGTGTCGGGTTTCTTGCATTCATTACACAAGACAAATTCATTTACATAATTATTTATACGTCTATTAATCAATTGAGAATTTGTCTTACCCTGTAATATTAGCTCACCACCCTTTATGTTTCCGGGAATAGCAAGTTCTTTAAAAATATATTTTGCAAGATGTTTTGGTTCTCTTCTAATTATTTTTGTAATCTCTACAAAATTCTTTATAAAAGTTCGCCTACCTGATATTACAACAATTGCTTCTGGGATTTCAAATCTTGAATGCATATTTAGGTTTGGAAGATTTTGTTTTGCCTTTCTTAATAACGTTTTATAATCGTTTTCAATCATTCTAACCACCAGTAAAATCTTTTAATGTACCACCTGATAAATATTTGTTTTTTGCTGATTTTATTGTACCAGTCACACCAACTATCTTTATTAAACTACGCGTTTCCCCAATCATCTGTATAAGAGAAAGCACAACCCTTATCTTCTCAACAGAATCATGTCTACATTTTATAACACCGCGCTGAGTTTTTTCATCATAAAGATTGTGTATAAACCATATTCTCGCTTCTGCTGATCCAAGTTCTCCAAGAAAACTTAGCATAGAATTCCAGACAGCATTTATTAAATCGCCATAGGTTATAGGATGTTCTGATATTATCTCAAATACAATGTATCTTTTTTGCGGTCTAAGACTTGGTGGTAAAATTTTTGGTTCAGCCATTCTTATTCACCATATCTTCTACTACCTCCACACCTTCAAATTTTTTATCCTCTAATTTTTTCCTATTCTCATAAACAAGAGTCTCTGGTATTGTTGAAACTGTATCTATTGCTTCGCCAAGCTCAAGGCCTAAGATATTTGCTATAGCAGCTAATTCCCTACCAGAGCGCATACCCCATTTTGTAACAGCACCGCTTGTTGTAATTATTTTTGCATTGTATTTTTTACATAGCTTTATATTCTTGTTCATTGATGAGATTATGTATATTTTATTCTTTTTGTAAGATTCAAGAATCTCACGAAAATTTATTTCTATTGCTACGTTATTTTCTCCAGCAGCCTTAACGCATATGTGATCTAGACCACTATCCTTGCGACCAAGCTCTGGATGGCATAAAATATCTATTAATGAATTTTCGCATGCAGCACGATTTATGTCATAATCGCCACCATGGACCATAAGCACTTCTGCTTTATTTCTTACTTTTTTTGCAAGTTTGTCCAATTCTTCTGGATTCTTTGGTTTTATCATTATACAGGAAACTAAATCAATACCTTCAATCTTTTGAAGTTTTTCTATATTTCCTGGATAATAATTAACAATCCCTATACCAGATAAACCTAATTTTTTTGCAAATTCAACTATTTCTTCTACGCTATTTTCACCAATAGATAAATTTGTATGTACATGCAAATCATAAAATGGCATCTCAACACCTTATTAATTTATTAAGAATGAAAGCTTTTAAGCAATGTTTTTATGTTATCAAATTTTCTTATAATCCTCTTGATTTCTTTGCGGCAGATGTAAGTCCACGAAATACTCTACGTCTTTGATTACATACCCAATTTATATCGGGATCAGATTTTATTTCAGGATGATTTGGATCAACCATGATTACCTCATAATATTTATTTTTTCCATCCTCACCTACATAATATGAATTAAGAATCTCTAGGTTTGGGAATTTTCTTGCAACACGCTTTTCAGCAATTGCTTGTTTGCTTTGTGACGTGCGAAGATATATCAGACCTGTTTTACCTGGTTTTCTGCCTTTTCTTATAGTGGGTCTTCTCCTACCACCTTTTCTTATCCTTATGCGTGCAATAACAAACCCCTGCTTTGCTTTATAACCTAGAGCATGTGCACGGTCAGGTCTTGTTGGCCTTTCAATTCTCACAATAACATTTTCTTTATTCCAAGTTCTTATTTTTTCTTTTTTTCTTGTTTTCCACGCATTTCTTAAGAATCTGTAAAAACTTTTCATACCTTAATCAATAAATAAAAAAGTATTTAAAATATTAGAATAAATAAAAAATGAGGTGATACAATGCATTCAGCGATAAAGCTAATTATTGGGATTATAATCTTTTTGATTGGTATCTATTGGTATGCAGCACCATTATTTGGGCATTTAGGACTACAACAGTTTTTTGGAATGAGCACATTCAGGGCATTCGTTACAGTGTTCGTTGGTTTGATTGGTGTTGCATTAATATTCCTTGGTCTTATAATAGCTTGGATTGAGTACGAAGATCTCAAATGGGAGAGTCGTGAAAAATCTGAGGAAAAGAAAGAAAAGAAAAAGAAATAATTTTTATTTCTTTGTTTTTATTTTGATGTACTAGTTTGTTTAGAAGACTTGTCATTTCGTTTCAATATTTCTTCTTTTCCATAACTTATTTCTAGTATAAGCATTAGTTTTCATTATTAGAAATAGTATTAAAAAATATCTTAGATTGGAAATTTATTTTTATGTTTTCTTTCCATATAAATCAACTCTTTTTTAAAATATTTTTAGGTCTTCTTCATTTAAAATATCGATTATGATACTTTAATGGCTTAGCTAGTGCTCCTACAAAACCATTATAAAGTATACCCTAACATTAAAAGCATTGTATTCAATTATTTCGGGTCATAAATCGAAACTAAAGTAATATTCTTCTAAATATTTTTTCATTTATACTTTTATTATGAGACCTGGTAATCTATGTATAATTTGCAAGGGTTCGCGAGCTCTTTGTGGTTTAAAGAGATGCCCGCTACTTGCAAGAATAGATATTACAACAAAAATTAACATAGATACAGAATTTTTCGGACCATCAACATCTGTTTTTGTTGGTAGGATTGGTTATCCTAATGTGTTTATTGGTCCAGTGGTGCCAGTCTTGTTAAAAAATTTATATGAAATAGATAATCCAAACTTGTGGTTTGGGATGGAGTATTCTGATATTATTTCTTTTCGTTCATCTATGCTAAGATCTAAAAGCAAACAAAACATATTTTCCAATGAAAAGATTGTAGATAATATTCAACAGATTGCATTATCCATAAAACCAATAGATGTTGAAATGAGTTTTGATAAAAAACCAACATATAAGGTGATGTTTTCTGATGTAGTCCAACCAATGGGCCCATCTGTATCTATAAAAAAATTAAATCTGGCTGAAAATCCAAAGATTCCACAAAAAATTGAAAAGATCGTTTCTGATGATTTAAAAGCAAAAGAGTCAAGTTTTTTATTATATAAGACAGGTCTTGATGTTTACAAGATTTCAACAATATTCTCTACAGGCGCTTTAGGTCTACAGAAAAACAAAAAACTAGTACCAACAAGATATAGCATAACCGCAATAGATGATATAATATGTAAAAATTTGCTTAACTATGTCAGAAATTATCCATCTATAAATGAATTTCGTGTTTATTCATCTCAATACTTAGATAATCATTTTGAGATATTACTTATACCAGGTAATTGGGAATATGAAAATTTTGAGGCCTGGTCACCTGGTTCTTTCTGGGCATCTTACATAAAAAATGCAGAGATAGTTGAGGAATATGAACCATTTCAAGGAAGGACGAGTTATGCAGAAAAAGAAGGGGGTGGGTATTATGCAGCAAGAATCGGGGTTGTAGAGGCGCTTTATAAAATGAAAAGACAGGCACGTGTCATCGTTTTCCGTGAGATATACGAAGGCTATATGATTCCATTGGGTGTTTGGGTCGTGCGTGAGACTGTAAGAAATGCATTTAAGAACCCATGTAAAATATTTTCAACACTTGATGAAGCATTAAATCACATTAATACAAAGTTAAGACTCCCAATAGAGTATTATAAAAAAATCAGTATAATATTACGACAGAAGAGATTGGATGATTTTAAATTTGACTCATCAACATCAATGACATCAAATAAAACTAAAGCAGAAATTAATAAATTAAAAACTGATAAATTCAGTATTTAAAAACTTTTTTGTTCTAATAATTAAGAGAGGTGTTAAAAAATGGTAACTTTCGAGACAATGAAGTCTGACGAGATAAAATTTGGAAATAAAAATTTTCTTGAAATAGCAAGAAAAAAAGCTATAACCAATAATGGTGAAAATGAGTTTATATCTATTTCACGTGGCTTCTTTACACAAAGCGGCGAAAGAAGATATAAGAAATCGTTTTCCATTCCAGTAGATGACAATGTAATAAATTTTATATCAGAAAAATTAAAGGAGATATAATGAATATAATAGATGCTGTCAGATATGCTGAAAATAATGAAGATGTGAAGAAACTTTATGATTTTTTTCTTGGTTCTGCATTTACATGTATAACCGAAGATGAAAATATTACAGAATGGACACTTATTTTTTACAATCCTAAAACAAATCGTACGATAGATTGTTGCGTTAATGACAATTTTATTACACTTGGAGAAGAAACACAAGCGCTTAGCAAATTTGAAAAGCTGAATGTATTAGATATAAAGATATCAGTCGAAGACGCTATAGATAGGGCAAAAAGCGATGTTAAAAAAGGTATAGTCAATATTTTAATAACATTACATAAAAAAGAAATACCAATTTGGAGAATTGGTGTCGTTACAAATGATATAGCTATTACATCTTTTGATATAAATGCAATCAATGGGGAGATAATTAAAAAGGAAGAAACAAGTCTTATTAGAGAAGTAAAATGATAATAATCAAATACTTATTAAAAACTAATAAATAAGAAAATGTATATAAATAATTATGAAAGGTGTCAATATTTTTTTATCTGCAGTTTTGCTTATTCTTCTCACAGTTGTTATAGCATCATTTGTATTTAATTGGATAACAACATTATCTACTGAAAGATCCGAAAGCATAAAAAATACAACAAAAGAAAGACTTGGTTGTCAATTTGCAGATATGTATATCATTAATGCAACATATGATTGTAATGGGGATTGTTCTTCTGGGATAATACACCGTGTGAATGTTAGTATCTCTAACTCTGGAAAGAAGGCATTAGAGATAAGTAGGATTGTGATACAAAATACAACAGGCTCTATATTTAATTATAACATCAATGAAACAAAAATTCTGAGTGTTGGTGAAACATTGACAATAACAAATGTAAGTACAGATACATGTGATGGCATAAATAAAACAATTGAAAAAATTATTGTGAGTAGTAATAATTGTCCTAACCAAGCATTTGATTCTATACCGGGAAAAGACGTGATATTCATAAATTGCTAAAAACTAAAATAGAAAGAAGGTGTTTTTATTTCTTTATATTTTCTACAACAATTCTGCATGGGGTTGGTAATTTATAACTTGCTTGTTTTAATGCTTTTTTAGCAATTTCTATGTGTTCCTTGTTAACACGTATCTCTATTATTTTTTGTCCAATTGATATGCGAGCTGCTGTACCTATAGGTTTACCAAAACTCATACGCATACCCTGCTGAAACCTATCTGCACCTGCACCCGTTGCTAAAGCATTTTCGCGTAAAACGTGATGTGGATAAATACGGACCTTAAGGAAAAATTCAGCAGCCTTTCCAAGGTTTTTTTCAAGAGTCTGCACAGCAGCCACACGTGCAGATTCTAATGCATTATGTCTTATTTGCACAGCACGCTTGGAAACAAGGAACAGAGCACTGTCATATTCATCTTTTGTCCCTAATTCAAATTCACTTATTTTTGGTTTTGGAACACCCTTAACATATCCTTTTTTTGGTACACGTATACTCTGTCGAGTATATGGTCTATGTAACCTCCTATAGCATTTTCCTGGTCTGAGCCCCATACTATTCACCTGGTATTATAATTCTTTTCCATTGAGGGCGAATGTTTTTAAAACTATAAGTTTTTCCATATATGAGCCATAATAAGATTGGTGTAAGTATTATCGTTATCAAGACAAATGCTATTACAGATGTGTAAAGCTGGCGTGTTATTATGCTATAACCTAATGCTATCTGTGCTATTAAAATAGAATATTCTCCATGTGGGAGCATGCCTATACCAATAATATTTTGTTCACGTCTCTTAAAACCAAAATAGCCACTAAAAATTCCACAGCCTAAAAACTTTGCAGTAAATCCAATAATCACAAGTAATAAAATAATCCAGAAATATGATAAAAATGCTGTGATATCAAGTATAATTGCTGAATATGCAAAGAATAAAGGTATAAAAAAACCGTATCCAATAATTTTTATCTTTGGTATTATCACAGATTCTGTGATTGGTGATTTACTCATAGCCATACCTGCAAGGAATGCACCCGTCACACCAGCTATACTAACACTTTCACTTGCAAATGCAACAATAAATACAATAGCTAATGATACTGTTACAATTATCTGCTCGTCATGCATACTTTGAAATATGCGCAAAGCTCTACCTATAATTTTAGAACCAAATGATATTATAAAAAGAAAAAATCCTATAACAACAAAAAAAAGTCCAAAAACTTTCCATATCTCAACATAACCAAATATTGCATATGTTGTAAATAATGAAAGAGCGAGTATAGCTAATACCTCATCCGCCATATCTATAGCAAGTAGTATATTATAAAGTTTTGTTTTGAATTCACCTATATCTATAATAGAACGCATTGTTATCGCTGTGCTTGTAGATAACAGAGCTACACCAAGAAATATAGCAATATTTAGTGAATTAAATAAAATATAACCTATTAAAAACCCTAAAACAAATGACAGTCCACAACCTCCTATTGCAAGTATACTGGCCGTATAAATATCTTTTTTCACCATATCAAAATTTGTTGAGAGTCCTATGATAAATAATAAAAATAAAATACCAAATCTTGATATTTGCTCAAGAAAGGGAGTTGCAACAACAAGTCCTAAAACAGGGCCAAGGACTATTCCCGCTATGACCTCACCAACCATAGAAGAAAATCTCAATCTTTCAGCAATCTCTCCAAATATCTTTGCAACAAGTAGTATCAAAGCAAGACTTAGAAGTACTTGCACTTCCATACAAATCATCTTTTATTATCTAAAGTATTATTAATTGTCTCTTTTTACTTTATAAATTAAGCGCTGGGAGGGAGATTTGAACTCCCGCATGCAACGTCGATACACCAAATGCATTATTCTATGACGCATACCAGCTCTCCAAGCTGGCGCATTGGACCAAGCTCTGCCATCCCAGCAATGATTTTTATTTCAAAAGCCTTGCCAAATCCTTTAAGCCAAAACAATAAACAGGAGTATATTCAATATTTTTAATTTTTTACTAAAAGATTTGGCAAAAATGGCAAAACTTTCTTTTCTTTTTTTCATTATACCATTTAACATACTTAGCTTTTTCTACAATATAAATTATACTATTCTATTAAAAACTTTCTATTAGAATTTTAGTTCTTTCAATACAGGCTTAATATTTGGTGCAACATCCTTTGGTAATTTATTGATATCAATCCATTTCCATTCGCGTATGTATTTTCCTGGTTTTACTTTGCCAATTCTTTTTGCAAGATAATGTATCAGGATTATTACTTCATTTTTTCTCCAAATTATCATCGGTTTTAATGGTCTAATTATTTTTATATCAATACCAAGTTCTGCCTTTACCCTTTTCTTTGCGCATTCCTCAAAGCCTTCATTTTTCTTTATTGACGAACCAGGAAATTTCCAGAATTCATCCTTTCCATGTTTATCAAGAAGAACTTTACCCTTTTCTATTATTACTGGTCCTGAAGCTATGATAAAATTCATTTTGCCTTTATAATTTTTTAATGTTCCTAAGTATTCTGTTCTCATTTTTTCACTAATTAATAAATTGGAATAAAACCTTAAAAATTTTGGAGAAATTATAATTTTGATCTATATGCCAAAAATCGATATGCTCGATTCTGAATATAAAATTACAGAAAAGCATGATGCGCAGAAAATGGCAGAATTGATTGAAACATGGCTAGGTAATCCTATATCCAAAAATATTCTACGATTTTGTACAAAGAAATGTAAATGTGGTAGAAGAATTGAGCTTATTCTTAAAGATTACATTGGTGATAAGCAAAAGCTATGCACTAACTGTAAGATAGCAAAATTTATTGTTAAAAAGATTTTAGATAAATTTATAAAAGAATGGAAGATTGATAAAAATGAAATCCTAACAAATCTGAAAAATCCAATGTGGCGAAAAGGTCTTTCATCTGTCTTAGAGGGTATAGCAAAATATGGACCGCAAAAACCATTTATTGCTTATTCTCCTTTTCTTATTGTATGGAATGTAACAAAAAGATGCAATTTAAATTGTATCCATTGTTATGAAGATGCACATGTTCCTGCTCCAGATGAACTAACACCAGAAGAAGCATTACAGGCCGTTGATAAGATGGCAGAAGCAGGTGTTGCATACGTTGCTATATCAGGTGGTGAGCCATTGATACGGCCAGATCTCTTTGACATAGCAAAAAGGATAAAAGAAAGAGAGATGGCATTTTCTATTGCAACAAATGGCACATTGCTCACAAAAGAAAATGTGAAAAAATTAAAAGAAGTTAATTGTTTATATATTCAGATTTCTCTTGATGGTGCAACCGCAAAAACACATGACTCATTTCGCGGTAGGAATGTATTCAAAAAAACAATAGATGGAATAAAGAATGTTATTGAATCTGGTATAACTGTTGGTGTTGCAACAACAGTAACAAGACATAACATAAAAGAAGTTACAAAAATTATTGACCTTGCAGAAAAATTGGGTGTTGATATTTTCATGCATTATAATTTTATACCAACAGGCCGTGGTAAAGATATAATAAATCTTGATATTACACCAAAGGAGAGAGAAGACTTGCTAAAATATTTATTCTCACAAGTTAAAAAGAGGAAATTATCACTACTTTCAACTGCACCACAATATGCGCGTGTTTGTTCAATGTTGGATTACCCTATATCGATGACACATTTTGACACATTTAGCCAAAAAAGCGAGTTTGATTCAACGCAATTTCTTGCAGAATTTATTGGTGGTTGTGGTACAGCAAGGCTTTATTGTGCATTAGAGCCAAACGGTGATATAGAGCCATGTGTATTTATCCCTATAAAATGCGGAAACATAAAAAAAGATGATTTAATAGATGTCTGGCAAAACAATGAAATTATGAAAAAACTACGCGACAGAAAAAATTTTAAGGGAAATTGCCAGAAATGTAAATATAGAAATATATGTGGTGGTTGTCGTGCTCGCGCTTATGGGTATTACGGGGATATACAGCAATCAGATCCAGGTTGTATAATAAATGAGAAAGAATGGGAAAAATTAAAGGTAATTTTATGATTAGAATTAAAAGTAGACCAATAGAATTAAAAATATATAAATTTGGTATGAGTTGTTTGAATAATAATTGCAATGGAAAGATAGAAAGAGTAATATCAAAGGAAAATGAATATATTTATTTTTGTAATGTTTGTTGCCAGACGTATAAATTAAAAACAGATGAAGATAAGAAATCAAAATTTTTCAGCATCTTCGATTAGCATATCAGGTATATCACCATCAAGTATTTTATATTTTAATCTGCATTTATAGCAAATTAATTTATTCGCCCTTTTATCATATTTTATGTCACCCTTGCATTTAGGGCATGCAAGTATATCTAATAATTCTTTTTTTATCATATTTATCAAAGAAATTATAAAATCATAATAATTTAAAGCTTGAGTAGACTTCCTTTTTCATGATAACTCTATCAGTCTTTGCAACAAGACACTTTCTTTTTCTAATATCTTCTGCATTTATATTAGATTTTGCAAGCGCGACAAGTTCACCTTTTAATGTTAATATAGCGATAAGTTCTCCAAATTTTATACTTCTTTGTATTTTGCATATCCCACCTGTATAAAGAGGTGAACCATTTATTATAGATGGAATTGCAGAATCTTTTATTATTATCTTACCTAAATGCTCGATTGCTGCCTCGATAGGAAGAATAAAATCTCTTATCAATTCATCACCACATTCTTTCCACAAATAATATGCATCAACAATATCATGTATCTTTACAATTTTAGATTCATCAAATCTTCCCACCTTTATTCTTCTGAGCTCTCTCATATGAGCTCCACCAATACTTCTACCAATGTCATCGATCAATTTCCTTATGTAAGTCCCTGCTTGGCAATTAATCTTAAATAAAACATCTCTATCTTTTCTTTCAAGAATATCAAACGAATAAATCTTTCTTGTTCTTAACTTCCTTGTAACAGCGCTTCTTACAGGGGGTATCTGTTTTATCTCACCAATAAATTTTTTTATTGTTTCATTTAATTCATTTTCATCGACATCCTTATGAAGATGCATAATACCAACATATTCTTTATCTAAGTTTTGAAGTGCTGGTATTACTTTACAAGAATTCTCTAATGTAATAGGTAAAACGCCAGAAACATATGGATCAAGTGTACCACTATGCCCCGCACGCTTTAATCCAAAAATTTTCTTTATAGTTGCTACAACATCATGAGAAGTTGGTCCTGGCCATTTATCGAGGATTATTATTCCGTTTTTTATCAATTCATCTACACTTCGTGAACCTGGATATTTTCCATATTCTGTTGGTATATCATAACTCAATATTATCCAATTATTTTCCATTAGAAATTATTGAATACAATATTTTTAAACTGTTATACATAAATCTTCATCAATTTTCTGATTATCATCATTATTGGTATAGAGACAAGTATATACCATCCAAGCCATCCTAAATATGCGCCAAATATTGGCAATACTATTGGTAATCTTGCAGATATACGTGCAAATTTTATATTTTCATTTTCTTGATATATCTTCCAATAATAATTTTCTATTTTCTGCACACAAGGCATGTTGCAATCAATACTCAATTCACTTATTTTTATTTTATTCTCATATTTTTCTATTGGATATGTTTTATCACCTATACTCAAACTCATATTGCTATCTGCTGCAATAATTTTGTCTCCATAAACAGTTGCAAGCCATGGAAGAAATATTATCACTATGATAAAAGATATTAGCATTGGTTTCATAGTCATTCTCATTATCTTACTATTTTCCGTCATTATTTCTTTCATCAGTTGATTTACTTTTTCTTTATTTCCGGCCTTCTGCTCTTCTTTCATCTTTTTGTTCATCTCTTTTATGTTATCTTTTATCTGTTTCGCCTCATTCTGGTTTATTAAAATCTTATAGAATATATTTATTATAATGATTATTATTGTTGCAAATATTGTAATGGACAAAATTGGATTAAATATCAAAAAATGGTCAAAAAGAAAATTTAGCATTCGCTAACACCATACTTTACTTTTTCTCAAATTCATATTTCTTTATGCGAAAACCTGTACCTATCGGATGCTTTTTACCACATACAGAGCATTTATATCTTAAATCCAATTTTTTTGTTGGTTTTTCTCTTCCTTTCGGATTTTCTTTTGGAAATGAGCCGTAACCCTTTAATTTTCTTAAAAATCTTCTTTGACTTTTGCTCATTTTTCTTCTCGGTCTTCTTTTTGCTTCTTCAAGTGTGTGCTCTGTGTGCTTCTTACAAAAAGGGCAAAACCTCTTCTGTATTTTTGGTATTAACATAATTATTCACATCTCTTTTTTCTCAATTATCCCTTCCTTAATCAGCAAATCATTTAAAGGCTTTGGAAAGGCTCCTATTTCTATTATATCATTTTCTTTTAGTTCATAAATTTTTAAGTCAGGACCAACAAATGTAGGTAGTGTCTTTTTTACAACGTATACAAATCTTTTTTCATTATTATTCTTTTTTATTTCTTTTTCTTCTTTAATATCTTTTTTTGGTTCTTTTTGAAGTTCCTCAAAAAATTTTTCTCTATGATCCTTAAGAATAGCAACGATATTATAAAAAACATTTTCTTCTTCTCTTGTCATATTTTCCGGTGGCATTCCTGTCCTTGCTGTATCAATTGCAGCATTCATTATCTTATTTTCACGAAGTTCAAAAAATCTTCTTATTGTGTTCTTTACATTCTCCAGCTCAAGTATATCAGCTGCTGTCTTTTCCTTTATCTTCTCTTTTCTATACAAATAATCTTTTAGCTGCTCTATTATATCATCTGGTAATCTTTGTAATTTTTTGCTATCTCTCTCGTTTCTTTCCAATTCCCTTATTTTATCGAATGTTAACATAATATCAACATGACTAAATTGATTACAAAATTTATAAAGTTTCTTTAACATCATAAACCATTTGTATCTAATTTAATGATATCTTCCTTTATGATAGTTTAGACCATTCATTGTTTTAAATTCTTTGCCACAAATATCACAAGAAAAACCACGTCTAATCCTTGGTCTTAGTTTCATTTTTTTAAATGGATACGAAAGTGGATTTTTTATTATTATTTTGTCTGTTTTGCCTTTACATATATCATCAGGCTTACATATACCAATATCAGAATAAAACAAATCATTGTCGCAGTTTGCTGGATTCATTTGATTTTGTTGACTCCATCTTAATTGGCTAAGTATAATATTTCTTGGTAATTGTTGCTTATTTTTTGTATTCCATTCAAATACTTTATCCTCTATTTCTTGCCAGTTCCAGTTACACATTCTTAGGAAATTAACAAGCGTAAATATACTGCGCTTTCTGCCATCACTCAAACCAGAAAGAATTGATTTTATGCATGGTGGAAACAAATCCTCTGTTATCTTTTTTTCCCAATTTATTTTTGTAACTTCTTTTTTAGGTTTTTCCTTCTTAATTATGGCATACCAATCTAATGCATCTGTAAGTAGATATATTCCTTCACCCTCTTCACCCTTGAAGAATTCATCATAGATTTTTATATTATTAGGATTTGCTATTTCAGGTGAAAAATTCTTAAGTTGAGAAAATTTTATCGGTAATGAAACAAGCCACGTCTTTTCATTTAGAGAATAAGGAGCTCTAAACATATGTCTGTTTCCCCAATCCTTTTCTACTTCAACAAAATAGAATGGATTCATCTTTGATGGAACTTCACCTAAGATTTCTATAAGTTTTTTTGCTCCACTCATTCTGATTAATTCTTTCATTAGATCTTCAGAAATTTTTTTTCTTATGAATCTTGCAATTATTCTAGGTATTTTTGGATACAATCTCGTAAGTGGTTTATAATCTATTTCTTTTGGAAACATAATCCATGGTAAGGATATATGAAATCCTCGTCTACCTGAGAATTTCAATCCATAATTTTTTATTCCATATTTTTCCAAGAGTTTGCATATCATCTCTGTTGCAATTTTTGCTTCTTCTAATCCTAATTTAGAATCAACATCTATAATCATATCCCATCCAATTCTTAATTTATTATAATTATCGGCGCTTATCGCCATTGGATTACTCCATTGCTCAACAGAAAAATGAAATGAAACAACGCCATTTTTTGCCATTTGCACTATATCATTCTTATATTGAATTATATTTGGTCTTTTATCGTATGTTCCATCCCAGAATGCACCTACTATCTCCCTATTTTTTGCATTTTTCAATAATTCGTTTATTATTTCTTCTCTGGAATAATATTCAATAATCTCTCGACGATTCATAAATTAAATTTAGAAAAAAAGAATTAAAAACAATAATGTTTCAAAGGATTAAATTTCAACAATCTTTCTTCTTGATTTCAAACCTGATACGATCTTAATTTGATTTGCTGAAATCTTGAAATGTTTTGCAATCTTTTTGATTAATTCTGTATTTGCTTTCCCTTTTTCTGGCCTAGAAGTTAATCCAACAATAATCTTGTTTTTATCAACAGTTATGAAATCTTTATGAAGCTTTACTTCAACTTCATATTTCATGATATTTACTCCTTAAGAAATCAATAGAATTTTTTTCATTTAACAAATAATTTCGCTCTATCTATGGAATATTTCCAATCTTTTGGCAATTCTCCTTCACGAACATAATATTTTGCAAGCCTTCTTATTTTAGATTCAAGCAATTCAAATGCGTGGATCGCCTTTGAATCTCCTTTGTTCTGTTGCAGATGTCTATGCAAATTTACAGCCTTCCTTAAAAGATTGTACAAATCTTCAGGAATTTCTTTTTTTATTTCATTTCTAACAACTTTTGAAATGCGCATACCTAATGCACGAACATCCGGTACTCCATATTGGTCTCGAAGAATAAGTCCAATTTGTGCATTTGTTAGACCTTCTCTCGCAAGTTTAAGTATTAATTGTTCTACCTCTTCCACATCATACATAAGCCATGCAGGCCTTTTCTTTATTGGTTTCTTTGAACCGTGTTTCCCATGTTTTCGTGAATGCATTCTAGCCATCTATATCAACCTTATTTTTATGTCATTAATAGATCAATATAATTTATTAAATCTTCTATTTATATAACTTTATCTATTTTATTTGTATCTTCTCCTTTTTTCTATTTTATTCAAAACATTAATAACCTTTTCTGCATCAACATAATTTTTTGAATAAGCTTTTAAGATTATCTTCCAAGCCTTTTTAAAAATATCAAAATGTGTTGATTCTAGTGCCTCATGAAGCAAAAATAAATCTGTTGCTTTATCTTCTATTCGCTTACTGATAAAACCAAGTCCAAAATCAATAAAATATATATCAAAGGATTTTTCTTGTATTCCAATATTTTTTTTATATTTTATAATCATATTGCTTGTTGTCAAATCTCCATGTATTATATCAAAATTGTGAAGTAATGCAATTGATTTGCCAATCTCCTGACATATTTCAGCATAGTTATTATTATTAAGGATATCCTTTACCCTTTTTCCATCAATATATTCCATCTTAATTTTGAATTCCTCTTCTTCTAATATTTGTGGTACTTTAATTCCAGTAGATCTCGCTTTTCTTATAAGATTTGCTTCTATTCTCGTTCTTCTACGTCGTAATTTCTCATCTATCTCTTTTATTCTATATGACTTCATTATTCTTTCTTTTATTAATTTTTTGTTTTCTTTGTATAATATTGCCTCGGCACCTCGAGCAATTTGTTGCATAAAAACATAATTGACAAAAAGTTTTTAATTATTAAAAATTTACTATTAATTGATTTATGGCGATAATAATGAGTGTTGCTGTAGATAAAAATAAATGCATTTCTTGTGGTGGTTGTGTCAGTGTATGTCCTGTTCTAGCTCTGGATATGAACAATAAATTTCCATTTTGCGATTATAAAAAATGCACTAATTGCAATATTTGCATAAGGTTCTGCCCTACTGGTGCATTAAAATTAGAGTGATTTAAATGAATATAAAAGATAGATATGATGTTATTGTTGTTGGATGTGGTCCTGCAGGCTCTGCAGTTGCTAAAAAATGTGCTGAAAATGGGTTAGATGTCCTTGTTCTCGATAGAAATCAAGAAATAGGAACACCTGTTAGATGTGGCGAAGGTCTTAGTGATAATGCTGTAAAAACATTGAAATTAAAATTACCAAAAAAATGTATCGCCCAAAAAATAAAAGGTGCTATTGTATACGCACCAAACGGGAAAAGAATTGAAATAAAATTTAAAGGTACAAATGGTTATATTCTTGAAAGAAAAATTTTTGATAAATGGCTTGCGTATGAGGCAACAAAATCTGGAGCAACAGTTATTGCAAAATCAAATGTTTATGATATAATTAAAGAAAATGATTTTGTTTCTGGTGTAAAGGCAAAAATAATAGATATAGATTCTAAAATAAATTCTAAGGTTGTTGTTGCAGCGGATGGTGTTGAATCATTAATACTGAGAAAAGTTGGCTTTGCAGCAAAAAATCCAAGACTTGTTGATAGCGGATACGAATATGAGATGGCTAGTATAGATCTAGAAGACCCTCATATGATTGTCCTTTATTTTGGCACAAAAATTGCAAAGCGTGGTTATATCTGGATTTTTCCAAAAGGTAATGATATTGCAAATGTTGGAATCGGTATTGGTGGGATAGGTTATGAAAAAACTGCAAAGAAATATCTAGATGATTTTATACTTAGTAAACATGAACTAAACAAAGGTAGCATTCTTGAGATAAAAGGGGGTTGCATACCTGTTGGTGGGTTTCTCGACAACATGGTTTCTAATGGCATTGTTGGTGTAGGTGATGCAGTGAATCAAGTAAATCCAATACATGGTGGTGGAATTGCCGAAAGTATAAAGGGTGGTAGAATTGCTGGTGAAGTAATAGCACGTTGTGTAAAAAATAATGATGTATCTGCTAAAGCACTATCAGAGTATAATAAAATATGGTGGAAAGAGTGTGGTGAGCGTTTGAAAAAAATAGAGAAAGTAAGAGAGATGTTTGAAAAAATGTCTGATGATGAGATGAATGATATAGCAGAAGTGTTAAGTGGTGAGGATCTTGTAGATTTAGCTCATGGTAAGAATTATGCAAAGCTCGTAAAAATATATTTAAAATACAGGGCAAAGGGTATAAGAAGAAAATTCAAATTCTAATTTATTTTATTTTGTATACAAAAGTTTTAATACAAATGTCGAAGTATAAATTACTTCAGAGTATAAAGGTGTTTAAAATGGTTTTGACATCGAAAGGGAAATCTTTGCATGATAGTCTTGTTGATAAAGCAGTTAAGAAGTTTGAATCCATGGGATATACTGTAGTGAGAGAAGCCAAAATAAATAAAAAAAATAGAATAGATGCACTTGCACTAAAAAATAAAGAAAAAATTGGTATAGAATGTCAACTTACAATATCTTATAAAATATTAAAAGAAAAATTAAATAGATATGGACATGAATTGACAAAAATAATTTTAATTATACCAAGTTACAGAGAAAAAAAAGCAAATACTGTAATAGAAAAACTAAAAAACAAAAATAATTTAACAAAAAATTTCTTTGAAATATGGCCAGAAAAAGTGGAGGAATTCACATCTATTAGATTATCAAAAAATACAAAGTCCAGATTTGAAAAATATGGCGAATGTTCTGATACCCATGATGATATTTTAAATCGATTAATTGATTACTTTGAAAAACACCAAAAGAAAAAGGTGGTAAAAAATGGTTCGTCTTAATAGAATAACATTATATGGATTTAAGTCATTTGGAAATAGAGTGACAATACCATTTCCAGAAGGCTTCAATGTGATCGCAGGCCCAAATGGATCAGGGAAATCAAACATAATAGATGCAATTATGTTTGTACTTGGGACAACATCTGCAAGAAGCATCAGAGCACAAAAACTACAAAATCTTATTTTCAATGGTGGAAAAAATAGAAAACCTGCTGAATTTTGTGAAGTATCATTATATTTAGATAATAATGATAATAAAATACCTGGAGAAAAAGAAATCAAGATTATGAGAAGGGTGAGTAGAAATGGGATATCAATTTATAAACTCAATGGCCGGACAGTAACCAGATCAAAAATTCTTGATATATTATCTTATGCAAATCTGTCAGCAGAAGGTTATAACATAATAATGCAAGGTGATGTAACAAAAATCATAGAGATGTCTCCTCTCGAAAGAAGAGAAATTATAGATGAAATATCTGGTATAAAGGAATTTGATGAAAAACGTGAAAAGGCAACAAAAGAGTTAGAAAAAGTTGAAACACGTGTAAGGGAAAACATGATTGTTGTTGCAGAAAAACAAAAACTTGTTATTAGACTTAAGCAAGAAAAAGAAAATGCAGAAAAATATCAAAAACTAAGTGAAGAATTAAAGAGGGCAAAAGCATCTCTTATTAAAAAAAGATTAGATAATACAGAAGAAAAAATGAAAATATTAGACAAAGATATAAGAGAAAATACAGAAAAATTTGATAAACTCGAAAAAGAGTTCAGAACAATAGAAACAGAATTAGAAGATAAAGAGAAAAAAATACAGAAAATAAATGATGAAATAATTAAAAGATCGAGAAATTATGAAATAATGAAAAAAATTGATTCTCTTCAAATGGAAATATTAAGAAAAAAGGACAAAATAGATTTAAACGAACGCGAGCTTCAACGTTTGAAAAGTATATATTTTGAGAAGCCGGTAATAAAAGAGATATTAAATCTTAAACACGATGAAATTTATGGGACTGTTTCAAGCCTTATAGAAATACCAAAAAAATATGAAATAGCATTAGATGTTGCAATAGGCAAACATAAAAATGACATTATTGTTTCTACAGATGATGTAGCTTCATTTTGTATAAAACATCTCAAGGAAAATAAAATAGGAAGAGCAAGATTTTTACCATTAAATAAAATAAAGGGAAAAAAGAAAAAACAATACAAAGGTGATATAATAGGATATGCGATTGATTTGGTAAAATTTGATAAAAAATATTATCCAGCAATGGAGTATGTTCTTGGAAACACTCTAGTCGTAAAAGATATAGATACCGCAAAAAAGATCCCGGGCTTCAGAATTGTAACACTTGATGGTGACCTTATAGAGATATCAGGAGCAATGATAGGTGGTTTTTATCAAAAGAAACATGCTATACATTCAAACGAGATAAAAAAATTAGAGGATGAAAATAAAAAATTGATATTTGAAATAGAAAAACTTGAAAAAGAGTTGGAGAATGTTAAAAAATTAGAAAAAGAAGAATCAGAAGATGTTATGAAACTGCAGAAAGAAAAATCAGAAATAGAAAAAACTATTGAAGATTATAGAAACAAAAGAAAAACAATATACGAAGAAAGAATAGTTCTGCAAAATAACATAACAAAGTTGAAAATAGAAAAGGCGCATCTTGAAGCAACATTATCAAATCTAAAACTAGAATTTGAAGATTATAAAGATGTAAAAGAATTTTTGAAGCTTTCAGAAGATGAATTGCAAGAACTTGTAAAAAAATACATAATTGAAATTAACAAGCTTGGTCCTGTAAACATGAAAGCAATAGAGGAGTATCAGACAATAAATATTGAATTTGAAGAATTAAAGAAAAAATTAGATAAATTAATTGAAGAAAAGGATGCAATATTAAAGATTGTTCAAGAGGTTGAAAAAAAGAGACGTGATAAATTCATGGAAACATTAAATGGTATAGCAGAAAATTTCACAAGGATTTATAAAGACCTAACAAATGGTTTTGGAACAATAAGATTAGAGGTAGAAAATAACATAGATTCTGGATTAATCATAGAAGCAAGTCCAAGTGGAAAAAATGTTTTAAATTTAGATTCGATGTCTGGTGGTGAAAAGACGTTGGCATCGCTTGCATTTCTTTTTGCATTAATGCAATATAAATCTGCACCATTTTATGTCTTAGATGAAGTAGATGCTGCATTGGATAAAGCAAACACAAAAAAAATAACAAATCTCATAAAGAAATATTCAAAGGATGTACAATTCATAGTTATAACGCACAATGATATAACAACAGCAGAGGCAGACAAGGTGTTTGGTGTCTCAATGGAAGATGGTGTCTCAAAGGTCTTCGGTATAGAATTACCTAAGGGATAATGAAATGGTGAAATATAATGAATGAAGCAAAAGTAATCCAGACAATTATTCTTGGAAGTGATTGGCAAGAAGTTTTGACAGAGATAGTTGCAGAAGAGGGAATGGATCCATTAGCTATAGATTTAGTAAAATTGGCAGATGCCTTCATGCTTTATCTACAAAGATTGAAAAGTTTTGATTTTCGTATACCTGCAAGATTTATTCTAATATCAGCAATCTTGCTAAGAATGAAATGTGAAATTCTTTTAGAAGAGGAAGAACAAAAAAGGATAGAAGCAGAAAAGATACCACCAATTAACATAGAAAATATTCCGCCATTATCACCACCGATTCTGAGGAAGCCAACAAGAAAAGTTACATTAAATGAATTGATAAATGCATTAAGTAAAGTTATGGAATTCAAAGAGCGTAAGGAAGAAAAACGAATAAGGATGAGACGTGCTGTTGAAACATTAATAGGTGAAGAAGAGGATATAGAAACAAGAATAGAAAACATATTCAACAAAATAGTAAAACATTATAGTATAAAATTTTCAGATCTTGTTCCTGTATGGAAAAGAAAAGAAATAGTTGAAACATTCATTCCGCTCCTCTATCTTTCACAACGTGGTAAAATAATATGTGAGCAGGAAGAATTTTTCAAGGAAATTTATATAAGAATAAAAGATGAGACAAAAGAAGAAGTGATAGCCAATGAATAATGAGCAAAAACAAATAAATAAACTTGCACTACTTGAAGCCATGTTATTCACAACGGATGAACCATTATCCATACAGGAGTTAGAAAAAAATCTAAAAATGAAAAAAGAAGAAATTGAAAAATTACTCTCAACACTAAAAGAAAAATATAACAGTAATGAATTTGGTATAAAATTGTCAGATGTTGGTGGATTCAAGCTTGTTGTCAAAAGTGAATATGCAAGCAAAGTTTCACATCTAACTCCACATGCAGATTTATCACGTGGATTATTACGTGTACTCTCTATTATAGCTTATCATGAGCCAATAAGTCAATCAGATATTGTTAAGGTAATTGGAAATAGAACATATGAATATGTAAAAGAACTAGAAGAACGTGGTTTGATAAAAAGTGAAAAAAAATCAAGAACAAAATTATTGAGAACAACATCGCATTTTGAAGAATATTTTGGTGCACGAAGAGAAGAGTTAAAAAAAATGTTCGAAGAAACAAAAAAAGATAAAAAAAATATTGCTGAAAAAAATAATATTAATTCAAATGGAAAAGTATAACTAAATTTATCCTATATATTTTTTTAAAATTTTTATTATATCATCATGTATTTCTTCTGGTGTTCTGTTACCATCTATGACGTATGTGTCTGGAAAATAATTCTTTAATGATAAATAATTTCTTCTTATCTGCTCTAATTTGTGCTCCTCTTCAAACAATTCTATGTGATACCTTGCCTTTTTCATCCTACTAATGCAAACGCTTGGTTGTGTGTCAATAAAAAAAGTTATATGTGGTTTCATAAAATTCGAATTTAACTGCTTTAAGACTTGTAACGATACATCCATACTTCCATAAACAAGAGATGATAAAATATATCTATCGCATATTACAATATTTCCTTTCTTTAAAGCAGGCTCTATTTCACTAACAAGATGATGAGACCTATCCGCAGCAAAAAGCATCTGTAATGTTAAAGGATTTGTTTTCCACTCCTTTCTTAGACAAGATTTTATCAATCCACCTATTAATCCATCAGTTGGCTCTTTTGTAAGTAATGCATATTTTCCTTTACTTACCAGATAATTCCTAAGTAGAGTGGCTTGTGTGGTAATTCCAGAGCCATCTAACCCTTCAAATACTATAAATTTTCCTAACATATTATTTCTCCTTCATAGATTCTTATTTGTGCTTAATTATAATATTTTTTAGTTTTAATAGCTTTTTATTTCATTTGTAAAACAAATTATTCAGATAATTATTAATGTATAAAAGTTTGGATTAATATAAATTCTATTATGAGAATAAAATGCTTTCTAATTTTCATATCTATTTTTGTAATTTTACAAGGTATAGTATATGCAGCAAATGGTACAATAATATATGGTGACACAATTAATCCTGGTGTTTTAAAAGTTAGAGATTATACATATCCAAGTTCAAATGGAATAGAATATTCAACTGTTTCTACATCTTCATCACAAATATATTTTGCAAAAATAGTGGCAACATGGAAAAAAAATGAAAAATTTGTAGCTCATTTAAAAGCAGATGGGAGATTAGACGTCTTAAGATGTGTTGATGGTTGTGATCAACAAAGTGATTGGTCGTTAATAGGAACCCTAACAGGCGCAACAAGTACAACAAATGCAAATAAAATGGCATTTGATATTGCTTATGAAAATACTACAGGAAGAGCCATGATTGTTTTTGCAGATGATCCAACAACTAATTATGCCTATTATTGTTTATGGAATGGTACAGGCTGGTCACCAACGCCAGCCTGCGGTTCAACATTTTCACCCGGAGCAAGCAATAGTATAATGTTAGATGGTATCGGAGTACCTTTATGGATAAAACTTGTACCAAGAGGAGACGATATGCTTCTTGGTGTTTCTGGTACTACGGGATTTGGTGTTGCAAGATGGAATGGTTCTACTTGGATCCATAACATAACAATTTCTGAATCTACCTTAGCTGCAACAGCACAACCAGCGTTTGGAATAGTATGGGAAAGTATAAGTGGGAATGGTCTTGTAGTTTTTGACCTAACAACATTAGATGGAACAACCTATTATAGAAAATATAACCCAATAACAGGCTGGGATACAACAAATACAGCAGGACCTGATACTGGTGCAGGTAATAATCTATGGATAGAACTTGCTTCAGATCCGTCAAGTAACAGGATTTCTATGGCAATCGCTGATTCTGAAAATGACGCACATTTATATATTTGGAAAGCAGACGGCTCAACAGAAGGTTTTACAACTACTGCAACAAATCCTATAGATGGTACTATAGAAACAACAACTGGAAAAACTATTGGAACAACATGGACAAGGACAACATCCCATGCATTATTCTCTTACACAGATAGCAATGCCTTGACACAAGATGTGGTATGTTGGACTCCATCCGGCTTTACTGGTATAACGGCAGACGTTGGTGGGTCGAATACAGATGATGTAGATCAAGTTGTTATCGTTGGTCCTTCTCCAGATAATGAGGATTCTTTTATACTAAGAGGTGATATTGTTGATGATCTTATAGGAAATAGGTGGGATGGTTCTGGTTGTGGCTCGACAGCATTTACAAGAATACCATCAACTGGAACATTAACAGCCTCATTATCTGCAACAACAGATAATTCAGCACCATTGCCATTTTGGTTTGCATATGATTTATATTCTGATGAAATCTCACCAACAATTGAAATCCAATTACCAATTAATGTTACATATAATACCACAATTATCCCTCTAAATTATACAGTAACCGATAACATAGAAATAGATAAATGTAAATATTCAATAGATGGTGGTGAAAATATTACTATACCGGGATGTGTAAATATTACAATCGATGTTGGACAAGGTTGGCATGAACTATTCGTTTTTGTAAATGATACAAACAATAATAATGCTTCTGCATCAGTAAATTTTTCTATTGATTCAATACCACCTGAAATAATCTTTGTTGCTCCGACACCAAATAACGAAACAATAGATGTAAACAATACATACATAAATGTCACATTGTCCGAAATCCCAGACTGGATTCAATTAGAGTGGAATGGTACAAACGAGACGATGGACGGTAATGAATTTAATTGGTATAAAAATAAAACAAATCTTGTAAATGGAAATTATACATTCAAAGTTTATGCAAATGATTCTGTAGGAAATATGAATGTTTCAGAAATAAGATGGGTGTATATAAATTATTTCAGGTATTTAGAAGTTAATATAACATATCCACCAACACTTTCAACAATAGATATTATACAAAATAATACATTCATAGTAAATGCAACTGTCATATGCAGAGGTGGAAACTGTGGAAATGTAAATGGAACAATAAGATATAATTTTTCTTCTCCAGAAACAGACACGCCAATAAACACTACAGAAGGCGATAAACCATTCTATATTTTTGAAATACCTAGAAATGCCACAAAGGATTGTGGTGAATTAAACAAGAATCAACAATGCAATTTATCATGGATAATAAATGCCACAGGTGACATAGGTTCTGATTGGAGAATAGATGTTTTGTTTAATTCTTCTGATCAAGAAATTCAAAGCAATAATACAGATGATATATCTATATCTATCTTTTCTTGTTCAATAGATTTTAATTTACAATGGTCTCACATAGATTTTGGAGAATTAAATCCTAACACAAAAGAAAATCCAGCTCCCGGAAACGATAAAAACAAATATAATATAACAGTTAATCCTGGGAGTTGCAACCTAGATTTTTATATAAGAGGAACTAATTTAACAAATAGTACTCTAAATTCTATTATTGGTGTTGGAAACATAACATGGAGTAATGTAAGTAATTCATATAGTACATCAAAAGAGCTAAAACATACATATACTCCAATCAGGACTAATGTAACCAAAAACACAAATATAACAACATGGTATTGGTTAAATGTCCCCCCAATTTATGCTGGACGTTACACTGGGACCATTATAATAACAGGTGTTAAAAATGGTGAAAATCCTTAGTTTTTTTATAGCACTCATACTTTTCTTTTCATATGCGCATGCAATTGGCATTGGTTCTTCAATAAGAAATAATTATATAAAAATTATAGAGAATGAAACAGTTACAGTCAAAGCAATTTTTTGGAATAGAGAAAATAATACCTACGAAATAGAAATATATGCAAAAGATGTACCTGAAAATTTTTCTATTTTTATAGAGCCAAACAAATTTCTTTTGAATAGAACAACAGGAAGTGAATATATTATTTTGCCATCCCCTAATGAAGTTATATCAGCCACACCTGTTCTTATAAAAATTTTCCCAATTGGAGCTATATGGGGCCAATATAACATTACAATAATAGCTAAAATCGTTCTACCAGAAAACAAGATAACATTTTTGCAGGAACAAGAATTTAGATTAATAATAGATACGGACAAACAAAATTATAATGAAAAAAATGAACATGTAAATAATATATCTATTATTGAAACTGATAAAGAAAACGATGAACAGAAGGATAATAATTACATTATTGCTATTTTTATAATTTTATTGATCTCTGTTATTATATATAAACTTGCTTAACATAATAAGAATTATGAAAGATAAAGATAGATATTTTTTGATTTTATTTATTTTAATAGTTCTATTTATGATCTATTCTTATGTACATAAGATTACTGGATTTTCTATAATGCAATATATTCATGTAAGTATAAAAGAAAAGTTTGAAGGAAAAATAACAGGTTTTGTTTATAGACCACAGATTACAATTTATGAAACACAAAACATAACAGCAGAATTTACAAACACGGGAACAAAAACATTTACAGCAAAAATAGAAGAGTATATATATTTTTATCAAAATGGAAGTCTCATTCCCATAGCAACATATTTTGATAATTCTGTGATTTTAAATCCTGGAATGAAAAGAAGTTATAAAACTGTTTTTATACCGCCTGAAGTCGGTATATATTACATAAAACTAAGAGTATCTTATGAAACAAGAATAGCAGAGTTGTGGGGAATTTTTTATGTTGTTTATCCATCACAACCATTACCACCACAGCCAGTTTCAGCAGTAGGGGTTGGTGCTGGTGGTATTGTAATTTCAGAACCATATATAGCAGGCATACCAAAATTAGAAATATATTGTCCTAATAATATAGATTTATATCAAAATCAAAGTATACTAATAAATATTACAATAAATAACACTGGAGAAATACCTGTCCACAATCTTAGATTATATGTATCAACAACAAGCTTTGTAAATATAAATATAAATCCAAAACAAATAAACAGATTGTCAGTAAATGATACTGCATTGTTTCTAATTTCATTAAACACATCATATCCACCACCTGGTCAATATACTATGGATCTTGAAATAATTACTAACGAGATTACTCTATCAAAGAATATTGAACTGAATTTATTACCTACAGAAAAACCAATAAAAGAGGATATAATTCTAAAAATCTTAAATTATAAATTATTAATAACAGAAATAGAAAATAAAATTTTATCAGCACACATGAAAGGTTTTGACATAACATTAGCAAGTAATAGCCTAAGTTTAGCAAAATCTAAATTAGAAGAAGCTATTAAATATTATGAAAAAGGCGATTATGAAAATTCTAGAATTGAATTAGATATAGTGAAAAAATATTTGGAAGATTCTGTTTTTCAATTGACCCACGCAACAGCGATATTTTTGTATGCAAAACCACCTATTGAAATTTATATCTTCATAATAACAATAATACTAATAGCATCGTTAATATTATTATATATTTTCATAAAAAGGAGACAAACAAAAAAGCCGAAACTTTTAAGAGCGATTGAAACCGAGTCATAAGTCTTTTTATATTCATATTGATAAAAATAAATTATGGGGATATTTACACCATACGTATATAAATCTAAAAATGGCCAAAAATTTTGGTTGCATGCAAAAACAAATAGAAAGGTTACTCTTTATTATTTTTCAAAAGATCCAACAAATGCTATAAATAGCTTACCAAAGGGTTTTGAGGTTATTGAAAATCAGAAAACAGGACTTCCATTTCTAAAAAAAAAGGAAGGTGGTGGTATTTTTTCTTTTTTGAAAAAAAGTGACAAAAAAGAAAAGCAAACAAGTGATAAAGATGTCAAGAATAATTAGTGTGATTTCTGGAAAAGGTGGTGTTGGAAAAACAACATTTGCACTAAATTTGGGCGCTGCACTCTCACAACATTTCAAAAAAAGTGTTACTGTAGTTGATTGTAATCTTACCGCATCACATTTAGGTCTTCATCTTGGTATGTATTATTGTCCAACAACAATAAATAAAGTGTTAAGAAAAGAAATTAGTGTAGTAGATTCTATTCACCCACATTTTAGTGGCTTAAAAGTCATACCAGCATCTATATCTGTGCATGAACTAAAAGGAGTTGACATATCTAAACTTAAAGATGTTGTAAGAGATATATCTGAAAAAAACGATTTAGTTATTTTAGATGCAAGTCCCGGTTTGGGTAGAGAAGCTATGAGTGCAATTAAGGCAAGCGATGAACTAATTTATATAACAACACCACATATACCATCTATTATGGATATTATAAGATGTCATGAAATTGCAGAAGAAGTTAATGCAAAACCTTTAGGTGTTGTTGTTAATATGGTTGGAAAAGATAAATACGAAATGAGAAAGCATGAAATAGAATATTTCACAGGTCTTCCAGTAATATCTGTTATACCTTATGATAAAAACGTTAGTAAGAGTTTGCATAATAAAGTTCCAATAACTATTTCGCACCCAAAATCGCCAGCAAGTAAAGAGATTATAAAATTTGCTTCAAACTTAATTGGTATAGAATATAAACACGAAAGAAATATAATTGAATTTATAAAATCAATATTCAAATAAATTTTTTGATTGTTCTTAGAATTAGCATGATTACTATTTATTTTTTCTTTGATTTGTAATTTTTACAATTTTTATGTTTTATCATTTTTACATGATATTTTGCCTTACATGGCTTTTTAGTATTACTACAATTTCCTTTTTTTAATTTTGGGCACACCATTTAACTCACTCTGGACTCGGTAAAGAAACTCCTTCAAGAGCTGAATCAACCCTTTTCAGCTGAATTCACGGAGTATTTTTCTTTGAGATTGAATTTAACTTGCTGAACAATAGGAATGGCGAGGTATAGTCCAGTCGCCAAACCCAAGGGGTTGTTGTTCAGTAGAGGTTTTCAATCTAGCCTTTTCCAGGCCAACCGATTTGTCCGTTAAAAATAAATGAAAAAATAGAGTATATAAATTTTTTGGTATGGGATTATATATAGTCAGGAGGAATTAAAAAATAGCGAAACAGTAAAACTATTAAAAAAATTGCCAAACTACATAAATGTTCAAAGTATGTTAGAATTGGGATAGATGGGTTTGCATTGATCATAGACTAAAATAATTTCTATTTTGGGCAATATCCACATCTGTTGTGGTGTTAGTTTTGTGCAGAGCATATGCTATTGCAAGCATGTAACCAATAGTGAATATAAAATTAAAAAGATCGTTACAATTAGAGGCAACGAAACCGTCTGTCATCTTATGAACAATGAATGAATTGATGTATAATTAATGAAAAAAATTGAACACAGAAATTAAAGTACATTTTATGGTTTTTCACTATTTCTTAAACTTATTTACTATGCTTACTATCTGTTTTATCTCATCCTTCTTTAGATTTGTTCTCTCTTTACTGAAAAGTGTTTCAACCTCTTCATCTGTATCAGGCATCATGTTTAAGATCAATGCAATATATCTTGGTTTGAGTATAGATATTTTGCTCAATTCATTAATCATATCTTTTAATTTTGCTGGAGATAAATTGCAAATTTTTTCTAGATATTCAAAACAAATTTTTTGCTCATAATTTAAGTCTTTTTCTTTCTTACGTTCATTTAATATTTGCTTTGCATCATATATGCTTACATCTTCTTCAACAATTACATCCATATAATCACCATTCATTTTTGTAATTTTAAATGTTCTGGTCTTATAAATAATGTTTTTATAGAATTCTTATCTCTTATCTTTACCTCAAAGCTCCTACCACGCTTGCCAATTACAGTTCCTGTAAGGCCTTGAAAATTTGGGTGTGGTATCTTCCTGCATGTTGCTATATCTATCACAACCTTATCACCTGGATTAAATTCTTGTAAGAATCTAGTGAGCGTTGGTTTTTTACTAAGTTTCAATTTTTTCCTTGTTTTGCGCATCTTTCCATATGATTTTCTGACCATATTTATTTCTCCTGTTTGATTTTTATTGAAGATAAAAGCTTAAAAGGTTTGGAGTGTTGGATATATCTTCAAAATTTTTATAATCTCTTCTTTATTTTTTGTTTTTTCTCCAAAATAGGATGCTGTTAAATTAGGTGTTTTTATGGAATAATTTCTCAAATACAAACAATTTAAGATATTTCCCCCACATTCTACCCTCTTTGGGAGCAACTCATTACAAAGTCCGAATTTATAAAATCCACATGAAATGAATTCTTTTGACATAATTAAATTGAGTATTTTAAAAATTTTTAAATGTATCTTTCAATTTTGATGACATCCAATTCCTTGCATCTACAGTTGCATCCTAAAATTTCAGAAACAGATGGTTTTGTTCGATCATTATCACCACTTATTAGTTCCTTTACATAAAGCCCTGCCTCACAGCGTACTACAAGATTAAATTTTTTAGAGTTAATTAGTTTTGCTTTTATATATTTTACATTTCTTTTTCTAAGTTTATCGGCACGGCGGTGAAGGACGCGTGTCGGTGTTTTTTGTCTTATTTGTGTTATAAGTGATTTTAATTTTTCTAAATCATTTTTTGTTATTTTTTTATCGCATTCAACTATTGCATGATATGTTTTATCAACACGTGCTTCCTTTATTTTTCTGACCTCACTTATATTAGATATTCTTAATTTTTTTACCTTTATTTTATTAGATATTTTTTTTGAAATCTCTTTTAGATTTATATTTCTGATTTTTGGTTCGATTATTTCAAGAACAAAAGGTCTCCATGCAAGGCACCTTGCATCTATGTCTTCTCTTCCAAGGCCATGAAACTTATGTTCCTTTCCATGTGTTGCTAACATAAATGGTTTTGCAATTATTTCTTCTACACTTGTTTTATATTTTTTAGATGGCCATTTCGTTTGTGGTATACCTCTTATGAGCTTCTGATATTCACCATATATAAAAATTGGATTTATTTCTATATTTATTGAATTTTTTTCGATATCAATTATAAAATTTACATCAGGATTCTTTGGGTTGAATCTTGCTTTTATTTTCTTTTCAATCAATTTGCCAACTTCTCTATTTATTTCAGCTTTGATAGGCTCGCAATAATCTATGCCAATATGCTCCCAAAGTTCTTCTTCTTTACTTATCAAATCAAAGGAGAGTTTTGTACCAACAAGGAATGTATTAAATTGGATATTTTTAGATTTTTCTATAGCTTTTTTTGAAAATATATCAAGTTTTTCAAAGATATTATTACAGAGAGAACATTTTTTTTCGATTAATTTTTCTTTTAATTCAAAATTATGAAATTTAAATCCAGAAAAATTTGATAAATCCATATCTGTTTTGCAATCTTCTTTGTCTATACTCATGGCTATTATTGTTCTTATAATTTTACCTCTTTCTTTGTTGTTATACCCATGAAGCAATTGTGCAAATTGCCGTCCAAGACAATTATCACATACAGGTTGTCTTAATATTTTTTTAGCTTTTTCTAATATCTCCATAAACTAACATATACAAAAGAAAAATTTAAATGTGAATCCGATAAATAGTCATTTGTTAAATTATTCACTAAAAATTTGTGCCTGAAATTTATAAATTTTAATACCTTTTTCTTTCCACATTCCTTCTGGTAATCCCGCCTTCATACAAAGATGATCTAAAAATTCTTCAACATTCCAATTATATTCTAGTGGTACTTGAGGAAGGAGAAGACCAGAATATGGACCATATTCTATTATCAATCCATCATTACCTATCTTTATTTTTTCTAAATATTCTTCAGGCTTCTTAACTTCAATAATTTTTGGTTCTGTTAATATCGATATTTCAATTTTTATTTTATCCAATTCCGCCTCTCTTATTGGTCGAAATCTTGGGTCCTCACTACATGCAGAAATAGCAGCTGAAATCGTAGCCTTTATCAATGGCATAATTGGATATAGCATTCCAATACAGCCTCTCAAATTACCATTCTTTTTTATTGTACAAAAAACACCTCTTGGCTCATCTAATATTTTTGGATAATTTTTAGGTTTTTCTACTTTTTCATTTCTAACAAATTTTTCTATTGCATCACGTGCAAGCCTTAATAGAAATTTACCATCCTCATCCGAAAGCATAAGTATCTAATTTATTAAAAATGTTTAAAAGTTGATTGGTAACAGATTGTCGTTATCTTTATTTTTTTCTTCTTTTTTTGTCAAATTGAAATACAATTTTATTAATGAAAAATAGCGAGGGTTGGAATTTCACCCAATTAATTTACATTAATTACATTCTTCTCTGGGATTTGAACCAACGACCCCCGGGTCTCACATTCTTTTAAGGAAATGGATTATGGGCCCGGTGAGCATTCAATCAAAAGACGCAAAAATGCGTCTTACTCCAGGCTGCTCCACCTCGCTATGCAAACTAATAATATATTATTAAGATTTATAAATACTTTACTCTGATTTATTAATTGATATGAAAAGGGTAATTGAAAAAATAGCAAATTCATTAAGTGAAATAAGAAAGTTTGAAGATGGTGACCCAAAATTTCATGACGAAAGGTATAAGCCAATCCCTTTAGATAATAAAAATTTTCATGAGATATTAGAATCAAAAAAAAATAGAAAGATAGCATTTGTTGATGGTGGTAATGCTGAAATTTTATCTGCACCAAATTTTTCAATAAATTTTATTCGCATATATTTTAATGTTTTTGATGGTGTAAAAAAGATAAAGCCACAAATGCAATCAAGGATAGAATTCTACGCTATTGTAAAATTGGTTGGTAATAATGAATTAATATATAAAACGGAAATCTTTCCGTTGGGTGACTATAGTGAATTTTTGCCAGAAGAAAAATATTTATCATTTAGTTTGCTTGATCAAACATTGAGAGAAGGTATATTTATTGTAGATATATCTAAAATATCTAATGTTATAAGAAGATTTGCAGAATGGAAGATTGCAAAGTATGTTATAAAAAATGAGTTAGATTGTGATGATATTATTGTTAAGGATGGTTCATTACAAACAGGTGTAACAAATGAACATATATTTTCAGAAGATGTTTATGATGCAGCGATAAGAAAAAATGTTATATTTTCAGGTCTTGCAAAAACATCAACATTATTCACAACAACAGGAAACAGTCTTTTAGCTGTGTTAAAAAAGCGTGGTAATGCTATTATGTCAAATAAAAAATGGTACTATTATCCAATTGTTGATATAGAACAACCCGACCACAAGGCGGAGATTATTGTAACAAAATTGCATCCAAATTCTAACCATGTATTTAGATATGAAATATTGAAAGAACAATTTAAAAAAATTGATGTGAATGATGTGATAGCAACATTAGCAGAAAATAGTTGTGATTTTCGTTTTCCAGGATATCCTTTTGGACTTATAGATGCAGATAGTCTTGCAAGAGTAACAGAAAATGAAAAGTTATATCACAGAGCATTATTATTATCAGAAACCAAAAAACAAGAAGATTTTATATCTGCATCAGATGCCCATGAAATACTCAACAAAATTTTCAGATGATTATATGAAAAATGTAATAATATTTGATTTTGATGGTACCCTAGTAAATACTTCTAGATATTATTATGAAATAAACAATAAGATATTAAAGATGTTTGGAAAGAAACCATTTGAAGATTATGAAAAATTCATAGAAAAATTTACAGGTAGATATTGGAAAGATGTTTATAAGGAGCTTGGCTTTAATGATTATGAATTAAAAAATGTTCCTGAATTATTTACTAATGAAGCAAAAGTCTATAAGGATAAAATAAATATTGTCAATAATATGGATTCTGTAATAAAAGAACTTCACAAAAATTATAAATTTGGTATTGTCTCAAATAATTTCAAAGATGTAATAGAAAATATATTAAAAAAATATGAACTCTTAAATTTTTTTGATTGTATTGTTGATGTAAATGTAGCAAAGCCTAAACCACATCCAGATCAATTGCTTTTATGTATAAAAAAATTAGATTCAAAACCAGAAAGTACAAATTTTGTTTGTGATACAAGAATTGATATAGAATGCGGAAGACGTGCACATGTAAAAAGAATTATAGCAGTTTCATATGGGTATGAAAATAAAAATAAATTAATAGACGCAGATATTGTTATAGATAAACCTGATGAACTGCTAAAATATTTCAGGTGATAAGAATGGAAATCGTCGGTCAGATTATAGGCGGTAATTTTTCTGAAATAATTGTAAGACAAAAATCTGGAAAAGAAATAGAGCTTGGTGATCTTTTTGTTGCAGATATAGATCAAAATTCATATGTTATTCTTGAGGTATTTGATTTGCTTTATGGTAGTCAGATAGGAGAGTCAACAAGAGAGCTCATAGCTGGTATGAAGCTTGAGGGCTATCAAAACCTTGATTTTTTTGATAAAGAACTATCAAATTATACATTAGCGCGTCTAAAGATTTTACTTACTGTTTCAAATGGTATCGCAAAGGTACCAAAAAAACTACCTGAATTTTTTTCTGAAATAAGACCAATAACAGAAAATGATTTGAAATTTTTATCAAAACCATATGATGCATTATATGTTGGGAAGATCCGTTCAGGCTCAAAAATAATAAATGCCGATGTATTTTTGCAAGGAAAAAATACACTTAAACATCATGTATTTATTGCAGCAACAACTGGACGTGGGAAAAGTAACCTTGTAAAAGTTATGGCAGCATCTGCAATGAAGCAAGATTTTTGCTCATTTCTTATTCTCGATCCTCATGATGAATATTATGGACGTAATGGACCTGGTTTAAAAGATTATAACTGTATTTATTATTCACTAAATCCATTACCAGGCACTAGAAAATTAATTATAAACATAGAAAAACTTAAACCATGGCACCTTGACGATGTTATGAATCTTAGTGATGCCCAAATAGAAGCTATGTATTTATTTTACAATGAATATAAAGATAATTGGGTAAGTGAACTTGTACTTGCAGACAGCGATATATGTGAAATGATAAATATAAAACCAGAAACACTAAATGTTTTACAGAGAAAATTTAATGTAATTCTCGGAATAAGAAAAATAGATGGCGAACTAGAATGTACTGGGGTTTTTGATATAAATGCTGGGAGAACAACAATAAGTGATATATGCTCTGAACTTGAAAATGGCAAAAATGTTATTATAGATACATCCATGCTTTCAAGTGAAATAGAAATTTTGATAGGTTCAATGATAGCAAAAGAGATATTTAATAATTACAAGCAATATAAAATGGATAATATTATTAATAAAAAACCAATTATTTCTATTGTATTAGAAGAAGCGCCACGTGTTCTTAATGCAGACTCACTTGAAAGAAAAAATATTTTTACAACAATAGCAAGAGAGGGTAGAAAATTTAATATTGGATTGATAGCTATAACGCAATTACCAAGTCTTATACCAAAAGAAATACTTGCAAACATGAATACAAAGATAATACTCGGGATAGAGCTTGTATCAGAAAGAAATGCAGTAATAGAAAGTGCTGCTCAAGATTTATCAAAAGAGAATAGAAATATAGCAAGTTTAGACATAGGAGAAGCTATAGTTACTTCAAGTTTCACAAAATTCGCAATACCTATAAGTATACCAAAATTTGAAGATATTTTAGAAAATAGAGAAAAAAGAAAGGTGCATTGGGAAGAGTATTAATTTATTTTAAGTATTTTTCTTGATTATTTTTCTTTATGAGATATTTCACAAAGCGTACATTTCTTTCAAAAAAAAATTTAGGAAGTGTTTTTGAATGAGATTTGCACACATGGCTGACCCGCATCTTGGTTCATGGAATAATCACCCAGATATGCGTGAATATCCATTATTAGCATTTAAAGAGGCTATAAGTGTATGCATAAATTCTGCTGTAGATTTCATAATAATATCAGGGGATTTATTTGATTCAAGCATACCTCCAATAGATATTTTGCGATTTGCTGTTTCATGGCTAAAGAGATGTAAAGATGCGGGAATAAATATTTATGCTATACCTGGTTCTCATGATTTTTCCCCTACTGGTAAAACAATGCTATCTGTTTTAGAGGATGCAGGCCTTATAGTAAATGTTGCTAGATGCATTGAGGTTGATGGTAAATTGAAACTAAAATTTGTGAATGATAAAAGTGGTGCAAGGATTGCAGGTATGTTAGGTAGAAGAGGTGGTCTTGAAAAATCTTATTATGAAAGTCTTGAGAGTCCAGAAAATTATAATGGATTAAGTATATTTGTTTTTCATTCAGCAATAACAGAATATAAACCACAACATTTGAAAGAAATGGACTCAATATCATTGTCACTTCTACCAAAAAATTTCAATTATTATGCAGGTGGACATGTACACCATAAATTTGAAAGGGATGAAGAATTTGGCAAAATAGTATATCCTGGTGCTTTGTTTCCAACAAGCTTTGATGAGCTTGAAAAATGCAAACCTGGTTTTTATTTTGTGAATTATGATGGTAAAATAAATCTCAACTGGTTTGATTTAAATATTATTGATGTTGTCACAATAGAGATAAATGCTGACAAAAAATCTGTAAAGCGTGTTGAAGACGAGATATTAAATAAAATAGAGCATATGGATTTGAAAAATAAAATATTTTTGCTAAAGATTTCTGGGGTGCTTGAAAATGGTAAGCCATCTGATATAGATTTCAAGACGATATATTCAAAAGTTTATCAAAAAGGTGCAAAGGTTGTTAAAAAAAACATAAGTATGCTAACAACAAAAGAATTCGAAGAAATTAAGATAAAACCAAATGTTACAGTTGAAGAACTAGAAAAGACATTGATAGCAGAGCATACCTACAAATTATCTAAATTTTCTAATAATGAAATAAAAAAAATAATTTTAGATTTAATGAATACCTTTAAGGAAGAAAAAATGGAAGGTGAAACAAATACAACATATGAAGAAAGAATAAAGAGTAATGTAAAAAAAATTCTTGGTGTTTGATATGATTTTGAAATTTATAAAATTGAAAAATATAAGAAGTTATATTGATGAGAAAATAGAATTTCCAAGAGGTTCTGTATTACTTTCTGGAGATGTTGGTTCTGGAAAATCCACAATCCTTCTTGCAGCAGATTTTGCATTATTTGGCATAAGAAAAGGTGAACTTGATGGAACAAATCTTTTAAGACACGATAAGAACCATGGTTCGGTTGAATTAGAATTTGAACTCGATGGAAAAAATATAATAGTAAAAAGAGTGCTTAAAAGAAATAAAGGAGTTGTTCAGGATTCAGGCGTGTTAATGATTAATGGCATCGAACGCGAATTTTCACCAACTGAACTTACAGAAAAAATATATGAATTACTTGGCTATCCAAGAGATGCTATAAAGAAAAATAGGCCAATATTTCGTTATACAGTTTATACACCACAAGAAGAGATGAAAACTATACTTCTAAGCAAAGAACGTATTGAAGTACTTAGAAAAATTTTTGGTATTGATAAATATGGGATTATAAGAAACAATGCAAGAATGTTTCTTACAGAATTAAGATCTATTAAAAAAATGCTTGATATATCTATAGCGGATCTAGAAAATAAATTATTGGAATTAGAGAAAATAGAAAAAGAAAAGATTGATGCTGAAAAAAAGCTTATCGAACAAAATAAAATTTTAGAGGATGTGAATAAAAGGTTGGAAATAAAAAAATCTGAAATGAACATAGCGAAAGAAGAAATAGAAAAATTAAATAAGATAAGTCGTGAAGTTATACATTATGAATCTGAACTCTCGATCAAAGAAAGAAGACTAAAAACAATTATCATAGATATAGAAGATGTGAATACAAAAATAAAATTATATCAAGACGAACTTAGAAAATTTATGGTTACCGGATATATTAATGATTTAAAGAATGAATTATCTGAGATGCAAAAAAAGAAATCTGATGCAATTTCTGTTTATGGTGCAATAAAGAAAGAAATTGAAAAATTGAATGAAATATTGAAAAATGGCGTGTGTGGTGTTTGTGGGCAAAAAGTATATAATAAGGATGAATTCAATAATCGCATAGAAAATAAAATAAATGAATGCAAAGAAATAGAAAAAAATATTTCAGATATGGAAAAAAAGATAGAAAAAATTCTTGAAAATATTTATTCTCTCGAAAAAAAGTCACAAATTGAAAAAACAATAAATGATTATATAAATTGGATGAAAAAATTAGAAGTTGAAAAGAGTAGTATAAAAAATGATATAGATGAATTAAATAAGAAGATATTATCCCTCAAACCAATGTTGGAAAGTTACAGCAAAATAGAAATAAAATACAAATCTCTTGAGGGAGAATTAGATAAAATTAATAATGAAAAACTTTTTGTTGAAAAAAATATTTCAAGGACAGAAGAACAGTTAAAACATATGCATGAAATGATATCAAACCTAAAAAAAGAAATAGAGAATAAGAAGAAAGAAAAAGATCGTAGTTATTACATAGGTGAGCTCATAAATTGGATTGATGAGCATTTTATAAATCTTATGGAAACAATTGAAAAGCATGTAATGTATAGTATACAACAAGAATTCAATAAATTTTTCAAAGAATGGTTTACAATTCTTATGGGTGATGAATTAAATGTACGTATAGATGAACAATTTACCCCAATAATAGAGCAGAATGGATACGAAACAGAATACGCTAATCTTTCTGGTGGCGAACGTACATCTGTTGCACTTGCGTATCGTCTTGCACTTAATAAAGTTGTAAATATCTTATTGGAAGGTATAAAGACAAAAGACTTATTAATTTTAGATGAACCAACAGACGGATTTAGCACAGATCAATTAGAAAGGATGCGTGATGTTATTGAAAAATTAAATTTAAAACAAATTATAATAGTTTCTCATGAGCCAAAAATAGACACATTTGTAGAAAATACGATAAAAGTTTATAAAGAGGGGCATGTCTCTAGAATTAGTAGATAATTATTTTATAATTTTGTAAATGACATCTTCCAATTGTTTTATAAAATCTGGACCTTTATCTTTCGGTTCTATCACATAAGCAGGTATTTTTAATTTTCCATATTCTATTAGTTCCATTTTATTTTTTTCATATGCATCTTCTTTATCAGGAAATTCAAAAATACAAAGTTGATTATTTTGCTCATCCTCCACTACAACATCAAAAATGTATTTCTTATCATCCACAGGAACGTATCTATGTGTATAAGCATGCCAACCATCAAAACCATTATTGTATAGATACCAATTAAGAAATGATACAGCCTCACCAATATATTGTCCTTTCATTAATCCACCATACTGATATCCAGGCTGATAAGCCTTTTTTTCTCTTGGCTTCTCTTCTATCTTTTTCTCAAGTTCAACAATCCTATTTTTCAATTTTTCTATTTCTTTTTGATATCTTTCTATTTCTTTGTTTTCTTTCATTGTTTCTTCTTTAACATCCAATTGAATATACCATTTTTGTGGTGGATAGCAAAACATTTGTCTAATCATTATCTCTTTATATAAATATGACTCCGGATAATAAAATACATATGGATACCCATAAAAACTATACAAATAAGGTTGTAATCTTATATACGGTGGCTTTATAAATCTTACTTGTCTTGTTACTTGTGATCTACTTAAATGTGATCTAATTTTTGTTTGTGCATCAGCTTTCATTGAGAGTGTAAAAATTAAAGGTAAAGATAATAAACCTACAAGCAAATTTTTATATTTTGGATTTTTATTTTTAACATTCTTAAATATTTTATTTATAATTTTCATATTAAAAATATAATTGAAAAATTTTTAAATTCATAAATTGTTATTTTTTCTTTATCATCTGTTTGCATGCAAAACATATATTTCCATATTTTGTTTTATCAACTAATCTTATCTTTTTACACTTAGAACATCTCGAAATAGATAATTTCATCATAAATAATTATGTATCTTTGAATGTATAAAGTTTTTTGTAACCTTTGATTTTGTGATAAAATCAATCATTCAACTTTTCAAATATCTTTTTTGAAATCTTGAAGTGCGCCTTCGCTACCTGGTATAAGGTATCTTTACCAAATTTTTTCAATATGTATTTTGCAGCATATTCTACGTGTGTAGCACCTTTAGGTAATTTGTAACCTAAATCAATAGAAAGTTTTTTTAATGTTTTCAAGAACTCTGCACGTGCAAGTATAGATGCAGCAGCAACAGCAATGTCTGATTCAGCTTTTATTTTTTGTATAATTTTAATGGATCTGCCCCTTTTAAAAAGAGCATTTCTTAAGAATTTTTCATCTGCAAATTTATCTGTTATAACAATATCGGGTCTTGTTTTTTCTAACAAATTTTCAATAACCCTTGCATGACCCCATGCAAGAAGTTTGTTCAAATTTCTAAATTTTTTATAAAGATTATTGTATTTTTCTGGAGATATTTTCAAAATTTCATAAGGGCATATTTTCTTTATCTCTTTTGATAATTCAAGAACAATATTATCAGAAATGAGTTTTGAATCTCTAACATTCATTGATCTTAATTTTTCTTCTATTTTTTTATTTACATAAACACCTGCAACAACTAAATAACCAAAATAATCACCTTTACCAGATTCGTCAACACCAATTTTTGACTGCATAAATATCGATTTCAATTAAAATAATTTAAAATTTAATTTTGTGTATATCAAAATACCAATGATAAAAACAAGCTTTTTATGTTTTTCTTTTCATAAATTATTGTTAATATGACTGAAGAAAAACCTAAGAAAACAGCTGAGAAAAAAATAACAAAAATTCCAAATGTTAATGTATGGCAGATTTTGACAATTATTCTAGCTGTGATAATTTTTGCTCAAATAGTTGGTTTATTTAATTTGTCAGGTATTTTAAATTTATCATCAGTTTCAGGTCAACAAATTGGTGAAAAAGTTATAAATTACATAAATCAAAATATTGTCGCAACAGGGAATGCAAGTTTAGTTTCTGTAAATGACATGGGAAGTTTCTATGAAATCGTTACAAGCTATCAAGGTAACATAATTTCTGTTTATGCTTCAAAAGATGGAAGCTATCTATTTTTGGAAGGCATTAATATGAGTCAAAAGCTTCCAAAACAAGAAACTCAAGCAGAGCAGCCACAACAAGAAGTTCCAAAAACAGATAGGCCGGAAGCAAGAGTTTTTGTAATGAGCTACTGCCCATTTGGTTTGCAATTCTTGAAAGCTTACATTCCGGTTATGGAGCTTTTAGGTAATAAAGCTGACCTGTATGTCAATTTTGTAGACTATATTATGCATGGTGAGAAAGAAATGATAGAAAACACCAGAATGTATTGCATACAGAAAGAACAAAAAGACAAGTTCACAAACTATTTGAGATGTTTCGTCCAAAGTGGAGATGCTGAAAAATGTATCTCAGAAACCAAGATAGATAAAATAAGACTTAATGCTTGCATGGAATCTACTAATAAACAATATAACATTTCAAGTTTGTTTAAAGAGAGTGGAGCAGCCTATCCACCATATCCAATTGATTCAGGGCTGAATAACAAATACGATGTTAGAGGTTCACCAACTTTTGTTTTGAATGGTGTAACGATAAGTGTGAATAGAGCTGCAGAATCTATTAAACAAGCAATATGCTCAGCCTTCAAAAATCCACCAACAGAATGCTCTCAAAAATTGAGTACGACCGTGGAATCTCCAGGTATTGGAGCAATTGGTTCAGGAAGCGGTACAAGTTCTTCTGGTGGTTGTAGCTAGAAAAGATAGAACAAAACTCTGAATATTTCTTGTTTATTATAATAATATCTAAAAATAATATCTAAAAAATATAGAAGCTTATGCTTATTCAAATTCTCTTTTTATTTTAGGAATATCTAGCAATTCATCTGCATCTAGCAATGATATACCTGTCTTGTCACCAAGTATTTCCACTTTTACTATTTGTTGTGGATTTTTCAAATCAACTTTTGGTTTATTTATATGGTCTGTTAGTTTTATTATTAAACTCATTGTATCTTCTTTAAAATTACGTTTGTTTAGATCCATCTTCCAACTCTTGTTAGGATCCATTCTATTATCTATATCTTTCATAACGTCTATCATATCCTCAATTGTTGATTTGCACCATCTTTCTATAGGTACCCAGTGAAAGGTATATTCAAATTTTTTTGGGTTTTCTTTGCAAATTTCTTTCAGTTCTTTTACAATTTTTTTTGAATCTTTTTTTGTTTTTAGGAGAAAAACCCCATCCACATTGCTATCAAGGAATTCGAAATCACCAATATCTTCGAGCAAAGCCTTTACTTCCTCACTTGCCTTTCCTATATGATTTGGGTCAAATGTAACAAGAAGGTTTGCATCCATTCATACCACCTAATAAAAATATGTTAAGAAAACATTTAAAAGGTTGTGATAATCTGATGTTTCCAAAAATCAATAAACTCATAGCAATAATTGTTAAGAAAAAAATTTATTAATCAAGGACTATATTAATTACTTTTTATGCCATTTGAGAAAAGAAAATTGGACAATATAACAAGATCTGTATTAGTTGAAGGTAGGATTGATTCGAAAAAAATAAAAAGTAATAATGCAAAAAAAGAACAAACAAAAATAGAAAAAAAGAATATCGATAAAAAAATTCATAAAAGTCTGCAATATTCTATAACAGAAGGTGTGTTCAATACAGCATCTTCAAGTATAACAGAATCTTATATAACACCTTTTGCTCTTATGTTACGTGCATCAAATCTTGATATAGGTCTTCTTTTTTCCATTAGAAATTTTGCAAATACAATTGCACAAATACCTGGAGCAAAGCTTACAGAATTTTTTGACAGAAAGTTTATATGGTTTTTTTCTCAGATTATTTCAAGGATTATTATATGGATACCAATAATACTTTTACCATTTATACCGCTTAAAAATCCTATAACATTATTGATATTATTATTTGCTATTGCTGGATTTTTCTCTGCATTACGCTCCCCTGCTTGGTCTAGTCTTATGGGTGATTTAGTACCTATGAAAATACGTGGAAGATATTTTGGATGGAGAAATACGATTAATGGTATAGCCGGTGTAGTTGCAACACTTGCAGCTGGGTTTTTACTTTCATATTATGGATTTCCGTTGATATTTATAATAGCAATTATACTTGCTGCGATATCCATTCCTTTATTTCTTAAAATATATGAACCGCCATTCAAGAAAATTTATCATTATAAACATAGATTTGAATTCAATCCAAGGTATTGGCCAAATACATTAAGAGTAAACAGAAGCCTTGCAATATTTACAGTATATATATTTTTTATGTATCTAGCTGTAGAGATTGCATCACCATTTTATGCAGTTTATATGTTGCGTGAGCTAAAAATAGATTATATCTGGTTTGGCATATTAACTGTTATAGGTGCTGTTGCAAGGATATTGTCTTTTAAATACTGGGGAAAATTAAATGACAAATTTGGCAGTAGAAAAATTCTAATTGTTTGCGGGTTTTTTGGTATCTTTACACCATTTGGTTGGATGCTTGTATTTGATATTTTTACAATAGCGATTCTAAAAGTATTTGATGGTTTTATATGGTCTGGTTTTGATATGGTAGTTTTTAATTATCTTCTCGACATAACACCTGCAGAAAAGCGACCACAATATGTTGCCAACTTTAATTTTTTTATAGGCATAGGTGTAATCCTTGGATCAGTGATTGGTGGTATTCTTGCAGAATCTTGGTCTAATACAACATTTTTATGGTTGCATGGACTCCAAATAATATTTTTACTTTCATTTTTGCTTAGATTAGCATGTTTGTTGTTGCTTCCTAAATTAGGCGAAGTAGTTATAAGACATAGCGACATACCTATACGATATGTTTTTTGGTATGCTATTGCTGTGGAGCCTGCAAGAAACATAATGCATGCAATATCTTATACATTTAGATATCCTTATGAAATAGAAAAGAAATTCAAGAAGGAAATAGATAAACTAAAATTCAAGATCAAAGCAATGGAAAACTAATTATAAGTTATCAATATATTTTCAAGGTTTAACACAATAGCATGCATACCCTATGTAAAATCTTTATTTTTATCTAATTACTTATCAGCTATATTTTTCAAACCTGAATTTTTTACATGTTCTAATTTATGTCTCTGTTAAATTTTTATTCTACTTTCTCATCTTGTCCCTGCATGCATTGCATATATTACCCAGATTAGCCTTCTCAATAGCACCATCGCACATAATACATCTTTTTGTTAGACCACGATCAAGTCTATCCTTAAAGAACGCCATAAATCATCACTTTTAATATATTTTTATTCCATAAAACTTTAAAAATGGTTTGTTGTTTTAAGATGGACTATTTCTCTGTCAAAGTTTATGTCTTTCCATTTGAGATTTCTTACTTCATTTGGCTCGCAATAACACATACATTAGGAATAATTCAGAAGTCCGCCTTGAGTGAATAATTTTTAAAGTAAAGCAATAACTATTAATATGATAAATAAAAACCCAACAATAGGAGTAATAGAAGGTGGTGGAACAGATCCAGAACTTGCCGAAGTTTTCAAAAGAGTTGTTTCTACTACCTAACAGATATTCAATTCTTTAATTCTTTCCAATTCTCTTTCAATTTTCCTTTTCCAGTTATAAATATCTGCCATTAATTGACCTAGACCTAGGAACAGCTCATAAAGATTATTAACTTAGAAGTGAGTCTAAGATTAAAGATTTTAATTTGATTTTTAATGTTTAAGACATCAACATTAAGTTAATAGAAGCATAATATGAAAGCTTTAAGTATATAATTTAATATTATTTATTAAGTGATTTAGAATGTCATTATTTAGTAGATTTTTCAAGAAAGGAAAAGAAGAACCATCTATCGAAGAGTTTACAGAAATACCATTAGATATCGGTGAAGAAACGGAACACATAAAAATTATGATAGAAAAGATTACAGGTATTCCAGATTCTGATAATATAATAAAGAATGTAAAAAATGGAAACATTGTTATCGCAAGAATAAAAGAACTTAAAGATACAAACACGGATGAACTTAAACAGATAATTTCAAAAATAAAAACAATAGTAACAGGTATTGATGGTGACATAGCAGGTGTCGGTGACGAATGGTTAATTGTAACACCAAAAACAGCAAGAATTCATAGAGGAAATGTATAAATTTTAGTTTCTTCGCAACAGTATTAACTTCAACTATCTATACAGAAATCTCCAACAACAGGATTTATTAACTTTTTCATATCTTTTGAACTCATTCTTATAGAAATTGTATGCAAACCTGCATTAAAATTTACAAATTCGTTTTCTAAATTTTTTTTATCCATATATGTTCCCAAATTAAATAGATTTCCAAAAGGATGAACACTTCCTATCTCACATCCACATACCCTTAGCACTTCATACGAGCTTGCTAACTTAGTTTTATGACCAACAATATTTTTTATTTTATTTATGTCAGCCCTTTTATCACCAGGTATAAGTACATGAATAAAATATGGTTTTTCTGCAAGTACTTTAAATATGAGGGCCTTGACACCTGTTTTAAGTTCAACACCTCTAACTTTTGCTGCCTGTTCTGATGTATAAACAGGTTCATGTTCAGAAATAAAATACTTAACATTATTTTCATCAAGAAATTTCTTTAGCTCTTTAAACTGTTTTTTCATCAAAAAATATTAACATAAAGATTTAAGAAAATTGAGATTATCCTTATATCATGAGCAAATATGTATTAAGATTTATTAACAAAGATGATGCAAAAATATTTTTTACACTACCATATATAAAAGATTTTTTCTCAGAGAATAAAATAGAAAATAAATACGAAGAAATTATGTCATATTTAGATAACATAAAGGGTGTTAATTGGTTTTGCATATCATTTAGTATAGATGGTAATGTTAATGATAGGAATTATTTATGTATACTCACTGATAATTTTAACATAAAAATAATGAAAAAGAATGAAATAAAAGAATTCATAAAAAATCATTATCTTAAATTTAAAATACAAAGATTTTTTGGGCGTGATGAAAATAAATTTTATGATTTTTATAAAGACTTCAAAAACGGATGGAAATTTAATATTTATCAAGAACCTTTTGATTCAGACTATATTTTTGATTTTGAAATTCCAAAACAAAATTTTAAGTGATTGACCCAGAGAAAATCATTATAAATTTTATTCTTCATCTTTATTTTATGTATACATATATTTTGGTTCATTATGGTGAAATTGGAATAAAAGGTAAAAATAGAATATATTTTGAGAAAAAATTGATTGAAAATATCAAAAAGGCTCTTTATGGTCTTCAATATGAATTTATTAATAGACTTTATGGAAGAATAATAATAAAACTTACAAAGAATTCTAACATAAAAATGATTAAAAAAAGACTAAAAAATGTATTTGGAATTTCTTATTTCTCATTTGCTATAGATGCAAAAATTAGCATAAATGACATGAAGAAAAAAGCACTCATTTTATTAAAAACAAATAAAAGAAAAACGTTCAGAATAACAACACGTAGATCTTATAAAAAATTTCCATATGAATCAAGAAAAGTAAATGAGATTGTCGGTAAATATATTGTTGATTGTACTGGAATGAAAGTTAATCTCTCCAAACCGGATATAGAAATTTTTATTGAGATAACAGAAAGAAATGCATTTATTTATTATGAAAAAGTCAAAGGACTTGGCGGACTTCCAATAGGTGTCTCTGGTAAAGTAGTATCATTAATTTCTGGTGGGATAGACAGTCCTGTTGCCTCATTTATGATGATGAAGCGTGGTTGTGAGGTAGTTTTTGTGCATTTTCATAATTATACAGGATTATCTTATGAAGTAAAAAATAAAATAATAAAACTTGTAGAAATTCTTAATAGATATCAATTTAATTCAAAATTGTATCTTGTCCCATTTAAAGAAATACAATTAGAGATAATAAAATATGTTCCTGCTAAATATAGAATGATAATTTATAGAATTATTATGTTGAGAATTGCTGAAAATATATTAGAAAAGGAAAAAGCTAAAGCATTTGTTACAGGTGATAATATTGCACAAGTTGCATCACAAACACTTGAAAATCTCAATATAATTTACAATTCGACAAAATATTTAGTATTTTCTCCATTGATAGGTTTTGATAAAAATGAAATAATTCTAATGTCTAAAAAAATAGGTACGTATAACACATCTATAAAACCATATAATGACTGTTGCTCATTCTTTGTTTCAAAACACCCAACAACAAAAGGGAATATTAATATTATAAGAAACCTGGAAAAAATGCTGAAGATTAAAAAATTAATTTCTAACACAATAAAAAAGATAGAAATTATTAAAATTGAATAAAAACTATTGAGCTAGAAAGCCCCACCAAGGCTTTTCTATTTTTTCTATTTCTCCTGTCAAAGCACTTACATGAGTTGTTATTGGCACACTGACAGGAAATATCCAAAGTAGCTTAGCATCTTTTCCTTCATTCAATTTTGTAGACTGGTTTTTCATTAAAAACTTTAAGTTCAATGTATTCAATTTTCTGTGCTTCTTTTGAAATTGTTGTCTGTGTAGCAGTGTTTGGAAGAACTTGAACAGTAACATCTCCTTTAGGTGTTTCTACTTTTAAAGAAACATTTTCAAATTTCAAAACCTCTTTTGTCACAGCTGTTGTTTCCCCAACTTCAATCTTTGTTTAGTTTTTCTCTTTATCCACATTAACTTTAACTGTGACTGGTGCTTGAGTTGAAACAGATTTTACTTGTGTAGAAATTGCTGGAATTGTTTCTATACCTTTAAATTCAACCGGTATATTCTCAACAAGTATGGTTTTGTTTCTGTTGGTAATGCTATTATTGGAGCTACAGGTGCCATAGGTGAAACTCCACTGCAATCTTGGGGGCAGCTTTTTACAGTTTCTGGGCAAGACAGCCTAAGCCAGGCAAACAATTTCTTCACAGATATTGTCTTCAAAAAAGTTTTTACAGCCAACAGGTATGCTCTTAACTTTTGTTGAGTTTTGAAATTGTATTACTATTGGCTCGATTGTTGTTTCCGTTTGTGACGTTAAATTTATGTGTTTTAATTGCTTCTGCTGGAACTGCTATTACTGGTGACACCTTTGTAGAAATTGGGTCTGTAACCGCAAAAATGCAATCTGATAACAAAATAAATGTTAGCACACCAAACAAAGCTAAATCCATTTTCACATTTTTTATTTTTTAGCAAATATTTAAATAATTTTCTATTAATAGTAATAATTACTATTATCAATAAAGTGAATCTATGAAAAATGAAGAAAATTTTGAAAAAAAGATTAAGGAAAATAAAATGAGATTAACAAAACAGAGGAAAATTATATTAAATGAATTAAGAAAAGTAAAGACGCATCCAACAGCAAGTCAAATTTATGAAATTGTCAAATGGAAAATTCCTAATATAAGCCTTGGAACAGTTTATAGAAATCTGAGAGTGTTGAAAGAACTTGGAATGATACAAGAATTTGAAGGAGAAATTAGTAGATTTGATGGGAATCCAAAAAATCATAAACACTTTGTATGCAAAAATTGCAAAAATATTTATGACATAGATATACCTGTAAGAATTATATTTAAAAAAGATGTGATAAAAAAATGTGGATTTAAAATTTATGATTATTCTTTTGTTTTTTATGGGACGTGCAAAAATTGCAGAAGAGTTGGTAAAGTATTAGAAGAGATGAGAATATGACATACGAACCCAAAAATTTTGATTATTTACTTGGAATAAGTGGATTTAGTGAACAACTTTTGAAAAACCATTTTATTTTATATCAGGGGTATGTAACAAATACAAACAAAATTCTTGAGACATTAAATAATCTTATAAAAGAAGGTAAAATAATAGAATTTGCAGAACTTAAGCGCAGATTTTGTTGGGAATTCAACGGTATGAGATTACATGAACTTTATTTTGAAAATATAACAAAAGAATTTTCAGAAATAGATAGAAATTCAGAATTATTTAAAAAAATAGAAAAAGATTTTGGTTCATTTGAAAACTGGGAAAAAGATTTCAAGACAATAGGAACAATGCGTGGGATTGGTTGGGTGATTTTATATTATGACCCAAAAGCACATATACTTCTAAATGTATGGATTAATGAGCATGATGTTGGTCATCTTGTTGAAAATATTCCAATATTGATTATGGATGTGTTTGAGCATGCATACATGATAGATTATGGATTGAGACGTGCAGATTATATAGAAAACTTTTTCAAAGCAATTAATTGGAAGGTTTTAATAAATAGATTTAAGAATGCATTAAACAAATAGATAATTAAAAATTTGGAGGTGTAAATAAATGTCTAAAGTAACAGAAGAATTGATAAAACTATTAAATCAAGCCTTAGAATTAGAGCATGCGGCCTATGTACAATATCTAAGTCATGTAGAACTGGTTGATGGATTAAATGCAGAACCAATAATCGCGAGACTAAAGGAAATTGCAAATGACGAGGAAGAGCACCAGAAGAAATTTAGAACACTTATTGGTAATTTTCTTGGAGGAGTCCCATCAATGGGTATAGCGAAGACGAAACCAGCAAAAACAATAAAAGAAATTTTAGAGATAAACTTAAAGGATGAAAAAGATGCAGTTGATTTCTATACAAAAATCCTGAAAAAGATAAATGAACTAAAAGAAAGCTTACCTTATGAATTTTGGAAATTAGAACATGAAGTAAGGCACATAATCATGGATGAACAAGAACACATAGCTGAGTTGAAAACTCTTTTAGCATTAAAATAAATTTGTGATAAAGGATGGTTGACTTAGAGGTCTTTGAAAGAAAGAAAAAACACTATAAGGGATATAAAAAAGGATGGGAAAGAATTTATAAGAAAAAAAGATAATTTTAATTTTTATTTATTTAACATTTTCAAGTTATTCATGTATATAAATATCAGAAAAATAAATGATTGTTGGTAAAATATGTATGAATATTTTGATCATCGTGCTGACATAGGCATAAGAGGTTTTGGAAAAACATTAGAAGAGGCATTTCAAGAAGCAGCAAAAGCTATGTTTGGTGTTATGGGTAATATAAAAAATGTTGATAAAAAAAGTAAAATAGAAATAAAATGTGAAGCAGATGATGATGCAGGCCTTTTTATAGAATTTCTTAATACATTATTAGCAGAAGCGGATATTAATAGATTTTTCTTTTCTGATTTTAAAATTAAAATAAAAAAGAATAATAAATATAAATTGTCCGGGTATGCATTTGGCGAAAAGAGAAATCCAGAAAAGCATGAATTAAAATTAGAGGTAAAGGCGGCTACATTCTCACAATTAAAAGTTGAAAAAAGTGGTGATAAGTTCATTGTTCAATGTGTTGTTGATGTTTAAGGAAATTTCGCACTTTAAAATAATATTTATAAATTTTCACTTTCATAATTACTGCTATCATACATACCTTCCATGAATGGAAGTAAGAGCCATATTTCCATAGGGATAGGGTATGTGTGAACTTCAAATTTATTTCTCACACATATTAGTTATAAGGTGATAGAATGGACATAAATAAATTCAAAAAAATTAGTGATTTTGAATGGCAAATTGAAAAAACAGGCGAAATGCTAGTTCCTGGACTTATTGTTGCAGATGAAAAATTAATACGTGAAATGGATGATAAGGTTTGGGAACAAGTTACAAATGTTGCATCACTTCCGGGAATTCAAAAAGCATCTCTAGCAATGCCAGATGCACATTGGGGTTATGGTTTTCCAATAGGTGGTGTTGGTGCATTTGATCCTGACAATGGAGGTGTAATTACTGTAGGTGGTGTTGGATTTGATGGTGGATGTGGTGTTCGCACATTAAAAACAAACCTTATGCTTAATGATGTAAAACCAAAAATAAAGCAAGTTGTGGATGCACTTTTTAAAACAGTTCCTGCTGGTCTTGGATGCGAAGGTGAAATAAGATTATCTCGAAGTGAGGCAGATGAATTATATAGAAAAGGTGCAAAATTTGTTGTTGAAAAAGGTTATGGAACGAAAGATGATTTAGAGCATACAGAAGAAAATGGAAGCATAGATGGTGCTGATCCAAATAATGTAAGTGAAACTGCAAAAAAACGTGAACGTGGGCAAGTTGGAACGCTCGGATCTGGAAATCATTATCTAGAGGTTCAATATGTTGATGAGATTTATGATGAAAATGCTGCAAGGGTGTATGACTTGCAGAAAAATCAAATTCTAATTTCAATTCACTGCGGTTCACGAGCACTTGGACATCAGATCGGGACAGATTATCTTCATGTTCTCGATCAAGCATCACGAAAATATGGAATAAAAATAAGAGATCGTGAGCTTGTATGTGCGCCTATAAATTCAGAAGAAGGTCAAAAATATTATTCTGCGATGTGTTGTGCATTAAACTATGCTTATGCAAATCGTCAAGTGATTGCGCATCTTGTTCGAGAACAATTTACAAAGATATTTCCAGGTTGTGAAGTAAAAACTCTTTATGATATTGTTCATAACTCGTGCAAAATAGAAAAGCATGAAATAAATGGAAAGATAAAAAAATTATATGTCCATAGAAAAGGGAGTACACGTGCATTTGGTCCAAATAGAGAAGAAATACCGCATGACCATAGAGATATTGGTCAAGTTGTAATAATTGGTGGAACAATGGGAACAGCATCGTATATTCTACGTGGTACAGATTATGGTATGCGCTTAACATTTGGCTCATCATGTCATGGTGCTGGAAGAACTATGAGTAGAATTGGAGCAAAAAAGCAATTCAGAGGTGATAGGTTAATTCATGAGTTAGAAAGCAAAGGTATATATGTAAAATGTCATAGCCTTCCGGGATTGGCTGAAGAAGCGCCTAATGCATATAAAGACGTTTCGGAAGTTGTAGAAGTTATGGACAAGGCTAATATTGCAAAAAAAGTCGTAAGATTAAGACCAATTGGAAATATAAAAGGATAATTATTCTTCATGAATTACTTTTATTGGCCCTGATTTTACAAAAACTAACCTTATAAACTTTTCAATTTCAGACATTTTTTTATCAAGGGTATCAAGAATCAGGTCATTGAGAAATTTTTTCATTGCTTTTGATATTATTGCATCATCTATATAAAGATCTTGTTTTTCTTCTTCATCTTCGATCATATGTTCTATTATTAATAATTCATATTTTTTGCATGTATCCAATATATTTCTAAGATAATTTGTTCTAGTTCTTGAAAATTCGCCATCTATTTCTAGATTTAATTCAAACATATCACACTCATTTATATTTTTATCAAAAATGGTATTAAAAGAAAGATTTATTGTGGAGATATAAAATATATCTTTAATAGAATTTATAGAGAATAAATAAAAAATATTATTTTTTATCTTTCTTTTATCCTCTTCTGTTTTATTCATTGGGTTTTTGATATCAAGAATTTCATATCCATCTTTTGAAATTTGATCTTTTGTCTTTATACAATTGTTGATTATGTTATTTATATCTTCAAAATTTAATTTTATTTTTTTGTAATATTTATCTGCAAAATCTTTTGAAATATAATATGTCAATATTTCTGATAAATTTAATCCAGTTATTTTATCGATCTGTGGTGGAACACTTATTAATGGTTTTTCCATTAGTCTATTATAGTAATATCTGCTATCATTATAAGCACATGCTTTCAATATTCTTCTTGACATTAAAATATTATATATCAAAATTATTAAATACTTTTTGGTAGTAATTTTTTTCATCAATAAAATACAATAATAAAAAAGTATTAAATACTTTTAGATAATCCTTATTTCTTATGAAGATTAGAAATAGAAATACCGTGTACAATAGACATTAAGGAATACAGAAAAAATGAATTTAAATTAATATACGAGACATTATTATCATTGAAAAAGGATGATTATTCATCAAATCTAAAAAGATTATGCAATAGATATATTAAAAATTTAAGTAAAATGGAAAATAACATAAGTCCTTATTGCTTTGATAATATCTTAAAGAAATTTATTAAAAGTGGTATAGGATATACTGGAATTGGAAAATTAATTTTATCGGATGAATTGGAAGATCTCTTAAATAAAATAGAATATATAAAATCGAAAAAAATGCGTATAATAAAAAAGATAGAAAGTGGTAAATCATACTCTTAATAGAAAAACAAAGAAAATCAATATTAAAATATTTTTTAAAAGAATTGTATTCTATCGGGAAATCTTTATAAACTTTTCATTCTATTTATTTAGAAAAGCCCGGCTGGAAAAACTGGGTAAAAGGATTTCTAGTTTTTTCTGTTGGGCAAAATAATAAAGGTGAAATATATGGCAGTATTCAAATTTGTAATATCTCAAGGAGACAAATCTTATCAAATAGAGAAAGACCAAAAAGATTGCCCAATTATTGGAAAGAAGATAGGGGACATAATCGCTGGTGATTTTCTTGGTTTACCTGGTTGTGAATTATTGATAACAGGTGGCTCTGATAGGGATGGATTTCCTATGATAAAGTATGTAGAAGGTGTTGTTAAGAAAAAATTAATTTTGACAAATGATATAGGATTTCATACAAAAAAAGATGGTATGCGAAAAAGAAAAACTATAAGAGGGAATACAATAAGTACAGATATAGTTCAAATAAACTGTAAAATAGTCAAAGGTGAAACAAATCTTGAGGAATTGCTTGGTAAGAAAAATAATCAATAAATGGTGAGAAAAATGAAAAATGACATCTGTGTTTGGAAATATATTGAAAAAATAGAAGATATAAATAAAAATGAAAAATATAAAGAGTTTACAGAATTGAGAGATTGTAAAAAATGTAATGGAAATGACATAGATTGTAAAAGTTATATTTCAATCAGAAAAATAATATCAAAATATAAGAGGTGATAAATTTCACACAAATACCTGAAATTAATATTGGTCTTGTTGGTCATGTGGATCATGGAAAAACAACACTTACTCAAGCACTTACAGGGAAATGGACAGATACACATAGCGAAGAAATGAAACGTGGAATTACAATACGTCTTGGATATGCAAATGCAACATTTTATTATTGTAAAAATTGTAATTTATATTCAACAACCGAAAAATGTCCAAAATGTTTTGGAAGTACAGAACCAACTCGTACCGTCTCTTTTGTTGATGCACCTGGTCATGAAACATTAATGGCAACTGTTTTATCTGGTGCATCACTTATGGATGGAGCAATACTAGTTATATCTGCTGATGAAAAGTGTCCACAACCACAGACAGCAGAGCATCTAAAGGCTTTAGATATTGTTGGTATAAAAAATGTTGTGATAGCACAAAATAAAATTGATCTTGTAAGTGAAGAAGATGCTATAAAAAATTATGAGGAAATTAAAGAATTTATAAAAGGGACTGTGGCTGAAAATGCACAAATAATACCTATAAGTGCAATACATAATGCAAACATAGATGCATTAATAGAGGCAATAGAAAAATATATACCAACACCTAAAAGAGACCTTAATAAAGATCCTATTTTTTATGTTGCACGTTCATTTGATGTAAACAAACCAGGAACATCTATAGAAGATTTAAAAGGTGGTGTTATTGGTGGTTCACTTATACAAGGTGTGCTAAGGGTTGGCGATGAAATAGAAATAAGACCTGGTGTAAAAATAAATGAAAATTGGTTGCCATTAAGAACAAAAATAGTTGAGATTGTACAATCTATAAAAACAGATAAAGCAAGACCTGGTGGACTTGTTGCACTTCAAACAGAGCTTGATCCATCTCTTACAAGGAGTGATGGACTTGTTGGAAATGTTGTTGGTCTACCAGAAAGAATGCCTCCAATATTTAATGAATTAACATTAAAAATAGAATTGTTTGACCATGTTATTGGAGTTGAAGGTCAGCAAAAAGTACCGGATATAAAACCAGATGACGTATTAATGCTTACTGTTGCCATTGCAAAAACAGTTGGTATTGTCAAAGAAATTAAAAAAAATATTATACATATAAAATTAAAAATACCTGTTTGTGCTGACAAAGATGACAAAGTTGCTATTTCTTCTCAGGTTGGAGGTAGATGGCATCTAATTGGATATGGTGTGATCATATAATATAATATAAATTTGCTTATCAAGAGTGACAAAATAAATAAAAGAATTAATTATTAATCACAGCAAATTCTGTGAGCGGCTTTGGTCTATGACTCATATGAAGTTTCTGCTTGCATGCAAAACATATCCACTTTTCATCAATCCTATCAACAAGACGATTTTTTTTGCAAGCATAACATTTTGATATTGTAATTCGCATGATTAAAATAGCATTTCAGTAGTAAATAAAGATTTTTATTGTATCCAATATAAATCTTTCAGAATCAAAAAATCATTTTTCTTCTCTTTTTTTGAAGAATATATCATTAATTTTCAACAAAATTAAAATAACTATCAGAATTGCAAATACTATTATTCCAATTCTATACGCTGTTGGTGAAATAACTACATTACTTGTTAGTTTATTCTCCAATTCATTTTTTTGTGATTCCAATGAAACTATTAAATTTTCATAAAATTCTCTCTGTGTCTTTAAATTTTCTAATACCATCTCATTATTTTTTCTTATTTCATTTAATTCTATTGTTTTATTCTCTAATGCATTTATTTCATTTTGCAATCCATTAATTTTGGAGCGTAAATTATTTATTTCATTCTGAAGTTCTATTATTTTTGTTTCATTTTCAACAATTATACGCTTAAAAAATAAGTTATTCGAAAATGTTTCTGTAGCAAAGAGTACTTTATACAAAGAGCCATTTTGAGAAATTGCACCATTAACTATATTATTTTCATTTAAATCAATTATTCTTGCACTAGCTACACTTGATACCATTAGAATAATAAATATCATTGCTATTTTATTCACGGGGTTTCACCTCTTTTGGACGAAAGAATATAACATCAATAAGTAATAGAATAATAATCACAAACACTATTATTGCCACAAATATTGTTGTTGGAGACATGAGTATATTTGATGTAACTACATTCTCGAGTTCTTTGTTCTTATTACTCATATTTGTTGCAAGGTGCTCCACATATAGTTTTTGAGATCTTGCATCTTCAACCATAGACTTCAAATTTTCAACTTCTTTCTCAAGCATTGCAACAGAATTTGCTGTTGTATGTAATTTATTAGTTAGTAAAGTTATGTTATTGTTAAAAATAAATATATTATTTAAAATACTTTCAATATTTTTTGTGTCTTCCAAAAATAGAGTCCCTGGTTTTGTATGTTCAAACCAGAACATTGTAACTTTTGAGAAAGACCCATCTATTGACTTTACATGCACTATTCTTTCATTAAATCTCCACTCAATATTTGAATCCGCTACAACAATACCAGGTGAAGGCAAGTTTGGTAGAAATACATAGATTTCATCTATAGGTGATAGAAATTCAATGTAAAGTTCATTTCCCATCTTGTAATAAGATGTATTATATGTATTTATAGAGGAAGGTCTCTTTGGTATAATAACAAAACTATCAAGTGTTGCATACGTAAATGATTCATAAGGTGGTATAAAAACATCAAATGTCTTTTTCTCATTATTAAATTCTATTATGATGTTTGTTTTTGTGACATTTTCATTATTTTCTATCTCATGTAATGTCAGAAGCATACCATTTGCGGTTATATAAGTATTATTCAATTCTATTTTTTCTTCAGTTGTTACAGCCGTCAAGAAATTTGATTCTGGAGCAGTTTTAATATTAATATTAAGTTCATCTTCAATTTGAGAATTAAATGTAATAAAAATCATTGATATGCATATTATAAACAAAAGTGCATAGTAAATTTTCATAATTTCACAATATTATAAATACGTAAAGATTTATAAGAATAATCTAAGCTATTTTGCGTGATTTATTTGTAATTGTTTTGTATTATAATCCGAAATTACTCAAAACATATAAATAATAACAAATAAATTCTCAAAAATTCATTTTTATATTTTTCTATATCTATGAAATAGATAATGAGAATAATTACTGTTGTTGGTGGAGTAATATCAGGTGTTGGAAAGGGTGTTGCAGCCTCTTCTATCGGTAAAATTCTACAAGAATATGGATATTCTGTAACTATTGTAAAGATTGATCCTTATATAAATTTTGATGCAGGTACATTGCGACCAACAGAGCATGGTGAGGTTTGGGTTACGGATGATGGTGGTGAGATAGACCAAGATTTAGGAAATTATGAACGTTTTCTTGGTTATGAAATTCCTAAAAAAAATAACATAACAACAGGTCAGATATATAAAGAGCTTATCGACAGGGAACGCCGTGGTGAATTTCTTGGTCAGACTGTTCAGTTTATTCCACATGTACCAAATGAAATCAAAAGAAGGATAAGGGAATGTGAAAAATTTGATAACAATAAATATGATTTTGTAATTGTGGAAATCGGTGGTACAATAGGTGATTATGAAAATCTGCCATATTTATTTGCAATGAAAAGTTTTGAGGTAGAGCTCGGTAAAGAGAATGTCGCACACATCCTTGTTTCGTATCTACCTGTACCAGACAATATTGGTGAAATGAAAACAAAACCAACACAACAAGCAATAAAGATGATGATAGAGCATGGAATAACACCAGATTTTGTTCTATGCAGGTCGATAAAACCATTAGATGATGTGAGAAAGAAAAAAATAGAAACGTATGCAAATATACCAATAGAACATATAATCTCTGCGCCTGATGTGAAATCTATTTACCTTGTTCCATTAAATTTTGAGAAAGAAAATCTAGGAGAAAAAATACTCAAGCGTTTTAACCTAAAACCAAAAAAAACTCCAGACTGGACAAGATGGAAAACACTTGTTGATCGTATAGAAAACCCAAAAAGAACAATAAAAATAGCGATGGTAGGTAAATACGTTGACACAGGCGATTTCTGTCTACCAGATTCTTATATATCCATAAATCAATCTTTGGAACATGCAGGTGCAGAATTAGATCTGAAGGTAAATATAGAATGGATTGATGCAAAATTATTTGAAAAAAATTCAGAAGAATTAAAAAGATTGAATAATTATGATGGTATAATTGTCCCTGGTGGTTTTGGGGCTTCTGGTGTTGAGGGAAAAATATCTACTATAAAATTTGCACGTGAAAACAAAATACCTTATCTTGGTTTATGCTATGGCATGCAGCTTGCGGTTGTTGAATATGCAAGAAATGTTTGTGGACTGAAAGATGCACATACAACAGAGGTTGAACCAAACACAAAAAACCCAGTAGTAGATATTTTACCAACACAGAAAAAAATCTTAGAATTAAGTGAATATGGTGGGACAATGAGACTTGGTGCTTATGCTGCTATATTAAAAAAAGATACAAAGGTTTTCGAATTGTATAAAAATAGATTAGAATATGATAAAGAAAAAATTGAAAAATTTAAGAATTCTGGTCAAGAATTCAGATTAGGAATATTAAACCCTAATGATATTGTGATTTTTGAAAGACATCGTCATAGATATGAAGTAAATCCAAAATACATAGAATTGCTTGAAAAGAATGGACTTGTTTTTTCAGGTTATCATCATAGATTAGATAGTACAAAATTGATGGAATTTATAGAACTTCCAAATCATCCATTTTTCATAGGAACACAAGCACATCCAGAATTTAATTCAAAGTTTGGTAATGCATCTCCCTTGTTCTTAGGATTTGTAAAGGCATGTTGTAGAATATAGATATTGAAAAGATTGAAAAATTTTATATATCACCAAAACAATAATTTTATTGATGTTCAGCAGATTTGAGAAGATTTTACTTTCACTAGTACTAATTCTGACAGGAATATCAATATTTGTTTTTCTCCACCCTTCCACAATATTCGCTCTCATAGGTGCAGATGGTGATGGGGGAGATGGAGGAGGTGGTGGCGAACCTACTTATTGTGGTGATGGTATTTGTGAAGGATCAGAAGATTGTAACAATTGTCCAACAGATTGCGGTACATGCCCTCCATCTTGCACAGATGAATGCTCACCATCTGGCGCGACTAATGGTTGTATAGATGCAAATACATTAAATATTTGTTCAAACTGCGATTCTGACTCGTGCTTAGAATGGTGTTCCCAAACATGTGATTATGGCTGTTGTGTTGGTAGTGGTACAGCAAGATGCAGAACATGTTATGAAAGATGCGTATGTTTGGATAGATCGGCATCAGGTTGTAATAAAGAAAGATGTACACTTGAATGTTACTGTATTACTTGTGGTCTAACAGGTGATACATGCACAGAAAACACTCAATGCTGCAGTGAAAATTACTGCTCCTCAGGCCATTGCTGCCCTAAAGGCTTTGCGTGGGATTCAGGTCTGGGAATATGCATACAACAAACATCATGCTACAATAATCCTTGCCCTTATAAGCCACCAAATGATTCAGGATATCAATCACAATGGTGGAGCGAAACAGCTTGTATACCCCATCCTCCAAAAA
>JAWCLW010000002.1:0-119816 GCA_039091535.1 Candidatus Aenigmatarchaeota archaeon | reverse complement strand
ACATATGCAAAACCTGCAGAAAAACCTAAAAAAATGAATATAGAAGATATATGGATATTTTCAAGATTGAATACGCTAATCGATAATTGCACAAACAATTTCAGATCCTTTAATGCGCATAAAGCTGCTTTGGATATCAAAGAATTTATTCTAAATGATTTTTCAAGATGGTATATTAAAATAATTCGAGATAGAGTATGGCCAACATATGGTGGCGAGGATAAAAATTCCGCATTTTATACACTTTATGAAGTAAGCAAAAATATTTCATTACTTTTGGCTCCAATAGCTCCGCATACTGCAGAATATATACATCAAAATGTCTTGAAACCGCTTGGAAGCAAAGAAGAAAGTATACATCTCTGCAATTGGCCAAAACCAAATAAAAAAATGATAAACAAAGAACTAGAAGAAAAAATGAAAAAGGTAAGATCAATTGTTGAAACAGCAAATGCCATGAGACATGAAAAGAAAATTAAAATTAGATGGCCATTAAAAAAGATAACAATATACTCAGACTCTGATATTAGTGAATTTGAGAATATAATAAAATTTATGTGTAATGTAAAGAACGTAGAATTTAAAAAATCTGAAAAAATTGAAATAGATTTGGATACAGAAATAACAGAAGAATTGAAACAAGAGGCAATGTTACGTGAGGTCATAAGAAAAATTCAGGACATGCGTAAGAAAAATAGTATGGTAATATCAGACAAGATTATACTCAGTTTAGAAAATTGTGTTGAACTAAAAAAATTTGAAAATGAAATTAAGAATGAGGTTGGAGCAAAAGAAATTAGATTTGAAAAAAATTATGGTGAGATTCTAGAATTTGAAGATAAAAAAATAAGAATAAGTATAGAAAAAGTTTAAATATATACTATAAAATATATTTATTCTTATATAATTAAAGAAATAAAAATATCATTAACAATAAAACAGATGATTCTTATGCAATTTGCTGTAAATTTCTTAAAAAGTATCAAACCAACAGATGAAATAGTTATAATATTTAACAATGATGCAGATGGTATATGTGCATGTGCTCTAATCAATAAATTTTTAGAAAAAACTGGAAGAAAAAGACCTTATATAATATCGCAACCAATGCCAATGGATAAAAATCTAATAAGAAGGATACAAACAACCATACCAAACAAAATAATATTTCTTGATCTTGCAGTTGATCAACAACAAAGCATTCTAAAAAAACTTGGTGGTATTTGTGATATATTGATTATAGATCATCATCAAGTCTACAAAAACCTTAGTAAAAAGAATGTTGTGCATTACAATCCAAGATTTAAGAATAAAAATATATACCAATCAACCTCGTATCTTGTTTATAAGATATGTTCAAAAATAATAAACATGTCTGAATATCTATGGATTGCAGCAATTGGTATAGTAGCTGATTATAATTTAAATGATTCAAAAGACTTAGTAAATGAAATAAAGAATAAATATAGTATCAAAAAACTCGAAAAATCAATTTTTTCACAATGGTCTGATATGATTTATGCAGTAAGAGCAACAAAGTATTTGAGCTGTGAGCAGATTGTATATATTATTGAAAATGTAAAAAATTTTGAAAATCTTTCAAGTATAGAAAATTATGACAAAATGCTTGATGCTTACCAAAAAATATCTAATGAAACTATGTCTATTTTATCTGATATTGAAAGAAATCATGAAACAATTGGTAATATAATATTCTATAACATAAAATCAAAATATAATCTTTCATCGCAAATATCTACAAAGCTAAGTGAAAAATATCCAGACAAACTTATAATAACATATGAAAAAAATAAAAATAAAATAAAAGTATCTGCAAGAAATCAATCCAACAAAATAGATGCAGGAAAGGTGTTGAAATTGGCTACAAAAGGCCTAAAAGCATCTGGTGGTGGTCATGAAGCAGCTGCTGGAGCAACCTTACTTTCAAAGGATTGGGAAAAATTCAAAGAAAATCTAATAAAAATAGTTAACAAATAAAAAATTATAAATTTTTCTTTCTTGCAATTATCATCGCATGTTTCTGTTCATAAGGTTCTAGATTTATTATTTGTAATACAACAAAACCGGCTTTTTCTAATTTTTTTCTTTCTTCTCTATATATCTCTTCTGGTTTTTTTGTAACATCAATACTTTGTGACTTCACTGCGATCATTAAAAAACCATTCTCCTTTAGAAATTTATTTGCATTCCTTATTGCTATGTCAACTTCATCTGGTTGTGCTATATCAACATAAACAACATCGCATTCTTCTATCCAATAATAATCTTCTATTTTTCTTGCATCAGCAAATATTGGTGCAATATTTTTTCTATATTTGCATAATTCTAATAAATTTCTGAAAACACGTTCAGCAAATTCAATAGCATAGATTATTCCATCATATCCAATAATATCACTTATATGTGATGCTGTTGTTCCAGTACTAGCGCCGAGGTAAATTATTTTTGAACTTTCTTTTATAGGTAATTCTTTCAAACCATTTAATATACTAGAAGATAATTTACTTCTTGTTGGATTCCATTCTCTAAATTCTTTATCACCTATTTTTATCAATTTTTCTCCGTAAACTCTTTTTCCTGGAACAAGATTTTTAGTATAAATATTTTTTCCTTCTTTGTAAACACTAGGAAATATCTCCTTCATATCTTCACCTTATTTAATTCATCTTCTAACTCTTTTTTTAGCCTTGGTTCAAATCTTCCTGAGTAAAAATCAATTCTTGCTGCAAGCATTAGTTTTGATGAAAGTATGCGAGCAACTTTACCGCGAAATTCTTTTGGCGCATTCTGTATCAATGGTGAATTATACAAAATTCCATATTTTGGTGATTTACCTTTTTTATGCAAATGTCTAAACAAGGCCTTCTCTGCACCTAATAATTGCAATGTAGATGCTGGCATCCTTGCCAATTTTTCCAAAGAACCTGAAAGTGATAAAAAATTTGCTGCAAGTAATGGATCTATTAATGATGAGAAATTCGGCATTATTTCCTTTATTGTTTTTATAATATATCTTTCTAAATTTTTCTTTTTGTTAGCAGCATCGTTAACAAATTTGGCATACTCTCTCAATATATTCTCATCTTCTTCATTCAATTCAATACCAACACTTGATTTGAAATCTGGAAAATTCTCACGTCTACCATATTCGACAACTAATTTTGCTATATTTCTTTGTTTTAATTCTGGATAATGCAAAGAAAACCATTCATATAATCTTTCTTCAAGAAGATTTGAAATTTTGTTCAAATCCTTTAATGCATTAAAAGCCTGTATTATTAGTTTATCTCTCCCAATGACACCCTTCAATCTTTTTTCAGATAAAATAAGAGAAAATTCTACAATAAATTTGTTGAAATCATTATCATTTTCTGAAAATCTAAGTGACTTTGCAAATTCTCTTATATTTTTTCTCAAAATTATTTTTGCTTCTTCATCTTCTATAATTTCATAGTCTTTTAACATATCAAAAAATTCTTTTGGTATTTTTTCCATTTCGATAATCGCTTTTTCTGGATTTTTATTAAATAATTTATAATATATCAACTCTCCATTTTTTGAAAATGCAAAAATACCTATTGGTGATTTTACAATATGTGCTGTTTTCATATTTTAAAACACATATGATATCTATTTAAATTTTTATAAATCTACTAAAAATTTAATTTATAATTTTCCTAACAATTTATTCGGTGATTTTATGGGTAACATAAGATCAAAATACATAAAGAAAATCGCATTCGAATTAAAGAATAAATATCCAGAAAAATTTACAAATGATTTCGAAAAAAATAAACAAGCATTAAAAGAATTAAATATCATAAATGAAAAGGTGACAAGAAATAGGATTGCTGGATATATAACAAGAATTATGAAAAGGGGGGATTTCTAATTTTGCTTAATGTATGTTATGACTTTTTTCAGCACTTTCTTGAACCATGGTGTATATTTTTTTGGATGGTTTTTAACATCTTTCAATAATTCCTTTATACTAATAAATTTCCAATCATCAATCTCATTCTTATTTGGTATTATTTCACTTTCGTATTTTCCAATAAATACATGATCAAATTCATATTCCGTTAATCCATTATCAAATTTTGCTTTGTAAATAAAACTAAATATTTCTTTCAATTCACAATCAAATCCCATTTCTTGCTTTAATTTTCTATGGGTTGCATTTTCTATTGTTTCCCCTGGCCTAGGATGGCTACAGCAAGTATTTGACCACAAACCACCACAATGGTATTTTGTTTTTGCCCTTTTTTGAATAAGCATCTCATTTTTTGAATTGAAAATAAAAATAGAAAATGCTCTATGAAGTTTTGCCTTCTTATGTGCTTCTATTTTTTCCATTGTACCAATTTCTTTATCATTTTTATCAACAAGTATTACAAATTCTGACATAGATATAGCTTGTATGAAAGACTTTTAAATATTATCAGAATACTAGGATCACGATATTTATTCCTTTAAAAGATTATTCAATCCTTAATCCCATTTTGTCAATTGTTGCATCCACAATGTACAAACCTGCTTTTTTCCATTCATTTTTTATTTTATTTGCAGAATCTTTATCAAAACATATAGCAATCCCACAATCACCGCCACCAGCACCTGAAAGTTTACCTGCACCATATTTGTTCGCTATTTCTGATAATTTTTTTAGTTCTGGTGTTTCAATATTTATTCCAGTTTCTATACCCAATTCTGCTAAGGCTTTTTCATTCTTTTTCAATAAATCCAAAAATTTACTTTTTTCACCTTTTTTAAATGCTTGAATAGCATTCGCAGCTATAATGGCAATGTTATTTATTAATTTATTATATTTCACCGGATTATTTTTCTTAAACTCATTCATTTGCTTTACCATTGTTGATGTTGATGCAGATTCTTTTGTCCATGCAATAAGTAATATAAGGTCTTCTGGTATTTTTAATTTCTCCACATAAAATCCTGGCCATTTTTCTTTTATAATATTTTTTATTTGCTCACCCGATTCTATCTTTTTAGTTAACCAATCTGAGTCAAACCTCTTATATACAAATAATCCACCATATGTTGAAGCAGCAACATCAAATGCAGAACCAACCTTACCCTGTGCAAAGTAATGTGCAATTGTCGCTAGCTTGTAAATCTCATCTTTTTTTGCTTTGTAGCCATGAAATGCTAAAACACTTGCAATCACAGCGACTGTTGCAGCGGCGCTGCTACCAAAACCGATTTTTTTTGTTTCACCATTTACTTTAATATTTGTTTGATCTCCCCATGTGTGTATCTTGAATGGTTTAAGTTTTATGTTATTTTCTTCCAAAAACTTAAGTGCCGTTTCTATCGATTCTTTTATAAACTGCAATTTATCTTTTATCTCATCAACATTTTCATAAAAAACAAGATTTTTCCCATCAAATCTGCATTTCAAATTTTTAATATTAAAATCATCTATTGAAATAGAAATATTTTCATTATTTTTTTCAATAACACTATGCACTCTTTTATTTACAGCCGCAACAATACCTTCATTACCTAATTCAAGTATAGACCATTCACCTGAAATAAATAATTTCCCCGGTGCACTATAATGCATGAAATCACTTTTATTAATTCATTAATTTTAATTTTTAAAAGTTATCGAAAGCTTTAAAAAGTTATCATTATAAAGTAACATAAATTTTGGGTAGATAAAAATGCTTGAGGACATATATGGTGAAATTGATAAATTTTTAAAATATGTTGGCAAACGTGGAGAAATTGATCCCGCCCCTTTCCCATTCGGATGAATAGCTAATTCTACCGATCTCAATATTTTCAGTTGTAGGGTCTAAACCAAATAAGTGATATTTATCAGTCCTTATCCTTCTTGGATCACCTAAAGCCAAAGGCATATATTCTGAAAACTGATTATCAAATGTTAGGTTATAATCCATTATTACACCTACCTTTTTTTGGCCTTATGTAAATTTGACTCATTTTATTTCCCCTCTAAATTCAAGATTTATCATATTCTAAATATACAATCCCATACCATTTAATTCAAGATCTCCTACTCGAGTAAACCGTCCACCAACACTGTATAGGGCCAAACCAAAACAAATTAGTAAGCGATGCGGCAATAGAGGCTGGTTTTGGTGATCATTCAAAAAGGTTAAGAGAATTATATGCAAAGGTTATATCAGATTTGTTTGAAATGATAACAAAAGATAAAAAAATAATCTACATAGAACCTGGTGCGGGACTTAGTACAAAATATCTTTTTGAAGAATTGGATAAGAGAAAATTCGATTTAGAAAAAATATTTTCATATTTACTTGAACCTTCTGCAGAAAGACTTAAAATAGCTAGCGATTATTTAAGATCATTAAATTTAAAAGAAGGTAAAAACTTCATTGCAATAACAGGAAAAAATTATGATATTCAGAAACTTATTACTTCGAATACAGTGGATGTTATTGGTTCTGTAGCAACAGATCACCATGAACCTGAATAGACATATCCAAGAAAAATAGAATTCGAGGCACTAAAACCTGGTGGATTTAAGATAAATTTTGATTGGTGCCCGCCAACCTGTTATCATCCACAACCAATTTATCAAAATTTGTTTTTCAATGAAGAATTGGATAAAATAATGAATGGTAGATGGCCTACAAAAGAACAAGATAGACAATTATTTATAAAATTATTTCCTTATTGTTTAGAAAAACCGCCAGAAATGTCTTCAAAAGACAAAAAGGCATTAAATGAAATAATGAGATATTGGACAATCGGTTATATAAAAGCAAAGATGAGAGGTGTTGAAGAAGGTTGGATGAAGCAAAAGGGAGACCCTAATGATATTTTTGTATTTGAAGCACATAGCACAGCCGAAGATATCATGAAAGTTTATATGGATGTAGGTTTTATTATCGATACAAAAGATATAGAAGCTTTGAAAGAAAAATCCAATATAGATAATCCCCATTTCTTGCTACTAGATTCTGGTATTTTGGCAGGGATGATTGCACAAAAACCTTTATGGTGGTGATTTTATGACATTAAAAGAAATAATAGATGCTTCGAAAGAATTAATGTTGAGAGAATTTGAAGAAAAACGTAAAAAATGTACATTAAGCAAAACTCATGATGAAGGACATTGTGAAAATGTTGCAGTATATGGTGCTGCAACTGCAAGAGCAATTATGAAAGGACAAAATTATGGAGATAGATATGCTGAACAATCAGGAAATCTGACAATGATATGTGGTTATTTACATGATATAAAACGTGAAAAAACAGAAACAGAGCCACATGGTCCTGCATCTGCAAAGTTCTTTGAAGAATTATATCAAACAAAATTTAATAAATTAAAATACTTCCAGTTTGCTTTGATCTATGACGCGATTTATAACCACGAATTATCATTCGGTAAAATAACAGAAATATTTGGAAATCCTATCGCCAAAAGAAAGGGGTCAATGATTATACCTACTGTGGTTGTTCATTCATTAAAAACAGCTGATGCATGCTTAGAAGCATCTGGATTTAGAGTATTTGCAGATAGGCGTCCATTTTTTGTTGGAAATGAGAGAACAAAGAATGGTGACTTAAAAACTATTTTCAAATACCCTGATGAGTCTCATTTGTCTGTATTGGGTGAAACAATGATAAGACTTTATGGAAGGAACCCGATTGATGAATATCCTCTATGGCTAAAAAGTATTGCAGAAGAGCTTCATTCAATACAATATTTGGGCTATAAAGGTTTGCTTAATTTTGTTGGTATGGATGAAGAAGAAGCAGCCAAATTTTTTGTAGGTAAGGGGTTCCCAAAATTTGATCAGAATCTTGCAGATAAAATAAGTGCAGAAAAACATCTTGATGGAAAATTCTTTGATCCTAACAAATATCCAATTCTTACAAAAAAGATAGAAGAAATCAAAGGTCTTGATAATAATGAATTAGCAAGTCTTTCAGAAGGAGTAAATGAAATGATTTACAGAATAGCATCTACAGAAACTCCAGAAATTGCATTCGAAAAATATCAGAAAGAACGTGATAGAATTACAAATACTTATCTTAGATATTTTATGGATGGCGCAATTGCTTACAGAATTCGTTCAAATGAAGATATTGAGAAATTTGAAAATAGGTTGCGTGAAGAAATTGAAAGATTGTCAAATAAGTAAAAGTTTTTTTATTTTTCAATCCTAACCCCTTCTACTGCTAACTCTGTTTCCCATGGTTCAAAGCCAAAAGATTTTATTGTTTCTATGAGCTTTTTTTTGTCTTCATGATAGCATAACACCACACCACCGCCACCTGCACCACAAAGTTTTGCTGCACCACCTATTTTCTTAACTGCTTTAGAAATTTTATCTATTTCCTTGCAAGAAACTCCTAATTCTGCAAGTATTTTTTGATTTTCGTTTATTATCTCTTTCATTCTCTCAAAATTTTTCTTTTTCAAAACATCTCTCATCTCATAAACAAGTTTACCAATTTTTTTCACACGCTTATTTCTATATTTCTCATCAAGATTTCTTACTAATTGTACAAGCTCACCAGTTGTTTTTTCAGGTGGTTTTGTATAAACAAGAACAAAATTTTCTAATTTGTATGGTATTTCTTTTTTTAGAGATACTATTTCATTCTTTGGTTGTGCTTTTCTGAACCATATTAAACTACCGAAGCAACATGCTGAATTATCTCCACCACTTGGTGTTCCATGAATTATTTTTTCAAGTTCGTAGGCAATTTCATTTATTTTATCTAATGATATTTTTTTCCCATACAATTCTGCTATTGCTTTGACGAGTGCAACTGCTAATGATGATGATGAACCCAAACCAGCTCCTATAGGAATATTAGAATCTATTGTTAAAGAAACACCACCCATTATGTTTAACTTGTTTAACACAATACCAACAATTGTTTTTTTGTAATTCATGAAACCATTATTTTTTATGAACTTAAATAGCTCAGAAAAATCTTTTTTCTCAAAGCATGAATGCCATAAATTTATTGTTTCTTCTGTTGTTTTTTTTACCTCTCCCAATGCCCAGGAAATCGTAGAATTGAATCTTTTGTCTGTATAGCTAACAATATTAGATTTTTTTGCTTTGACTATTGTTCTTTTACCAATTGCAGCTATTATTGCTGGTTCACCATAAACAACTGCATGTTCGCCAATCAAATGAACTTTACCTGGTGATGATACAGTTATCATTTTATCATCTTCTCAAATTCTTTAATTAATTTGCCATTAACATAATCTAAAGCTTCTTTTTTGTATAGCTCGCTTTCTTTAAATTTTGGTCTGAAGCTTTTAATGCATTTCTCAAATTTCATTTTATTCCTTCCGCAATTATAGAAATATCTAGCAATTTCTTTTGCCCATTCTTCATTATTTTTAAAAGCCTCCAAAAAGTTTTTTGGATATTGATAGAGATAATTCACAAGTTTTGAAAATTTTCGAGGAAATTCATTTGGATTATATTTAGAAAGGCGTTTCTCAAAGTGTGAGATTATAACTTCTTTAAATTCTCTGTTTTTATACTCAACACATTCACCAATATATGCACATCGTCTGAAAACAATAAAAGCACCCATCTGCTCAAAAATTTTATCAGAAAAAATAATAGATTTTTGCAAAATTGTTTTGCATTTAGTTATATCTCTATGTGTTGCTATTGCAGAAATTATTTTTTCTATATCATCTTTTTTAATTTGAATTTTTTAAGAATTTTTCTTGCACTTTCAGCGCTTGCTTTTGCATGACAAATCTTTTCTGTTGTTGGTCTTTTTATATCATGTAATAAACCAGCAATATATGCTAACTTTTCTTCTTCTTTTGTTCCACCAAGAATTTTTACAAACCATTTTGCACCAACTGCTGTTCTTTTAAGATGCCCGAAATTATGTGTAACAGAAAAAACATTTTTTGTTTTATTTTTGACAAATTGTTCTATTTGTTTTATTTTCATCATAAAACCTAAAACAAATGCTTATCAATCAATTTTGCATCGTCACCTGGTTTGCATATGATTGTTTTTATTACACCATTCAATTCCTGTAATCTTTTGTTTATTTCGTTTTCGTCTTTTTCTAGGCACATAACTTTAACATTAGGTCCTGCATCAATTGTAAAATAGGATTCTAATCCTTCTTCTCTCCATGCAAGTACACTCTGAATTATTTCCATTGTTGTAGGAATCCAATATATTATGGGTGGTTTTGTTGTAATCATTGTTGCATGCATCTTAAGGCAATTATATTCTGACTGAGAGCCTACTGTTGTGAAATCTCTTTTTTTAATCCCTTTTCTTATAATTTTCAAATCTTGATTTGCTGTTTTTACCCATGATTTATAAAATGGGCATGTATCAACAGTCTGTGCCATCCCTGCACGGCTTCCTACTTTTTTCTTTGCTTCTGTAACAATTGTTGTAATCATTCTGAATTCTGGCCAATAGTTTTTACCAGCAATCTGCTTTGCAAAAGAATCACTTCCATCTTCCTTTTTCCCTTTTTTCCATTCAACAAAACCACCAAAGATTGATCTACAAGCAGAGCCAGAACCTTGCCTTGCAAGTATAGATAATTGTTTTTTATTCAGATTTAACCCAGCTGCTTTTGCTGCTGCTAATGTTAAAGCTGCTAATCCAGAAGCAGAAGAAGCAAGACCAGCTGCCACAGGAAAATTTGACTCTGAAACAACCTTTGCTTTTTGTGTTATACCGGCCATCTTTCTTATTCTTTCAATGTGACCAATTATATCTTTCTCATCTTTTTTTAATTCCTCATCATTTATAATTATAATATCTTTTTCATATTGATCAGAAAATTCGACAGTTGTTATTGTTGATAAGCCATCAACTGTCATTGATATACTCCCATTATATGGAAGTATAAGTTCTTTGTTTCTTTTCCCCCAATATTTTACAAGAGCTATATTTGCATTTGCTATTGCAGTTGCTTTCATAAAAAGACCTCATAGTGAATTAAGTTTATTTGAAACTTCTATCCGTTCTTTTTTTTCTTGGTATTTACACTTTAATTTATTTAAATATATTATTAAAAGTTTTTAAATTAAAAAAATATGAAACATAATAAAGCATTTTTTTGGTTTGGTATGAAAATACATTTCTTGTTCTTAAAAGAGAATTTGGTGAAAATAAGGCTCTATAAATTTTCAGAATGATAATAGAAAATAGTCTGAAAAAGACATTTATAAATATAGTTTTCAAAAGTGTAATCCAAATGATTTTGCCCATGGTGCCAGGAAGCTTGATAAAAGTATCGGATTAAATGTAAAACTCATAGTATAGTTTATAGATTCTATACAGATCCATTTCTAAACTTAAAAGGGCATGTTTCATATGAGAAATTGGATGATGCATATATGTTCTTTAAGGTAAGATATTTACTTCGTAATGATTGGATTTACAAAAATGCAAAACATATGTGAAATTGGGATTTTACAGAATTTATTATTGAGAAAATTGTTAAATATAGAAAACAATAGTCATATAATAAATTCTACATCTGGCTTTGTTAATAATTTATATCTATTTTTTGTTATAAGTACAACATCCTCAAGTCTTATTCCACCAAAATGTGGGATATAAACTCCAGGCTCAATTGTGAAAATCATATTAGTTTTCAAATTTGTTTTTCCAATATCTCTTGGAAAATCGTGTACATCTATACCAATACCATGACCAAGACTGTGTATAAAACATTTTGGATATTTACTATCAAGAAATCTTTTAACAGAATCGTATATTATTTTACCATCAACACCAGATTTTAGCTTATCAAATGCTAATTGTTGTGCAATCTGCACAACATCAAACATTTTTTTCTGTTTGGTATTTGGTCTTCCAAGAACAAATGTGCGACTAATGTCTGAACAATATTTCTTATACATCACACCAAAGTCTATAAGTATCAAATCACCATGCCTTATTTTTCTAGTTGTTATTGAATGGTGCATATATGCACTATTTGAACCACTTGCAACAATTGGGTCAAATGATGATATACAACCATTTTCCAAAATAAGTTGTTGTATTTTTGCAGCTATTTGATTTTCTCTTTGTCCAGGAATTATAAAATTTGAAATTTGCTCCATTATCGACGAAGAAATTTTACATGCCTTTTTTATTCTTTTTATTTCCTGTCGAGTCTTTATACCACGTGCAAAACTTAAAGGTTTTGAAATATCGATCAACTTTGCTCTTGTCAATTTTTTTATATTATCGAAATCTGATTTTGTTATAGCACTATAATTTACTCCTATTCTTTTATATTTATATAATTTAAGATGTCTTTCAAATATGCCTTTTTTACTTATAATTGTTGGAATGTTCCATTGATTTGCAATATGTATATCAAAATGGGATACAATTAATTTTATTCTATTTAACTGAACAAATAGATCAGAATACTCAAAACTACCTTTATCTATTCCTGTCAACCAGAAAAATGTTGGATCGATTTTGTTAGAGTTTTTAATGATTATTAAATCAAGATTTTTTTCTTGGATTATATTTTTAATTTTTGTAACTATTTCTGGATCCATAATGGGCCTGGCAGGAATCGAACCTGCGACCTCAACCGTGTGAAGGTTGCGTCATATATGGTTTGAATTCTTCAAATCAATATTTTAATTATCTATAATTATAGCCACTAGACAACAGGCCCACAAAATAAATTTTATAAAAAATCTTTTTAAACTAAGAATATAAAATATTATTGTGAATAATATGAAAAGTGTAAAACTTAGCAAAGAAGAAAAATGGACCACATTTTTTATAATAGTTATATTTTTGGTGTTGCTCTATTATATTTTATGATTTTAATCACTTATCACAGTTCCAATATTTTTTCCATGAATAACATCTAAGATGTTTTTTGGATTTTTACCATTAATTATGATTGTCCTTATTCTATTTTTTCTTATGATATCTATTGCCATTGGATCGAGAATGCCATAATTCCCTGGCGATGTTTTTGTTTTCAATTTATTCAAATCAGAAAATAAGATCTTTTTTAATTTTTTTGCTCGCTTGTATTTATTTGGGTCCTTATCATAAATACCAGATACATTTGTTAATTTAATAAACAAATCTGCATTTATTTTTTCAGCACATATTGCTGCATTTGCATCAGTAGAACGGCCTGGCATTATACCTCCGATAACCCCACTCGTTTTTTTATTTACGCTCTTTAAATCAAAAATAGGTTTCATATTAAGTAAATTGGAAAGCAATCTTACATTTGCTTTTAATAGATCAACAAAAATCCATTCTATTTCTTCATTTGATATTTTTCCTTTTACATTTTTTAAATATTTTCTTATAAATTTACCTCCGCCAATAGAAACAATTAACTGATTCTTATTTTTTATTTTTTTCAATATAGGAACAAGTTTTTCAAGATACCTAATTTTAGGACCATTTTCATCAAAAGCCATAGATCCTCCAATTTTTATTACAATTTTCATAAATAATACCATTTTTCTTTTTTTGATGATAAAAATTTTTGCACAATTAATCTTTTATATTTTCTGTAAAATATTTTTAAACGATGAAAAATGGAAATTAATGAAAAGTACAGAAAAATTCAAGAAAAATTTGGTCTTCCACACATTCAAAAACTTAAAGAAACATTTAACATAGAGATAAAAAATGATGAGAAATTGTTTGAGAATATAAGAAATGAAATTTCTGATAGAATCTTTAACTTAACAGAAAAGATTTTAGAGCCATTAATAGGTCAGCCAGAATCATTCTGCTGCTTCTTTGAACAAGATATGCTTTCAAATAATGAAAGAATGAAATTATTTGAAATTTATAAAAAAATACAAGTCTTGAAATGGGAAAATAATCTTTTATTATTACATCCAAACGAGAAAAAAACAATAGAATGGATAAAAAAAACATGGAGCTTTTGGAATAACGAATTAGAATTCGAACTTACAAACCTGTGTAAAAAACTTTCTATTGGGTGGAATAATCTAAAGTTTAGCACAGAAAGAACATACTATCATGGATAAAATAAATGTTACCATATTTGTATTCTTCCTTCTATTCATATTTAAATTACATTTAATTTTTATTTTTAAAGAAAAGAGATATGGGCCGGATGAGATTTGAACTCATGACCCCCAGTTAGCTTAGTTTTTTGCTTAGCTGTCTTATAAGACTGGTGCTCTATTTCACAACCACTTGTGTGGTTTCCGAGCTAAGCTACCGGCCCATGTAATCCTATGTTTTGATTATTATATTTTTAAACTTTTTTAGTAAATGTCTAAATATGAAAATACTAAAAGATTGTGTTAAAAAAATATTAAATGAGAATGACTTTGATTATTTTGAGTGTACTGGTTGTCTTGATATAATTGCAAAAAAGAATTATATACTTCTATTAAAAATACTTTATAACGTTGATTCTTTTCAGTTTGAGCAGGCAAATAATCTAAAAATATTGTCAAAAAATCTCAATGCATTGGCATTTTTATTAGGTATAAGAACAAGAAAAGAAAAACTAAAAAATAACATAATTTATGAAAGATTCGAAATACCAACAATCACACCTAATACATTAGAAAATATATTAACACATCATATACCTTTTGTTCACAGGTTCAGAGGTGGTTTGTTTGTAAAAATAGATCCAGAAAAACTCAGAAAAAATAGAGAGATGGCAAATCTTACACAAGCCCAACTTGCAAGAATGGTTGGTGTAACAAAAAAGAGTATATATGAACATGAGTCAAGAGTCATGAGTGCATCTTATGAAATTGTAGAAAAAATTGAAAATATAATTGGAAGTGTTTCTAGGCCATATGATTTATTTATAAAATATGAAAATGTAAAAAATTTACCAAAAAATATTTTTGAAAAGAAAGTATCAGATAACTTAGAAAAGATGGGATTTAAAACAGATTTAATACACCAAACGCCATTCAATATAATAGCAGATGAAATAGATAATAATTTTATGATTTTTTTAAATGCAGAAAAATCACAAAAAAGAATAGAAATAACTTTGCCGTATCTGAAAGGTTTTATGAAAATAAGTAAAAAATACGCGCTTATAATAACAGATAAGGAATACAATCTTGATGTTCCAGTAATAAGTGAAAATGAATTAAGATATATGGATACAAAAGACATTAAAAATATTGTTAAAAATTGGTAAAAAATTTTATTTGGTTTTGAGGGTATAACTTTCAAAAAAATTTATAAAGATTTCGAACAATAGTATACTTTCATATACATATGATTAAATTTTGGGGGTGTTATTATGAATCAATTAAGTGGTCAACCTATATTGATTTTACCAGAAGGTACTTTGCGTTCTACTGGAAAGGACGCACAAGCAAGAAATATTATGGCAGCAAAGGCAGTTGCCGATGCTATCCGCTCTACATTAGGACCAAAAGGTATGGATAAGATGTTAGTTGATAGTATAGGTGATATTACGATAACAAATGATGGTGCTACCATATTAAATGAAATGGATATAGAGCATCCTGCCGCAAAGATGGTTATAGAAGTTGCAAAAACACAAGAAGATGAAGTTGGTGATGGCACTACAACTGCTGTTGTTATTACAGGTGAATTATTGAAAAAGGCTGAATCCTTGCTAGACCAAAATATACATCCAACAATGATTATTCGTGGTTTTAGAATTGCAAAAAACAAATCGTTAGAAATATTAGATCAAATAGCAGAAGATATAGACATAGATGATGTAGAGAATTTAAAAAAGATAGCAATGACAGCTATGACAGGAAAAGGCAGTGAAGCGGCAAAAGACTCACTTGCTGAAATTGCTGTAAATGCTATAAAAATGGTTGCAGAGGAGCGAAATAAAAAAATATTTGTCGACAAAGAAAATATTCAAATAGAAAAAAAGCAAGGTGGTTCTATTGACGATACAGAGCTAATAAAAGGTCTTGTAATAGATAAAGAAGTTGTACACCCAAACATGCCTAAGGAGGTAAGGAATGCAAAAATCGCCTTACTTGATTGTGCATTAGAGGTCAAAGAAACAGAAACAAATGCAGAGATAAGAATTACATCACCAGAACAATTACAAGCATTTTTAGACCAAGAATCAAAGATGCTAAAAGAAATGGTCAAAAAGGTTGTTGCATCTGGGTGTAATGTAGTTTTTTGTCAGAAGGGTATAGATGATTTAGCACAGCACTATCTTGCAAAGGAGGGAATAATGGCAGCGAGACGCGTTAAGAAAAGTGATATGGAAAAACTAGCAAAAGCAACTGGTGGGAATATAGTATCAAATGTAGACGAACTTTCAGAAGATGATTTGGGTTATGCTGGTCTTGTAGAAGAGCAAACAATTGCAGGCGAGAAGATGATATTTGTAAGAGAATGCAAAGATCCGAAAGCGGTATCAATACTTGTTCGTGGTGGGACAGAGCATGTGGTAGAAGAGGCAAAGCGTGCAATGGATGATGCTGTGCTTGGTGTTGCAGTTGCTTTAGAGGTTGGTAAGGTTGTTCCTGGTGGTGGAGCAACTGAAATAGAATTGGCAAGAAGACTAAAAGAATACGCAGAAACCGTTGGTGGTAGAGAACAATTAGCAATAAATGCATTTGCAGAAGCTATAGAAATAATTCCAAGGACGCTTGCAGAGTCAACAGGAAAAGACCCAATTGATATACTTGTTGATCTAAGAACACAACACGAGAAAGGTAAAATAAACTATGGTGTTGATGTATTCAATGGTTGTGTTGCTGATATGAAGGTCTATGGTGTTATAGAACCATTAAAAATAAAAACACAAGCAATAAAATCAGCATGTGAGGCAGCAGAAATGATATTGCGCATAGATGACGTTATAACATCAAAATCAACAGGATCATCACAACCATCTAGTGGAATGAGTGGTGGAGCAGGCGAAGAGGAGTTTGAGTAAGAATTGAAATTTCATAAATGTACCAGCATTTTTGCATATTTTTTATCTTTTATAAGATATAGAATTCAAAATGAAAGATTCGAACCAAATTTTCATAATTATTTGTTGGAACATTTTATAAATTCTTAGTAATCTTTTTATACCTACTCAAACAAATAATCAATAAAGTAATAGGCGAACAATTTTTATATACTGTTCGCCCTTTTGTTATTAGAGGTGTTGGAATGGAAGAAGAGGAATATGAGCTTGTGCCACTTAATCCTATTAGAAAAATTGAAAAAAGAATCGAAAAACTTGAGAGATCTGGAATAAGCACAGAAATGATAAAAGAACTTGTAGATGTTGTAAGAACAAATCAACAGGTCGTTGATGACATAGTTAGAGTAAATTCTGAAATGATAAATAAGGTTTCAGAGTTGTCTTCATCTATATCTCAACTTTCAAGTAAAATAAATGATTTTATGAATAGATTAGAGGTTGTTGGTGAGAGTGAAAAAATAGAAAACAAAGATATCGAAGAGTATAATAAAAGATTAGATAAATTAGAAAAACGCATAAACGCTTTATTGATATCTACTATGGCAAGAACAAAGTTAAGACAACCTACAAAATTCTAATTATTGGTGTTTTAATGAAAGGACAGCATGAAGCCTTATCCATAATAATGATATCTGGAATTCTTATTGGGGTTGTTGGTTCTGTTTATTTTTGGGGATTACCGCTTATTCAAAAAAATAAAGATATAGCATTATTAGAAAATTCTGAAAGTTTCATGAAAAATTTGAATGAAAAAATAAAATATATAGCAAACTATGGCGGTCGTGATGAAATAAAAATAACATTACCTGTGTTGATAAAGTTTAATCCAGATAAAACAATTGATCTTATCGCAGAAACATATGGAACAATATATGCAAAAGATGCAGAAATATCTCTTGGTAAAAATCCAAGCACTGCAACAACTGGGATATGGGGTATAAATGATCCTGAAGTTATAAATGTTAAAAGTATTGGATTGTCTGAAGATATGTACAAGACTGTATTTAGTTTAAGATACATAAATCTTACAACTGGGACAAAAACATATAGAATAGATCTTATAGGAAATGCTAATTCTGGTGGTCGGGATCATTATATAATTATTGAGAACAAAGGAACAATCAGTGATAGAAACTTAATAAACACAATAATAGAAATTAGTATTATATGAAAGGACAATATAGAATAATAACCGAAATAATGTTATTTGCAATAGGACTTTCTATAACAAGTTATATTGTAATAAGTTTTGGTAATGTACAGGAAGTTATGATGAATATTACAATGAAGGATAACATGAATGATATCGCAAATCTTATTTTGAATGGTTTAATAAAATCTTCAATGAACATAAATTCTACAATAAAATTATCTATACCCGAAAAGATATCAAACGAAGAGTATAAAATATCGATAAAAAATGATGAAATTAGAATTTCGTCTCTAAAGACAGGCGTATATATCGTAAGACAACTTTTTAATATAAGTCAAAGTTATAGTATTAATACAGAAGTTGTAAGCATGGCCAAATTTATAGAGATAGTTAACGAAAATAATGAAATAAAAATAAAAAGATCAAAGAGGCTTTGAAGAATGGACGAAAATATTGAGAATAATAAATCTATTCTACTTAGATATAGAGCTAAACATGGAAGTAAATTAATAAAAATAAATATCAAACCTCCCGAAAAAAAGGAAATTCAAACAGGTTATATAGGTATAGGTGTTCCGATAACACAAATAATGCAACAACCAGAAAAAAAAACCTTTGAAAAGAAATTAGAGCTAAAAGAAGGTATAGAAATACCAAAAATAGAAACAGAAAAAATAGAAATCGAGGATGTTGAAGAACTTAGCAAGATAAATTTAATGTATCCACTGATACCACGTGAGCCAAAAAAAGGTGAAAAAATATTTGCATATGCTAATATCTTTTTTGATACAAAAACAAATGAATTGGTATATAATGTTGTTGAACCAGTTTTAGATAAAAACAAAATAGCGATATTAAATGAGATCAAGGACTATATACAAGAAAAAATAGATATAAATTTTGCTCAGGTCAGAAAAAAGGATGCAATAGATTATCTAATAAAAATATTTGATAAAGCAATAGGATATTTCAAAGTAAAATCAGACATAGATATTCTTAGGTATTATGTACTAAGAGATTTTATTGGTTTGGAAAAGATAGAACCATTAATACAAGATAAAATGATAGAGGATATATCATGTGATGGTATTAATATACCAATATTTGTTTACCATAGAGATCCTAGATTTGGTTCTCTTAAAACAAATATAGTTTTTTCTACGAAAGATGAATTAGATTCTTTTGTCAATAAATTGGCTGAAAGGTGTGGAAAAACCATATCTGTTGCAAGACCTCTCCTTGATGGTACCTTACCAGATGGTTCACGTGTGCAGGCAACATTAGGCAGTGATATAGCAAGACATGGTAGCAACTTTACAATTCGTATGTTTACAGAAAGACCATTGACACCAGTTGATATTATAAAATTTGGCACATGCGACCTAAAAATGATGGCATATTTCTGGCTTCTTGTTGAGCATGGGTTTTCAATTATAATATCTGGTGGGACTGCTACAGGAAAGACATCTCTACTTAATGTATTATCACTTTTCATAAAACCTCAAATGAAAATAGTAAGCATAGAAGACACAGCAGAACTAAGACTACCGCATTCACATTGGGTACCAGAAATAGCAAGAACGCCTGTATCAGAAGAAGGTAAAGTTGATATGTTTGAACTGCTGAAAGAATCATTGAGGCAAAGACCTGATTATATCATAGTTGGTGAAGTCAGAGGACGTGAAGCATATGTTTTATTTCAACAAATGGCGGTTGGTCATTCTGGTTTATCAACAATACATGCAGAAAATTTTCCAAAGCTTATAGACAGATTGACAACACCACCTATAAACTTACCTGCAAACTTAATACAAAATGTTGATTTAATTGTTTTCGTAAAAAGAGTCAGAAAAGGAAGAAAATATCAAAGAAGGGCAGAATCTGTTATTGAAATTGTTGGATATGATGTAGAAAACAAAGTACCAATAACAAATGAGGTAATGGTCTGGGATCCTATAAAAGATACATTTAATACCGTAAATAAAAGTTTTCTTTTATATAAGATATCAACCATGACAGGTATGAATGAAAATGATATAAAAAAGAGTATAGAACAAAGAGCAAAAATACTTAAGTGGATGGTCAAACACAACATAATCGATTATAAAAAAATATCTTCTGTGATAAATTTATACTATACATCTCCCGATTTTCTATTAAGAAAAATTGAGGGTGAATTATGAGTTATGCTAGTCTGTCATTCAAATTATTTGGTGACATTAGCAAATCTTTGAGAATATATTTCTTAGATATAAAAGAGGATCTAAATAGAGCTGGGTTAATGTATACACTGGAAGAATATCTTTCAATAGCATTATTAACAACAACTATAACATTTATTTCAGAGATTGTATTGTTATCATTTATTTTTGGTATTATTGTATTTGACCCAATTCTTGCACTTTTACTTGGGTTATTACTTTCATTAACAATATCCAGTTTTATTTTCTTTCTTTTTTATTCGTATCCCGCAGCAATTGCAAAAACAAAGGAAAATAACATAAAAAAGGTTCTTCCATTTGCTGTTTCATATTTAGCAACAATGTCTAGTTCTAAAGTTCAACCAATAGTTCTTTTTAGGACTATAAGTGAATTTGATGAATATGGTGAGGTAGCAAAAGAAGCGAAAAATATAGTAAGATATGTAGATATGTTCGGTATGACTACAACATCAGCCATAAAAAAACAAGCAAAAAGAACACCATCCAAAGAATTGAGAGAACTATTATGGAGCATGAACATATTAATAACAACCGGTGGAGATCTTACAACATTCTTAAAGCAAAAAAGTGAAGAACTTATGGCTGATTACAGAAGAAGAATAAGAAAATATTCACAAGACCTTTCTTTATTTGTCGAAATTTATTTAACTCTTATTATAACAGGTTCTATATTTTTTATAGTTTTATCATCTGTAATATCCGCTCTATCTATTGGTGTTGAGACCATATTAATTCAAAGTTTCATTGTCTTTATTTTATTACCGTTACTATCGATAGGTTTTATAATACTAATAAAATCATTGTCACCATTAGAGTGATTTGGATGGACGTCGAAACAAAAATAATAATTGTGTCAGGAGTTATATTTTTATTACTTCTTTTTCTAGCATTTTATTTTTCAAGCAACTTTGCAATAGCAGTAAATCTTATTTTTCTTGGAATAATTATCTTTGTAGTGCCTTTTAGCATATATAGGTTTTTTGAGTTCAAAAAAATAAAAGCATATGAACTTGTTTTTCCAAATTTTTTACGTGACCTTGCAGAATCACAGCGTGCTGGTCTCACATTGATACAAGCTATACAAGCTGTTGAAAAATCTGATTATGGACCACTTACAAAAGAGATACATAAAATGAATAATCAATTAAGCTGGAATATACCATTAGAAAAGGTGCTCGAAAATTTTAAAAAAAGAATGAAAAAAAGTAAAATAATTACAAGGTCGTTGACGATAATAGAGCAGGCAAATAAATCGGGTGGAAATATAGAAGATACAATGGACTCATTAGCATCAAATATAGAATCACTAAAAGATGTTCAGGCTGAGAAGAATTTACTAATGAACCAGCAAGTATTAATGATGTACGCGATATTTTTCATATTTTTGGGTATATCAATAGCATTAATAAAATTCTTGGTTCCTATGCTACAAACACAGGCACAAACAGGAGGATTTGGTTTAGGTTTTAATGCGAATCCATGTTCTATATGTCTTGAAAGACAAGATCAAGCATGCATAGGATGTGATATATTTTTTGCAATCTCAGAAGTATTTGATTTTGGTACAAGAGATGACCCTGGGGCATATTACAAATCTTTATTCTTTGCTATGATATTGATTCAAGGTCTATTCTCTGGTTTGATAGCAGGACAGATAGGATCAGATTCTGTTATAGCTGGTGTAAAGCATAGTTTGTTAATGTTGCTTTCTGGATTATTTATATATATGTTTGTAATAAAGATGGGTATCATATAAAAATTAATATTATCAAGAATAAATTATATCTGTGATTTTGTGAAAGGGTTTTTGGATATAGAATTTATTTTATCTGTGATGGTTTTTATGAGTGTAATAGCATTTTGTATATTTATCATAGCATTGGACATTATGCCAACATTGCATAAGACATCCATCTTAGAAGATTCAAAATCAAGAGCGTATCAAATATCTGAATATTTGATTTTTAGTGAAGGTGAACCAAAAAATTGGAATAAGTTTAATGTAAAAGCGCTTGGATTATCATCTGGTGATTTTTATATTTTAGATATTAATAAAATAAATAATCTTAGAAATCTATGTTCGACAAACTATGAGCGTGTAAAAGAGTTTCTAGGTCAAGATTATAAAACAGATATTATAATGAACATGACTTATATTGATGGTTCTATACTTTTTTCTTGTACGCCAAAAGTAAAAACAAGATTAAGATCAGAATCCAGTATATCGAGGGCAGCAGTTGTAGATATTTCTGGAATAAAATATATTGTAAAATTTAATGTAGGTGTAATAATATGAAAGGTTTTATAAGAATATTAGAGGCAATTATTGCATCTATTATTATACTAGCTTCGCTAACATATTTTTTTAAACTTGATGTTATCGAATCTGAATGGTCTGATGCAAATATACTAATTCAAAGCAAGGATGTTATTGCAAGTCTTTATAAAAATAATACATTAATCAGCCTGATAAAGGATAATAATAAAGATGGTCTTAATAATGAACTTACAAAAATTTTTTTAAGGACAGTAGACTTTTCCATTACTATAAAAGGTATACCAAATCCAGAGATATTCATAGGATGCAATTGCACAAATGATGAAATAAATAGACTGAAATCGATTTTGAATCCATTAAACTTCACATATAAGAATAAAAAAATAAATATACTAATACAGAACGAATCAATAGAAAATATACATGAAGAGACAAATATACTCTTTATTTTTGGATATAAGAATATGACTCCATATAAAACAAAATTATATGATTTTCTTAATAGAGGTGGGGCAATTTTTGTTTTTGCTGATCTTACAAAAAATCAAGTTAATGATGGTATATTTAATGAAACATTTGGATTGTCATGGAACGATTCTCTGAGCACGTCTAGTTCCGGAATATTTTATGATACAATGGACCCAGATAAACCGTCTTATAACATAGCAAAATATTTTGTTAACATATCTGGGATGTCAGACAATACTATATTTTCAAATTTCAATAATATGAACAAAATATCTATTGATAATAGAACGATTATAATAAGCTCTAATCTTAAAAGTTCACTTGTAAAAATAAACAAAAATATAATTAAAGGTAATGGTAGAACTGTCTGGTTTTCAAATTATATAAACAATGAAGCCATAAATAATTTGACAAAAGCAACAATTATGTGGGCATCAGGAGAAAACTACAAAATGGATTTATATAAAAAAATACTTCCATCTAAATATGAAAAAATAAGTTATATTTTATTTGACGAAGATGTATATGAACTTATTCTAACGGTTTGGACAATATATTAGATTATGTTAAATAAATTTCTTATTCATACTATATTTATGTTCTGCATAAGATGTGGCAAAAAAGCAACAATAAAAACTTTCTGTGAAGATTGTTTCTTAGAAAAAGAAAAATTATTTGATATAGGAAACTATGAATTGAAATTTTGTAATATGTGTAAATCTATTTTTGATAATGATAAAAAAATAGATATTAAAGAAAGTATTAAAAATAGAATTAAAAGCAATAATAAAATTAAAGAAATTAATATAAAAACTAAAACTGTTGGAAATAGAATTTATGCTTCTATTATTTGTTTAGGTTATATAAGGCCTTGCAAAAAAATGAAGAAAGAAGAAAAAAAGATATTAGTAATATTAAGAAATATGTTATGTCAAACATGCAAAAAGCTTTCTGGTAGTTATTATGAAGCTGTTTTTCAAGTTAGGGATGAACCAGAAAAAATAATGAATAAAATTAAAGAAATTTCTGATAATATAATTGTTTCAGGAATCGAAAAAACAAAAAATGGATACAATATAAAATTTATTGATAAAAAACAAGCGGCAAATCTTGCAAATAGATTAAGAAAATATTTTTCTGTAAAAGAAACATATAAACTTATTGGAGAGAAAAAGGGGGAAAAATTATATAGAAACTATTATGCTATAAGACCAAAAAATAAATTAATAGCTTTGCAGAATTCATAAAGATAAAATTATATATCTATTTTCTAAACTACAAAAAATTAATTATAAATATACAATAATGTATAATTTTTACATTTGTGATTTTTATGGAAGAGGAAATGAAAGTAAGAATACCGAAAAAAGATGAAATACTTGGTATTGTAGAATCTATGCTTGGTGCAAACAGACTAAATGTTAGGTGTCAAGATGGACGAATGCGTATATGTAGAATACCAGGAAGTATGAGAAAACGAATATGGATACAAGAGGGTGATATAGTACTTATAAAGCCATGGAAAATACAAAGTGAAAAAAATGGTGATATAATATTCAAATATACAGCAACACAAGCTAATTGGCTTCAGAAAAAAGGCATTTTAACATTAAGTTATTAATGGTGCTATTACTAAGACTAAATAAAAATTTCAATATACATATTTAAAAAATAGTTGGTATTTATGATAAAAATGATGCGCATACCAGAAGAAAGGATATCTGTTCTCATAGGGAAAAATGGACAAACAAAAAAACAAATAGAAAAAATGACAAAAACAAAAATAATAATTAATGATGAAATCAGTATAAGTGGTGATCCAATAAATGTAATGTGTGCAGAAAATATAATTAGAGCAATAGGTCGTGGATTTTCACCTGATATTGCCAAAAATCTTATTGATGAAAATAAGGATTTGTATATTATAGTTTTACCAAAAAACGAAAATAAACTAAAAAGAATAAAATCAAGAATAATAGGAACAAAAGGAAAATGTAGAAAAAAAATAGAAATGTTTACAAAAACATATATTTGTGTATATGGTAAAACTGTATCAATAATAGGAGAATATGATAATATTGAAAAAGCAAGAAAGGCAATAGAAAAATTGATAAATGGTGTATCACATAAAAATGTATACAAATTTTTAGAATCTAATGATAGGTGATTTTGTGGCCGAAACTTTAAAGAAAACAGCAGAAGAGTTTGCAAAGGAACAGAAAGAAATAAGTATTTCAGAATTTTTTGAAAAGAATAAACATTTATTAGGTTTTGATAATCCAACAAAGGCATTATTGATGGCAGTAAAAGAAGCGGTAGATAATAGCATAGATGCAGGAGAGGAGGCTGGTATCCTTCCAGACATAATCATTAAAGTAAAAAATATTGGTGGGGATAAATTTCGTGTATCTGTACAAGATGATGGACCAGGTATAGTAAAAGAGCAAGTCCCGAAAATATTTGGAAAATTGCTTTATGGTTCAAAATTTCATAGATTACGTCAATCAAGAGGCCAACAAGGCATTGGGATAAGTGCTGTTTTACTATACTCACAACTTACAACAGGAAACCCAACACGTGTTTGGTCTAAGACTAGTGAAAAAACAAAAACATATTATTGTGAACTATTTTTAAATACTGCAAAAAATGAACCAGAGATTGTAAAAGAGGAATTTTTAGACAAGGACAATTTTAGTGAGGGTCATGGATTGCGTGTTGAGATGGATATTTTAGGTAGATATAGGAAGGTTCAGGGGATTGATGATTATTTAAAACAAACATCAATTGCAAATCCATTTGTAAAAATAATATATAGCGCACCTGATGGAACAAAAACAATATTTCAGAGGAGTACAGAATCGCTTCCAAAACCACCAAAAGAAATAAAATTACATCCATATGGTGTAGAGTTTGGAATATTACAAAGATTTCTTATAAAAACAAATTCAAAAACACTTCAATCATTCCTTACAAATGAATTTTCTTCTATTGGATCAAAAACAGCTAAAGAAATTTGTAAAGTTGCAAAACTAAATCCTAATCTAAAACCTAACTCTCTTACACGTGACCAAATAGAAAAATTGCTAAACGCCATGCAAAATGTTAAGGTCCAAAGACCACCATTAGATTGTTTATCGCCAATAGGAGAAAAAGATCTAGAAAAAAGTCTTAAGAAAGAATATCCAGAAGCAGAATTTGTATGTACTGTGACAAGAGAACCTAGTGTCTATAGAGGTAATCCATTTCAGATAGAAGTTGGTATTGTATATGGAGTTGGAAAACAAGATAGTCAAATAGAAGTTTTTCGCTTCGCAAATAGAGTACCTTTAATGTACCAAGCGGGTGCTTGTGCTATAACAGAGGCTGTAAAAGATATCGATTGGAAAAGATATGGACTTCAACAATCAGGGAATAACATACCAATAGGTCCTATGATACTTGTTGTTCATATGGCATCTGTATGGGTTCCATTTATATCTGAGAGCAAAGAAGCTATTGCTCCTTATCCTGAAATAGTAAAAGAGATGAAATTAGCATTACAAGATGCTGGAAGAAAATTATTATTATATTTATCAGGAAAACGACGTGCAGGTGAACAAAAAAGAAGATTACAAATCTTTGAACGATATGCTGGTGAGGTTGCACAGTCATTATCAATACTTACGGGAAGGGACAAAAAAGATATTGAAAAAAAATTAAAAGAATTGATAGAAATAAAGGCAAAAATTAAAGATTCCGAAGAAGAGATTATTACGAAAGACGAAAATAGTGTTGAAGTTAAAAACAAAAAAACTGAAAATAAAAAATTTGAGACAAAAAAAGAGAATAAAGAAGAATCTGAAAATGAAGAAGAATAAATATAAACAAATTCCTATAGGTGAATAATTATGAAAGATGTAAAAAAAGAATTACAGATACTTGGTGAAAAGATTTTAAGAGATATTAACAATAATGAAAATCCAAGCATAGAGATACCTATACGTGCCTTATCAAACGTAATATTTGATAAAAAAACGGGCCAACTTACATTGGGTGATAAAACTGCAAAAAGATATTTTTTCAATGTTGCATATGCAAAAAAATTCATGCAAACTTTAATGGTTGCATCATTCTGTAAATCATTAATAGATGAAAAAATACATGCAAGTATAAGAGATATGTATTATAACTTAAAGAGAACCTTGCCTGAAAGTAATGAAAACACAATAGATGAGCAGAGTGAATCAGATTCATTAGTAATTGATCTAGAGGTTGCTTTAGATATATTACGAGAGCAATTACATTTAACAACAGACAGAAAGGGCATAGTTGCTGGTGATGTAATAATACAAGACCGTGGTGATAGAATAGACTGGTCAAAATTGGGAAGTGGTGGTTGGTCAATACCATCAACTGTGGATGAAATAGAATTTAAAAAAGTAAATGCAAACTTTGTTTTAGTTGTTGAGAAAAATGCTGGTTTTGAGCGTCTACATGAAGATAAATTTTGGCAAAAAAATAAATGTATACTTATTGGGACAGGTGGTCAACCATCGAGGGGAACAAGATTACTTATACAAAGATTAAATCAAGAATACAAATTGCCAGTTTACGTTATGACAGATGCGGATAGCTATGGATGGTATATTTATTCTGTTATAAAATTTGGATCTATTAGCTTGGCTCATATATCTGATAGAATTGCCACACCTAGTGCAAAATTTATAGGTCTTACAGTTTCAGATATTTTTGAATATAATTTAAAAAAATGTATAATCAAGGCAAAAGATGTTGATATAAAACGTGCAAAAGAATTATTAAACTACGAATGGTTCAAAAAACCATATTGGCAAAAAGAGATAAATTTAATGATACAAAAAGGTATTAAAGCAGAAATCGAAGCCCTATCACACCGTGGACTAAAGTTCATGAGTGAAGAATATCTCCCACAAAAACTGAAAAGAAGAGAATTTTTGGATTAACAAATATTTTTAAATTCTCATTCTTCTATACAATAGAATACGCCCCTGTAGCTCAGTTGGTAGAGCATCTGGCTGTTAAATATAATTGAAACCAGAAGGTCGTCGGTTCGAGACAGAAAGATGCATAAAGCATAATTGCGAATTTCCGACCGGGGGCGTTGGGACGATAGCTCAGTCCGGGAGAGCACACGGCTGAACATATAAAGTTGGGCTAAAGACCGTGCTGTCGTGGGTTCAAATGTACTGCTGTTGTAGAATTTACAGTAGAACTGAAAATCCCACTCGTCCCATCATTTAAATTTTTCTATAAAATAAAATTGTATTGAAAATCAGATTTTAGAGCTTAAACAAAAAATAAAAAAAAATATGGAATTGATGATCAATGACATAAATACTAAAAAAAGAATCAATATGCTGTTAGTTAATGCTGATATACGTGATGGTATCATAAGAAACTGGGATATTATAAATAAAAATAAAATATTGGAAATTATACAATCAACCGCACAACAGGTGAGATTAGTTATTAATTTCATTTCAAACTTATAGTTAATTTTTATTTTATATAGTAAATACCAACTTAAATCATACTAATGTTTTTAAACTCTTTTTGTATAGTAATACATTTAGTGGTATTATGAGCAAAAAAAAGAAAGAAGAAATAATAGAGGAACTAGAAAAGAAACCAGAATATATTGAACCTGAAAAGATTAAAGTTGTTGTTGATACATTTTTAGAAGAAAATAAAGTTATTGCTATTGAAAATAAGGAACATGTTTATGAACCGGGATACTATGGAAAAATTATTGGCGATAGATTAGAGCTTGCACTTGTGGAAGCGTTACTTTTATTGAAGCGGGGCCGCATACGTATTCTAAAAGATGGGAAAATCATGACATTCCAAGACTTATATAATCATGCAACATCAATAGATAGAAGATTTCCTGAGAGATATCGTGTTTATGAAGATCTGAGAGAGCGTGGATTATTGGTAAGAACTGGTTTTAAATTTGGTTGTGATTTTCGTGTTTATGAACGAGGTGTTCAATTAAAAAAAGGTCCAAAATCTGCAAAAGAACATACAAAATGGATTGTGTTTGCTGTTCCTGAAGATTATACTTGCTCATGGCAAGAAATGTCACGTTCTGTAAGATTAGCTCATAACATAAGAGCACGCATGCTTTGGGCAATTGTTGATAACGAAGGAGATTGTACTTATTATATGGTTACCCGCCATAAACCTTAAGTGATCTGTATGAAAGTCGAAGATATAATGATAAAGGATGTAAAATATATTTCACCAAACGATACAATAAGTAAGGCTCTTGGAATAATGAAAAATAATAAAATACATCAATTGGTTGTGATGGATGAAAATAAATTTATGGGTATGCTTGAAATTAAAAAAATTGTTACAAAAGATTTGAATCCAAAAACAAAGATCCATACATTGATAACAAATGTGCCAACAATAAACAAGGACGAGAACATAGAAAAATGTATAGAATTGCTTCTTAATTCGGGGTTGCGTGCATTGCCTGTAGTTGAAAAAAATAAGATTATTGGTATAATATCTGAAACAGATATCCTAAAAGTAGCTGATAAGTTCTTTGACACAAATAAAAATATTTCAGAAATAGCAACAAAATGTTTGTTTGTAAATAAATATGATAATGTCGGAAAAATAAAAAAAATTATGAGAGAAAATAATATTTCAAGGGTTCCTGTAATCGAAAAAGACAAAATTATTGGTGTTGTTGATACATTAGATTTGATAAAGCTTTATGAGGGTATGGAACGGATGGATGCTCGTGGGGGAAAACTTAAAGAAGCTGGTACAAAAGAGAAACTTAGAATTAACATTACACCGGCAGAGGCCATAATGTCTGAACCAATTGTAGTCAGCAGTGATAAAAAACTGAAAGATATTATATCCATGCTTCAGAAATATGAAGAGATAATAGTACAAAATGGTTCTATATGCATAGTTACACCAAAAGATATTTTAGAGTTGTTTGTCTCTCAACCAAAACGTGGTATTTATGTTCAAATTACAGGTATGCAAAATGAGAATATAGAATTTAAAGTAAAGATGGACCAACAGGTCAATGAGTTTATTCAAAAATTTGGAAAATTAATTGAAAACATTGAATATCTTTTTATTCATATTGAAAAAATGCAAAAAGGTGGTAAAAAGATAAAATACTCTATAAGAGTGAGGTTTAAAACACCTTTTGGTTTATTTGTATCTCATGCGTGGGGATGGCAACCAATAAATATTATACAAATTGCATTTAACAAATTGGAAAGAGAAGTACTCAAAAAATATGAAAAATTGAAAAACCAACAACTACAAAGGAGAAGTAAGATGAAAAGAAGATTTTAATATTTTTATATTTTTATCAAATTAGTTCTTGTATAGTAGTTTTTTAGAACATAAAAACAGATTTATATCTCACTAGAAAAAATATAATCTAATTATTGAATAATAATATTTTGAGAAATAATTGTTGTTTGATTCATTGGCTCTCCACTTTCAGGTTGTGTCCCTTTCTCGTAAACATTTATAACATAGAATCCCGAAGGTACAATCTGGAGTTTTGCCTGTATTTCAGAAAAGCATATACATCTACAACCGTTACCACTCCATACTTCGTAGATATTTATAACTGGTTTTGCTATTTCTTTTTCAATCTCTACTTTTCTACAACAAAGATGTTTTATAGCTCTTGAATATAAAATCTCATTTCCATAAACTTCTATTTTTGGTTCTTGCTCTGTTTCATTTATCAATTTGGTTGCCATTCCTTTATCAGTTTCAGCACATCCTTTCACTAAAGAAAAAAAGACAATATCCTGAAAATTGGAAGATTCTATTGATTCATTTAATTTTTGCAAGAAATAGATTTCCATAATTCCAACAACTATAACTATAATAATCAAAAATATTATTTTGTTTTTCATATTAAAGTTTAATTTTAATTGCATATTTAAATCAAATATATCATTAAAAATATAAAGTAAAACAAATTATATTAAATCCCCAACTTTTCTAATTTTTCGCCATTCAAAAATTTGAAAAGTGCTACACATAAATCATTTATTTTCACTCTAATTTGTTTCATTGAATCTCTATCTCGTATTGTTACTGTATTATCTTCTAACGTCTTATGATCAATAGTTATACAACAACTAACACCAATTTCATCCATTCTCCTATATCTGCGTCCAATTGAACCCGAATCATCATAGAATACAATATAGTTCATACTATTAAGAATCTTTTTTATTTCTTCTGCTTTTTTTTCTAAATCATATCTTTTTATCAATGGAAAAACAGCACAATCAAAAGGCGCAAGCAATCTTGGGAATAAAAATATTGTTCTTTCTTTTTCTTCTTTATAAAAAATATCTAAGAGGGCAAGTATATTTCTATCAATACCAAATGAAAGCTCAACAACATGTGGAATAAATTTTCTACCATTAAAAAATATTGATAAATCTTGTTTCGATACTTTCTGATGTCCTATTAGGTCGTTATCTGTTCTATAATGCAAACCAGCAACCTCTTTCCATCCAAACGAAAACTCTAATTCTATATCCCAGTGATATTTATTGTAAAATGCTTTTTCTTCATCGCTCAATTCATAGAATCTAAATTTCTCATATGGAAATTTTAATATATCAAGATAAAATTGTTGTATTTTTCCCATATAATAAACATAAAATTTTGGAAGATGCAATTTTTTATTAACGTCATCACATGACATTTCTTCTATTTTTTTTGTTTTTCTATTTGAAACAGGAAATATTCTCAATTTATAGTTCTTCATCTCATCAAAATTTTTATGTTCATTTATTTTTTCTGGGTCAAAAAATATCTGTAACTCTGCCTGTGTAAATTCACGCATACGCATCAATAAGTTTCTTGGACTTATCTCATTTCTAAACGCTTTACCAATTATTGCTAAACCAAAAGGTAGTTTTTTTCTTAGACATTCAAATTCTCTTTTAAAATTGATATAAACACCTTGTGCTGTTTCTGGTCTTAGATATGCTTTTATATTATTTCCAACCATAAGTGAAAACATTAAATTGAATGTTCCGATTTCTTCTAATGATCCATTACATTTATTACATTTTATGTTATGTTTTTTTATTATATTTAATAATTCTTCTGACGTAAGACCTTCGAAAGTTTCTTTTAATTCTTCCTCTATCAATTGATCAGCCCTTTCTATATTTCCACACTTCTTGCATTTTACAATTGGGTCAACAAATGATTGAATATGACCAGATGCACGAAAGACATTTTCAGGCATTATATTTGTTGTTTCTATCTCATAAAAATTATCATCCAAATTAAGAAAATATTTTCTCCATATGTTTTCCAACTTTTTTTTCATCAATGTACCTAAATGTGCATAATCATAGAATCCAGAAAGACCACCATAAATCTCTGACGATTGCCAAAAAAAACCACGGCGCTTAGCTATTTCTTCTATTCTATTTTCATTTTTCATAAATAATCATTAGGTTTTTGATTTTAAAAGTTTAAATTCTAATTATATTCTTAAATAAAAATTAATATAGTGAATAATTATGTCTAAGTATATTTTGACAGAAGAGGGAAAAAAATATTTAATCAATGGGTTACCCGAAAAAAATCTAGTCAAATTATTATTAAATGGCCCAATCGATCTAAATAAAGCAAAAAATCAGATTGAAAATTTCTCAATAGCAATTCAATGGGCTAAAAAAAATAATTGGATTGAAATAAAAAATAATAAAATATTTTTAAAGAATAAACCAAAAATAGTACCAGAAGAATTAGCGTTAAGGGATATAGAAGAAGGTCGAAATGCAGATGAAAGAATACTCTCTATTCTAATACAAAGAAAATTAATTGATAAAGAAAGAGAAACGATTCTTAAAAAAGCAGAAAAGCTTGTTAATATGGATATTACAAATCTTACAGAGGAATTAATTAAAACAGGTAAATGGAAGGATGTAAAGTTTAGACCATATAATGTTGAAATTGTTGGAAGAAAAATATATCCAGGTAAAAGACAACCATATTCCAAATTCTTGGCAGATGTGAGACAAAAATTAATTGAGATTGGTTTTATAGAAATGGAAGGCCCGACAATAGAAACAGAATTTTGGAATTTTGATGCATTATTTCAACCACAAAATCATCCATCAAGAGACTGGACACAAACATATTCATTAAAATATCCGAAATATGGTTCATTACCAAATAAAGAATTGGTCAGAAATGTTAAATCTACACATGAAAATGGATGGAAAACAGAAAGTACAGGTTGGCAATATAAATGGAACCCAAAAAAAGCATCACAACTAATGCCACGTGCACATGATACTGCTATATCTCCAAGATATTTATCAAAGGGTGTGGAAATCCCAGGAAAATATTTTAGCATAGTTAGATGTTACAGACCTGATGTAATAGATGCTACACATGGTGTAGAATTCAATCAAATGGGTGGGTTTGTTATTGCAGAAAATTTGAACTTTAAACATCTATTAGGTTTGCTTAAAATGTTTGTTTATGAAATAACTGGTATAAAGGAGGTAAAATTCTTTTCTGATTATTACCCATTTACAGAACCAAGTGTCCAGATATCTGCAAAACATCCAAAACTTGGTTGGATGGAGATGGCTGGAGCAGGTATATTTAGGGAAGAGATGCTAAAACCATTAGGCATAGATCTTCCTGTTATTGCATGGGGATTCGGGATAGATAGATTGGCTATGTATAAACTTGGGATAAATGATATAAGATATTTATTCTCACGAAACCTTGAATGGATAAGAAATCAGGTGATAATCTAATGCCAACAATAGAAGTTTCGTATAAAGATTTATGCAAACTAATAAGAAAAAAAATATCAATAGAAAAACTGAAAGAAGATATACTTTATGCAAAAGGTGAAATAGATGAAATTAATAAGGACATATTAAAAATTGATATCAAAGATACAAACAGACCTGATCTATGGTCTGTAGAAGGTATAGCACGAGAGATTAGAAATAGATATAATCCAAGATTTATAGAATATAAAATTAGAAAATCAAGTATTGTTGTATTAGTAGATAAAAAAGTAAAAAATGTAAGACCTTATACTGTATGTGCTGTTGTTAGAAATTTAAAATTTGATGATGATGCGCTTTCGCAGATAATACAACTTCAGGAAAAAGTTTCTGGAACATTTGGAAGAAATAGAAAAGAAGTTGCTATTGGAATATATGATTTACATAAAATAAAACAACCTATAAGATATACAACAGTAAAACCAGATGAAATAAAATTTGTTCCTTTAGATTTTAATGAAAAAATGACACCAAAAGAAATTTTAGAAAAACATCCAAAAGGAAAAGAATTTGGTCATCTTCTAAAAGATTATGAAGAATATCCAATATTTATTGATAATGAAAAAAATGTACTCTCTATGCCACCAATTATAAATTCTGATTATACAGGAAAAGTTACAAAAAAAACAAATGATGTATTTATTGAGTGCAGTGGTTTTAGTCTGAAATTTTTAATACCAGCATTGAATGTCATAGTTGCTGCATTAGCAGAGCGTAATGGAAAAATATATTCTGTGAATGTAGTCTATCCAGATAAAACTATTATTACACCTGACCTTAAGCCAAAAAAGTTTTCAGTAAATATAGATTATATAAATAAAATATCTGGACTAAATCTTACAGTAAAACAGATATGTAATCTATTGAAAAAAGCTGGCTATAAAACGAAAACAATAGGAAGAAATATTGAATTACTCTATCCTGCATATAGGCAGGATATAATGCATCAACGAGATATAGTTGAAGATGTATTAATTTCATATGGGTATAATAACGTAGAGCCAAATATACCTAAACTTCCAACAGTTGGAAGAGGAAGTAAATTAGAGATATTTGTAAATAAAATAACGGAAATATTAATAGGACTTGGATTGCAGGAAATTCTCTCATATACATTAACAAATAAAAACAATCTCTTTGAAAAAATGGAATTAGAAGAAGAAAAAGTTGCAGAAATAGAAAATTTTGTTTCAACAAATTGGTGTGTTTTCAGAAATTGGCTTTTGCCAAGTTTATTAGATTTTCTTGCACAAAATAAACATATCGACTATCCACAAAAAATATTTGAAATAGGTAATGTTGTTATTATTGACGAGAGTCAAGAAACAAGAACTATGGATATAAAAAAATTAGCAATTGCTTTGAGTGATAATATCTCAAACTATGAACAAATCTCATCGTATCTTGATGCAATAATGAGGAATTTGGGATTAAAATATAATCTAGTAAAAAAAGAACATCCTAGCTTCATCTCAGGAAGATGTGCAGAAATTAAAATAAATAATGAATCCATAGGAATAATAGGTGAAATACATCCTAAGGTTTTGAATAACTGGAAGTTAGAAAAACCTGTTGTTGCATTTGAAATAAATTTGAATAAAATTATTGAAATAATTGGTTGATTTTGTGAGAAGGATTATCCCAGAACTAAAAAAGAAGAAAAAAAGGTTTTTTGAAGAAGATGAAGAAAGAGATATAAAACCAATAGAATGGAAGCCAAAAAGAAGAGTGTAAATATTTTATCTCCTTAAAATAAATCCAAATAATTTTCTATACCAGGAGTCTTTTGTTTTATATTCTTGGCCTATGAGTCTTGCTGCTAACTTTTTTATTTCTTTGCTTGCTGGTGATTTTGGTGCGTAATGAACAACAGGAATTCTTTTTGATATAGCACGTTGAACTGCGATATCTTCAGGGATTTCTGCAAGTATTTCTAATCCGTCTAGCATACTAGCAATTTCCTGTGTTTTCATTTCATGATCTTTTCCTGTTCTTCTATTTATTACAACACCAGAAACTTTTATACCAATCTGTTCTGCAAGCTTTGCAGCCTTTAGTGCATCTGTTACAGATGGTAGATCTGGATTTGTAACAATTATTATTTCGTCTGATGACTCCATTGCTGCAAGTGTCTCACGACCAAGACCAGCAGATGCGTCAAGTAGTATTATCTCTGTACTGCCAAGAAGATCGAGTAATGCATTTGGTAACTCTCTCACATCAACGCCACGCAAATCTTTTAGAGACAAACCTGCCGGTACGATTTTTAAACCACTCTCGTGCCAATAAACTGCATCCTTTATATTTGCATTTCCCTTTAAAACGTCATGGAGTGTTATAGGAAATAATGGTATGCCTAAATGCAAACCAAGATTTGGTGTTGTCAAATTTGTATCAAAAATTATAATATCTTTCCCCATGGATGCGAGTAATGCACCGAGATTTGCAACAAGCGTAGTTTTTCCAACACCACCTTTTCCAGAAATTATTGTTATAATTCTAGTCATCAAACCACAATATAATTATGATGTTGAACATTTAAAATGTTTTATTTCTCAATTGAATGGGCGCGACGGGATTCGAACCCGCGACCCTCTGCTTAGAAGGCTTGCACTCGATTTGATAGATGCTCTATCCAAGCTGAGCTACGCGCCCATATCATTAAATAATTAGAATAATAATTTAAAATATATATTTTATAGAAAAAATACTTGAATTTTCCATCTTTAATTACATACCTAATGAAATTAAAAGTTTTCAAATTATCATATTTTCTTAAATTATAATAATCATTAGGAGATCAATATGGAATTCAAAAAAATAGAAAAGAAGTGGCAAAAAAAATGGGAAAAAGCTAGAGTATTTGAATCAAATCCAGAAAAAAGAAAAAAATTTTTCATTACTATTCCTTATCCTTATGTAAATGGTGCGCCACATATAGGAAATGGTTATACATGGTTCAGAGGTGATGCATACGCAAGATTTAAACGCATGCAAGGATTTAATGTATTGTTCCCACAAGGATTTCATGCAACAGGTGAACCAATACTTGGTGTTATAGAAAGATTAAAGAAAAATGATAAAATTCAAATAGATACACTCAAAAATTTTGGAGCAAAAGATAGCGATATAAAAAAATTTATAAAGGATCCAAAATTTCTTGTACAGTTTTATATGAAAAGATGGATAGAGGATTTAAAACTTTCTGGTGTTTCTATCGATTGGAGAAGAACTTTTGTAACAACGACACTAACTCCAACATATTCGCGGTTCATAGAATGGCAATATAATACATTAAAGAAAAAAGGTTATGTAATTCAGGGCACTCATCCTGTTATATGGTGCCCTAAATGTCAAAGTCCTACTGGTGATCATGATCGTCTTAAAGGTGAAGGTGAATCTCCAATAGAATATATCTTAATTAAATTCAAATTAAATGAAATGTTTTTACCTGCAGCAACATTAAGACCAGAAACAATATATGGAGTCACGAACATATGGATAAATCCAGATGCAAGTTATGTTAAGATAAAAGTAAATGATCAAATATGGATTGTAAGTAAAAAATGCTTTGAAAAACTAAGAGACCAAATGAAAAATATTGAATTTATTGATGATATCGAACTGAACGAAATAATTGGTATGAGATGTGAAAATCCAATAAGTAGAAAAAATATTCCAATTTTGCCATCAAAATTTGTTGATCCGGATAGCGCGACAGGCATTGTCATGAGTGTTCCAGCTCATGCCCCATATGATTGGATAGCAATAAAGGAGTTAATAGAGTCTAATGATTTAGAAAAATTTGGTGTTGAAAAAAATGAACTGGAACCAATATCTATTATAGAAACACAAGGATTTGGTGAACATCCAGCAAAAGAGATATGTGAAAAAATGAAAATAAGTTCGCTAAAACAAGAAAAAGAATTGGATGAAGCTACAAAAATTGTTTATAAAAAGGAATTTCATCTCGGTGTATTGAAAGATAATTGTAGCGAATATTCTGGTTTAAAGGTTTCAGGTTGTAAAGAAAAGTTAAGTATTGAATTTATAGAAAAAAATGTTGCAGATGTTATGTGGGATTGTACTAATGTGATATGTAGATGTACAACAAAATGTCATGTAAAGATTCTTGAAAATCAATGGTTCCTTAAATTTTCTGATGAGAATTGGAAAAAACAAGTAAGAAGATGTGTTTCGAGAATGAAAATATATCCTGAAGAAGCCAGAAATAACATTAACAATACAATAGATTGGCTTCATGATAAGGCTTGTACAAGAAAAACAGGTTTGGGAACACCATTACCATGGGATAAAGAATGGATAATAGAAACATTAAGTGATTCTACGATATATATGGCATATTACACTATATCAAGAATAATTAACAAAAACAAGATTCCTGCAAAAAAACTTACAGATGATATTTTTGATTTCATATTTCTTGGTAAGGGTGATTTAAACAAAATATCAAAAGAATCAAAAATAAATAAAAAAATAATTATGGATATGAAAAATGAATTTGAATATTTTTACCCTGTAGATTTAAGAACTAGCGGAAAGGATTTGCTGCAGCATCATCTTATTTTTTACATATTCCATCACACAGCAATATTTCCAGAAAAATATTGGCCAAAAGCAATTGCTGTGAATGGTTATGTAAATGTAGAAAAGGAAAAAATGAGTAAATCTAAAGGAAATATTATATCATTAAGAGAATGTCTAAATAATTATGGAGTTGATATGACAAGAATAAATATAATATGTTCAAGTGAAGAGATGGACGACGCGAATTGGAGTGTAGAAAATATAAGAGGTTATCGCTCGCGATATGAATTCTTGTTTGATATAATTAAAAATCTAAAAAGAATGGAATGTAAAAATATACGAAATATAGATCTTTATTTACAGAGTAAGATGCAAAAAAACATAACATATGCAACTAAGAACTTTGAAATAATGAAATTTAGGTCTGCCATTCAATATGCGTTATTTGATTGTATAAATGATTTGAAATGGTACATAAAAAGGGTTGGATTGAAAAATGCAAACAGAAAAATAGTCAAAGATTCAATAAAAAATATTGTAAAAATGCTTTCTCCGATCACACCACATCTTTGTGAAGAATTGTGGTGTATGCTTGGAAATAATAAATTCATTTCAACAGAACAATGGCCAAAACCAGATGAAACCTTAATAAATGAGGAAGCGGAATTGTCCGAAGAACTAATAAAACGTACAATAAATGATATAATAGAAATAAAAAAACTTGCAAAAATAAAGCCAAAAAAAATATCACTCTTTGTTGCAGAGGATTGGAAATTTAAATTATATCAATTTGTTTTAAAGAATAAAAACAAAAATATAAATGAAATAACTGATGAAATAATGAGAAGTGATATGAAGATATATGGAAAAGCAACAGTTATGTTTATTCAATCTCTCTATAAAAACATAAATGAGATAAAACCCATATTATCAAGAAATAAACAATTTCAAATATTAAATGAATGTAAAAAATTTCTTGAAGATGAAACTAAATGTAAAATAGAAGTATTAGACTCAGAAAAATCTGAAAACCCTAAAGCAAAATCTGCTACACCACAAAAGTTTGGTATCTATCTTGAATAAATTAATCTGTTATATTGTTTTTTTCTCTAAAAATTATTGATAAAAAATAAATCTCAATATAAATAAAATATGCAATTTATTAATTTATTGCCTAGAATCTTTCAAGACTTCTTATCAATTCTCTATTTTCTTGTTCTTTTCTTCGTTGTTTTTCAAATATGGCATCAAATATATCTTCCATCGCATTCAGTCTTTTCTGCAAAATAAGATTTTCTTTTCTTAATTCTAGAATTGCACACCATAATTGGGCAATTTTGACTTCATCTGCATTTCTATATGCGCCCCGATGCTTTGCAACTTTTCTCAAAATTTCATTTAATTTTTCTTCATCATCTATTGCTAAGAACTGCTTCCAATCTCTTACTGTTTTGAATAACATAGATATCACATTTATTTTCTATTATAATAAATTATAAAAAACAAATGGGAATGGAAAAATGTGATTTAATAGTAATTTTATTGTAATTTATTTTCTCTCAAATGTTTCTAAGAATGTTACCCTTTTGATTTCATTTATGTTATTTAGAATTAATGAACTTATTTTATTTTTCAGTTCTTGTGGTAGTTTAATCATGTCTATTGTTACATTATCCTCATCGACTTTTATTTTAGCATTATCAATACCAAAGAACTCAAATATAGATTTTATCTTTTCTGTTACATCCTCTATTTTTTCTTTTATTTCAATTTCATAATGCAAGGTTTTTCCGGCTAATGGATTGTTAAAATCTACACGTACGCGGCCAGCATTTATACTTTGTATTCTTCCTTTTGTTCCTGAAAAATCTATAACCATGCCAGGTTTTGGTTCAATATTCTGACTCTTGAATATCTTTTTAGGTAGTATTTTAATAAGCTCTGGTTTCCTTTGCCCAAATCCGTATTCTGGTTTTATTTCTATTTTTTTCTTTTCGCCAACATCCATATCAAATAACGCATCATCTAACCCCTTTAACAAAAAACCTTCACCAACAATTATTGGTATTGGCCCATACTTTATATTGGGATTATAAACATTTTCTTTCTTTGCTATTTCTGCATCTGTTAAATCAAAAATCTCCCCACTATCCAATCGTCCTATATAGTTTATTCTTATGAAATCACCCTTCTTCATATCATATCACTTTTTTATAACAATAGGTCTGTGATAATATGTAGAATATTTACAGTATGGACAAAGCTTTGATATAGCATCTTTTCGAGTATCCCACACATGATTACAATGAATGCATTTGAGTCTCATATCTTCACCTATTACTACTCATACTATTACTATTATCAAACTTAAAAAGGTTTCGTTTGTTGTTGTTTAACCATTTTTTTGAATGTTTAAATATTTTTTCAGATATATTTATTTAATAAAAATAAAACGGTGATGAACATGGGTATTCTTAGTACAAAAGATGTTGGTACAACACCAGCTGATGAAGAATTAAAAAAGATTTTAGAATCAAAAAAAGCTAATATTAAAATTTTAGGTGCTGGTGGGGCCGGTGGTAATACTATTTCTAGATTAATGCAAGTCGGGGTTGTTGGTGCAGAAACTATTGCTATCAATACAGATGCACAGGATTTACTTTATACAGATGCTGATACAAAAATATTAATCGGAAAAGAAATAACTGGTGGTCTTGGTGCAGGTGCTGACCCAAAAATAGGAGAAGAATCTGCAAAAGAAAGTAAAAATGAAATAAAAAAATCTCTTGAAGGAGCTGATATGATTTTTGTAACATGTGGACTTGGTGGTGGTACAGGCACCGGTTCAATTCCAGTCGTAGCTGATATAGCAAAAAAACTTGGTGCACTTACTGTGGGTATTGTGACACTACCATTCACTATGGAAGGAAGACAAAGAATGAATAATGCAAGGGAAGGTTTAGAAAAATTACAGAAGGTTGTAGATACATTAATAGTTATACCAAACGATAAACTACTAGAAATAGTTCCAGATGTCTCTCTAACAACAGCGTTCAAGGTTGCAGATGAGATATTAGTAAATGCAGTTAAAGGAATTACAGAACTTGTGACAAGACCTGGATTAGTTAACTTAGATTTTGCCGATATAAGGGCTGTAATGAGTAATGGCGGTCTTGCAATGATTGGGATGGGTGATTCAGATTCAGAAAATAGGGCATTAGAATCTGTAGAACGTGCATTAAATAATCCATTACTCGATGTAGATATAGATGGAGCTAAAGGAGCTTTGATTAACGTATCTGGTGGTGTAGATATTACAATAAGAGAATGCAATAAAATAGTGGAAACAGTAGCAACAAGATTAAGTCCAGATGCAAAAATAATTTGGGGTGCACAAATTTTAAAAGAACTTGGAGATTCTATAAGAACTATGCTAATTGTTACTGGTGTAAATTCACCTATAGTAACATTCCCACAGATTACTAGTGTAAAAGAGAAAAAAACAGAAAGAGAAAAAATATTTGGGATAGACTTTATCGAAAAATAAATAAATTTTTATTATTTTATTTCTATAAACTATTTTCTATTCTTATAATTAAATGAACCTAAGTTAGGGATTTAAATCTATGAGCATTTAAATATTTCGTTTATAAATAAAATTTTATGTAATTTTAGAGGTGCTTTGATGAACATAAGAGAAATTATCGAGCATATAAGACGCGTTTTACTTGTTTCAACAAAGCCGGACAAAGAGGAATATAAGCAATCTATAAAAATAACTGGTATAGGTTTTGTAATTATAGGCATAATAGGATTTATAATATTCCTTATATTTCAGTTAATAGGTGGCATATAAAATGATAGGAATAATAAGAACAACAACAGGAAAAGAAAGTATAGTAATAGATTCTATAATATCAAGAGTTCAGACTCATAACATACCTATAAAATCTGTTTTTCATCCAGAGGAGCTCCGTGGATATGTATTTATAGAGGGTGAATTTAACGATATAGAAGAGGCCATCAAAAACATTCCACATGCAAGAGGTCTTATTAAAAAAAGTGCAAACATCAATGACATAGAAAGATTTTTAATACCTGAAAAAAGTGAAGTTAAATTGGAAGTTGGTGATATAGTCGAAATAATAGGTTCACCGTTTAAGGGTGAAAAGGCTAGAATAACACGTGTAGATGAAAGTAAAAATGAAATTATAGTAGAGTTACTGGAAGCAGCTATTCCGATACCTGTTACAATTTCTATAAATTCTGTAAGACTTTATGAAAAAAAGAAGTGAGTTTTATGCCAGAAATAGTTGAAGCTTTGATAAAGGGTGGACATGCATCTGCTGCACCACCACTTGGCCCTGCATTAGGACCTTTGGGTGTAAATATAACTGATGTCATAAATCAGATAAATGAAAAAACAAAAATGTTTGAAGGTATGGATATACCTGTAAAAATAATTATTGATGGAAATAAAAATTTTACAATTATTGTAGGAACACCACCAGTTTCATCTATTTTAAAAAAAGAATTAGGTAAGGATAAACTTGCAACCATTGATGAAAGCAATACAAGAAAATTAGCTGGTGATATATCATTCAAAAAAATAATAGAGATAGCAAAATGTAAAGAAGATGTTCTTTATGGCGATTTAAAATCAAAAGTAAAACAAATTCTTGGAACGTGCGTAAGTTGCGGTGTAACTATTGATGGAAAAAATCCTAAAGATATTATAAAAGAAATAGATGATGAAAAAATCATAATTAAATGATTTCTTAACCTTTAAAAACTTTTATATATTAATAACTTATAAGTGGTTATAATGCGTCTGGATGTATTACTATTGTTACTGTATGGGATTGTACTTGTGCTTATCATATTAGAATTTTCGAGTATATGGAGTTTATCAATAGTATTAATGATTATGTTAGTAATATCACTCGTACAAAAAATATATTTTGATAATAGTTTTGAAAGTCTTACGAAAGGAAAAGATAAACTAATAGAAATGATAACAAATAGGCTTGATATGTTTTTGAATAGCATAGAAAATATCAAAATTATAATAGATAAGAACGTGAGTGATACACAAAATAAATTAGAGGAAATTAAAAATTATAACAAAGAAGAGTTAGAGAAAAAATATGATGAACTAGTAAAAAAGATAATCGATGTTGAAAACAAGCTTAATATAGTTAAGAGAACTTTAGGCGCAGCATATAGTGCTGTAGACGAGAGACTTAACACAATTGAAAATATTCTTAATATATCTGCTGAGGAAAAAAGAAAAAATTAAAAAAATTATATTTTCTGAAATCTTTTAATACTTTATTCTTCAATTAAATAAAACCCGAACACTACAAGTGTTTCTTCTTGTAGGAGGGTATTATTATGGATAAATACACAATAATAGATGCAATAAAATACTTAAAAGAAAATAGTAAAAAAAGGAATTTTATACAATCATTTGATTTGATAGTTACTTTAAAGAATATAGATACAAAAAAACCAGAAAACAAATTCTCTAAAGATTTAATACTTCCTCATGGTCGTGGAAAAGATATAAAAATCTGTATTATTTCAGAAAATGGTGATATAAAGAGATCAGACATAGAAGAACTTGGTACTAATAAGAAAAAGGCAAAAGAACTTGCAAAAAAATATGATTTCTTTGTCTGCGAAGCACCATTAATGCCTTTGGTTGGTAAAATTCTTGGAAAATATCTTGCCCCAAAAAATAAAATGCCAAAACTCCTACCACCTGGGAAGGATTTAAAATCTGTTATAGATGAAATAAAAAATACTGTAAGAATAAGATTACGTGATTCACCAACAATACAAGTTTCTGTTGGTACAGAAAAAATGGAAGATAATCAAATAAGAGATAACATAGAAAAGGTTTTGGAAGAGATTAAAAAATCACTACCACAAAAGGCCCAGATAAAAAATATATACATTAAACTTACAATGAGTAAACCCGTAAGAATAGGTGTTTAAATATGTTGAAAAGGGATAAACCTAATGAATTAGCAAAACTTAAAGAGATTATATCAAAATATAATGTTATATGCATCTTAAATATGCATAAACTTCCAGCAAAACAGCTACAAAAAATAAAAAAAATGATAGCAGATATCGCCATAATAAGAATGAGTAAGAAGAGTATGATCATAAAAGCACTTAATGAACTAGAAAGAAAAAATATAAAAAATCTTATTGAAAAAATATCAGGTGAACCAGCGCTTTTACTAACAAATGAAAATCCATTCAAAATTTTTAAAATTTTGAAAGAAAATAGAATGCCTGCTAGTGCTAAGGTTGGTGATATTGCGAAAAAAGATATTGTAATCCAAAAAGGTCCGACAAATCTGCCACCAGGTCCTGCAATATCAACACTACAGAAAGTTGGATTGAAAACATCTGTGCAAAGTGGTAAAATAGTTATTTTATCTGATAAAGTCATTTGTAAAGCTAATGAAAAAATAACAGAGGATATGGTTAATGTATTTTCATTATTAAAAATTGAGCCTATGGAATTAGGTCTAGATCTTATTGCTGCATATGAAAATGGTATAATTTATGACAAAAATATCCTGGATATAGATTTAGATAAATATATGAATGATATGGTCAAATGTATACAAAATGGAATAAACTTATCATTAAACATAGGATATCCGACAAAACTAACAATAAAATTAATGTTACAAAAGGCTTTTGTAGAAGCTAAATCAATTTGTGTTAATGCAAACATATTAGAAAAAAATTTCATAGATGAAATTTTAATAAAAGCAATCTCAGAAGCTAAAAATCTAGAAGAAAAAATAAATATTTCATCTTAGGAGGTAGGGAATATGAACTATATATACTCTGTGTTATTGCTGCACAGCGCTGGAAAAGAGATAAACGAAGAAAATGTAAAAAAAATTATTTCAGCTATAGAGCAGCCTGATGAATCTAGAATAAAAGCATTGGTCGCTGCACTAGAGGGTGTAAACATAGATGAGGTTATAAGCAAAGCAGCAATGCCTACAATAATGCCTGTAACAACTGTTCCGGGAGAAGAGAAAAAAGAAGAGAAACCAAAAGAAGAGGAAATTGAGAAAAAAGTTGAGGAAGCAGCAAGTGGGCTAGCATCTTTGTTTGGATGATTTTTTTATTTAATTTTAATTTTTCATATTAATATAGCCTTTATTCTCCTAATACCTGAAGAAACAGCTTCCTCTTTCAAAATCTTAAATCTACCAAGTTCTTTTGTATTTTTTACATGTGGACCTGCACATATCTCTTTTGAAAAATTTCCTATACTATAAACAGAAACCTTTTCACCATACTTAGATTCAAAAAAACCAAGAGCACCTGATTTTTTTGCTTCTTTTAGACTCATTTCTTCCCTTTTAACATCAAGACCTTCTTCAATTTTTTCATTTACAATATCTTCAACTCTTTTTATTTCTGTATCAGTCATTTTTCTATTAAATGAAAAATCAAATCTTAATCTTTCAGGTGTTATATTACTTCCTTTTTGCATTACATCTGATCCTAAAACTTCTCTTAATGCTTGATGTAATAAATGTGTTGCTGTATGATATTTTATTGTTTTTTCACTATGATCCATCAAACCGCTTTTAAAAATACCTTCCATACTTTTTCTACTTAATTCCTGATGTTTTCTGAACTCTTCTTCAAACCCTTTTTTGTCAACAACTAAATTTTTTTCAGCTGCAAGTTCTTCTGTCATTTCTATTGGAAAACCATATGATGAATATAATAAAAACGCATCCTTTCCACTAATTATATTATTTTTTGGTTTCAATTCCTCAAACTTATTTATTCCTATTTCCAACATCTTTTTGAAACGATTTTCTTCTTTTTCTATTTCATTTATAATAAATTCTTTATTTTTTTTCAAAATAGAATAATTTTTCTTATACGTATTTATTATAATTTTTGAAATATCTACGCAAAAATTTTCCTCTATACCAAGCAATCTTGCATGCCTTATAGCCCTTCTTATAAGTCTTCTTAGTATATAACCCTGGCCGAGGTTTGAAGGTGTTATTGCTCGTTCATCGCCAAGAATAAAAACAGCAGCACGCATATGGTCTGCAACAATCCTCTCAGATTTTATATTTATCTTGTTTGAAATCTCTCTTATCTTTTTTATTATTGGTATAAATAATTCTGTTTCATATATATTGTTCTTTTTTTGTAAAATTGCACATGTACGTTCAACTCCCATTCCCGTATCAACATTTTTCTGTTTTAATAATTCATATTTACTTTCGTTTGTTTTATTATATTCCATAAAAACTAAATTCCATATTTCATTATATTTTCCACAGTTGCATCCTGGTCTACAATCTTTTGAACATTTTTCTTTACCTGTGTCAAAAAATATTTCTGTATCAGGACCGCATGGCCCAGTCTTTCCAGCAGGACCCCACCAATTGTCCCTTTTTGGATTGTAAAAAATCTTTTCTTTTGGAATACCTAAATTCATCCATATTTTTGCAGATTCATCATCACGTGGAGCATCTTTATCTCCTGCGAAAACAGTTATATTCATTTTTTCAGGGTCGAGATTGAGCCATTTTTTGTCTGTGAGAAATTCATATGCATATTCTATTGCTTCTCTTTTGAAGTAGTCTCCAAGACTCCAATTTCCAAGCATTTCAAAAAATGTTAGATGAAAGTTATCACCAATTTCATCTATATCATCGGTTCTAAGACATCTTTGAACATTAACAAGTCTCTTCCCTAATGGATGTTCTTGACCAAGTAAAAATGGTACAAGAGGATGCATGCCTGCTGTTGTGAATAAAACAGTTGGGTCATGCTCAGGAATAAGTGATACATTCGGTATTTCTTTATGATTTTTTTCTTTAAAAAATTCTATATATTTTTTTTTCAATTCATCAGCTTTCATAGTAGAAATTATTTTATTGAATACTTTAAATTCTTTAATAAAATTATTCAGTTGTATTTGTTTTTTCTGTTGTCCTATTTATCATCTGCCTTAATCCACATTCTGATGGTGTAACAATTAATGTTTCACAAAGTGCATCGTATATATCTTCCATTGTTATATTGAAAATTTCTATTTCTCCGTTGAGATTCCTAATTTTTATGTATGTTTCATTTGCCGGGATCTTAAGTACAAAAAGTTGAATTTGATTAATATTTGTAACAAATATATATGGTAAATCATCAATATAGCTTGGTATTTCGTTTTCATAATAAAATCTAAAAAATGTATAACCATTTTGGATATAATGATATTCCGTATTTGTATCAATTTCTCCAACTATTATTGGATTTTCCAATTTTTTTATCTCTGTTGGTATCATTATATTTGTTGCAACAAATGCGATTGTTGACATTCCAAAAATTAATATTATGGTTATGACCATCAATTTCTTTTTTGTTGTTTTTTTCATAATGTATCATTTCATTTATTACATATAAATTTATTAATTTTCATTTAATTTTATTAATCGATAGCCCCGTGGTGTAGCGGACAAGCATAACTGGCTCTGGTCAATTGGAAGAAACCAGTTGACGTAGGTTCGAATCCTGCCGGGGCTATAATTATCTTTTATATTTTTCTAAACTAATTCTTTTTATGAGACCGAAAATAAAAAAAGTAGAGTTTGGAAACATACAAGTGAACGATGAGGTTTATAGTGATCACGACTTATTTTTATTTTATGATGGTGTCGAACCGACTGAAAAGTCTCATAGAGTTAGTAAAAAGGATTTTGAGCATATGATGTTAAAAGAACCAGAAATAATCATAATATCTTTGGGATTTAACAACGCAGTAAAAATCGATAACGATGTTTTTGTTTTGGCAAAAAAATCAAACATAGAGTTATATGCATTACCAACGCCAGACGCTATTAAAAAATTTGAAGAATTAGTAAAAAAAGGAAAAAAAGTAGTTGCTAGAATTCATATAACTTGTTGATAGTATTTTAATCCATTTCTTTTAGTACTTGTGATCCCTTTTTTGTTATTATAAAACATGTAGAGCCGACAGGATTTATCTTTGTTATTAGATTTTTCTCTATAAGATTACGTGTAATTGTATCTATTGTTGAATCGCTTATTTCTCCACCATTATTTTGCATATATGTTTTTAGTTCTATTTTTGTTATTAACTGGCACTCAGCAATTTTTTTCAATACTTTAATTTCAGATTTGTTAAGCATTTAATCACCTATTCTATTAAAAATGATTCTCTAATTTTTCTTGCTGCATTTTTTCCAGCAAGTATTTCAGCAAGTTTAAATGCAAATTCCATTGCTGTCCCAGGACTTCTTGATGTCACAACATTCTCTGCAACAATTACTTTTGCATCTCTTGGTCTTGGCAATTCACTTTCCATACCTGGATATATTGTAGCAATTTTATCTTCGAGAATTCCTGCTTTTGCTAATACAGCTGGTGAGGCACATATAGCTCCTATGATTTTTTTCTTTTTGTTGAAATCGTTTATCATCTCTAAAACAGAATTACTATTTGCTAAATTTTTATACCCCGGACCACCTGGAAGTATTAATGCATCGAAATCGTTTGGATTGATGTCCATTATCTTTTTGTCAGCTATAAATCTTATTTTGTGTGCACCTTCTACAACTGTGGATGTTAAACCAACAGTCGTAACATCAACATTAGCACGTCTAAGAACATCTACTACAGTAAATGCTTCTATCTCTTCAAAACCATCTGCAAACAAAACTAATGCCTTCATAAGCATCAGTTTATTTTAATCATCGTTTTTTTATTTAAGCGTTTATATGCTGAAGTGTATAGAGTTAAAAATAATTATTTTATGAATTTTGCAACTAATTTATTAGTTTGGGTGCTCTAAATACATTTCTTTGCGCAGCACTTCCCATCATACCAATAGCAGTTGTGGCAGCAGCTTCTGTTCCTTTTTCATCGACATAATTTTTTATAATTTTGATAAAGTAGGTCTATCAAATTGAATTCTGTATAGTTCTAAAGGTTAGTATATTTTTGTTAAAAATGTCTTTTTAATTAAATCAGATATAAGTTAAGAATAAGGTATGACATTAATTGATTATGTTTTCTTTTGACGAGCAATCATATTCATAATACAACAAAATCGCCCAACCACCTAACAGAATCCAAAAACATAACTTTTTATTTCTTTTTATGAAAGAATACAAAAAAAGGTGATAATAGTGCCTATAGTTGGTTTTAATTTAAACTCTATAAATGCCAAAAATGAGGAAAAGATAGTAAAAGGTGAAATAAACATAAGCAGCACACCAATAATAAAGAATGTAGAAAAGAAGGATCTAGATTTGATCAAAGATGTTATTTCAATACAATTCGGATTCAAGACAATATACGAACCAAAAATTGGTGAAATAAATTTTGAAGGCGAAATATTGTATCAAACAGAAGATATCAAAAAAATATTGAAAGTATGGAAAGATGAAAAAAAATTAGATGATAAAATTGCTGTTGACGTATTGAATACTATTTTTAGACGTTGTCTAACAAAAGCAGCAGAGATATCAGATGAATTAAGATTGCCGCCACCAATAAGATTCCCAGTAGTACAACCAAAAAGCGAAGGAAACTAAGTTATAAAATTTAATCCCAATTCTTTCGCTAATTTTATCGTATTTTCAAGCTCTTCGTTTGTGATTCTTCTATTGATTTCTTTATATTTATTTGCATTAAAACATGGATAGTATTGATCCATAATATTTACAATTACTTTATCTTCGTAATTTTCAGAAATATAATTTAGAATTGGTTTTGCACAACACTCGAAATGATTTGGTAAAATCAGATGACGTATTACTAATTCGCTGTCTTTAAATGCAAAATCATGATTTCTTTTTATTATTTCACAATAATTTGGGGCTTTTGATAATTTAAGTGCGCATTTATCATTTCCATATTTCCAATCGGATAAATAAACATCAACAATATCTTTTAATAGATCCATAGATTTTTCAGACATATAGAAATTGCTGTTCCATATAATAGGTATGTTTATTTTTACATATTTCAAAGTCTTTAAAATAAATGGTAGATTTGGTGTTGGTTCTCCGCCAACAAAATTTACATTCCTGCAATCTTTATGATTGTTTATAATGTTTGCAATATATTTTGTTGTAACAGTTTTTCCGATTTCAAGCCATTGGGATATAGAATAATTTTGACAAAATTGGCAATGAAAATTACAACCCATAAAAAATATTGTAAAAGATGGTATGAAGAAATATTCTTCACCTAAATGAACAAATGCAGAAGATATAATCGGTTTATTATCAACTTTACATTCTCCTAATTTTTCTTTGCGATTTACTTTACATTTTCTTTCACATAGTTCACAGTTCTTAAGAATCTCATATGCATCTTTTATTTTTTTGTCTAATACTTTATTTTCTTTGGCTATTAAGAATTTTGCCTTTACTTCATTCTTCAAAATCTTGTAATATCTTTCTAATGTCATAAAATTTAATCAGATAATAAAGATTTAATTTCTATCCATATAATATAGTATTCAACTTAAACTCTCACAATTGATGAGTGTTTCATTTGTATTATATAAAATATATTTAAAATTAAATATATTTTAATAGATATTATGTAATATATTTTTAACATAGTATATTAATATAACCACAAAATATATTTTTAAATTGATTTAATTTAATATATTTTATTTATAAAATATTTTTTATAAAATCTTTAACAATATATTTTTTATAATATATATTTAATAATTTATTTAAATAATAATTATCTCTAACATAAAAAATTGCGTAAATTGATTAAAAATTGATCAATCTTTATCGGTTTCTTCTTGATTTTCCTGCTCTTTTTCTATGTTCTCTGTTGTTTTTTCTTCTTTTCCAGAGCGTGCAACCTCTAACATAAGAAGATCGTCAAAATCCTTTGCAATTCTACGTGTTTTTCTCATAAAAGATTTTGTTGATGATTCAACACGATCAAGCAATCTATTCACAGTAGGGGCTGTAAGCATATAACCTTTAGCAAAACCCATACCACTCGGTATTTTCACAAACTCTAACAATCCTAAAGTACGCCATTTTCTAATTTCCTCATATGTTTGTGATTGTGAGACCTCTAATATTTGTGAAATTTTATCTATTTCTAGAGGTATGTTTTCTTTTCTATATTTCAATAACTCAAGAAGCAGTTTATCATGCCTTGCTTTTGATTCTTTTCTCTTAAGACCCAACCTCCTAACAATAACATTTGATAAATCGTATATATTCAGATCCGTTTTATGATCAGGTGGCGAAATTCTTTGAAAGACAATGTCAGATAATTTTTTCTTCATATTTTCTCACACCATTCATTGATTATCATACTTTTCAATTACATCTTCTTTTATATCCAATTTTATGTCTGCTTGTTTAAAAATTTCTATTGTATCTTTGTCTGCATGGTATCTTTTTTCGCATACTACTCTTTTTATACCAGCATTAATTATCATTTTTGCACATGTAAAACAAGGCACCATTTTGCAATATAAAGTTGCACCGTCTAATGATATACCAAATCTTGCTGCTTGACAGATTGCATTTTGCTCTGCATGTATTGTTCTAACACAGTGTTGAGTCACTTCACCATTTTCATGAATTACTTTTTTCATCATGTGACCTACTTCATCACAATGCGGCAGACCGGATGGAGAACCAACATATCCTGTGGCTAAAATTCTCTTATCTTTTACAATAATACAACCGGCACGGCCGCGATCACATGTTGCACGCTTTGCAACCTCATTAACTATACCTAAGAAGTATTCATCCCAGCTTGGACGCGACATAAAATATCATTCTTATTCAAGGTTTTAATCTGTTTTGGTAATCCATTTCCGGAAAATTCATAATCAAAATGGGGGTAAATTCGATAAAAATACTTTTTTTGACATAAACTAAAAATTCTTTTATTTAGAGTTAATAAAACATTATCATAATTTAATTGGAGTAAATTTATAAAATACTATATTTTCAATATATTTGTCGCATAATCTCTCCCATGTATTAACATTATCTGAGCTTGGAATTTTTATTTTTTTCTATATTTGGTAATAATTATTGAAATATATTGGAGTAAGATATTTTTTCAAATTTTTATGTTAGAGATCGTGTAAAATTTTTCAGAATTTTATAGGATTTATATTTTTAGTTCAATTTTTGAAATCCTATACCAATCAGTAAGTAAGAGAGCAAGAATTTGATCACGCAACCCCTTTATTCCGTTGGTTTATAAACTTTTAAATTTTCTTCTATTTTATCTAAATGTTCTTTCAGCATATCCCATATGTCAAACCAATCGGATTCAGGTAGGCGTATTTTATAGTCTCTTTTTTGGTAAACCCTCAAAAATGTCATCTTTCAAATTCCTTCCAACCCAAATGGGTTTATGATTATGATTTTACTATTCTTAATTTATTTTTTCTTTGGTTTAAGTTTTGAAAATTTCCTCATTACAGATTCAAAATCATTTGCCAGGCTAATACCATCTTCTGTAAGTTTTACAAACTTTATTCTTCCATGTTTTTCAAAATCTACTATGCCCAAATTTTTAAAAAGTTCCAAAAGCTTTACAGTATGAGAATAGGTACAATCTGTTTCTTTTGCAAGAACAGAAACATATTTTGGAGAATTTCCAATTTTTATATTTAATAATAATTTAACAGGCTTCTTTCTCAAAAATAATTCATCTAATTCCATTTTTTCTATCATTTTAATCTATATTTCTTATACATTTCCTACTTTAAATAATTTTTTATAAATTCAATCAATTGTTTATGTTAGATATAAACGTACAAAATAAATATAAATTTTAATATATATTAAAATATTTATTTCGTAAAATATTTTATATATAATATTTATATACTAAAAAAAATATTAAGTAAAAAATTTTTTAAATAATATTTTTTAAAAAAAATTATTTGTAGTAAATAAATTAACACTCACAAAATTTATACAGAAGATTTTAAGTAAATAAAAAAGATAAAATAAATTGTGAGACTTATGTTTTTAACTCTACAGCCATTAAGAAGATTTTTTAAAAAAGCTGGTGCAAAGCGTGTATCTGATAAAGCTGCAGAAGAGCTTGGAAAAATATTAGAGGCTAAAGCAAAGGATATAATTTTAGAGGCAAAACGTCTTTCAGAATATTCTGGAAGAAGAACAGTAATGAAAAGAGATATAAAAATGGCTATTAAGAATTTGAAAGAATAACTAAATATTTCCATCATAACATTACTTTAAACATTTTTCTGCAATATTAATTTTAGATAGGTATGATAAATGAAATTATTGAAAAAATTTCTTCTGAAACAGGTTTAAATGAAGATGAAATAAAAAGAATGATTGAAGAAAAGCGATTAGAGTTATCAAACCTTATTTCTGAGGAAGGTGCTGCATATATTGTTGCAAAAGAGCTTGGTGTTAGATTAAGACAAACTGAACAACTTAACATAGAGAATATTATACCAGGAATGCAAAACATAGATATTGTTGGAAAGATTACAAAGATTACACCTATAAGAGAATATAATGGTAAAAAATTTATGAGTATTTTTATTTCTGATAGTACAGGAAGCATAAGACTACCATTATGGGATAATGAAATAGAAAAAATTAGTGGACTGAGTGAAGGTGATGTTATTCGTGTGCGTGGATTAGTTAAAGAAGGTCTATTTGGACCAGAATTAAGAATTGGGAAGTATGGAAGTATAACAAAAAGTGATGAAAAAATAGAAAATGTTATTGTAACTAGAAGGGTTGAGAGATCACAAATAGATGAATTAAGAGAGGGTCTTTACAAAGAGATAAGATCTCCAATTGTTCAAATTTTCGAATCAAATGTTTTTTATGAGATATGTCCAAATTGTGGTTTAAGATTAAAAGAAGATGAAAAAGGTTTTAGATGTGAACAACATGGTATAGTTGAACCTGATTACAATGTTGCTATTTCTGGTATTTTAGATGATGGTACCGGAAACATAAGATTTGTGATTTTTAATGAAAATGTTGAAAAACTAATTGGTATGAAAAAAAATGAAATGAAAAGGCTTTTCGATCAAAAGAAAAAAGTATCTGTAATATTAGAAAAAATTCCACTTGGGAAGGATTTTATATTCGAGGGCCGTGTTCGTAGAAATGAGTTTTTTGATCGTTTAGAATTCATAGTTAATAATGTTAAAAATGTTGATGTTAAGAAAGAAATAGAGATGATTATCGAAAAATTAGAATAATGAGATGATTTTATGCCAAAAAGAACTGCAGAAGTCGTTGAAGAAATGGTTGAAAAATTAGAAGAGGTTACAGAAAAGAAGAAGACAAAAAATGAGATCTCAATAGAAGATTTGCCTGGCGTAGGACCAAAAGGTGCTCAAAAATTAAAAGAAGCTGGATACGAAGATTTGATATCAATTGCCGCTGCATCTGCTGGAGAATTATCTGCGGCGTGTGAGATTGGTGAAACAACTGCTGAAAAAATAATTGCATCTGCAAGAAATATGCTTGATATGGGATTTAAGACAGCTGCAGATGTTCTTGAAAAAAGAAAAGAAATTGGAAAAATAAAAACAGGTAGTAAGGCTCTAGACGATTTGCTTGGTGGTGGTGTTGAAACACAAGCGATTACAGAAGCACATGGGGCATTTGGTTCTGGAAAATCACAATTAGGATTTCAATTAGCAGTAAATGTTCAACTACCAAAAGAAGGCGGTGGATTGAACGGTACCTGTGTTTTTATAGATACAGAATCTACATTCCGCCCTGAAAGAATAAATCAGATAGCAGAAGCCATGGGTCTTGATCCCAAAAAAGTTTTAAAAAATATATTTGTTGCTAAGGCATATAACTCAGATCATCAGATTGTTTTGGTTGAAAAAGCAAAAGAAATAATAAAAGAAAAAAATGTAAAATTAATAATTGTTGATTCATTGACATCGCATTTTCGTTCTGATTATACAGGAAGGGGTGAACTTGCATCAAGACAACAAAAATTAAATAGACATCTGCATATGTTGCAAAAGATTGCTGATACATATAATGTTGCAATATATGTAACAAACCAGGTAATGGCGAGGCCAGATATATTGTTTGGTGACCCAACTGCTGCAATAGGTGGTCATGTTCTTGGTCATGCAGCAACATATAGATTATATCTACGAAAAAGTAAGGCGAACATAAGGATAGCAAGATTAATAGATGCACCAAATCTTCCAGAAGGAGAAGCTGTTTTCAAATTAAGTGAAAGAGGAATAAGTGATTAAAAATGTATTTAAATTTATGAAGATATAAATAAATGAGAGGTGATATAATGATTAAAAGTAGAGGTAAAGATGTTATAGGTAAAATTGTTGTTTCAGAAGAGACTGGAAGAAAATTTGGTGTTGTTGGTGATATAAATTTTATAGCCGATAGTGGTGAACTTTTAAATATTGTCCTTGTAGAACCTACAAAACATGTGAGTGATTTAACATTAGAGAAAGATGAAAATAATAGATTTCTAATTCCATTTTCATCTGTGAAAAGTATTGGTGATTTTGTAATAATTTCGGAAAAAGAGATTGTTTAAATTTATTTTTCAATTTGTTGTATAAATTTCTTATGTTAGATATAAATGTTATTTAGATTAACTATAATTTATGCTTTTACAACAATTGTTTTTAATCTTCCTGACAATGAATAAACAAATGCTTTATCTACTTTCCTTCTCTCAATAAAACCATCTTCATAAAGTTTTTTCATTATGTTATTTACAGACCTCACAGCATGTTGTCTTGATTTATATTTTTCTAGGTTAATAGAATCCGCTATCTGTCCTGGTGTTTGTGGGCCTTTTGCAAGTAGCTCGATAATCTCTCTTTGCATAGGTGTCATTTCATTGAGAATAGTTGTTGATACCATTTCTCCTTTAGCCTCTTCTTCAAGTAGATCTTTTGTTATTTCTATTGTTCCTTGTGAAATTGCCTTATTTAAAATCTCATCACAAATACGCAAAACCTCACGTGGAAATCCTGCTGTTTTTGTATATATAAAATCTATAACATCATCAAATTCGTTTCCATTGCCACCCACATTTTGTATTCTTTTTCTTATCAGTTCTATTGTCTCTTCCTTTGTTAGAGATAAAAGCTCTATTCTAACAGAAATTCTTTTTCTAAATGTTTCTAGCTTGTCTCTTATTTTATCTTCAAAAATCGGTAGACCAGAAATTATAATAGAAATATTATTTACTTGGTCGCACAAAACTCTAAGCCACTCTAAAATTTCTATGTCAGATTCATGCACTTCATCAATCATAATAATTAGATGTCTATTTTTTATTTTCCTTTCAATAAAATTCGGTATTTGATAAATATTTTTTATGTTAGGTAAGAAAAACCTTAAAATGCCACTTTTAAATCTATTATTAAATAGATCTACAAATTCATTCGCACTTTTTGGTGGTTTAGGAATATAAAATATTTCAAATTTTTTTGCATTTATGTTATTAGAAATCCATTTTAGAAATGTAGTTTTCCCAGAACCCGTAGGCCCTGATATAAAAATAATTTTATGTTTTTCATCTATGGCCATTAAAGCGCGTATTATTTGCTCTTTATAACCTACAAAAAGTGATGGTAATATATTAAACGTAAATGGATTTTCACTCCAGCCTATTTTTTTAAACCACAATCTAACATTGTTTTTTATACTTTCTTCTTGTGTCTTAGGCATCTGAATTATTGGTTTTTCTTGTTTTTCAATAGGTGTTTCACTACTGGTTTTTTTAGTAGTCTCATTCTCTTCGAAATATTCTGGTATTGGTATAATATCATTATTTTCTGTCATATTAGTTTTATTTTATTTTTTTGTATTTTTAAGCTTTTATTTCATAAAGTTCACATATTTATTCATGAAATTTTTTGAAAAATTTATATATGTTCATTAAATTCACAAAAATATTCACAATATTTTAAATAATATTTTAATTTCATATGAAGTTCACGAATATTCATAAAGATATTTATATGAACATGATATATGTTTTATGAATATTTTATGAATATTTTATGAATATTTTATGAATAAATTTGCCAAATTGTGAGATCTTTTGTTTTCTTAATTATAATTTGTGAGACTTCAAAAAATATATTCATTAATATTCATATTATGTTCACGGAAATGTTCACAAAGTTCACGGATGTTCATATAATGTTCACGAAACCTATTTTTATTCGTGAGAAATTAATAAAATTTTGTGAGTATATTTTTATTTATTTTAAAAATTAAATTTCAAATTTTTAGATTTTTATATAAAAAAAACAAAATTTTAGCCTTTTCATGGTTTAAAAATACATATTTTAAAATTTTATTTTTACGAATTATTCAATTTTTCTCAAAATTCCAAGGAATTTCATAATTTGATTTAGACTTTTTCCTTCTTTAAGTCTCTCAGCTACAAAAGGTTTGAGTCTTATGACACGTAACAATGGTTTACCTTCTTTACCTATGCTTACATCCTCCACAAAAGGCACAAGTACTGTTTCTATGTAGTGTGCTACTGTTGCCGGAGACAATTTCGCCTCTTCAGCTATTCTCCTCAACCATATACCATCTGGGTTTGCTAAAAGTATAGATATTATAATACCTATTTTCTTATTATCAAAGCCTTTTTTTCGACCCATAAATATCACAATAAGATATTTTGAACACATGTAAACTTAAAGTTTTTTATAATTTTTATAGCAAAAAACCTCAAAATTTTAGACTTTTCGAACGATATCCATCAATACTCACACAAATTGGTTTTTAATAAATTTCTATTTATTTTTAATTTATGCGTTGTTTCATAGCTATTGATGTTGATGATGAAAAGATAAAAAATGAAATTATTAAACTACAAATTGAAATAAAAGATTATGACGTAAAATTAGTTGAAGAAAAAAATCTTCACTTCACACTAAAATTTCTTGGTGAAATTAGTAAACAAACAATAGAAATTATAAAAGAAAAATTACAAAACATCGCAAAAAATCATTCTCCTTTTGAAATAGGTTTTTATGGTATTGGGGTGTTCCCTAGTATAAATTACATACGTGTTATTTGGGTTGGTGTTGAAAATAAAGAATTATTTAACCTACAAAATACTATAGAAAATGAATTATCAGATATCTTTAAAAAAGAGGAACCAAAACCACATCTTACAATAGCAAGGGTAAGGACACCAAAACATAAAAAAGAGTTGGCAGATTTTGTGAATAAAAATAAACATATATGGCTTGGGAAGATGAAAGTAAATAAAATAAAACTAAAAAAATCAACCTTAACACCAAAAGGTCCTATATATGAGGATATAAAAATCTTTGAGTTGGGGTAAATGATATCAGATAATTCACTAATCAAGATATCACTTACAATCACACTTATAGGACTAATAGCGCTATTTTTAATTGTCCATTTTATAGGACCAAAAGAAATAGAAATAGGAAAAATAAATAAAGATATGATTGGGCAGATTGTTTTATTAAGAGCTAATGTTGAATCTTATTTTTCAAATGATGGACATATTTTTATCGATGCAAAAGATTCTACAGGAACGATAAAAGTTGTGATGTTTGAGAACGAAGCAAAAAATAATCCTTTGGTTTATTATATAGAGAAGAACAATACAATTGAAATAAGAGGTAAGATACAATTATATAAAAATGAACTAGAGATTGTTGCTACATCAATAAAAATAATTTAAGTTTTCTATAAAAAATTATTTATATGAAAGCTATTGTACTCGCAGGTGGATTTGCGAAGCGGTTGTGGCCGTTAACAAAAGAACAAGCGAAACCATTAATAGATATTGGTGGTAAGCCGGTAATAAATTATTTAATAGAAAAACTATTGAAATTAAAAGAAATAGATAAAATTTTTATTTCGACAAACAAAAAATTTGAGCAGGACTTTATTAGATGGAAGGAAAAATATAATTTTAATATAAAACTTGTTGTTGAGGAATCAAGATGCGAAGAAGAAAAATTAGGCGCAATAGGCAGTATAAATTTTTTGATAAATAAAGAGAATATTAATGATGACATCATAATTGTAAATGGTGATAACCTATTTGATGAGAAATTTGATTTTTCTGATGTAATAAATTTTTTCAAAGAAAAAAATGCTCCTATTGTATGTGGTTTTGATGTTAAAACAAAAGAAAGAGCTCGCTTATTTGGTACAATAATATTTGACAAAAACAAAAAAGTTATTGATTTTATTGAAAAACCAGAAAAACCAAAAACAACATTTATTAGCATGGGTTGTTATCTGTTTCCGAAAAATTATCTAAATCTATTTTCTATTTATCTGAATGAGGGAAATTCTAAAGATGCGCCTGGTTTTTTCCTTCAATGGTTATATAAAAGATATAGTTTATTCGTTTATCCTTATAATGGTGATTGGTTTGATATAGGAGATTTTAATTCATTAGATGCTGCAAGAGAATTCATTAAAAAGAAAAATAAGTTGGCTTGATTTTTCAATCAGATTCATAAAAAAATCATTTTTTAAGTTTTTACTAAAGTAATTATTTAGATTGGTGATAAGATTGAAAATCTCCGAAATCGATATTAATAGTAGAAAAGTAAATATAATTGCAAAGGTTATTGAAAAGAGGGAGCCACGTGAGGTGAACACACGCTTTGGAAAAAGTATAGTCACGAATGCCGTAATCGAAGATGAAACTGGGGATATCATTCTTGTTCTTTGGGGAGATGAAGCAAATAAAATAAATGAAGGGGATACAATAAAGATAGAGAATGGCTATGTTACAGAGTGGGGTGGCATGTTACAATTGAATATTGGAAAATTTGGAAAATTAAGCATACTTTAAAATTTTCACATAACCTTTGCTTCGTTTGACACTTTTTTAATTGGAGAAATTAAAACGTTGTCAATCTTCAATATTTTACCATTACAAACAACAATTTGGCCATCGGCACTATCTTCAACATGTATATCATTTTCTTTAAATTCCTCAAATGTTATTTTGGTTGATGACTCAAAACCATCTATATGTTTTCCATTCTCAACATTTTCTCTCGGAGATAAAATTATGCCATCTTCTGCAGCAAGAAGCATGCCCTTACTTTCTATTCCACGAATTGTTCTGGGTTCTAAGTTCGTGACGACAATTATTTGCTTGCCTAATAGTTCATGTTTTTTGTAAACATTTTTTAATCCTGCAACTAATCTTCTTTTTTCTCTGCCAAGCTCAACGTCCAAAATATATAATTTATCAGCATTTGGATGATCGTATACATCTATAATCGTACCGATACACATATCAGGAATTTTTACTTTAGCATCTTCTATTCTTTTTTCACTTATTTCTTTTTTTGCATATTTTGTTATATATTTCTTTGCCTTCTCTAATTCGCTATCTTCTATTTTTTTAAATAGGATTTTAGCAGTTATTTTTTGACCTTGTTTTATTGTAAATTTGTTTATATCTTTCCATTTACAAATTTTTATGTTCAATGCATCTAATGCTTTTTTGCTCGTTTCTGGTATAAACGGATACAACAAAATAGAGATTATACGTAAAACATTAATTGTTGTATAAAGTGTTGTCTCGCAATCTTTTTTGTCTGTTTTGATTTTTTCCCACGGTTCTTTTTGTTGAAAGTATTTATTTGTTTCAGAAGCAAGAAGCATAATCTCTTTTAATGCATCCTTTAATTTAACATGCCATATACATTTTTCTACATTATTTATTGTTTTTGTTATTTTTTTCTGTAAATCTTTTTCTTTTTTACTTATATTTCCGTTAGGAACAATGCCATTAAAATTATTTTCTATAAAATGAGTTACACGATAAAATAAGTTTCCATAATTTCCTATAAGCTCATTGTTAATTTTATTCCTAAAGTCATTCCAATCAAAATTTGAATCCTTATTTTCTGGTAAAATTGATGACAAATAGAAACGCCAATAATCTGTTGGAAATAGTTCTAATACCTCATCACTAAATAATCCTATACCTTTTGATGTTGAAAATTTTTGGCCTTCCCAATTTAGATATTCGTATCCTTGAATAAAATATGGTAATGTATATTTTTTTGCAGCTATTAGCATACCAGGCCATATTATAGTGTGGAATGGAATATTATCTTTCCCAAGAAAATGATATATTTTTGATTTTGTCCAGAACTTTTTCCAATTTTTTATTATTTTTTTGTCTGCAGCATCTTTTGTTATTGATATGTATCCAATAGGTGCATCAAACCACACATAAAATACAAGATGATTAAATCCATTTATTGGAACTTTTACACCCCATTCTAAGTTTCTTGTTATACATCTTGGTTTCAAACCTTCCTTAATCCAACTAAGAGCAAAATTTCTTGTATTTTCTGGCCAATGTTTATTTCTTAAGATCCATTTTTTTAATTTTTTCTGTAATTTTGTCAGATCTAAAAATAAATGTTCTTCTTCTTTAAATTCGATACCAGAATTTTTACATATATTGCATTTTGGGTTTTTAAGTTCTATTGGATCCAAAATCTTTCCGCATATCTCACACTGATCGCCTCTCGCATTATCATAGTAGCAATAAGGACAAATACCAATTATATATCTATCTGGAAGAAATTTTCTGCAATTATTACAATATGGTATAATTATCTTTTGTTTTTTTATATAACCATTTTTATACATAGATAAAAATAGATCTTGTGTAATTTTGTGATTATTTTTTGATGATGTTCTTCCAAAAAATGTAAAATCAAAATTCCAATTTTTATATATTGTTTTTTGTATTTCATGATATTTTTTTGAATACTCATCTGGTGTAAGTCCTTCTTCCAATGCAGAGATCTCTACAGCTGTCCCATGTTCATCTGTTCCACATATGTAAATATTTTCAATACCAAGCAAATCCAGAAACCTATGAAATATATCAGCAGGAAGTATAGAGCCTACAATATTCCCTAAATGTTTTACACCATTTACATAAGGTAATGCAGATGTTACAGTTATTATTTTTTTGAATTTGACCACCTCACTATAAATTTATATTGATTATTAAATTATCTATTGTTTTAAAGATATCGTCTTTAGGTTTGTATCAAAATCCATTATTAATATTAAAAATTTATCATGTTTTTTTATTTATTAGATAGGGATATTTTTCCGAATGAACCAAGAGATGAAGAAATTAAGAGACATCACTGCCATATTAGACTTAGAGAACAAATATGATAAATACGTATCGATAATTATTTAATTCGGATATCAAGAAGCAAAATAGCAACAAAACAATTATCTTATAAAGATATCCTTTAAGAGAACAATACATTGCAGGCTATAAATTTCAATCCTTCAAAATAAATTTATCTAACTTCTTTTTGGCTTCCTCTCTTTTTTTCTGATGTTCTTTCAAAAATTTTTCAACCTTGTCAGCAAGAATATTTTTTACTTCTCCGCTCGTTATTGAGCCATTCCTATAACCAGAAAATATTTCTTTAATTTTATCGTCATCCTCTTCAAACATATATAGAAGATATTGACATGCAACATCTATGTCTGGGTTGCCTCCCTTTTCTTTATGTTCCTTTAATGTTCCTGCACCACCAGAAAACGCCTTCATTATTTTTTTCCTTGCAAGGTCTGGTGGATCTGTTGTAAATATTGCAGAATATGGGTCACTTGCACTCATTTTGCTTCCAGGACCATGCAAACTTGGTAAGAACATGCAGTGAATTGCTGCTGGTTTATAAAATCCCAATTTTGGTAAAATATCTCTAGATATTCGAAAATGTGGATCTTGATCAATTGCATGTGGTATCAAGCATGGTATATTTTTTCCTTTTTTAATAGATGGTAAAAATGCAGGAACACTCTGCATTGATGTAAAGAATATCTTTCCAACATTGTCTTCATTCTTGAAACCAAAAACCGCTCTTGTTGTTGAAAATGTTAATTTCTTAGCAACTTTAATTGCCTCTCTATAAAGTGTTTTTGCATAATCTATATCAGAAAATATGTATGTTTTCTCTTCATCAAAACCTAATGCTATAACATCTAACGCATTTTCATAAGAAAACCTATTAGCCTCTTCTAGTTCAAGGTTTTCATTAAATAAAAATTTTTCATCATCTGTCATTTGAAAATATAATTCTGCCTCAAATTTTTCTTGTAACCATTTTGTAAAAATCCATGGCACAAGATGACCAAGATGTGTATGACCAGAAGGTCCTCGACCTGTATAAAGGAAAAATTTATTTCCCTTTTCATATTCATTAAGAATCCAATCCAAATCGCGGTGTGAGAAAAATAATTTTCTGCGAATCATAAAGTGAAGATCGCCAGTAATTTTCTCTATTCTTTTCAGCAATTTATCTGTAATCGGTTCTGTACCAAATTGCTTTATAAGTTTTTTATAATCTATTTCACCACTAACCTCCCATGGTGTTACAATCATTTTTGTCATAGCATCACACTTATTTATTGTAGTATGCATTTTAAATATGTATAGAATTTTATTTTTATAATTTTTTAGTCTTTCTCACCTCTATGTTACAAATTATTCTAAAGAATTCTTCAAAAGAAAAAAATCTTTAATTTATAATTTATTAAGATATTCTGTAAGTTATAAATTTGGAAATGTAATTCAATATATAAGAGAGTTGTTACACCCCAAATATATAGAAGAAAGAAAAGATAAAAATAAAATAATAGTTATAGAAACAATCTTAAAAAATTAATATAATTTATTTTTTCTTACCCCATATATAATAATATTCAGTAAATTTCTTTTTTTCTATTTTAATATGAACATTAACATTTAGTTTGGAAAATAATTTTTTGGTTTTCTCTCTATTTTCTAAAAATTCAGGAGCTGGTATCCCAAAACTTTTACCAAATGACAAAAATGAAAATCTTCCACCTTTTTTTAGAAGTTTTATGAGCTTCCTTATCGTTTTCTTTGGATCATCCATATATTCAAGAACGCCTACAGCAGAAATCGCATCAAAATAACATTTCTTAAATTTTAATTGATGCTCTTTTATAAAAATAACATTTGGCAATTCTAACTTTTTTATTTTCTTTATCGCTTTCTCTAATTGTTTTTCACTCAAATCTAGAGCAACGATTGTACCATTTGGTATTCTTTTTGCTATTTCATATGTTGTTATACCAGAACCACAACCAAAATCTAGAACATTATCTCCATTTTTTAATTTTAGTCTATCCACAACTTTTTTTCTCTCCTCTATCCCATACCATAACGGGAACAATTTATCCCATAATAATGAAATTTTATTAAAAAACTTTTCTATAAATTTTTCATCTGTCTGAAGTTTTATTATTATGTATAATGGTGTACCTAAGAATATAAGAATAAAAACAAGTAATAACGTTAAGATAGCATCCAAAACTTCGAATAACCAAACAAAAAGAAGAAATACATTAAATAAAATTATGAAAATTGGTCCAATTCTACCAAGAGGGGCTTTATAATATCTCTTTACATTTGATTTTATTTTCCTTAGTTTTAGAAATGAAAACATAATAAATGAATATAAAATAAAAACAAGTGGTACAAGCAACGATAATAATATCTTGAAGTTTGCAAGACCTACTACTGTAACAATGCAGGTAACAATTGTCTGAAACAGAATCGCATTGTATGGAGTCTGATATTTTTTATGAATTTTTTTGAATCTTGGAACAAGAACCTTATCACGTGACATTGCAAAAAGTAGTCTTGGTGATGAAACAATCCATGAGGCAGCAGTACCTATTAGTGGAATAAAAATAATTAAAGCAAATAATTTTGTAATTTCATTACCAAACAATATATTTGAAAGATATAATAATGGTACTTCTTGCTTTCCAAATATATGCCAATTCACAACACCAAGTGATACAAAAACGAGGGCAATGCTTATTATTGCTATTATAACAGTTGCCTGTATCATTACTTTTGGTATAACTTTTCTTGCATTCTTTACCTCTTCAGAAAGATATGTTGCCGTCTCCCAACCAAAGAATGTTTCTGCTATAAAATATATAGCAAGAAAAATAGAAGGAATTGATGTAACAAAAAATGGATCAAAATTTTTTGGATTTATATACATAAAACCAGGAATTATCAAAATCAATATCGAAGCAATTGTAATTATACCGAAAAATAGTAAAAGTTTTGTTGAAATGTCTATTCCTCTGTAACTTATATAATTGAACATTAAAATTATTATAATGGCTGTAATTAAATTAAAAAAGAATGAATAACTTGCAAATAAATAATCTAATGAACCTACAATAAGCATCGCAATTGTAATATTTGCTATTATCCATGCTGTCCATCCAATAATAAATGATAAAAATTCACCATAAGCCTTCCTTATAAATTCATAAACACCACCCGATTTTGGAAACATAGAAACAAGTTCTGCAAAGTATAAAGAAATCAAAATAGCAATAAGAGACATAATTATCCAAGAAATCAATGACGCGGGGCCTGCATATCGCGCACCTATTGCTGGTAAAAAGAATATTCCCGTGCCAAGTATTGCATTAAGCATAAGAAACAAAAGTGTTTTTCTACCTATTGTTTTCTTTAATTGTAGCATAAATAATTATTTTATTTTATATTTATTAAAATAATGGCATAAAAATTATAAAAAGATAAATTGTATAAATTATTAGTAAGATTATTCCTTCTTTTTTGTCAAATTTCATTCTACTTGCAAGAATAAGAAATATCATATTAATTAAAATTAGTGAAATAAGCAAAATATTTGAAACATAATTAAATGAAATTGGTCTAATTAATACTACTATACCAAGTATCAATGTCAAGTTTGTAACAATAGAACCAATACTATCACCTACAGCCAAATCTACATTTCCTTTTCTTATTGCTGCTATCCCGATGCTTAGTTCAGGAAGCGTAGTTCCTATTGAAAGTATTGATGCGCCTATGATGGTTTCTGATACACCAAAAAACTCAGATATCTTTATTGCAGAATCTGTTGTGAGATGTGCACCAACTATTACAAAAGCAATTGATATGAGAATAAGAGAAATCGATTCCACAATCTTAATAATCTTTATTCCTTTGCTATAATTTTTAATTTTTATTCCACTCTTCATAACAAGATTTGAAAATGCAAAGAAAAGTATAAGACTAAATATTCCAAATACTGCATCAACTACATTCAAAAATAACAAGAAAAATGCTATTATTGTTGTCAATGTTATTGCATCAACGATTTCAGGAAATTCTTTTTTGTTTATAGCAAATCCAAATAATGCAAGTATACCAAATATTAGAGTTATATTTGATACATTTGCACCAACAAGATTTCCAAAACTTAAAATACCTTCACCACGAATGGACGACATTATAGCAATCGCTAACTCTGGAAGAGATGTTGCAACAGCTATAAAAATAAAACCAATTACTATCTGACTTATTCCAATGAGCTTTGAAAATTTAACACAATTTTTTATGGTTAGGTCGCTAAATTTTATTAACAAAACTAACCCTATAATCAATAGAATAAATGTGAATATCATAATTTATTTTTGGTTATTTAGGTATATATATTTCTTAACTATAATTATTGATGATTATTTTGAATATATATTATACCTTTGCATTATTTTCTTTTTTCAATAACATCAGCTCATAAACTATAAAACCAGTAAACAAAAGAACCAATCCATACAATATTGCATCAAATTTAAGGCTTACCAGTAAAAGAAAACTAAATATTGAACCAAATATTGGTAGTATTGGCATTTTTCCAATGTGTATCGGTACTTTAAATATTCGTCTTGTTTTTGGTTCTTTGTATCTTAGAATTATTACGGATGCATTAATTATAATAAATGTAACAAATATCGTAAAATCGGTTACACTTGCAGCAATTTCTATATCAGTAAAAATAAATAATATTGAAATTAATGCTATTAGAATAATTGCAGTCCATGGTGTTCTTCTTTTTTTATGTATTAAAGAAAGCTTTTTTGGCAGTGAACACGATTTTGCCATACCATATGTTATCCTTGTTGATGCAAGGAGAACAAGCAGCACTGTGTTTGTTGTAGAGAACAAAGCAGCAATAGAGATTATCATAAAAGCATTACTTCCAAAAGCAACAGATGCTACATCAGCTAATGGAGCAGAAGATTTGCTTAATCTTTGCCAACCAAGAACACTTACAGCAGAAACTGAAACAAATATATAAATTATTGTTGTAATTATTATTGAAAGTATTAGAGCCCTTGGTATCGTTCTTTTTGGATTTTTTGTTTCTTCTGATAATTTAACAATCTCTTCAAATCCTATGAATGCAAAAAAGATTAAAGCAGACGCAGAAAAAATACCATCTATTTTTGGTGTATCAAAATAATTTATCTTACCTAAAAATGGCAAACCAATATATATTATAATAAAAAGTCCTAATGCCTCTATAATTGTTAATATTATTGCAACTCCTGCTGATTGCTTTATACCATAAAAAATAATAAACGATAATAGAATTATGAGAATAATCGCCATTGGAATTATTGGTATGCTAAATAATGAATTAAAATATCCAGCAAATCCAAGAGCAACAGTAGCACCTGCTATTGCACCACTAAATATTATAAGCCAGCCAATAATAAATGCTATTCTTTTTCCAAAAGATTTTCTTATATATTCATATTCTGCGCTTGCTTTTGGAAACATCGAAGAAAGTTCTGCATAGCTTAATCCAGTAAGCGCAGCAACAATCGCACCAAGAAGAAATGAAATCCATACAGCATTTCCTGCGATACCAGCTGCCTTGCCAACCAGTGCATAAATACCAGCACCAAGTATTATTCCTACACCACACATTGTTGTTTCGATCAAACCCAATTCTCTTTTTAATGTTATATGTTTATGTTTTTTCATTGTATCACCATAATTTTTTGATTATTTTTATTATCTCAAATATAAAAAATATTATAATTGTTGAGAAAATTATTATTGTCAATTCTGATAGATTTAATGGTATTGTACCAAATATAGAGTTGAAGAACGGGATATAAATTATCATAAATTGAAGTATAATTGAAATAGCTATTGCTATTATTAATTTCTTGTTCGAGAATATACCTAGTTTAATTATTGAATATCTTTCAGATCTTGTTATTAATGCAAAAACCATCTGCGTAAAAATAAGCATTGTAAATGCAATTGTACTAGCTTTTGTAAAACTTTTATCTAATGCTTGAATAAATAAAAATATTGTTGCAATGCACATCACAATACCAACTGATAATATGAATAAAATGGTTTGTTTATTCAATATTTTTTCGTCTCTAATTCTTGGTTTTCTCTCCATTATATCTGGATCTGGTGGATTAACACCTAGCGCGAGTGCTGGCAAGCCATCCGTGACAAGATTCATCCAAAGTATCTGTATTGGTAACAGTGGTGTTGGAAGATTTAGTATGATTGCCGTGAAGATCGTTAATATTTCACCAAAATTACATGCCAAAAGATAGTTAATTGTCTTTTTTATGTTATCATAAAGCCCACGTCCCTCTTCAACTGCTGAAACAATTGTAACAAAGTTATTATCCATTAAAATCATATCGCTAACATCTTTAGCAACATCTGTCCCTGAACCAACAGAAACAGCTATATCTGATTTTTTTAATGCTGGTGCATCATTAATACCATCACCTATCATTGAAACAATATGTTTCTTTGCTTTTAATGCATTAATTATTTTGAGTTTATGTTCTGGCGAGACACGTGCATATATTGTAACATCGTCAACAATTTTATTAAATTCTGTATCACTAATTTTATCTAGCTCTTCACCTGTAAGAACTTTTTTATTTTCATCATAAATTCCAAGTTCTTTCGCTATTGCTATTGCTGTATTCTTATGGTCACCTGTTATCATAATAACATTTATCCCTGCTTTTTTGCAAAGATTTATAGACTCTTTCGCTTCTTTTCTTGGCGGATCCATACAACCTATCAATCCTATAAAAATCATATTCTTCTCTACCCATTCTTTCATATAGTTTTCATGCAGCTCTTTGTATGCAAATGCAAGAACACGCATAGCATCATTAGTCATTTTATTATTTGCCTTTAAAATCTCATCTCTATCTTTTTTTGTCATTCTTCTAACATTTCCATTTTTTAGAATAAAACTACATTTATCCAAAAGTATTTCAGGAGCACCTTTTGAATAAGCTATTTTTTTATTATTAACAACATTTATTGTTGTCATCATCTTTCTCGAAGAATCAAAAGGTATTTCATCTATGCGTTTATATTTATCTCGAACATCACTTACACTTTTCAATGCAACAACAATTAATGCTACCTCAGTCGGATCCCCAATAATGCTTTCATCTTGTAGCTGTGCATCATTACATAACAAACATGTATGCAAAAGAAGCCTCGTATCATTATCAATTTCAAATTTATGACCATTGTATAAGAATTTTCCTTCTATATTGTAACCTTCCCCGGTGACATCTATAAATTTTTCATTTATATATATCTTTCTTGCTGTCATTTTGTTTATAGTTAATGTACCTGTCTTGTCTGTACATATAACATCTGTACATCCCAATGTCTCTACAGAATGTATTCTTCTTATGATTGCGTTTCTTTTTGCCATTTTTTGAACACCTATTGCTAATGCTATTGTAACAATTGCTGGCATACCTTCTGGAATTGCTGCAACAGCTAAGGCGACCGCTGTAAGAAATGTATCAAATAATTCTTTTCCATGTAAAAATCCGAGAAAGAATATCAATGCGCATATTATAATTACTATTATACCAAGCTGTTTACCAAGTTTCTCCAATCTGAGTTGAAGAATTGTTGGTTTTTCTTTTTCTTGAATCATATCAGCAATTTTTCCTATTTCTGTTTTCATACCAGTGTTAACAACAATTGCTTTGCATCTTCCATACGTTACCGTTGTACCAGAAAAAAGCATATTCTTTCTGTCTGATATTTGTAGATTTTTTTTTAATACTAAATTATCTTTTTCTACAGGTATAGATTCACCTGTTAAAATAGATTCATCAACTTGTAAATTCATAGATTCTATAATTCTTGCATCAGCTGGAACTTTCTTTCCGGATTCGAGAATTATTATATCACCTGGAACAAGTTCTCTAGCAAATATTGTCTTTATTTTTTTGTCACGTATAACATCAGTCTGTGGTGATGCTAATTTTTTTAATGATTCTATTGCTTTCTTTGCTTTTCTTTCTTGATAAAAGCCAATAAATGCGTTTATAATAATAATAATAAAAATGACTATAGCATCTAAAATTTCACCAAGAAAAATAGATATAATAGTTGCAAAAATAAGAATTAAAATAAGAAAACTTTTAAATTGTTCAAGAAATATTTGAACATAAGATTTTGTCTTTTTTTCCTTTAATTCATTTGGCCCATATTTTTTAAATCTTTCCTTAGCCTCTTGCTCGGTTAGACCATAAATATCGCTTCCAAGCTCTTTTATAGTCTCTTCTGCAGTGAGTTTATACCATTCTTTGTTTTGCATAAATATTCAATCCCGAACAAACATGATTTTGTTTAAATTAATGTTATTCTTAATGTTTATGAATTAAAACATTAAAAATCTTAATTTTATTTCTCATATAAACTTAATAAGAAGTTTTGAAAAATATAATAGGAATGAATTAGTTAAAAAAAAGAATTTATATAGATGTATATTGCTAATCCTCTATAGTGAAGATTTATCGTAAAATGGAATTTTTGAGGTTGTGAATAAAAAAATAAAATCAAACTATAACTTTCATAAAATCTTTTGCAATTCTAACATTAGAATAATCCTTTATTTTTTCTTTTAATTCTTCAAAGTTCTGATATCGTCTGCTGATATGCGTTAATATTATATTTTTGACATTTGCCTCTTTTGCTATTTTTATTACATCCTCAAATGTTGTGTGTTTATAAGTATTATCAAATATATCTTCTTTAAAAAAAGTGGAATCATGAATTAATAAATCTGCATCCTTAGAAAGTTTTATGATATTTCTGCAAACCATAGTATCACCAGAGTATACAACTTTTTTACCTTTTTCTATTATGGATATGTCTTCAAGTCTTATTCTTTTACCTTTAAAAATCACTTCACCAGTTTCCTTTATTTTTTTATAAATAATACTTTTTGGTGGGAGATCAAATTTTTTTATTTTATCTTTATCTATCTTTATTCTGTCTTTCTCAATGAATGCATATCCAACAGCCGGTATACTATGCCTTACAGGAATAGAAGCAATATAGAATTCATTTGTTTCTAATAATTTTTCTATCTCTGAACCTTCAAAATTAACATTTTTTGGAATAACATCGAAATTCTTTGTGGAGTATCCCAATTCAAGAATTATATCAACAAATTTTTCTGCCTCTGGCCCAAATATCGTAAGAGGTTCTTTTCTGTTTTCTAAACTCATTGTCTCTAATAAACCTAGTAAACCAGCAAAATGATCAGCATGCCAATGTGTAATAAAAATTTCATTTATGCGCATGAAATTTAATCCAGAATAAAAAATCTGACGCTGTGTTCCTTCACCACAGTCAAACAAATAACAGAATTCATTTTCACTTTGATATCTTAAATATAATGCAGTATGATTTCTCAGTTTTGTTGGTATACCTGCAGTTGTTCCAAGAAATGTTATTTCAATTCGTGTCATAAATTATTAAATTATCTTAAGATTATAAATTTATTTCTTTATTTCATTTTTTATTATTTCCATAAATTTATTTTTTAATTCAATGAAATCTTTTTCTGTATTTCCTTCAACTGTTAGTCTTATAATTGGTGAGGTGTTCGATGCTCGGATTAGGATAAAACCATTATCAAAATCGATTCTTATACCGTCCATTGTATTAACATTTTTATATTCTTTTTTAAATCGAACTATCAATTTTTCTATTATTTTAAATTTCTTTCTATCGTCTACATTAAAGTTTATTCTTTCAAATGGATATGGTTTTACTTCATCGGCAATTTCAGATAATTTTTTATTTGTATTTGAAAGCACATAAGCAGCATATAAGCTTACAGCAAGCGAATCATCAAATGGAAATAAAAATGGCAAAACATAGTGACCCGATGCTTCAAGGCCAAAACATGCATTATGTACCTTTGTAGCATTTACAAGAAATGTATGACCTACTGGAGAGCGTATAATATTTTTATTAAACTTTTTTGCTATATCATCTATAAGTTTTGTGCATTCTACATTTGCAACAATAGGCCCTTTTTCTTTAACTGCTTCTAAAAGAATAAGATAAGATGTTTGCTCAGGGGTAAGTTTTCTCCCTTTTTCATCTAAAATAAGCATTCTATCGCCATCACCATCATAAGCAATGCCCATGTCCGCCTTTTCTTCTTTTATTTTATTTTTTAATGCAATCAGGTCATCCTCTTCTGGTTCTGGATTTCTATTAGGGAATGTACAATCAATTTTATCAAATATTACTTTAATCATAAAATTTGAACCTTGAAACAATTTTTTTGCTAGTAATCCTGCCATTCCATTTCCGCAATCTAAAACAATCTTTATTTTTCTGGAAGATTTTATTTTTTTATTTAAAAAATTTTTATAATCATTTATAACTTTATTTCTATTAATAATATGTATCTTTCCTACTTTACGACTAGTTAAATATTTTCTTTCTAGAAACATATCTCTTATTTTTAAATTCTCATTTTCCAAATATCCCATACCATCTGAATGAAAAAATTTTATACCATTCCATTCTTTGGGAAGATGCGATGCTGTTATAAATGCAAATTCCATTTTATTTTTCCAAGCAAAAAACATGCCAGCTCCAATTGGAACTTCGCAAATATCAAAAATATTTTTACCTGTTCTGATGAATCCCAATGCAAATGCATCTCTTAAACTTTTACTATGTATACGAGCATCCCTTCCTAGAACTATATCACTATTGCAATATTGTCCAAAAATATTACCTACTTTTTCCATTATATTTTCGTTCAAATCTTTTCCATAAATTCCTCGAATATCGTAGCTTCTAAATATATGAGAAATATCATTCTCCATATTTTAATCACCAGCGCCATCTAAAAATACCGTTCTTCATAATAATTTCATCATCAAACATTATTGTTGGTTTTTTAATAACACCATCTAAATGTACATTACTTCTGTTTTTTCCTCCAATGTTTATATTATCTCCAAATGCAATATGACATGTTCCTAATGCCTTTTCATCATTAAGTACATTTCCTATAAGTCTGGCCTTTTCATTAAGACCTAAAGAGAATTCGCATAAGGTTTTTGAATTTTCGTCAGATTTTAATAGAATCTCATTAAGTTTTTTTGCCTCGTAGTGTCCTTCGATTTTTGTTATTTTTCCATCTTTTATTGTTATATAAATTGGATATTTTATTTTCTCTATTCCGACCATACATGCATCTATAATAGCAATACCGCTAGCAGAATCTTCTATTGGTGCAATACAACACTCCCCTGATGGAATATTATGCAAACTCCCTTTTTTGTCAAAAATTCCATCATCAATTTTTGCTCTTCTTTTTCCACGATACAATGTAAGATCTGTACCGATCTCTGTTTTTATTGTTATGTTATCTGTTTTATTTAGCAAATTTCCAATTCTCTTACAAATATTTGATAGTTCATTATAATTAATATCCAAAGCTGGTAACATTTTTTTTGTAAATCCTGGCATAGAAGCAATTCGTGCTCCTGATTTTATAGCGTCGGTAACAGCCTTTGTATGTGTTAGTGAAATTGATGTTATACATAAAACAATATCAGAATTCTTCATTGCAATAGCAATAGGTCTTGGGGGCTCTTTATTTGTAACATCTTTTTGCTCTATTAGACATAAAGATACGTTTGCCCTAATTTCTTTACATGTATTTGAAAATAATTTTGCGAACTCATATTTATCTTCTGTATAAATTATAAGAATCTCTTCATCTGGTTTTATCAACAATGCATTTTTAACTGTATTTAAAATTCTTTTGTCTATTATATTCTTCTTTATTTTAAAAACCATAAACTTAATATTCTCAAATAACAATTAAAAAAGATATGCTAAGCAAATCTCTTACCAAAAAACTTGCAAAGCGTGTTGTATGGTCAATGAACATGAAAGAAGGTGAGACCCTTTTAGTTAAGGGTGGTGCACATACACAAGAGCTTGTCGAAAATATTGCTCTCTTTGCAATGATGCAAGGAGTTCATCCATTAATAACAACGGTAAGCGATAATTTTACAAAATCTGTCTATGATCTTGTTTCTGAAAAATATTTAAGAAGTACATCAAAACTATCGTTGAAGATGGTCGAAGCTCTAGATAATACGATAAGCATAGAGAGACCAAAAGACCCACGTATATTTGAAAAAATATCACAAAAAAAATTGGCAGCAGCAACGGAAGGAGGAAGACTAGTAAGAAAGAAAATGGATAAATACAATGTGAAATGGTGTATTCTTGGCTACCCAACAAAAGAAATGGCACAAAAATTGGGTGTTAAATTTTCTTTATTAAAAAAGTTCATAGTAGATGGTACATTAGTTAATCCCAAAATTTTGCTTGATAGAAGTGAATTTATTTATCGTAATCTCAAAGGCGCAAAATTTGTTTATATAACAGATGAATTTGGTACGGACCTTACATTGCGTATGGTCGATAGAAAAATAATGAAAAGTGATGGTCATATAAGTGATAATGATATAAAAGAAAAAGATATAGGACTTAATTTACCAGATGGTGAAGTTTTTACAACACCAATAGAGACAAGTGGTCATGGTATACTTGTATCACCAAAGAGAACAGACTATTTTACTGAAAAAATGATTGAAAATATAAGACTTGTTTTCGAAAATGGAAAATTAAACTTACAAAAAACAACTGCTGAAAAAAATGAAAAATTATTGAAAGATACAATAAAAAATTGTATAAGAATTGATAAAAGAAAGGAAAGTGTCATAAGAACTACAAATTTTGCAGAACTTGGAATAGGGTTAAATCCAATAATAAATCAAATAGTTGGTTATCTTCTTACAGATGAAAAAATAGGTGGAACAATTCATGTTGCTATTGGTAATAATAAATCATTTGGTGGAAAAAATGAATCGTGTCTTCATTGGGATTTTATAACAAATAAAGGTGTAAACTTAGAGGTTGCATATAAAAATGGAAAGAAAAAAATTCTCATAGAAAATGGTAAGTTTTTAATAGAATAGAAATTAATCATCTATAAGTTGTGGTTTGTCTTCTACATCTTTTTTAAAATAAATTATATTGCCACATTTCTCACATTTATATTCAACAAATGTAATGGTCTCTATATTTTTTTTCATTTCAACTCCACAACATTTTGGTGCTTTATACATAAGTTATCAACTTTCAAAAATAATTAAAAATTAGTGGTATATTACCACTTAATATAAAACACTTAATTCTTTAAATATCTTTTGGTATAAGTGGTTTTTTGAACGAATTTTAACATTTTATTGGAAGCCCTTCGGACAGCAAAAATGACTTGTTTGATTCAGAAATATAAGTTTTGATGGTAGTTACCTATTAGGAGAGAGGAAATAGTCTAATAGTTCGCTTAGGTTTAGTGTTCAACCTATCTAATAGATATGATGTTCTCTATTAATAGAACGATTTAATCCTCTATAAAGTTCTATTATTTAAAATATGAAAATTTTTATTTCATCTGAAATCTTTCAATGTAAGAATCTTCACTTTATTAGCTGCTATACGCTCCTTAAAACCCATACCAATAAGATATTTTATACCTCTCTGTTCTGCGAGATCTACAATTGATTGATTTATTTTACCGTCAAAAACTATTGCATATACTGATGAAAAGTCATTTATAATATTTGAAATCTCGCTTAAAGGTATTTTACTTAATATCTGGAGATTTTTATCTACAAGATATGCAGCTCTTGTTCCTATCAAATCATCAAGCAAAGATGCTAAAAATTTCATTATCTTATCGTCAATCTCTTCATATTCTTCTGTAAACTCTTCTTCTAATTGTGGTTTTTCTGCAATCTGATTTACAGGGATACGTTCTCGTAATGCCTTATATATCTGCTTTTTTGTAAGTTCTTCAACCTCCTTACCTTTTTCTGCTCTAGCTACATAATCTATCTCTGCAACTGCTAGTAATTTCTTTAAATCAAGATCTCCACCACGGTCGCCATCAAGAAATGCGGTGACAACCTTTTCCTTTGATAGATCTATAATTGGTTGTGGTATTTTGCTGCCCTCAATTGCTATAGCATTTCTTATACCATTTTTCAAAAGATTTATAACATCTGCACGACCCTCAACTACTATTATTTCGTCTGAATTTTGAATGTCTGGCCCACAACTAAGTCCATGATAGCTTGAAACTTCCCAAGCCCTTACTGCTTCTTTTATGGATTCAGAGATCTTTTGAGAATCTGGCATACCACTATCCATCATAGCCATAAGTATCTCTTTAGCCCTTTCCACTACATATCTTCTTTTCTGACTTCTAACATCCTCTACTTTTACTATCTCTATTTTTGCATCGCATGGTCCTACTTTATCTATTGTCTCGAGCGATGCTGCTATAAGTGCTGTTTCACTTGCATCTAGGCTTGATGGTATAATTATGTCAGAGAACGATTTGCCTTTATTTGTTTTTATATCTACCTCAATTCTTCCTATACGCCCAGTATGTTGTAATTCGCGTAAGTCTAATTCTGCACCTAAAAGACCTTCTGTTTGACCAAAAATTGCACCAATAACGTCAGGTCTCTCCACAATGCCTTTTGCTTGTAGTTTTGCATGTATTAAATATTTTGCAAAACTTTGGGCTAATTTAGCCATAATATCCACCTCTTTTATTTATAGGTAGAACTAAGGTGTTACACGCTTAAATCATGAATGAAAATCAATTTAATTTTCATCTATTTCACCATGCATAAATATAATTATTAACTTAACCCGTTCTACCAAAATAATAATTGAAAGAAATGTTTTTAAGCTTTCTTTAATTTAAATATTCTCGATTATTTTTTCAAACCTTTTTTTTATTTCTTCTATTACTTTTTCGCATTCTTTTCTTGTTTGTGGATATATTTTCTCTAGATAAAATTGAGAAAATATATCAGAAAAAAAACCAAATTTATCTATTGTTAGAATTACTGAACCTAAAACATTTATAGTAAGAATATTATCCTTTCCATAAAGAGAAAATTCCATCTTTACATTAGCATACCTATCTATATCTTTTGTTATGGTGAATTCTATGTTTGATATATGTTTTGGCCCATCTGTCTTATATTCATTTTTCTTTTCTGAAACATTAAAAAAGTTCCTCATGCTATCAATGATTCTTAAAGATATTAGATATGGTTCTTTTACATACATATTAATAGTCTTTGTATAAAAATTATCAAATATTCTCATAATTAATTTTTATTGTTATTAAAATAAAAAGATGATGAAAATTCAATTATCTACATTCTATACATAAAAACTTTCCATCTATTTCCTTTACGCTCTCAGAGAAATTGCCGCATGATTCACACTGCAAAAGCCCCATACCAGAATTACTTTCATGTCTTGTTTCTCCTATCCTTAATCTTTCAATAAGTATTTCAAAAAGGGCTGGTTCGACTTTTAAAATATCTCTACTTGTAATTATTCCTACAAGTTTACCCTTATCAAAAACAAGTAGTTTTCCTACATTTTCTTTAACCATGAGTCTTGCCGCCTCTTCTATTGTTTTATCTGGTGTTATTGTTATCGGATTTTCACTCATTATATCAGCAACTGTTTTACCTTTGCCGCTCGCAACATACTTGTAAACTATATCCGACTTTGTTACAATGCCTTTTATGTTTTTTCCACCTATAACAACTATAGAACCAATGTTATTATCTCTCATTATTTTTGCTGCTTTTTCTATCGGTTCAGCCATATCTAATTTTTTTACATCTGTTTGCATAACCTCTCCAACAAGTGCTTTTAGCCTCATGAAAATCATTTATTAAATTAGAGTTATAATTTTTAAGGCTTTGCACTGTTTGTTGAAGATTAATTAAATTTTTGCTATTCAAATTTCTGCATAATAAAAATAGTTTCCATAAGTATACAAATAAATCTTTCACGATAATAAAATATTAAAAACTGATATCATAAAATGATTTTTGAGGTTATAATGATTTCATTAATTGGAGGTCTGTAAAAATGGTTCATAAATATAGAAAAGGTTATGTTGGTGAACGTGAACTTGTGTTTCTACTTCATAATATGGGTTATATGGTTGTCAGAACACCACGTTCTGGTAGAGTAGGTTTAGCAAGTCCTGATATCATTGCTGCAAAAAATGGTAAATTAATAGTTATTGAATGTAAATCACGAAAAAATGCGTTCACAATACCATTAGAACAGTTGAATGAACTAAAAGAATGGGAAGAAAAAGGTGGTGCAAAGGCCTATATAGGCTGGAAAATTACAAGAAAAGGTTGGATATTTTTGAATTTAGACGATGTTGTTAAAAATAAGGGTAATATTGGTAAAAAATTTGCTGAGAAAAATGGCATAGAGATAAATAGTTTTCTATAAATCTTATGTTAAAAATGTGATTATATGAGAAGTGACATATCTGGTTTTCATGAATTGAATATGAATGAGAGATTAAATATTGTAAAGAAATTTGCAAAACTTACAGATAAGGAAATAAAATTATTAAAATCTGGCTCATGCCTTAATAAATTAGCTGATAAAATGATAGAAAATGTAATAGGAACAATACAACTTCCAATAGGTATAGCAACTAATTTTTTAATTAACGGTAGGGATTATCTTATACCAATGGCCATAGAGGAGTCGAGTGTTGTTGCTGCTGCTTCACACTCTGCAAAATTGGCAAGACCTGGTGGCGGTTTCTATGCAAGTAGTGATGAACCGCTAATGATAGGGCAAATACAAATTGTTGGAGTAAAAGAAAGTGATTTTGAAAAAATAAAGAAAATTATACTTAAAAATAAAAATAAAATAATAGAAATTGCAAACAATAAAGATTCTACAATGATAAAGCTTGGTGGTGGGGTGAGAGATATAGAAATTAGAAAAGTAAAATACAAGAATGAGATGTTTGTTGTTGTTCATCTTATTATTGATGTTAGGGATGCAATGGGTGCTAATTGTGTAAATACTATGGTTGAGTGCATAAGTAAATATCTAGAAGAATTAACAGGATACAAAACAAGACTAAAAATAGTTTCAAATTTGGCTGTAAAAAGGCTCGTAAGAGCCAAAGCAATTTGGAAGAGTGAAATTATTGGTAAAGATTTGATAGACGCCATACTTGATATATATCATTTATCTCTTGTTGATCCTTATAGATGTTCAACACATAATAAAGGTATAATGAATGGTATTGATGCTGTTGCCATTGCAACAGGAAACGATTTTCGTGCTTTGGAAGCAGGTGCACATGCATATGCCTGTATGTCTGGGAAATACCAACCATTAACAAAATATAAAAAAAATAAAAATGGTGACCTTGTTGGTGAAATAGAACTTCCGGTTGTTGTTGGTATTGTTGGTGGTGCAACAAAAATAAATCCAATAGCACAGATATCGCTAAAAATTCTTGGTGTTAAAAGTGCCCAAGAATTGGCACAAATAATTGCCTGTGTTGGTTTAGCAAATAACTTTGCTGCAATTCGTGCAATAGCTAAAGAAGGGATTCAGCGTGGGCATATGCGGCTGCATGCAACAAATATTGCTGTACAAGCTGGAGCAAAGTATCATGAAATAGATTTTATTGCAAAACAACTAGTTCAAGAGGGTAATATTTCTGAATCAAGGGCAAAAAAATTGTTAAGAGAAATGAGAAAAAATAAAAATAGAATTAAAATGTAGCTTCCAAAAATGCGCCCAAAATTATCAATAATTCAGCAATTGCCAAATAAGCCAATGAATCAACAAAAATTTTTTCAAATTCCTTACTCCTTAATTTTTCTCTTATAATACCAACAGATAATATTCCTCCTGCGAGACCAGCAAAAAAATATGCAGATATCTCTGGTATACCGTGAAGGGCTATGGAACCTAAACCTATTGGAAGACCATACAAGTATGCTGTTGTTGCCGCCATACCTTTATTTGTAAATGATTGAGCAATATATCCTAAATAAATTGCTATTATAGATGCATTCCAAGTAAATATGAAGACAGCACCAGCACCAAACATAATAGATAAAATGAAAACAAGTAACATAACCTGTGTATTATTATAAAAGAATTTGAAAAAATTCGCCTGTTGTATTGAGGCACCTGTTATTGGTGAGATATCTCTCAATACCTGTGATTGTAAAGAAAATACATCCTGTAGTTGTGGTATAAATATAAATATAAAACTCATAGAAACTATAACACCCAAAAAGAAGGCTGAAAAAACATTTATAATTTTAATATGTCTTGTAAATAAATTATCTTTTATTTTTTTCTTTGCAACTAGATCTTCTTTTTTTTCTTCTATTTCAAATAATTTTTGAAAAAAAGGGACAAATATAATAGTAATTAATGCTACTGATAGAATAGATGACTGTGTTGGAAACATTACATGAGAAAAATATATAGCTATAAATGAGTACAAAATTGCTATTATAAAAACGTGCCATGGTTTATCTTCTGCGTTTTTAGGGTTCATTATAGATTCAAGAACCATGAATATAATTTTGAATTTTTAGGATATAAAGATTATCAAAAATATAAGAAATTATGATCAATTGATCAAGTTGAATTCTATTTATAAATTTTTCTGTTTAAAGATTTCGATTAATAGAGTGATAACATGGAAATAGGAATTGTTGGTTATGGATGTTATGTTCCGAGATTTCGTATAAAAGTTGAGGAAATAGCAAAAGTTTGGAAACAAGATGCAGAAAACATAAAAAAGAATCTTATTATTGAGGAAAAAAGTGTACCAGACATAGATGAAGATACAGCCACAATAAGTGTTGAAGCTGCAAAAAATGCATTAATTCGTGCTAAAATAGATGCAAAAAAGATTGGAGCTGTTTTTGTTGGAAGCGAAAGTCATCCATATGTTATAAAGCCAACAGGAACTATAGTTGTAGAAGCATTGGGAATTACGCCAGAAGTTCTTGTTGCTGATCTCGAATTCGCTTGTAAAGCAGGGACAACTGGTATGCAGATATGTTATGGTCTTGTAAAAGCTAAAGAAATAGAGTATGGTCTTGCGATCGGTGCTGATACTGCTCAAGGTCAACCAGGTGATGCATTAGAATATACTGCAGCAGCAGGTGGAGCAGCTTTTATAATAGGTGAAAGACCACTAGCAAAAATAGAAGGCATATATTCTTATACAACTGATACACCAGATTTCTGGCGACGTGAAGGACAAGAATTTCCAAGTCATGGTGCACGTTTCACCGGTGAACCTGCATACTTTAAACACGTTATTTCTGCCTCACAAGGATTAATGAAAAAACTTGGTCTAGAACCAAAAGATTTTGATTTTGTTGTTTTTCATATGCCAAATGGAAAGTTTCCTATAACTGCTGCAAAAAAACTTGGTTTTGATAAAGAAAAATACTTACCGGGTCTTATTGTTAAAAAAATAGGAAATACATATTCTGGTTCGAGTCTTATTGGTCTTTGTAGCGTTTTAGATATTGCAGAACCTGGTCAAAGAATATTATTAACATCATTTGGCTCTGGTGCTGGGTCTGACTCATTTTCAATTGTTGTTAATGATGAAATTTTAAAAAAACGTGAGCTTGCACCAAAACTTAGTTATTATATGAATAGAAAGGAATACATAGATTATGGAATTTATGTAAAATTAAGAGGAAAATTAAAATGACTGGGTAAATAATTTAAAAAAATGAGTTGATTTAGGGGTTTAAAAATGAGAAATGTTGCAATTGTTGGAGTTGGTCAAACTAAATTTGGAGAATTTTGGGAAAAGTCATTAAAGGATTTAATAATAGAAGCAGGAAATTCTGCAATTAATGATGCTAAAATTGATAAAAAACAAATTCAGGCACTTTACATTGGTAACATGTCTGCAGGTCGTTTTATTGGCCAAGAACATATAGGTGCTCTTGCGGCTGATTATCTTAATCTGAATCCTATATCAGCTACGCGATGTGAGGGTGCTTGTGCTTCTGGTTCATTAGCCTTTCGTGAAGCTTATTTTTCAATTGCATCTGGTAAATACGATGTTGTGCTTGCTATAGGTGCTGAAAAAATGACAGATATAAGAACTAGTGAAGGTGTTGCAACATTAGCAACAGCGGGTGATCAAGAGTATGAGGCTTCCATAGGTTTGACATTTGCTGGCTTGTACGCTCTTATGGCAAGAAGACATATGTACGAGTTTGGTACAACGCAAGAACAGTTAGCACTTGTTTCGGTAAATAATCATAAGAATGCCATAGGGAACAAATATGCTCAATTTCAGAATGAAATAACAGTTGATGATGTTTTAAAATCATCATTAATAGCAGAACCATTACATTTACTAGATTGTTCACCTATTTCAGATGGTGCAGCAGCGATTTTGCTTGTTTCTGAAGAGATGGCAAAAAAGTTTGAAAAACCTATTTGGGTGCTCGGTAGTGGTCAAGCTTCTGATACATTAGCTTTGCATGATAGAAAATCTATAACAGAGATGCTAGCAACAAAGAAAGCATCAAAAGAGGCATTTGATCAAGCTGGTTTAACACCCAAAAATATAGATTTGATAGAGGTTCATGATTGCTTTTCCATAAATGAAATAATTTGTATTGAGGATCTTGGTTTTTGTAAAAAAGGTGAGGGTGGTAAATTTGTTGAAGAAGGTAAAATAAGGATTGATGGTGAAATTCCAACAAATACGACTGGTGGTCTAAAGGCAATAGGACATCCAGTTGGTGCTACTGGTATAAGACAAATAATTGATATTGTAAGACAATTAAGAGGAGAGAGCCACAATCAAATAAAGGGTGCAAAATTTGGTCTTAACTTAAATATTGGTGGTTCAGGTTCAACTGCTGTTGTAAATATATTTGGGAGTGAATTAAATAAATTTAGGTGAGAGAATGACACATAGATCAAGTATTTCGATTTTTTGGAGACTTAAAGATAGTAGATATAAACTTATTGGAAGTAAGTGTAAAAATTGTAGTATAATACATTTCCCTCCAAGAAATATTTGTCCTGAATGTAATAATGAAACAGAAAAACATGGACTTTCAGGTTTTGGGAAGGTGTTTTCATTTACAAGAATATATACAAGTCCGAGTGGTTTTGAAAAACAAACTCCATATACTATAGGTATTATAAAACTTGATGAAGGTCCTTTGATAACCGGTGAAATAATCGGTAATAATGTAAAAATAGATAAAAAAGTTCGTGTTATTTTTAGAAAACTTTATGATAACGCACCAGATGGACTTATTCAATATGGATTTAAATTTGAGATTATTGAATAAACACACCTTAATTTCTTTTGGAATAGATTTTTATTGTTTATATATGTTTTTTAAACCTACAACCTTAATTTCTTTTGGAATTTTTAATTTAATTATTTATAACAATGTTATAAATAATTATAAATAATAATTTCTCATTTCCTTAGGAAATGAAGGGGTCTTTTAGTTAAAGAAAAATATATAATAATAACCTTGTTTTCGAGTGCAGATATATTTATATATTCTCCAAATGAAATAATGGTTATTCTTGGGGTGTGAGGATGTTAAAAAATATTATGAATGAGAATGTATTTTATCAATATTTAAGAACGGAATCAATATTTAATGAAAAGAAAGTACTTCTCTCTTCTTTTATTCCTGAAAAAATATTACATAGAGAAAAAGAGATTCAACAAATAAGTTGTGTACTTGCACCTATTTTGAAGGGTTTTAAACCAAATAATTTATTTATATATGGAACATGTGGGACAGGAAAGACAATATGTACAAGATTTGTTTTAAATCAACTTAATGAGGTTGGAAAAAACAAGCATATAAAAACAATGTATATAAATTGTAAAATGAAGAAGGTAGCAGATACAGAATATAGATTATTTACTCAATTCTTACGGGAACTTGGTGTTTGTATGCCTGATACAGGGCTTCCAACAGATGTTATTATAAGACAATTTTTCGATGTGGTGGAAAAAGAAAAACAAAATCTTATAATAGCACTTGACGAAATAGACGCATTACTAAAAAAGATAGGTGACGATTTTTTATATAATCTTACTAGAGCAAATACAGAACTTAAAAATTCAACTATTTCGATTATAGGGATAACAAATGATTTATCATTTAGAGAGAATCTTGATCCAAGAATAAAATCATCCTTATCAGAGGAAGAAATTTTGTTTAGACCATATAATGCACTTGAGCTAAGAGATATTTTATATGAAAGAATAAAAAATGGATTTAAGGAAGGTGTAATAGATGATTTTGTTTTGAATAAGTGTGCAGCCATGGCTGCACAAGAACATGGCGATGCAAGACGAGCTCTTGATTTATTACGTGTTGCTGGAGAAATTGCAGAACGCAATGGCGATACACGTATAACAGAGAAGCATATTGATATGGCACAAGAAAAAATAGATTTAGATAGGGTTGTAGAAACCATAAAAAATCAACCAAAACAATCACAAGCAGTTTTATATGCTATCATAATATTGAATGATAAAATAAAAGAAAAGAAAAATGGTAAATGGGTTGACTCAAGAATGCTTACAGGTGATATTTTTGAAATGTATAAAAATATATGTAATGCAAATGGATTAAATATACTTACACAAAGGAGGGTAAGCGATCTTATAAATGAGTTAGATATGTTAGGTATAATAACTGCAAATGTTGTATCAAAGGGTCGTTATGGTAGAACGCGTGAAATATCATTAGCATTAAATGAAAATGTTCTTGAAAAAACAAGAAAATTGCTTTTTGAAAGATTTGGTATGTAAAAATACAAATTAACTTTCTTATATTTTTCTTATTATTCATTAAATCATGGAAAAAGAAGAGATTATAAAAAAATTTTTGGAAAGAGGAAGGTTATTAACACCAAAAGCGGTAGAATTTTTATTAGAAAAAGATATAAACGATTTTTTAGATGATAATTATACAACACTTGTCTTGGATGAAAGCTCAATTCTTATTAAAGACAAAATAAAGATTATAAAGAACTTAATAGAAAAGAAAAAAGAGATAACAACAGAGGATTTTATCAGTTTTTATAAATCAAAATACGAAAAGATGAAAAATATAATAACAAATAGAATACAAAAAGATTTTATTTCTTTAAATAAGTTGAATTTAAAGCGAAATGAGGTTTATGTTATTGGTATTGTAAAGGACATAAAACAAAAAGAGGAGAAAAAAATAATAGAGTTAGAGGATATGACAACAACTGTTTCTGCAATTTTTGATGCACAAGAGGTTGAAGGTTTGGATTTAGACGATGTTGTCGCTGTTAAAGCTATATCAGCAGGAAACATAATATATGGTAAAAAAATTTTATATCCAGATATACCATTAAGGCCACCTATAAAAGGTCATGGTAAGATTTGTTTTATTTCTGATTTGCACCTTGATGAGGCCCCACTCGAAAATTTAACAACATTTCTTTCTTGGTTTGAAAAAGAAAACATAAAATATCTTTTTGTTGCTGGCGATATCGGAAATGACGAGATTTTTGAAAAATTAATAAACACATATTGTTATAACAAGAAAGTTTTTGTTATACCAGGAAATATAGATTCAGAGGAGTATCCACAAATACCAAAACATTATACAAGTAAATATATAATATCATTGAGTAATCCATCGATTGTTGAGATAAATGGTGTAAAAATTTTGATTATACATAAAATGAACATAGATATGCTAAAGAAAAGATATTTAGGAAGGGCAAATATAATCTTATCAGAAGATTATCTTCCATTGGAAGATGTACCAGATATCGTTCATTTTGGCCACACGCACGAACCACAAATATTAAATTATAAGTCAGTAACACTTGTAAATTCAGGATCCTTGCTTACACAATTTAAACCTGTTTTAATCGATTTATCAACACGTGAAACAGTATATATTGATATAGATAAAATAAAAAAATAATCATTTCAAACTTATAAAAACCATAAAATGTTAAATATTAAAAATTTTATATTAAAGGTTTGTTTTAGTTTATTAATTTTAACATGAGATAAGTGTTTTTTATGTTTGTACAAGTTTTAGATATTGATTATATATACACAAACAAACCAATCATAAGGATATTTGGAAAAACAGAAAACGGCAAAGCTGTTTGTATTTTTTATGACAAATTCTTACCATACTTTTATATTAAAGTAAAGGATTTTGATAAAGCAATAGAAAAATTAAAAAATATGAATGATGTAAAGAATGTCTGTATCGTTGAAAAATTTAATCCTTTAGGATTTCATGAAAAACCTGATGAGCTTTTAAAAATTACAGTTTCAAATCCTCAGAACGTTCCAACAATAAAGGAACAGGTTTCTTCCTTTTCAGATGAAATTTATGAGGCTGATATACTGTTCAGATACAGATTTATGGTTGATAATGGAATTTATGGAATGCAATGGATAGAAGTGGATGTTGAAAAAACAAAAACAAGCACCGTAAAGGTAAATGCATTTCATGCAAAGAGTATAATGCCAGTAGAAAAGATAGGTAATGCTGATTTGAAATATCTTGCATTTGATATAGAATGTCTTCCATCTGACCCCATGAAAATGTTTGATACAAAAAAAGATCCTATTATAATGATTTCTTTAGCTTTTTATCCTGAATATAAAGGAAAAAGGACACTTGTACTTATTGCAAAACCATTCAATGGAATTGATGTACAGAGTTTTGAAAATGAAAAAGAAATGCTTGAAGCGTTTATCAATATTGTAAATGATTTTGATCCAGATATAATAACCGGCTATAACATTAATGCATTTGATTTTCCATATCTTATGGATAGATTAAAAATCAATGAATTGCCATTGAATATTGGAAGATGCGACAAACCAGTTATGATTAGAGATCTTGGCGCAACAAAAGAGGTTTATGTAACAGGCCGTATTGTTGCAGACCCATTTCATATTTTAAAAATGGACCCATGGGTGAAATTAATAAGATATGATTTAAATACAGTTGCGAAAGTGATGCTTAATGAGCAGAAGCATGATGTAGAATATAGTGAGATGGAGAAATTATGGAATGGTAGCCATGATGATATACTTAGGTTTGTAGAATATGCGAGAAAAGATGCAGAACTATCTTTGAGATTGATTTTAGAGAAAGGTCTTCTAAACAAATTTTTTGAACTTTCAAAAATTTCAGGTGTACTTTTGCAAGATGCTTTTGGAGGTCAGACAAAACGCGTGGAGACAATGCTTTTACATGAATTCAAAAAAAGGAATTTTGTTATGCCAACACTTCCGACAAAAACAGAGTTAATAAAAAGGATTCGTGAGCGTGAAAAAAAAGGTATCAAAGGTGCTGTTGTGCTTGAACCAAAAAAAGGATTACACACAGAAGGTTGTATACTTGTTTTAGATTTTAAGAGCTTGTATCCTTCGATAATGAGGACATATAATGTATCTCCTGATACATTGTTGATTGGTGACGATTATGAAAAATATAAATGTATAAAATCACCTATAGGAGCTTATTTTATCGATAAAAGTGTTCGGGATGGTATATTCCCTAATATACTTACAAAACTCACAGACGAAAGAACAAAAACAAAAAAATTAATGAAGACAAAAACAGGCAATGAAAAAAGTATATTGAATGCAAAACAACTTGCTCTCAAAGACATGGCAAATAGTTTTTATGGTTATTGTGGTTATATACGTGCAAGACTTTATATGATAGATGTTGCTAATGCAATAACTGCTTTTGGTAGAGATAATCTTGAAAAAACAAAAGGCCTTATAGAAAAAAATTTTGATGTTGAAGTTCTCTATGCAGATACGGACAGCGTATTTCTGAAAACAAAACTAGAAAATTTAGATGATGCAAAAGAGCTTGGTGAGAAAATATCAAAATTTGTTACAGATAATTTACCAGGTTTTTTAGAATTAGAATTTGAAAAAATATACAGAACATTCTTAATACTGACAAAAAAGAGATATGCTGGTTGGAAATTTGAGCTTGTTAATGATAAATGGGTTGATGAAATAGAAATGCGTGGTATTGAGACTATAAGGCGTGATTGGTGCCCACTTGTATCAGATGTTATGAATAATGTGATTAATATAATTTTAAAGGAAGGTGATATTCAAAAGGCTATTAATGAGGTTAAGGACGTGCTTGAAAAACTAAGAAAAAATGAAATACCATTAGAAAAACTTACTATAATAAAAGGTATAACAAAGGGTATAAATGGCTATAAAGGTATTTTACCGCATATAGAGCTTGCAAAAAAGATAACAGAAAGATCACCAGGAGAAGCACCAAAGATAGGAGACCGTATAGGGTTCGTAATAATAAAAGGAAATCAGATGCTTTCAAAACGTGCCGAGGACCCGAAATATGCGAAGAAGCATGGCTTGCAGATAGACTCAGATTATTACATAAATAATCAAGTATTCCCACCTCTAGAAAGGATATTCAATGCGATTGGTGTTGAAAAAAGTGAAGTTTTTGGAAGTGGAAGACAAGCAAGCCTTGGTGATATAGTTAATGGAAAGAAAAGAGAAAAGAAAAATATAAACATAAATCATAGAAATACAATGTTAGAAGGATGGGAAGAACTTATATGCGAAAAATGCAATAAAACATATAGAAGAATGCCACTAAGGGGTGTTTGTGAGTGTGGTGGAGAAATTTTATTTAGTTTTCGTGGTTTAACAGGAAAAAAAATTATAACAAATAAACATTCTAATCAATAGAATTTATCCTTTTAATAAAAATCAAATTCACAAATTTCTATATTCTGTTAACAAAATGCTTAAATATTAAATGATATTAAAAACAAAACTATGAATAGACATATTAAAGTTATAAATGGTAGAAAGTATTATTACGAATCTATTAGAAAAGGGAAGAAGGTTATAAGTAGATATATTGGCCCTGTTGAAAGATTACGAAAGCCAAGAAAGGTTAAAGAAATAGTTGATGATTTGGAGATAGAAACAACATCTTCTGAGGAAAGTTATATTGGTTAAAAAATTTAAACTCTATTTTTAAATTGGAAAATAAAATAAGATTGTTGGTAATATTAAAACTCCCATAAGAATACCACGTTTTATATTCATCAAATTTACGAATAAACCAAAAGAACAACAAATGAATAATAAAAATATACCATAGGTTCCTGTGAAAATGAATGTAAGAATCACAATTATAAATAATACAATTTTACTTATTAAAGAATAATCTATTTTTTCTATCCAATTAATAAATTTCTTTGACAAGAATAATGTCAATATAGCTGTAATTCCACAGACAAACAATGCAGTAGCAACAATCAAAATAAATTCATTAAAACCTATATTTATAATTTGATCCAAAACAACTGCAACACCACTTCTCGGTCTGCTTATCAGCCATAAAGACATTATTGAAAGAATTATATTTGCTGTTGTTATCGCCCCGTTCGTTATGAGAAAAGATTTATCATTTTTATCGGTGCTTGCTAGTGATGTCATTTCACTCGAACCAACACCAGGCAAAAGACCAGATAATATTCCGCCAAATGAACCAAATATAACAGAACGATTTATCAATTTTTTTGATACAAAAAATTCTTTTTTCTTTTGTTTTGGTATTGTAGCTTTATTTTTTATTTGTAGAAGAAGCATACTCAAACCAAATAAACCAGAAAATATCGGGAAAAGTATTAATGTATTATCAATGGGTAGATTATTTATCATTATCCCAATAAACCCTGATACAAGAAAGCATAATAACGCAATTATCCTTTTCTTATAAGATTTTTCGGTTAATATCATAACAAGCACTATAACGATCAAAAATATATATGTATATGGTCTAAGAAAATTAAACAAAGGTGGTACTAGAAATATAATAAAAGGTAAGAGTAATGTGCAGAATACGACAGAGCCAATACCACCTATTACAGTGAGTTTTATTGCTTGATATCCATATCCTTGCATTAGCATCTTGTGACCGGGTAAAACAGATAGTTCACTGCCTGAATCTGGTGCGCCTAATAGTATTGATGGTATGAAATCTATTATAGAATTTGAAACAGCAATAGAAACAATAAGCACTATAAGATTTGTTGATTCAAGATTTAAAGCAATAAAGAATGGTATAAGTAATATTATAAGGTTTGGGTGTAAACCAGGAACTAGACCAAAGAAAACACCTATTGCTATACCAAATGCAATAAAAAATAAAATTTCAAGCATAAATAAAATTTAATAAAAACTTTTTTAATATCGATATTTTAAAGACAGTATTTAAGAAAGTATATAAATTAAACAGAGAAAATAATTATAAGGTTGATATTCATGCTCGGAAAACCGGATCCAAAGAAAATACAACAGATGATGAAAAAACTTAATCTAAATGTTCAAGAGATACCGGCCGAGATGGTTATTATAAAATGTAAGAATAAAAACATTATAATATCAAAACCTGAAGTTATGTTAGCTGAAATGATGGGGAGAGATATCTATCAAATTACAGGAGAGGTTTCGGAGAGCATCCCCATAAGTGAAGATGATATAAGGATGGTAATGGAAAAAACTGGAAAAGATCGTGAAACAGTTGTTCAGAAATTAGAAGAACTTAATAATGATTTAGCAAAGGCTATAATGGAATTGAAAGAAAAATAAAATTTGTGTAAATATTTTATAATTATGAGTTTATTTTACTAATTTTTCAACAATAGCACCAAATGCAGGTCTTGCTATAAATACACCTACAAGAACACCTATCATAGTTGTTATGGCAAATCCACGTAGCATTCCAAAACCTATTGTCATTAAAGGAAGCATCGCAGCAATTACAGTTCCTGCAGCACCGAAAATTATAAAGAAGGCACGTTTTAATTTTTCTCTTAATGTTATTTCTCTAATTTCACCACGCAGTGTCTGATCAATTATTATGATTTGACTATCAATACCAGTACCAACCGAAGCAATAATTCCAGCAATTGCTGGTAGGTCAATTGTCCAATTTATAAGAACAGAAATACCAAGAATTATGAGTACTTCACTGAATGATATTAAGGCCATAGGTAATACAATTTTTGGCTTTTTATAGCGCAATGAAACAATAGATAGAACACCAATAATTGCTGCTAAACCTGCTATTGCGGCATTTTTAAGAAAACTCATTCCAAGATTTGGAGAAATTGTATCAAGTTGAACAATTGATATCGATGTTGGCAAAGCACCAGAACGCAAAATTGATTGTAATCTTGTTTTCTCGGCTGTTGCTTGACTTATGCTGTTTGCATTACCAGTAATTGCTATCTCTGTTTCTACACGACCTTTCAGTGTTGAAACAATGTTCAACGCATCTATAAGATTATTATCTAAATATAATAATAATTGTGATTCAAGATAGCTTTCTTGACCAATACTAGGTATTATGCCAATATTGTTTGTAACTAAAGCAAATCTTTGTGCGCCATCAGGACTTAGTTGCACACCAAAAGACCATCTATAATTATTTTCATTAATTCTTTCTATACGTGACCTTTGAGGATCAAAATATACAGTTTTTATATCATTTCCAGTAAAGATCAAAGCAGTTAAATTTATTTTTTCATTGTCTATACCATCAAAATTGAATTCTATACCACTTAGTTCAAATTTTTCGTTAGGTTTTATAACCATATCATTAATTTCAATTGTATTATTTTTAATTATCAAATTATAATTTTTATCTAACTTTAAAATACCTTCATTGTTTTTTGTTTTGACAAAAAATGGTATTTTACCTTCAAATTTTCCTTGCCTTTCTAATAATTCTTTTAATTCTTTTTCACTTCCACCAGCTATACTTATTTCAATAAAACCTTTGTTTTCATAATATATTGTCCTAAAGACAGCCTCACGAAGGCCATAGACATTTATTCTTGTCTGCAATGTAGAAACTATCTGTTCTAGTGTTGTATTATCACTCGTGTTTGGTTCTATAACAGCATGAACACCACCTTTTAGATCAAGACCAAATTTTATATTTGTTGCTTGGACATCATTCACATCTATACCAAGTGTGCCATCTGCGTGAACATATTTTATTCCCTTATTTGTTTCTAATTTTACAACACCATAGAAATTTTGATTTACTAGATCTTTTGTTGCGATATTGTTGTTTATTTTATAAATAACATCATTTACTGATAATGGAATTGTTGCATTTTTTTCAATATATGTTATGACAACACCAGTTGGTGTTATATTTGGTGATATCAATAAAATTGATATAACTATAAAAAACAACCAAATCAATATTCTAGAATTTTTTAAAAATTCTTTCATAAAATCATTTCCATTTCTTTTCAAGCCAAAAACGAAGTATACCGGCATTTGTTAGCCATGTTGCTGGTATGTCAACTAAGATACCTATGATAAGGATAAATGATATCTGCTCAAGGACAAATGCACCCGAAACAAAGTATATAGCAAAAAGTGCAACAAGTGTTGTTGCAGACATAGTCAAACCTGTTTTTGCAGCTCGTTTTATATCCACGCTAATATTTTTTGTGCCGCTTTTAAGAAGTTCTGATGTCAGAAGAATGTCTGTATCAACAGAGTAACCTATTATTGTAAGCAATGCTGCAAGTACTGGTAATGAGAGATTTACACCAAGTAGGCTTGCTATCGCTATTGTAACAATTATATCTGTTGCTGCTGCTAGTAAAACTATTGAGGATGGAACTAATGACCTAAATACAATAAAAACAACTATAGCCATAAATATGAATGCGATTATAAGTGCGAGTTGGGCCTGTTGAAAGAACATCTGACCAATAGCAGGACCAACAATCTTTACTGTTGGTTCACCTTTGATATCAATATCATTTTTTAATTCATTTATAATCTCACTTTCATTTTTTTCAAATGGTATTTCTATAAGAAGATTTTTTGTTATACCTGATGTAAGATGTACATTCGCATATGGAAATAAAGATCTTATTTTTTGAGGATCAACATTATTTGTTTCAATTGTAATCAATTTTCCACCAGAAAGTTCTATATCTCTTTGCATGAATGAGCCTTTTGTAATTATGTTATTCATGATAATGCCTATTGAAATGATAAGAGCAATTATAGGAAATAACATAAATATTTTATAATATTTCTCTATTATTCGATAAACCATACAAATTACCTATTATTATATTTATACCCTAATAATTCAAGTTAATCTTTTAATCTTTTAAATAGACAATTTAGAAAATGTACGACGTAATAATCGTAGGTGCAGGGGTTGCAGGTTCTTACTTAGCAAGTAAATTAAAAAATATCAATGCACTTGTTATAGAAAAAGATAATAAAATAAAAATTAAAGATAGTGGTATTGTATCTGGACGTATTTTTCATTTTTTTAAAGAAAAAAGATTAATAAAAAATAAAATAAATTCGATGAAATTATATTCTCCAAACAATGATATATCAATAAACACAAAGAAACCTTTTGCATTTATTTTAAATAGAGATAATTTTTCAAAATTTTTGAGAAGTAAGACAAATGAAAATGCAGAAATTATTTATGAAACTGCAAAAGAAATAGAATACAGCAAAGATTTTGTAAGAGTAGTGACAAATGAAAATGAATACATATGTAAACTAATTGTTGGTGCTGATGGTGCAAATTCTTTAGTTAGGCGTAGCATTGGTATAAGAAGACCGAATCTATATGTTGGTATTATGGCAAAAACAAACTATATCATTCGAGATAATATATCTATATATTTCAATAAATATTACTCACCCGACTTTTTTTCATGGATAATTCCACAAAATGATGAATATGGATTGATTACCGCACTGGATCCGATAGAGCGTCTCAATTATTTCAAAAATAAAATAAATCTCCCGGATGGTGAAATTTATGCATACTATATACCAATTGGATATACAAAAACTTATGGTTATAGAACTATACTTATAGGCGATGCATGCGGGCATGTAAAGCCAATTACTGGTGGCGGCATAATATTTTCACTTATTTCGGCAAAATATGCAGCAGATATTATAAACAATGCATTCAAAGAGAATAGAATTGATGAAAATTTTCTTTCACAATACGAAAAGAAATGGAAAAAGGAATTTGGTCTTGAAATTAAAAAACAATTATTATTCAGAAATTTTTACAGATATACGACAAATAGGCAGATAGATAAGCTTTTCAAAATCATAAAACCAACAATAGAAAAAATAGATTATTTTGATTATGACAAATTGAGCAGGTTATGGATAAAATTCCCAAAATTAAAATTAATTAAGTTTATATTTGATTATTTTGTTTTTGATTGATGTATTGTAATTAATAGATAGATGATAAAAATGGAAATTGTTAAATGTTGTATTTGCAATTCTGATAATTATAAAAATTTATATAAAATTAAAAGATCGGATGGAACAATAAATATTGTCAAATGTAAAAATTGCGGTCATATTTATCAGAATCCTAGATTAAGTGACAATGAGATCAAAAAAGCCTATAATAAAATAAAAAAGTTCTATAGAACGATGCCAAGAAAAACAAATATTATGTCATTTAATTTATTAAATAACAAAAGATTAGAAGAAATAGAAAAATATGCGAATAAAGGTAAAGTACTTGATATTGGATGCTCTTTTGGAAATTTTTTGAATACAGCAAAAAAACGTGGATGGGAAACATACGGAAATGATATATCAAAATATATTTCAGATTTTGCAAAAAAGAAGATGAAATTAAATGTATTTTATGGAACAATAGAGCAGATAAAATATCCAAAAGAATTTTTTGATACAATAACATTATTTGATGTGATAGAGCATTTACCAGATCCTAAAAAAACATTGAAAGAGTGTAACAGAATAATGAAAAAGAATGGTTTATTAATTATTCAAACACCGGCAATAGATAGTATCTATGCAAAAATAAAAGGCAAAAATTGGGAATATTTTGGCATTCAACACTTAAATTATTTTTCAAAAAAAAGTTTAGAAACTCTTTTGAAAAAAACAGGATTTAAAATAATAAAGATATATTATGGAAGTGATATAGGATTTTTGACATCAATAAAGGCCTATTTGTTGAACAAAGAAAATAAGAGAAATATCGTATCAATAATAAAATTTATTTTGGTCCAAATTTTGAAAAGATTGCATATTGGTAATATTTCATTTGGCTCAAGAGTTTATTATGCTGTTAAAGTTTAATTATGTTTTTCATCTCGATTCTTTTACTCAAATAGATGAATGATAAACCACCGAGAAATATACCATACCATAATGATAGAAATCTTGCTATTAAAACTCCAGCAACAGATATGTTTCTTTCAACACCAATAATGTTCAAAAGTAAAATCATAACCGCATCCGTAGAACCAATACCACCTGGTAAAGATGAAGCAACACCAATTATTGTAGATAATGAGAGTATACCAGCAATTAAAAATGGTGATATGTCAGTACCAAGAGCAAGTAATGATAAGTAGAAAACAAAACCATATAGAAGCCATGTTGAGAATGATAACATAAGCGATGCAAATAACCTATAATTACTTATTTTACTTTTGTAGAATGTCTCTAGGAATTCAGATGTCATTTTTTTTAGTACCGGAAATTTTATTAGAATTTTAAATATAAGAAAACCAAATTTTCTGCTAAATAATATCATGCATAGAAAAAAAACTATTGTAATTAGAACAATAATACTTATAAGGCTTAGAAGATATATGTTAACTTCCAATACCATAAATTGGATTGTGAACAATGACAAAAGAACAATGACACTGATATCCATTATGCGCTCCCAAATTATTGATGGCAATGTTTCTGAAACGGATTTGCTGTTTTTCAATTTCAACAATATAGCCTTTATTGGCTCTGATATTTTTCCTGGCGTAAAATTGCTTATTGTAATGCCCAAAAGTTGGATAGGGAATAGTTCCTTAAAATTAATATTTTTTAATAAAACTTGCCATTTTATAACTTGTACGCAAATGGCTATATTTGAGACAATAAATGCAGATAAAACTAAGATTATATTTGCATTTAAAATTATTGAAAATATTGTATATGGATTTGCATACCACACAATTACAATAAGTATTAAAATGCTTACAAAAAGTAACAGAATATTATATCTTGAATACATTAAATAAGAATTATTTTATAACTTATTAAAATGCAACTGTTTAAAAAGGTTCTTAATAATCATTAATAAGTTAAGTGATAATAATGGATAAAGAAAAATTAATAGTATATACAAAAAAATATTGGCCATTTTTTGCAATAATAATAATAATAATTCTTGGTTTTTATGTCCGTTTGATTGATTACAGATGGCCATATCTAAGAAATATAGATTCTTATAATTTCTACAGAGAAATAGAAGATATAGTCAATTATGGCATTTTACCAGGTTATAATCCATTATTACTACCACCTTATGGGGCTGGTGTTCCTGGTTCATCTGGTAAATGTCCGCCATACCAATGCTTTGCAGCATATTCATATATGTTTTATAGAATTTTATCACCAACAACACAATTATGGCAATTTCTTATATGGTTTCCTGCTTTACTTGCTGCATTAATGGCAATACCTATGTATTTTATTGGAAAATTATTATATGATAGAAAGGCTGGTATACTTGCTGCATTTTTTGTAGTGTTTGACATATCAATAATGTCTAGAACACTTGGTGGTGATCCAGATAGTGATGGAATAGTTCTATTAATGCCATTGATTGTTATAGCATTGTTTTTGTTTACTTATAAGTATGTTAACATGAAAAAAAATATTGACAAAAGAGGCATAATATACTCAATAATAACAGGCATTGCTTTAGGTATATGGGGGTATGTTTGGGCTGGCCAATGGTTTGTTTTATGGCTTATCACAGGCTTCTTTATTTTGAAAATTATTATATACTTTTTAAAGACGAGAAAAATTAAGAATGTGATAAACGAATTGAAATATCCATTAATAAGTTTTATCATAATATTCATAGTATACTTCTTACTTACAGTTCCAAACCTTGGTCTTAGTTTTATAATAGGCTCCATACAAGGACCTTTTGGTTTTGGTGATATAAAAAGCGAAGAAAATAGAGAATTCCCAAATGTTTATGTTTCTGTTGCAGAATTACAAAATCCTGGAAGCATAAAAGACATAATACAAAGGGTAAGTGCAATTAATTTTGATGCAAACCCTATTGCTATTTTGGTTGCACCGTTCTTTTTGATGATATATGGATTAATATATCTACTTTATTCTTACATAAAGACAAAGAAACATTTAGATACACTAATACTCATGATTATATGGTTCTTAGGACCATTTTTTGCTACAATTATAGCTATAAGATTTTCAATTTTATTTAGCGCACCTATGGCAATATGCTCTGCAATATTTTTGTCAAAGCTAATTAGATTTGCTTTAGGTGTTGATAAAAAGTTTGAAGATTAAGTGATTTAATATGAAAATAACAAAAAGATATATTATTATTGGAATAGTAATTTTATTTATATTAACAATAATGAATTATTTCTATTACGAGCCAGCAATATTTATAGCAAAAAATCAGGGAACTGTTTTATCTGATAATTGGTGGGATGCTTTAAATTGGATTAAAAATAATACAGCAGAATGCGCAGTAATTGCAACATATTGGGATCCTGGTCATTTTATAACAGGCATTGCTCGTCGTGCGGCTGTTTTTGATGGTGCATCACAGAACTCATTACTAGAAGTACCCATAAATGATACAAGGGATGAAACCATAATAGAGAATTATGATGCTGGAATAAATCATATTGTTATGTATAAGAACGGGAAAAAAATAACAGCGAGAATTCAAGATATTTCAACAACACTTTTAACAAGCAATGAAACCTTAGCAATAGAAATACTAAAGAATTATATGAAACCTAACTGTACAGAAATGTATTATATCGCTTCTTCTGATTTAATTCATAAAAGCCAGTGGTGGTCTTATTTTGCAACATGGGACCCTATAGAGAAAGGAAAGATGTATGTATTTTATACAATTCAGCTAACGCAGGCAAGACCAGTTCCTACACAGAATGCAATAGCATATACATACGCAATGGGTCAGAGCCAAGCTTTTGTTTTATACGATATCAACGGAACAATAAAACCATACCTACAAGCAGGTAATCAATTCTTGAATGTTGAAAAAATATTCTATTTTAATAGAGATGGCCAAGGTATCATAACAACAAGCCCTGATGCAGAGGTTAAAGGTTTACTTTGGTTAGATCCAAGTAGACAAGCTATAATTTTTATTCAATCAGAATTGGAAAATGCATTGTTTACAAGGATGTTTTTCTTTAATGGCGCTGGTCTTAAACATTTTGAGTTTATTAAACAATGGGGTGGCGAGGTAAAATTATTCAAGGTTAAATTTGACTGAATAGTTATAAGGTTGTGCAAATGGAATTCAGAAAGAAATGGAATAATATTAATAATTATACTAAATATTCTCTAATAATTATATTGTCATCTTTAATTATTAGATTTTTTCTTGCCTTTATTTCAATAATAGGTGGTGATACGTGCTGGCATGCAAATGTTGCAAGATATATAGCAAATACAGGTAATATTCCTATTTTTGAACATCTTGGAAGAGATTTTTTTTGGGCACCGCCATTGTTTCATATTTTTACTGCAATTGTATATAAAATATTTGGTCCGCTTGGAAATATTGCATTGAATATTTTACCACCGATATTTGGGACATTGATACTTTTATTTTCATTTTTAATAATAAGAAAATTATTTAATGCAAAAATAGCATTTTATTCAATCATATTTTTTTCATTTATACCAATAAGTTTGAGTGTAAGTTCTACACCATATGTTGATACATTACTTGGTTTTTTCGTTTTGGCTAGTATATACTATGCACTTGAAAAAAAGATCATGATTTCATCTTTTTTTATGGGTTTTGGTATTCTTACAAAGTATAATGCAGTTTTTGCAATACCTGCAATATTTTATATAATATATGTTAATTCAAAAGAAATTAGAAAAATATTTATTAAGAATATAATTTTATTTTTATTTATCGCATTTGCAATAAGTTCAATTTGGTTTTTGAGAAATTTTTATATTTTTAGAAATCCTATTTGGCCATTTTTTAATAATATATTTCAAGGATACCCTACTATCGATGAAACAAAAATAAAATTTAGTATTAACGATTTGTCAAGATTTTATCTTGAAACATTTGGTGTGCCTGAGGGAAATCTCTATAACTTGCAGATGGTTGGAAATAATTTTATTATTTTTGTTTGGATTCTTCTTACAATAGCATTTATTATACCATTTTTTATTGGTTTGAAAAATATCAAAAATAAAAAAAGTTTTAATATAATTAATTTAATTCTTTTATTTTTCATTTTACAACAAATTCTTGTATACATTTATGCAGGATTTATCTCACCGAGATGGATGATTGTTGCATTTATATCTATATCAATTTATTGGGCATTTGGTTTAGATTATTTAATTTCTAAATTTTGTAAATATAAAACTATTATTTTTTCAACAACTATTATAATAATTTTTGGATTTATCTTTAGCATGATAGAAAGAAACATCTATGCAAATAATTTATGGCGACCATATCAAGAGGATTTTGATTGGATAAAGAAAAATACAGAAAAGGATGCATTAATTCTTGCACCACCGGGGCAATGCTATTCATTCAACCTAGAAAGGTTTACAGTAACAACAAGATACGGAAATGAAAATCGTGTATTGATAACAGATGAATATATTGATAAAAATATAGATTATATATTTTCTACAAAAAAATCTATAGTTACAAGTGAATTTGATGAAACGATAAAAGACAAATTTTCAAAATATAAAATTTTATACAATAACAATAAAACAGGAACTGTTATTTATAAGGTAAGATAAATTGTGATTATAATGACAAAAAATTATGCGGAGCATATTGTCAAAGGAAGTGCATTGATATTCATAATATCAATAGCAATGAATTTAATTGGATATCTTATCCGTATCTTTCTTGCACATTCACTCACACCAACAGAATATGGGCTTATATATTCAACAATAGCATTTCTTGGCCTTATAAATATCTTTAGAGGCTTGGGTATGACAGATACATTAAGAAAGAAAATACCAGAATTCTTAGAAAAAAATAATTATGTAAAAATAAAATCTTCAATTGTATTCACATTTATCATTCAATCTTTGTATACAGTAATAATTATCAGTCTGATATTCATTTTCATTAAGCCAATAACAACAAATATTTTAAAATCGTATGAAGGTACAATTGTTTTGATTATTCTTGCATTGTCAACACTTATAACAGTTGCATACCAAGTTATTCTCGCATCACTTCAAGGTTTGCAAAGTGTTAAGATATACACGACAATAGATTTATTATCATATTTGATGAAGTTTAGTTTTATTGTATTTTTGATAGTTCCATTTGGTGTTTTGGCATTACCATATGCTTATCTATTTACGGCTATTTTAATGTCAATAATAACATATTTAATATTCAGAATAAAATTTTCTGAAATAGTAAAATCAAAATTGGAAATAGATAAAAATTTAACAAAAGAAATTCTTTATTTTTCAACACCAATAATGATAGGTTATGTTGCTTCTTCTGTTGTTTCTAATGTGGATACAATATTGATTTCAATATTTCGCTCTCTTGAGGATGTTGCACTTTACCAGGTTGCTCACCCATTAGCTAGTTTATTACTTCTAGTTTCAGGTGCGATAACAATTGTATTACTTCCAACTGTTTCAGAGCTATGGACAAAAAACAAAAAAGAGACACTTAGCAATATGCTTGGGCTTCTGACAAAGGCTCTATTTATCTTGATTATACCATTAGCATTAATCATGATCGCATTTCCTGAGAATGTTATAAGTATGCTATTTGGTGAACAATATTTAGGCGCATCTTTGACATTGCAAATATTATCAATTGGTATGATAATTGCAACATTAAGTTATATTTTTGGTTCATCTATTATTGGCATAGGAAAACCAGGGCTTAATACAAAGATAGCATTTGTTATTATGGGAGTAAATATAGTATTTAATATCATATTAATACAAATATTTGGGATTGTGGGAGCAGCGATATCATTGATTATTTCGAATTTGGTAGGATTCTTTTTGTTATCGTATTTTGCAAAAAAATATATAAGGGTTTATATGCAATGGTTTAATTTATTGAAAATATTTGTTGGTGGATTTTTGACATTATTAATAATTTTTGCTATAAAGACAATTTTAATAACAAGTCCATGGATAGAATTGATAATATCACTTGTTGCAGGTTTTATATTCTATGCATTTTTCATATTAATAACAAAATCAATAACAAAAGATGAGATAAAAATTTTGACAGAAATAAATCTACCGATACCAAAGGTTTTTGTTAAATTTACATTTAAAATATTAGATTGAGAAATGATAATATGTCAATTAAAAAATTTTTTCACCCAACAAAACATATTGATGAAGGTTATAAAGAAATAATTAAAAAGGCAAAAAAAGGCCTTGTAATAGGATGTGGCAATAAATATTTCGGAAATAATTTTATTTATACGGATATAGAAAAGACAAAAATAACAAGTGTTATAAATGATGGTCATGCCTTACCATTCAAGGATAAATCATTTGATACAGTTATGATAGTTGCTGTTCTTGAGCACGTAAAAGAACCGCAAATTGTAATAAATGAAATACATAGAGTTTTAAAAAAAGATGGTATAGTTTACTCAGCAACACCATTCATGCAGCCATACCATCCTTCACCAACTGATTATTGGAGATTTACAAAAGATGGATTAAGATATTTATTCAGAGAATTTGAGATAATAGATATTGGTGTTTGCGCAGGACCTGTATCAACATTAGCATGGTTAACAACAAGATTTTTTAGAAATATGCTACCAAGAAAAATAAATTCATTGTCTTCGGTTATAATGATATTCTTTAAACCATTTCAGTTAATAGAAAAACCTATCATAAAAATAAACCCAGGAGATAAAAAATACGATGGAATGAATGGCATGGCATCTGGATATTATATAATTGCAAAAAAGGTGTGATAAATGGATAAAAAAAAGAAAATAGCATATATTTTATTTAGTTATCCAAAATATTCTGAAACTTTTATAAGAGATGAAATTAATGAATTGAGAAAATATCATGATGTTATAGTATTTTCTATAAAAACCCCAGAAATAAAAGAAAGTAATGTTATTTATGGAAAGAAATCAAAAAACATATTTAAGATATTAAAGTGGACACTATATCTTTTATTTCGTTCATGGAGAGACACAAAATATATACCAATTGCATTATATTTTTCAAATAAAATCAAAAATAATTTTGATCATATCCATACATATTTTGCTGCATCAACTGCAACAGTAAGTTATATTGTTTCAAAAGAAACAAATATACCATTCTCATTCTCTGCACATTCAAGGGATATTTTTGTAAAAAGGGAAAGTAAAAAATTGATGTCAGAAAAAATAAAACATGCAAAGTTTGTTCTTGTTCCATCAAAATGGCATAAAAAATATATGATTGAGAATTATGGATTTGCAGAAAAATATTATATAATACCTAATTCCATATATCCAAATAAGTTCAAACCAATGAAAATAAAGAAAAGTGATCAGATTATATTTATAGGCAGAGATGTGGAAAAGAAAGGTTTAAAATATTTAAAAGAAGCATTAGAATTGCTTGGCAATAAATATAAGTTATTAATTATAAGTGGCGGCACTCCAGAAAAAGAATTAATAAAGGAATTGAATAAGTCAAAGATATTTGTTTTACCATCTATTATAGCAAAAGACAATGATTCAGATGGTCTTGCGACAACTCTCATGGAAGCGATGGCATGTGAATTGCCAGTAATAACAACAAATATAAGAGCTGTACCTGAATTGGTTTCAGGATGTGGATTGCTTGTAGAGCAGAAAAATCCACAACAGATTGCAGATGCTATAGAAAAATTAATGAAAAATCCAAATCTTTGTAGAAAATTTGGAAGAAATGGTAGAAAAAGAATAATTAAATATTTTGATGTTATTAAAAATTCAAAAAAGCTTGCAAAACTTATAGAATTAAAATAATGTTGTGAAATATTATGAATATATTAATAACAGGAATAACAGGTTTCACTGGCAGTCATCTGGCCGAATACATTGTCAAACAACCAGATGTAAATGTCTTTGGAACAATTCGTGGTAGACATAGACAATTAGAATTCATAAATCATATAAAAGATAAATTAACACTTCTTGAGTGTGATCTGACAGATACAAACGCTGTCATACAAACAATAGATGATTGTGAACCTGATATGATATTTCATCTTGCAGCACAATCATTTGTACCAACAAGCTGGAGAGCTCCACAAGAAACTTTCAATTCTAATGTTTTAGGCACTTTGAACTTATTAGAGGTTGTAAGAAAATCAAGATTCAACCCAAAGATATTGATAACAGGTAGTAGTGAGGAGTATGGTTTAGTATTTCCAGAAGAAATACCGATAAAAGAAACAAATCAATTGAGACCTTTAAGCCCATATGCTGTCAGTAAGGTTGCACAAGATTTGCTTGGATTTCAATATCATCAAAGTTATGGTATGAAAATTGTAAGAACAAGATGTTTTAATATCATAGGACCAAGAAGTGGGTCAAAAATAGTTTCAGCAAATTTTGCTATACAAATAGCTGAAATAGAAAAATATAACAAGGAACCAGTAATTTATGTTGGAAATCTTACGCCAAAAAGAGATTTTGTTGACGTAAGAGATATTGCTAAAGCATATTTTTTAGCATTAACTAAATGCAAATCAGGTGAGGTTTATAACATATGTTCAGAAAAAGCAATAGAAATAAAATATATACTTGATACATACTTAAAATTAAGCAAAGTTAAAATTGTTGTTAAAGAGGATCCGGCAAGGATGAGACCTTCTGATGTCCCATTACTTCTAGGTGATTGCTCAAAATTCAAAAATGAAACTAATTGGAAACCTGAATATAACATTGATCAGTCATTAAGAGATGTATTGAATTATTGGAGAGAAAATGTTTAAAAGAATATTTACATGGTGATAATTTTGAAGGTATTACCCAAAGTAAGTGTGATAGTTCTAAGTAGAGATGGCAAACAATTACCTGAAGGAATTCTAAACCAAGATTATAAAGATATGGAATTAATAAAATGTAAGAGTGATTATAAGATTTATACAACAAGAAATAAAATTGTCAAAAAAGCAAATGGAGATTTTATTCTTTGGATTGATGATGATGCAAAGATAAAACAAAAAGATTTGATAACAAATATGGTTAAGACATTCTTAAAATTAGAAAAAAAATATTGTAAAGTTGGCGCAATCCAAGCCAGGAGACCTTGGAAAAAAATTGTTGGCGAAACAGATTATGTATGTGAAGGTTGTTTGATGATAAGAAAGGATACACAACTAAAATATCCATTTGATGAAAGCTTTTGTATAATGTGGGGTGATGTTGATTTATCATATAGATTAAGAAACGATGGTTATAAATTGTTTGTTATACCAGAAGCAGAATACCACCACCCTTATAGCAAGCCTACAAAACTTAAAGGCTATTTTTATGTTAGAAATGGTATTGTAATGAATAAGAGGTATGGATCAACACCAGCAATGAAAGTATTAAAAATAAATGGTTTCGACCTAACAATTTGGAAATGGTTCTTTTTACTGCCATTTCTTATAATTAGGCACAGAACAATAAAAGTAGTAAAGGCATTTTTTGATGGTTTAAAAATGACATAGTTTATTTACTTGCATTCAATCTTTTTCTTACCAAAATTGATGCCTCATGTAATGTTTCTATGGTACCCGCATCTGACCAATCACCACCCACAATAAAAGCACGCATGCGACCTTCTTTAATATAAAAATTATTAACATCTGTTATTTCAAGTTCCCCACGTGCTGAAGGTTTTAAGGTTTTTATAAATTCAAAAACATCAGGCGGATAAATATATAGACCAGTTACTATTAAATTTGATTTTGGTTTTTTAGGTTTCTCTACTATATGTATCACTCTTCCATTTTCGTCACACAATGCAACACCAAATCGTTCAGGATTTTTATGTTTTTTTATAAATATAGCAGCTTCATTATTATTTTTGTTCAATATATCTTTTGGTATTTTAATATCTTTTAAAAAAATATTATCACCCAAGATACAAATAACTTTTTCATTACCAAAGAAATCTTCTCCAAGCAACAAAGCCTCGGCTATTCCACCCGGCCGATCCTGTATTTTATATGTAAATTTAACACCAAACTCCGAACCACTACCAAGTAACTTCATAAAATCTTCGATAGATTCACCACCTGTAACAATTAGAATATTATTAACACCAATACTTTTCAATGTTTTGAGTGGATAAAATATCATAGGTTTATTGTAGACTGGTAACAAGTGTTTATTAATCACTTTGGTGCATGGGTAAAGTCTTGTTCCAAGACCACCAGCAAGAATTACGCCTTTCATACTTACCAGCCATGAAATCCTATATTGCTTAAGACTATTTTGATATGGTTGATTTTCTTTCAGCATAGTATGCTTTCTTGCTAATGTCCATTCCAATATACAACATACTTATCACTCCTTAACTTTTTGACTTACGTTAAAGGGGTTTCCATGAAATCACTTTAATTTCAAACAAATCATTTATGTGGCTCCATAAACCAATCCCATGGTTTTCCAACTCTTATATCATCTGTTTTTCCATTCACTAATTTAGGTACGATGTTTTTATCATTCCACGGTCTTCTTAATTCATCGGGTTTATTATAATCGTAAAGCTTAGAAACAAAATAAATTGTAACAGAAGGCTCTACACCAACGGTTTTAGTTCCATGCCAGTATTTCCCAGGAATCCTCACCACTTGTAACTTATCACCGCTTACAACGAATTCATCCAATTCTCCACTAACTTCATCAAATGCACAAATTTTCACTGTACCTTTAATAACAATAAAATAGTCTATTTGCCCTCTTTCATGTTTATGCCAAGCTCTGACAATATTTGGAAAGCTGATAGAAAGATTCGCTTGTACTGGCTTATCATCATCAAATAGATCAAACCAATCATATCTCATAATTTCTGTAAATGAACCACGCTCATCTACGAATCTCTTCAGGTCGAATAATTTGATGCCGGCCAACATAATTATTACCTTATTAACTTATTATATTTATATGTTAATAACATTTAAATATTTTACAAACCATACAAAATGTATGGATAAAGTTTTAGTAATAGGTGCAAGTGGGCTTTTGGGAAATACAGCAATTGAAATTGGTAAAGATAAATACAAGATGTTTGGAACATACAACACACATGCAATAAAAGGAGAAAATTTCTTTCATTTAGATGTCACAAAAAGAAATGATGTTTTTAGATTGATAGAAAAAATTAAACCAGATTTAATATTTGATACGCATGCTTTACACAATGTTGACTACTGTGAAACTAATCAAGAAGAGGCATGGTTAATTAATGTTGAAGGAACAAAAAATGTCGCAGAAGCAAGCAAAAGGATAGGTGCCAAATATATTTTTATTTCTACAGATTATGTTTTTGACGGTAAAAAATTAGAATATACAGAAAAAGATAAACCAAATCCATTAAATTATTATGCAAAAACTAAATGGTGTGCAGAACTGTTACTTAGGGCCTTAGACATAAACTATATAGTAGCTAGAACTTCTGTACTTTATGGCATAAATGGAATGGGAAAATTAAATTTTGTTTTATGGCTTATTGAAAAATTAAAGAAAAAAGAAACAGTAAATATAGTTACTGATCAACATAACAATCCAACATTGGCAAACAATCTTGTAGATCTTCTATTTAGACTATTCGAAATTGATGCAAAAGGTATATTTCATATAACAGGGAAAGACTGCTTAAGCAGATATGAGTTTTCAAATATTATAGCAAAGACGTTTAATCTAGATAGAAAACTAATAAATCCAATTACAACACCACAACTTAATCAAATAGCAAAAAGACCAGGAAAGGTTAATATGAATACAAACAAAGTAGAAAGGGTAACTGGAAAGAAAACATTACATATAGAAGAAGCTCTAAAAATATTAAAACAACAAATAGGTGAATAAATGAGAATAATGGTTACTGGTGGTGGTGGATACATAGGTTCTGTATTGGTAAGAATGTTATTAGAAAAAGGTTTTGATGTTACAGTTGTGGATAGATTATTTTTTGGTAAAATTCCACTAGAAGAAATAGAAGATCAAATAAGAATAATTAAGGACGATATTCGATGGGTTAATCCTTTGATATTAAATGGAATTGATGTTGTTATAGATATGGCTGCTTTGTCTAATGACCCTAGTGGTGAATTAGATAAAACAAAAACATTGGATATAAATTATCTTGGTAGATCAAGAATAGCAAGATTAAGTAAAGAGTATGGTGTTAAAAAATACATTATGGCATCTTCATGTAGCGTATACGGATTTCAGGATGGTATACTTTATGAAAACTCCAATCTAAATCCTTTAACAACATATGCGAAGGCAAATGTACTTTTGGAAAATGATGTTTTATCTTTAGCTGATGATAAAAATTTTTCTGTTACTGTACTAAGACAGGCAACAGTATATGGTTTATCGCCAAGGATGAGATTTGATCTGGCAATAAATGGAATGGTTTTAGGTTTCTTTAAGAATGGAAAAATTCCAATATGTCGTGATGGAAAACAATGGAGACCATTTGTACACATTAAAGATACGTGTAAAGCATTTCTTTCTGTTATCGAAGCAGATATCGAGTCTGTTAATAACCAAATTTTTAATGTCGGTTCAAATGAACAAAATTATCAAATATTTTCATTAGCCAAACTTATAGCTAACGCTCTTGACATCCCATTTAACTATGAATGGTATGGAACAAAAGATACTAGGAGCTACAGAGTAAATTTTGATAAAATAAAAAATATTCTCAAATTCAAACCAGATTATACACCTAAGGAAGGGGCAAAAGAAATTTTTGAAGCTCTAAAGAATGGTGCTATAAAACCAGATGATATCAAAACAAAAACGGTTGAGTGGTACAAATATCTTTTGGAAATAGATTCTATTGTGAAAGAGGTAAGTATAAGGAATATAATTTTATAAGTTGAATTAATTTGTTAGAAAGTGATAGATATGAAAGTGCCAAAAGTTAGTATATGCATACCATCGTATAACTATGGAAATTATATATCTCAAGCTATTGAAAGTGTGTTAAACCAAACATTTGAAAATTTTGAACTTATAATCGTTGACAATAACTCTATAGATGATACGGATTATATTGTAAAAAAAATAAAGGATAAGAGAATTAGATATATAAAAAATAAACAGAATGTTGGGATGGTTAAAAATTTTAATAGATGTGTTTCTTTAGCGAAGGGAAAATATATTTTAATCCTACCTGCAGATGATAGATTGTTACCAAAAATGTTAGAAAAAGAATTAGAAATTTTTAAAAAGGATAAGAAAATAGGATTAGTTTACTCTGCATTTACACAGGTAGATGCTAACAACAATATTATTAAAATTCATAAACCATATAATAAAAATTATATAAATGAAGGGCTAGATGAAGTCGAAAAACTCATACTTGGCAATTATATTCCCTTTTCATGTCTTATTATTAAAAAAGAGTGTTTTGATAAATTAGGTAAATTCGATGAAAATTTGGTATTTTCTTTTGATTGGGATATGTGGATACGCATACTGTTAAATGGTTTCAAAATAGGTTATGTATCAGATATTCTCGCGATTTATAGACTTCATGAAAAGAGCGAAACAAGTAAGCTCCTTAAGGATGGAAAAATAGAAAAAGATAAGTGGAATGTTTTAGAAAAATTATTTAAAAATGAAAATATTAACAAAAAGATATTAAACAAACTTGCCGGAATTAAATTCGCTGTCATCATTTTTAATATATTTAAATTTTCATTAAGATTTGATTTTAATAAAACAGTTTATTTTTTTAATCAGTTTAAAAAATTTTTGCATATAACACAAAAAAACATAAATATGAAGATAGTTTTATATCATATAATAAATTATTATCTTAAAAATTTAATGATTTCAAAATCAAAAACTTAAAAATATTAAAATTATAGAAACTATCTATTCTAATCACCTTTTTAAAGTTTTAATTTTTATTTATTAATTTGATGATTATGCAAGTCATTATTCTTTGTGGTGGATTTGGTGAAAGATTGAGAGAGGAAACAGAATTCAGACCAAAACCTATGATAGAAATAGGTGGCAAACCTATACTTTGGCATATAATGAAGATATATTCCTACTGGGGATTTAATGATTTTGTCCTTGCATTAGGTTATAAGGGTAATGTTATTCGAGAGTATTTTCTTAATTATGAGGCGCTTAACAAAGATTTTACAATAACTATTGGAAATAAGAAAGAAATTGTTTTTCATAACAAAATAGAAGAAGATGATTGGAAAATCACGCTAGTTGATACAGGAATGGCTGCACTAAAAGGTGCTCGTATTAAACGTGTAGAAAAATATATTATAGGTGAAAATTTCATGCTAACATATGGCGACGGTGTTGCAAGAATAAATCTTAAAGAACTTTTAAAATTCCATTTAGAACATGGAAAAGTCGGAACTGTTACTTCTGTTAAGCCACCATCCAGATTTGGTGAACTTAAAATTAAAAAAAATATGGTTATTAGCTTTTCAGAAAAACCACTAATGTCAAAAGGTTTTATTAATGGTGGATTTTTTGTATTTAGAAGAAGTTTTTTTGATTATCTCCAGGATTCTGATGATTGCGATTTTGAGAAAGGTCCACTTGAAAAGCTTGCCCAGGAAGGAGAGCTTATGGCCTACATACATAATGGGTTCTGGCAGTGCATGGATACGTATCGAGATTTACAGCTTCTGAATAAATTATGGGCAACTAGTGCTCCATGGAAATTATGGAAGGATTGATAAAATGTCATCAAATTTTTGGGAATCAAAAAAAGTATTAGTTACAGGTGCTACTGGGTTTATAGGATCATGGTTAACAGAAGCTCTTTTAGAAAAAAAAGCTAATGTAACTGTTTTGGTTAACAAGAATGATCAATTTGGTGAAGATGCGATACAACACCTAAAGAAATATATAACTATAGTATATGGTAACTTAAAAGATAAATCATTGATAAAAAATCTCCCAAAAGATAAAGACATAATTTTTCATTTAGGTGCTGTAACACAGGTTTTATATTCTTTAAAAAACCCAATTGAAACGTTCGAGATCAATGTTATCGGTACTCAGAATCTTCTTGAGAGTATTAGAAAATCAGAAAAAGAAACTTTCTTCATTTATGCAAGCACTGATAAGGTATATGGGGAGCCAAAATATTTACCTATTGACGAACATCATCCACTTTCTGCAAAATCACCATATGATGCAAGCAAGGTTGCAGCGGATAGACTTGTTTATTCGTATCATTGTTCTTATGGTCTTAGAGTTTCTATCCTTCGATGGTCAAATACATATGGTGGTCGTGACTCTAATACTTTACGAGTTATTCCAGATTTTGTGATGTCTATTTTGAAAAAAAAGCCTCCGATTATTAGAGGAAATGGTAAGCACATAAGAGATTTCATTTATGTTACAGATATCGTTAAAGCACTTCTATTAACAGCTGAGCAATCTTCTAGGTCGAATGGCGAAATCTTTAACTTTGGTACCGGCAAGCCTATAACAATTGAAAAACTAGCAAACTTAATAATAAAGATTTCTGGCAATGAAGGTATGATAAAACCTATAATACTAGGACATCCGACACCAGGCGAAATATATAGACAATATCTTTCATCAAAAAAAGCTAAAAAAATATTAGGTTGGAAACCTACAATTGATCTTATTTCTGGTTTAAAATTGACGATAGAGTGGTATAAAAAAAACCCTTGGTGGTATAATGTTATGGAAAGGGTGAATAAATACTATAGAATCAGGTGTTAAAATGATAGATGGTGTAAAGATTATTCCTTTGAAGCAAATTCCAGATGAGCGTGGAAAAGTAATGCATATGCTTCGTTCAGATGATCCACACTTTGAGAAATTTGGTGAAATATACTTTTCAGTAGTTTACCCTGGAATTATCAAAGGTTGGCATCTCCATAAAAAAATGACACTTAATTATGCTGTCATCGATGGTATGATAAAACTCGTTCTCTATGATGCGCGTAAAGAATCGCCAACAAATGGTGAAATTCAAGAAATATTCACAGGTGAGGATAATTATGCTTTGATTATAATACCCCCCGGCATCTGGAATGCTTTTAAAGGAATTGGTTGCAAACCTGCAATTGTGGCCAATTGTGCCACAGAACCACATGATTCAAACGAAATCTTACGTCTTGACCCATTCTCCAAATCCATACCGTATAATTGGGATGTAAAATATGAAGGGAAGTAGTTTAAAGTATTTTGGGTGATAAATATTGAAAATCTTAAATATTGGTGCTTCTGGTCTTGTTGGTGGATCATTGTATAAAAAATTATCAAATAAGGCATATATTCTTGGTACATATAATCAAATAAAGATAGATAATTTTGTTAAATTAGATATAGTTAATAAGGATGATGTTATGAAGGTTGTATCAGATTTTTATCCAGATATAATATTTTTAACTGCAGCTCTTACAAATGTTGATCTCTGCGAAGAAAATAAAGAACTATGCTGGAGAATAAATGTACAGGGTACAAGAAATGTTGTCCATGCCGCAAACAAAATTGGTGCAAAACTAATATTCTTCTCTTCAGATTATGTGTTTGATGGTAAATCTGGCCCTTATTCAGAAGAAGATAAAATAAATCCGATTAATAATTATGGAAAATCCAAGATCGAGGCAGAAAACATTATAAAAGAGCTTTCAGATTACCTAATAATTCGAACTACAGTTGTATATGGAAATGAATTACAATGCAAAAATTTTGCATCTAGAACAATAAAATCATTACGTGAAGGAAAAACAGTAAAGGCTGTTGTTGATCAGATAAGTACACCAACATATGTAGGAGATTTGGCAGATAAAGTTATAATATTGACTAAAAGAAAAAAGAAGGGAATTTATAATGTAGCTGGTCCTGACTTAATGAGTAGATATGAGTTTGCAAAACATATTGCAAATGTTTTTAATCTCGATGAAAATCTAATCGTACCTGTTACCACACTAGAGCTTAGACAAAAGGCTCCAAGACCTTTGAAAGCAGGGTTAAAAACAAACAAATTATATATGGAATTGGGGTTACGCACAATGAGTGTTATAGAGGGTTTGGAGGCTATGAAAAATGAACAACAATAAAGAAAATAAATTACGCAAAGAGATATTTAAACGCGTTCGAGCTATATACAAATTAAGAAAATCAAATGAAATATTCAGACTAGGCAAATCCCCAATTCCTTGTAGCGGTAGGGTATTTGATGAAAAGGAGATAATATCATTAGTTGATGCATCATTGGATTTTTGGCTTACTGCCGGAAGATTTGCTACAAAATTTGAATCAAATTTTTCAAAATATGTTGGAAGGAAATTCTGCATGCTTACAAATAGTGGCTCTTCTGCTAATTTACTTGCTATATCTGCTTTAACATCACCAAAACTTAAGGAAAAAAGATTAGTTCCAGGGGATGAGGTAATTACAACAGCTACCGGATTTCCAACAACTGTTAATCCAATAATTCAGAACAAATTAATTCCAGTTTTTATTGATGTCGATATTGGAACATATAATGCAAATATCGAAGCCTTGAAAGAAGCTATTTCGGAAAAGACAAAGGCAATTTTCATGGCGCATACACTTGGCAATCCATTTGATGTAGATGCGGTGATTAACATAGCAAAAGAACACGATTTGTTTTTAATAGAAGATGCATGTGATGCACTTGGTTCAAGGTATGGTGGAAAAATGGTTGGAACATTTGGCGAACTCGCAACATATAGTTTCTATCCTGCACACCACATAACAATGGGTGAGGGCGGTGCTGTTGTTACGGATGATCCATTATTAAAAATAATTGTTGAATCCTTTCGTGACTGGGGTCGCGATTGCTGGTGCCAACCAGGAAAGTCGAATACATGTGGAAAAAGATTTTCTTGGAAATTTGGTGATCTTCCTTATGGATACGACCATAAATATATTTACTCTCATATTGGGTACAATCTCAAAATAACTGATATGCAGGCAGCTATTGGTGTTGAACAACTTAAAAAGATATCAAAATTTACCGAATTGCGTAAAAGAAATTTTAAAATGCTTTACGATGGTCTAAAAGATTATAAAGATTATTTCATTTTACCTGAGAAACTTCCCAAGGCAGATCCTAGTTGGTTTGGTTTTATTATTTCTATTAAACCTGATAGTGGTTTATCACGTTCGGATATCGTTAATTATCTAGAAAATAAAAAAATAGCTACACGTATGCTTTTTGCAGGCAACCTTATACGTCAACCGGCTTATAAAGATATTCAATATAGAGTTGTTGGGTCTTTAAAAAATGCAGATTTCATTATGAATAATACATTCTGGATTGGAGTTTATCCAGGCCTTACAAGTCAGATGATTAAATATATTTTAAAAACATTTCACGATTTTTTAAGAGAATAAAAATAAAAAACTATTAATTATAGGAATTGATATGAGACGTGTGACTCTAGTTTATCCCGGTATTGTAACATGTGGCTTTAATAGTTTAGGAAAAGGTACAATGGATTCTACATGGACGAATGTTGGTTTGGCTTATATAGCAGCCTATCTTAAGAAACATGGCTATAAAGTTGACTTGATAGATTTAAGAGCTTGTAAAGATTGGTCTGATGTCGAAGATAAAATAAAAAAATCCAAAAGTAAAGTAATAGGAATTCAGTTTAATACACCAAATTTTAATTTTGCGTCAAAATGTTCAGAACTAGCAAAAAAATACAAAAAGATAACCGTTGCGGGTGGACCACATGCTTCCATAGACCCAGAAAGTATTTTAAAGCTAGGAACAGTGGATTATGTTATTGTTGGCGAGGGAGAAATATCATTTTTTGAATTAGTTCAAAAGATATATAATAACAAACCTATAAGAAATAGAATAATCTATGGTAAACGTGTTGAAAATTTGGATGAACTGCCATATCCAGATTTTGAGATTTATAAATTAAATAAAATATTAGAGTTAAATCCAGATATGCCAATTATTATAATGGGTAGTAGAGGCTGTTATTTTCAATGTGCTTTCTGTCAACCAACTATAGATAAAATATTTGGAAAAGGTGTCAGACACAGATCTGTAGAAAATATAATAAAAGAAATAAAATACATTAAGAAAAAATATAGAACAAATTATATAACATTTCAAGATGATACATTTACTGTAAATAAAAAATGGGTCATAGATTTATGTAATAAAATAATAAATGAAAATTTGAATATATATTGGTCAGCGCAATCTAGGGTTAATACTTTCGATGAGGAAATAGCAAAACATATGAGCAGAGCTGGATGTTACATGGTATTTTTTGGTTTTGAGAGTGGTTCTCAAAGAATTCTGAATTTGATGAGAAAGGGCATTACACCAGATCAATCGATAAGGGCTGCTAATATATGCAGAAAAAACAAAATGTTAATTTTTGCCGATTATATTCTAGGAAATCCTACTGAGACGATTGAGGATATGAGATTGACATTAGAATTGATGAAAAAAATAAGGCCTGAAATACATTCACCAACATATTTTGTTCCAGTACCAGGTACATATTTATATGAATTTTGCAAAGAAAATAATCTTTTTAGTATTAAAAATTATGAAGATTTTGCAAGAAATCCAATAGGTAAAAAAATTAAAAATATAGATTATGAAATTGTCGAAAGATATAAGAATAAAATTTTAAAATATTCTACAAAATGGTATCAAGAAAAACATTTTTTTAAAATAAAACTAAGAAAATGGTTATTATTATTTAAAAAAAGAAAATTTAACCTACTTTTTAAAGATATTATTTTATCAATAATATCAAAAAAAATGCTAAAGTTTTATATAAAATACATGAAGTGATATTTAATTTGCTTATTAAAATGTTCAAGTGAATAATTATGAAACCAATATCAAATAATTTGTATATACTTGGTATTTGTGGACAGGGTCATGCTGCTTTCGATTTATCTGGTATAGGGCATGACCCAGCAGCTGCTTTGATAAAGGACGGCAAACTTATTGCTGCTGCAGAAGAAGAGCGGTTTATACGATTAAAGCATGCACGTGGGCATTTTCCTTATAATGCAATAAAATTTTGTTTGGATTATGCTGGTATAGGAATAGAAGATATAGATTATATTGTTGGGAATTTCAAGCCAGAACTTATCTCAAAAATTTATGCAAGAGATAAGTTTTTCAAAAGACCACTAAAGGCGATGCAAATCACAATAGGCTCTAAGGTGATAAAAAAGAAATATTTAGATTGTGTTAAAAGAATACCGTACTTCCTTAAAGAAAGAAAAGAGCTTGCAACTGAAATAATAAAAAAGTTTGAGACAGTTGAACATCATCTTGCACATGCATCAAGTGCATACCATGTATCAGGTTTTGATAAATCAAATATAATAACAATGGATGCATGTGGCGAAGCAACAACAACACTTATTTCAAAAGGTGAAGATGGATTAATTAAAAAAATCAGAGAAACATTTATACCACAATCAATTGGTGGTTTTTATTCTTTATTTACTGAATATCTTGGTTTTGAGCCAAATGATGGCGAATATAAGGTAATGGGATTGGCACCTTATGGCAAAAAGTGTATAGATGTATCTGATTTGATTAAAGTTGTTGATGGTTGTGTTGTTGTTGATCAAAAAATTAATGGAAGTTATTATAGATACTCTGAGTATGTTATTAATAGATTTGGACCACCTAGAAAGAAAGGTGATGTGGTTGATGAAAGGCATGCAAACATTGCTTATGCAATTCAAGAAAGATTAGAAGAGATATGTATGGATTTATTAAAATTTTCTTTGGGAAAAATAGATAGCAAAAATCTTTGCCTTGCTGGTGGTGTCGCATTAAATTCGAAAATGAATGGTAAATTGCTTTCTTCTGGTTTAATAAATAATATTTTTATACAGCCAGCAGCTGGAGATGCTGGAACAGCAATAGGTGCAGCATTTTACAAATATGTAGAATTAGGTTATAAACCAAATGAAAAAATGGAGCATGTATACTATGGACCAGAATTCACAAATGAAGAAATAGAAAATGCACTAAAATTATCAAAAGTCAAATATGAATTCTATGATGATATATCCGGTATATGTGCAGAACTTATAGCAAAAGGAAATATCGTTGGTTGGTTTCAGGGAAGAATGGAATGGGGACCAAGGGCTTTAGGAAATAGAAGCATATTGGCTGATCCAAGAAATCCGAAAATGAAAGATTTGATAAATCAATATGTTAAATTCCGTGAAGAATTCAGGCCATTTTGTCCATCTATGCTTGCATCTGCTGCAAAAGAATATTTAGAAGGTGCTTATCCATCACCTTTCATGATATTAACATTTAAAGTTCCAGAAGAAAAGAGAAGAGAAATCCCCGCTGTTGTTCATGTTGATGGAACAGTAAGACCACAAACAGTTGAAAAACATATAAATGAAAGATTTTATAATTTGATAAAATCATTTGAGGAATTAACGTCGGTTCCGGTTGTATTAAATACATCATTCAATATTGCAGGTGAACCAATTGTCTGTAGGCCTATTGAAGCAATAAGAACATTCTATTCATGTGGTATGGACTATTTAGCTATAGGTAATTATTTGATTAAGAAATAAATTAAAATTTCGTAGAGATGGGAAAAGGATAAATATTCTATATAAAAGAGATAAAAGGATAGAAACTATATTCAATTGATTAAGAGGTAGAAAATGAAAATAGAAATTTTTGGTTTAGGTTGTCCGAAATGTAAAAAACTGGAAGAAAATGCAAGAAAAGCAGTAGAAGAGGCAAACAAAAAAGCAGAGATCGTGAAAGTTACAGACATTAACGAAATCATAAATCGAGGAGTTATGGCTACTCCTGCGATAGTAATTGATGGAAAATTAAAGGCATATGGCAGAATACCAGAAGTTGAAGAGATAAAGAAGTGGCTACAAAAAGGATCCTGAATTTGAGGAGGTAACAGAAGGCGAAGAGGTAGAACATAAAGAAAAACTAAAAAGTAAATGGGCAAGATTGGAAAAGATTGCAGGCACTCCTAAAAGAATAAGAAGGATTGCAAAAGATATTGTAGATCATTTTGAGCAAAGACTTTCTGTCTTGGACGGAAAAGGAATGATTGTTTGTATGTCAAGAAGGATATGTATTGACCTTTATAACGAGATAATAAAACTAAGACCAGAGTGGCATAATGAAGATGATGACAAAGGATTTATTAAAGTCGTAATAACTGGCTCTGCATCTGATCCAAAAGAATGGCAGCAGCATATAAGAAACAAAGTTAGAAGAAAGAAAATAGGCGATAACTTCAAGGATCCAAAACATGAAATCAAACTCATTATCGTAAGAGATATGTTCTTGACTGGTTTTGATGCACCAAGTTTACATACGATGTATCTTGACAAGCCAATAAAAGGCCATACTTTGATGCAGGCAATAGCAAGAGTGAATAGAGTTTATCCTGGAAAATAAGGCGGTTTAGTTGTTGACTATATGGGTGTCGGTGCCGAATTGAAAAAAGCTCTTATGGAGTACACAGAAAGTGGGGGTAAAGGAAAACCAACACTCGATCAAGAAGAAGCAGTAAGATTAATGTTAGAAAAATATGAAATTGTAAAAGATATGTTCCATGGATTTAATTATAGAAAATTCTTTGAGCTTTCACCAAAAGAAAGAGTCGGCTTTATACCAAATGCGATAGAACATATATTAAAAGAGCCTGGGAAAAAAGAGAGATTCGAAAAAGAAGCCACTGCTCTTGTTAAAGCATTCTCTTTAGCAGTTCCTCATGAAAAAGCCATGAAGATTAAAGAAGAAGTTGGTTTTTTCCAAGCATTAAAATCAACAATATCAAAAACAATTGAAACTAAAAAAGACACAAAGGAACAATACGAAACAGCAATCAAACAGATTATCTCAAAAGAAGTAATTTCTGATAGGATTATAGATATATTTGAAGCTGCTGGAATTCAAAAACCAGAACTTTCTATTCTATCAGAAGGTTTTTTAGCCGAGGTAAAAGAGATGCCTCAGAAAAACCTAGCATTTGAAGCTCTAAAAAAATTGTTAAACGATGAGATTAAGATAATTTCAAAAAGAAATCTTGTTCAAGGTAAATCTTTCATGGAGATGCTAGACAGAACAATAAAAAAATATACAAATAGGGCTGTAGAGGCTGCGCAAGTTATAGAAGAATTAATAGAGTTAGCAAGAAAAGTTAGAGAAGAAAAAAACAGAGGAAAAGAACTTGGAATGAGTGATGATGAACTTGCATTTTATGATGCACTTGAAGTCAATGACAGCGCAGTTAAAATTCTTGGTGATGAGACTCTACGAAAAATAGCATTAGAACTCACAAAAATGATAAGAAAAAGTGTTACAATAGATTGGACACAAAGAGAGAGCGTTCAAGCAGAGTTGCGCCTTAAAGTAAAGAAAATACTGAGAAAATATGGTTATCCTCCTGATAAAGAGAAAAAGGCAACAGAAACTGTTTTAAAACAAGCGGAGTTAGTTGCCGGAAATTTACTTGCTCTTTGAATATACACAAAAAATAGATGCTTGGATCAAGTCTGTTGACAGAGGATTTTATGACATTCCTTATAGTTATCGTAAAGGAACACATCAGAAATGGGCAAAATTCAACCCAGACTTCTTTATTAAGATAGGGAAG
>JAWCLW010000014.1:0-5761 GCA_039091535.1 Candidatus Aenigmatarchaeota archaeon | reverse complement strand
AAAACATATGATGATGTTCTAAATGATGGAAACAACTATGCATATAGAATATTTAAAAATGTGCCAACAGAAGGCTTATTTTTCTATCACACAGACCATTTAATGACGCCTTTACAAATGACAGATGAAAGCCAATCAATTGTCTGGCAGGCAGAATATTATCCGTTTGGTAGAATTTACAATCAATTTGGCGATACTGAAAATAATTTGAGATTTCCCGGCCAATATACTGATTATCATATATCAAACTCTAATTTGTATTACAATGGTTTTAGGTGGTATAATTATAATATTGGAAGATATTATTTGGAAGAAGCAAATCCTTATACCTACTCATTTAATAATCCCTTAAAATATTATGATTTTTATGGGCTTAAAAAATGCAGGTCTGGGGAATGTAAAGATTGTCCAAAAGGCGAATGGGCTTTCTTTGGCTTTGGAGTAGAGGGAATGGTCATATTTTATGGAAGAACCACTTATCACGGCAGGCTAATCTGCAAAAGCAAAACACAAACTTATTGCAATATTACATATACATGCAAAAGATATGGAATAGGATTATATGGAAGTATTTTTTTTACATATTCAAATATAGGATATGAAAAAACAAATGAAATTTTAACATATAAAGCATACTGCATTGAAGATATAGAAGGTCCTACATGGGGTGTATTTGGAACGGCTGGAATAGGTATTTATTCTGGAGCTACAAGTGTAGAAACATCAAGCGGCTATATATCAGGTGGGAGTGGAAGTTTAGGAATAGGTTTAGGGGCTGGAGCTGGCGCACAAAAATGTGAAATTGTTTCAAAATCCTGTTATAAGAAATGATTAGATTTGGATACTCTTATTTTTTTGGCAAAATATTTATAAATGTATTAGATATTTATTATGATAAAATTATTTATAAAAATAAATATTCTTTTGGATATGATGATATTGCAATAATAAAATTAGAAGATAATACATTAAGCAAGTTTTTGGGTCTTTCCGGTTTTGTTATAACATTAAAAAATGGCAAGTCAATAAGAATAGGAAGAAATATAAAAGAATATGGTAATGAAAGCAAATTTTCCTCATGTAAAGAAAATGCTTATGAAAGATTGAAAAATTATTTTTTGAGCAAATGCAATAATGTAGAAGTATTTAACATATCTGAGTTTTTTATTCCTTTTATAATTTCGGCAATTATTCAGCTTCCTGTTTTATTTATTTTATTATTTATTTTAAAATGGAATGATTTTTCAAGCAAATTTGATTTAGCCATAGTTATTACACTTTTATTAAATTCTCTTGTTGTTTTATATTTATTAAAAAAGAAAAAAGAAAATAAATTAAAAAGAATTTTAAATGCAAATTTTAAAAAAAATTAAGTTATTAAATTATTTTATTCCTTGTTATTTTGTTTTTGCAATGCAATGCCCATCCTTTGTATTCTTTCAAAAAGCTAAAAAATTATGAATGAAAATTTATATTGCGCTTTTTTTATTTCTTCCGCAAAAAAAAGCAAGTGCAATTTATATTTTGAAAGGATTAAAAATTTCAAAAAATCCCCCTTTTGCAAATTGCAAAAAAATGGTTCGGAAAATTTTAGAGTTCACTATACAATGAATGACTTTACCTTTACAAATCCATCCATCTTGCAGGAAACACCAAATAAGACATATGACTATAAAGTTCTAACAGACGGCAACAGATATGCATATAGAATATTTAAAAATGTGCCAACAGAAGGTTTGTTTTTCTATCACACGGACCATTTAATGACACCACTCCAAATGACAGACGAAAGCCAATCAATCGTCTGGCAGGCAGAGTATTATCCGTTTGGCAGAATTTATTCTTTTTCAGCTGAAATTGAAAATAATTTAAGATTCCCCGGTCAGTATGCTGATTTTTCAGTTTCGAAGGCAAATTTGTACTACAATTTTTTTAGATGGTATAAAAATAATATAGGAAGATACATAAGAACTGACATAAATGTTTATTTTTCCTTTATCATAGATGAAAATGTTTATGCATATGCAAAGGGAAATAGCATAAATATTTATGATTTTTATGGTTTAAGTTCCGCTGCTCATATTTGTTGCGATGGTAAAGGGGGATTTACTATATGTTGGGATCAAAATATTCCTGAAGGAATAATAAAAAAATGCATTGAGGAGCATGAAAAAGATCATATTAATTATATGGAGAGAAACAATCCCTGTGCCTGCAAGAATAAACCTCCTAAAGAGAAAAGGTTTACAATGGAGAGGTCAAAATACAATGAGATGGAATGTTCTGGCTACAGGGTAGAGTATTGCTGTATTGAAAGAAACTGGCCATTTATACCAGATAAAGCAGAGGCTTTAAAAAGGAAAATAAAGCTACAAAATGAGGCAAAAAAATTTAATTGTCCAAAAGATAATTGGAAGTGCAAAAAATGATTAATTTTTTTGTAATATTTTTTTTAACCATTAACGTTCCTTTTACTTTATCAAAAGGATGTAAATTAGAAAAAGAATGGATTGGAATATATCCAGACAATTTAGAAAGGTTGCAGCTAAAATGTGGGAAAAATGTTTTTAATATTTTACATCCATTGAATTTATCTGGTTATGTAAAAATAGAGACATCAGAAGATGCCTTAAATTATGTGAGATTTTTTTCAAATCTTGATAATTATCATTTATTTTATATGAATGGAATGGTTGAAGTAGTTTATGGAAAAGAAGGAAAAGATGATATTTGTGAGAAATTTTATTGCGTTGATGAGGAGGAATATAATAATGCAAGTATTTTTAAGCCAAAGGTAATAGTAGAATTTGAGAATAGGCAAAAAAATTTTATGGTGGAGAGGTATGTTGTTAAAATAAATAGAAAAATCTATAAAATAAGAGAATGGGTAAAACCAAATGGCGAATATTATATAACTAACGAAGAGGTAATTATAGAGGAATCGATGGATATAGGGATTATGCATTTTGGAAATATATGAGAAAGATGATAAATTTCAGCGTATTTTACTGTCTTTTGGAAATAATCAATATGCAAAGTGGCGATATTGAAAATAAATTAAAATTCCCTGGTCAATATTCAGAAACAAACATGAGCTTATACTACAACTGGCATAGGTATTATTTTTATAAAATAGGAAGATATAATAAAATAAAGACAAATGAGATAAAAAGCATAATTTCAGAAGATATTTATCCTTATGTATGGGCAAATCCTATAATTCATATGGACTTAAATGGGCTTTATGGTAAAAGGGCAAGGAATTGCATAAATAGCATAGGAAAAGGTGGGTCAGATGAAGAACCATATGCAATTACTGTTTGCGATGGATGTGATGGGTTTGAATGGAGGTGGCTAAAAAAGCCGCCATGTGCAGAAGAATGCTATGAAGGCCACGAGAAAGCGCATATTGAGTGGTTTGAGAAGAATAAGCCGGATGCTTGCAAAGGAAGGCCCAAGGGGTCTAATCCTCTTTTAGGACCAGGTGATAAAGAAAAAACGGAATGTTACTCATATAAATATTCTTCAGATTGCATGGAAAGGTGGAGATTAAAATCAAATATGCCAGGTTATACTTCTGAATGCAAAAGCTTTGTCAAGCATAATTATAATTTGCAGATTAAAAATAGGGATAAATATTGTAAAAAAGGAGGATAAAATATATTAAAATGAAAAAAATATTCTTTTTATTATTAATTGTCCTATTTATATTTAGTTGCTCAATGCCAAAAATTCCATGTGAAGCTATAAATGGATCTAAATATAGGTGTTCAGTGTATGATTATAATAGCAAATGCATAAATTTATCAGTATTAAAAAAAGGATGCACTCTTGAATTTGTTCCAGGCGAAAGTATTCCTCCAGAAGCAACAGAAAAAATTGTATTAAAATATAAGGATATTGTAAAAGAGATAAGAAGTCCAGATGATTTTGCTTCTCTTGGATGCGAATGCATATATATTTGGAATGAAAATCAAGCTCTTGAATACTTAAGATTTTTTTCTTCTTATGAAACATTTTATTTATTTGATGATTGGAAAATAGAAATATATCCAGCAGACAAATACGAAAATAAGGATTATGGATGTTATGGTTTTACTATTCCAAAAAGGCTATGGAATAAATTAGGTCTTCATGATCCTATAGTGGAATATAAGGAAGAAGGATTTATAATAACAAGGTTTATAATAAAACCTATACCAAGACCATATATGCCAACGATATTTAAGGAAACAGTTTTAGTTGAAAGGCATGGTAAAATATCAGTATTAAAAGAAGAGGTAATAACATCTTGCGAAAAATATACAGAAGGCTTGGGATTTCCAAATTTTATATGATTTTATTATGACAAAAGCAAATGTATTTAACTACATTAGCAAAAAATAATGAAAAACTAATGAAGGCAGAGAAAATTATTGAATTTTTCTTAGGTGTTTATCGGCTCTGCAATATTTTAGCTAAAATAATTTGCTATGCCCCTTCAAATGATAGATAAGAGACAAAATAATAAATGCTATTACTTTAGAAAGTATTTTAGGAAATATGGTAAAACAGAGCTCAATCTTAAATTTTCGAGCCAATATAAAGCTAAAAGCATAAACTTATATTACAATTGGCATAGGTATTATTCTCCAAAGATTGGAAAATATTTTAGTAAGGATCCAATTGTATGGAAAATAGGCGGTTATTTGGATGAATTTTATAATTATTCACTTAATAATCCAATTATAAATTATGACATAAAAGGAGAAGCAGTAAGAACTAAATTATGCACTGCATCTCAAAATGCAAAGATTCAGCAAGCAGCACAAAAGGCAGATGCTGCATCTCAAAAATGTCTTCCCTGTGAGGATAGGCCAAAATTCAGAATGGCAATAAGGAGCATGGGGACAAAAAAGGAAATTACTTTATATTGTGTTGGAGAACAAAAAAATCCAAAAAGCAAATATGATTTATGTGGCTACACTACCGCTGATGGGAATATAGCAATAACAGATTATGGGTTATATGATCCTGATTGCGGTTGTCTTGAAGCAACAATAATTCATGAATTTTTGCATTTAATTGGTTATAATGAAAATGAAGCAATAAAGGCAGAAAGGAGATGCTTTAAGTGCTCTTCAAATTAAAGTTTATCTTAATTTTAATAATTTTTGCAAAGCTTTGCTTTTCTGATGAAAAATATAGATTGTGCTTTAAGATTGATCCATTAAAAAAAAGTTTTAAAATTAATGAAGAGATTATCATAAAATTAACATTAATTAACTGCGGCGATAAAGCTGTATATTTGTTTCCTCATTTTTCTCCTGAAGTATTTTATGCATACGAAGGCTGTTTTCCGGTAATAAAATTTAATATTGTTTCAAGTAAGAATAAAAAATTAAATTACCAATATAAGGGAAATATATGTCAATACAAATATAAGCTCCCCGGCTTGAAAGATTTTTTTCCTTTGCTTAAAGATTATTTTTATGGATGTAAAATTTCAATTAATAAAAATGAATACGAGTACGGACCATTTGAAGAAGGAAAGTATAAGATAAAAGCAGTATATTCATCAAAAGCGAGGTCATGCAATATGAAGCGTTATGAAAAAGAATTAAATTCATTATCGTCAAATATTGATAAAGAAAAATTATACAACATTTTTGAAGGTGAAATTTATTCAAATGAGATAGAAATAGAAATAATAAAATGATTAAAAGAGTAAATTTTAATTATTGTTCTAATTTTTTAAATATTGCTTCGCAAAAGTTTTTTA
>JAWCLW010000013.1:547-6324 GCA_039091535.1 Candidatus Aenigmatarchaeota archaeon | reverse complement strand
CATATAGTCTGCTTTTCTGGAGATCATTCACGCAATGGATCGGTGGCATTGGTATACTTATAATGTTTATTTTACTTATTTCATCACCTGGTATATCATCATACTATATATACGAGGCCGAAGGCAAAACCCAAAGAATAAGGGCAAATATACATAATACTGCCAAAAGAATTTTTGTGATATATGGTTTTTATACTGTTGTTGGAATAATTCTTCTTTTCATTGTCGGTATGCCTCTTTTTGATTCAATTACACACACATTCTCTGCTATATCAACTGGTGGGTTTTCAGTTAAAAATAGTTCTATAGCTTTTTACAAAAATATCTGGATTGAGGTTGTGATAATATTTTTGATGATCATAGGTGCAACTTCATTTTTTATTCATGACAAGCTTCTTAAAGGAAATGTTAAAGATTATTTTAAAAATAAAGAAACTCAGTTATTCTTTTTTATAGCTATAGTTTTTTCTATATTGCTTTCTATGTTTTTCATTTCAGAAAATCCGCTTAGGAGTGGTGTATTTCACACATTTTCTGCCCTTACAACAACTGGATTTTCAATCATGACGAATTTATCAGAAAGTTCAAAATTTCTCATAATTATACTTATGATAATAGGTGGATACGCAGGATCAACAGCAGGCGGAATCAAATTAATAAGAATCGGGATGCTTTCCAATGCTATATTATGGCTCAATAAAAAAATATCCTCTCCGGTTTCTGCTGTAATACCTTTCAAGTTTGATAAAAAAATAATAAAGGATTATGAAGTCAGTATATTATCAATTTTTGTTCTTATTTATATTATTACTCTTGTAATCTCAACACTTATCATAAGTTTGTCGGGCTATTCTTTTATCGACTCTATGTTTATTTCTGCTTCGGCTGAGGGTACAGTAGGTCTTTCTACAATAGATATCTACTCTATGCCTTTTACTTGCAAAATTATGCTTATGATTGATATGCTTATTGGCAGGTTGGAAATTATTCCTTTCATGTTTTTATTTTATCATATATTTTCTGGAATAAGAAAAAGGTTGTTCTAAGAAATTATGTTCTTGATTTCTGATATCTTTGATATAATAAAGTCTGGTTTGTTTTCTACTTTAAACTCCTGTTTTTTATTTGTAATCATTATTGTCTTTAGACCTGCCATCTTCGCCATTTCTATTTCCTTTTTGAGACCAACATAAACAGTTCCTGAAACCCTTGTACCCAATGAGTTTAGAACATATCTAAATGCCGTGAGGCTGTTTGTCTCTATTCCTGTTTCTTCTGAAATTATTATTTTATCAAAGTATTTATCCAAGCCTGCCCATTTTATCATTGTACGAACTGCGTTTGCATTTTCGCAACTAAGAATTGCCAATTTCTTATTTTTACTTTTCAAAAAATCTAAAACTTCTTTTGCTTCGCTTCCTATTTTATCATTTTTTATCACAATTCTTAAACCATCTCTATATGCAGGCAAAAGTTGAAAAGCCAATTCCTCTGCTTTCTCTTTTGATAGTTTTAAATTTGTCAACGCCTTTATAATAATTGGCGTTTCCTGATAAAAATGACTTATGAAAGCGTAATCAACAGATTTATTTGCATCACTCCATGCTTTAATAAGTTCGTCCCTTCTAATAGGAGTGTTTGTTTTTTCGAGTATGTTTTGAAACTCCTTGCCTTTCAATTCCATTACCTTATCAAATGGGTCTGATATAAGAACGTTTGAGAGGTCAAAAATTACTCCTTCAACTTCCATAATTATATTTGGCTTAAATAAATTAAATCTGTATTTTGATATTTTACTCATGGAGTTGATGAAGATTTATAAAAAACTTTTTGTGCATTTTGGCGAACAAAATTGGTGGCCTTGTGATATAAAATATCACAAAGAGCATGGAACTGATCCTAGATTTGAAATAATGATCGGCGCAATTTTGACACAAAATACAAACTGGAAAAATGTTGAGAAGGCGCTGAAAAATCTGAAGTCAGCTTATGCGCTTGATCCGAAAAAGATTGCGAAAATGGATTTAAAAAAGCTTCAAAATCTTATAAGGTCATCAGGATTTTTTAAGCAGAAGGCTGATAGACTGAAAAATTTTTCAAAGCATATTGATATAAAATATAATGGAGATCTTGATAAATTTTTCAAAAGACAAATACAAGATATAAGAAATGAGCTTTTAGGTATCAAAGGTATTGGTTATGAAACTGCTGATTCAATTTTGCTCTATGCTGGCCAAAAGCCTATTTTTGTTATCGATGCTTACACGAAAAGGCTTTGCAAAAGATTTGGACTTGAAATAGAAAAATATGATAGTCTAAGAAAATATTTTGAAAAAAATCTGCCGAAAAATGTTAAATTATATAAGGAGTTTCACGCTCTTATTGTTGCGCTTGGAAAAAATTATTGCAAGAAAAATCCGCTATGCATAAAATGTCCTTTGAATAGTATGTGCCCAAAAATCAGTTTATCCTGAACCTTAAAAAACCGGCAATACCGCCCATATTCAGAAACTGCTCACCAAGTTCATGATCACTTCCTATTATTATTATCTCTCCTTTTTGCTTCTCTATTTTTTCCATAATCCCTTCAAATTCCTTAATCTTGTTTACTGATATGAGTAGTTTATCAACAGCGCCATATTCAACTGCTTTTTTTGTTTCATCTGCGCCATAAACAACCAAGCTTTCTTTCGAGACTCTTTGTAAAAATTCTTTCACAATCTCCGATTCCTTTGCTATCCTTGTTTCTTTAAGAACCCTGCTTGATGATTTTTCTATAACCTCTCTTATTCCTGTAATGCCGATGTTTGAAGAATGCTCTAAAATTATGTTTTTTGAAAATTCTTTGTCTTTTTCTGATATGAATTTCAACAGATTTTCCCTTTCAAAACCAGGTCCGGCAATAATCATATTTTTCAGATTCTTTTTTTTCAGAAAGCTGTAAATTTCAGAATAATATTCGTCCCTTTTTTCATTGTCTTTACATCTTATTGTTGCTATCATTTCTATTCCTGATTCTTTCAAGATCGCAAAATCTGCCTGCTCTCTATCTAAAACTGTTATCAAAAGTAGCGGGTGTTTTATCTGGGCTTTTTTAAGTCTTTCAATATGATAACTTTTCCATTCTTTTTGTATTGTAATTGTGTCTTTTGGTTCTATCTGCATTGTATGGTATGCGTTCATTTCTATGGTTTTTGGTCCGTTAGTTATTTGTCCTGTTATTCTTAACTTATTTTCTGACAATTCGGTTTTATCTACCTTTAATGTCAAAACCATTGGTTTTTTCTCACCATAATCTATCTCTGAACCACGTTTTATTACTGTTTTTCTGATAGTTTTTGAGGTAACAAAATCTCCAGGTTCTATTATGTGTTTTAGGTGCCAGAGATCATCCATATCCTCAATTATGAGCGTTTTTACACCAGATTTTATATCCTGGCTCAAAATCTTCATAAAACCACTTTATATTTAAAATTAACTCGTAAATTATTAATTGTATGGATGACTTTATGCTTGTGTTGATAGCAGCAGGTATCATATTAATACTACTTCTTGCATTCGGCACACCAGTTGCTAACTGGCTTGAATCAGAAGCCGGGAGACCTCAGGAAGGAAAATACCAATTCATTGATGAATTCTCACTTGGAAGTGTTGGATACATAGAAAATGAAATTGAGAGAACAATAGAGTTTGGATCATTTATTTTAGGTTATGATCAAACCGAGATACTAAAGTCCATAAGAAGTGCTGGTGTTTCAAAGGGGCTTTTTAGCTCAGATTCAAAGGAGTATAAAATCGATGTGGACCAGAACATACTTGAGAGGCTAAAACGCGTGAAGATAAGATTTAGTATAGCTGAAACAAACCTATATGGCGACCTTATAATAAAATGGAATGGTAAAGTTGTTTTTCAGGACAAGGCTAATTTGAGAAATTATGATATTTCTGTCGAACCACAATACGTAAAAAATTCCAATATTCTTGAAATTTCGTGTTCAGCTCCGTTCTATTTTTGGGCATCGACAACATATGAATTAAACGGTATTGAAGTTATAGCTGAATATGGTCCTGATAAGTTTTTCTCATTCAAGCTTTATGGGTTTGAAAAAGAGTCTTGGGATAAAGGTGTTTTGAGCTTTTATACAACAAGAGGATCGAACAAGCTAACAATAAAATTCAATGGGATAGAAATTTATAATGCAATTCCTGAGCATATTGTGAATATTGAGATAAATTATTCGGATGTTCCGATAAAAATTGGTGATAATATTCTTGTTCTTAAGTCAGATAGCAAGCTTGAGATAGATGATCTAAAACTCGATATAATCCTTTCTACAAACAAGGTCACAAGAGAGAGATCTTTCAATATAACAAAGGATGAATATGATTTGCTTAAAAAAGGTGAAGGAGAGATAGCGTTCTATATTGATGATATATACAGACAAGGTGTTTTGAGTATAAGCATAAATGACAAAGAATTGAATGTACAGACTTTGCAAAGAGGTTGGAATTATGTTAAGTTCACAAAGGATGATGTTAGCGAAGGTATTAATTATATGAAGTTTTCAGGAAATGGTGGTTGGAAAATTTCTGATGTAAAGATTGGGATAAAATATTAGTTAGAAATTTTCGATGAGATGCAAAAATGGTATTGTTTTTGGGTTTTTGATTATTAATGATAAGTCAAAAGCTATGAAATTTATTGATATATACATTTCAACAGAAATGATGTATGGAGGTAGATAATATTTGTTAAAATTATTTTTGTTATTAAATAATGTCGATTAGTTGTGGACCCGAAACTCTAAATGATTTTGAAAGAAACTGTGGCTGGTTTGATAAAATGGTATGATAAAATCAAAAACACTTATTTAGATGAAAGAAAAAGAAATATTATATATAGCAAAAACCTGAAGATGCTGTTGAGTTGGCGATAAAACTTGCTAGAAATGATTAAAATGCCAAAAATTAAACTTTCAATTCCACGGGGCACAAGAGATTTCCTGCCAGAAGAAATGATAGCAAGGCAGGAGATTTTGGATAGGGTAAGATCTGTTTTTGAATTATTTGGTTTTGTACCTATAGAGACGCCAGCTATTGAAAATTTTGAAATACTGTCTGCAAAAGGCGCTGGTGGTGATGAGATATTAAATGAGACTTATAATTTCGATGACAAGGCTGGTAGAAAAATCGGATTAAGATATGATCTTACTGTGCCTCTTGCAAGGGTTGTTGCCATGAACCCAGGTCTGAATTTACCTTTCAAGAGATATCAAATACAGAATGTGTGGAGATACGGTGATGTGGCTAAAGGTAGGCTTCGCGAATTTTTACAAGCTGATATAGATATCGTTGGCTCTGACTCGATGCTCGCTGATGCTGAAATAATAGCATGCGCCTGCTATGCTTTGGAATCGCTAGGTTTCAAAAATTTTGTCGTGAGAATAAATAATAGAAAAATTCTCTCAGGTATTGTAAAATCCGCTGGTGTTGATGAAAAAAAAGTGGTTGATGTTTTGAGATCAATAGACAAATTTGAAAAGATTGGTATAGAAGGCGTTAAAAATGAGCTTCTTGACAAAGGTTTTTCAGAAAAAATTGTTGAAAAAATTCTTGGTTTTATAAACGATGGTAAAATTGAGAAGATAGCTAGTAAATCTGATGAATGTAAAAAAGGTGTCGAAGAAACAGAATTGCTTATTAGTTATCTTAAAAAAATGGGCGTGAGCAAATTTAAAATTGATTTGAGTTTGGCAAGGGGTCTTGACTATTACACA
>JAWCLW010000013.1:0-537 GCA_039091535.1 Candidatus Aenigmatarchaeota archaeon | reverse complement strand
ATTTTTGAGGTTTTTGCAGAAGAAGGTATAGGAAGCATAGCAGCTGGTGGAAGATATGATAAATTAATCGGCATTTTTTCAGGCAAGGATATACCTGCAACAGGGATGAGTTTGGGTATTGAGCGGATAATTGAGGTTATGAAAGATCAAAATATCTTAAAAAAGAAAAAATCAAAAACAAAGGTCTTTGTTGTTTGTGTTAAGGAAGATGTTATGAAAAATGTGATAGAAATCGTAAAAATGTTGAGGGAGAAAAATATCTCAACTGATTTTGATTTGCGCGGTAGAAATCTTAAAAGGCAACTTGAATATGCCGATTCTTTAGACATTCCATATGCTGTGATAGTCGGTCCTAACGAGTTAAAGCAGAAAAAGGTTAAGGTCAGAGATATGAAAAAAAGGGAGGAAAAAGAGATTGAGATTAAAATGCTTTCAAGTTTCTTAAGTAGTGTATAGTGGTGTATAATTTATAAGTTACAAATACAATTTTATGTGATATGATAAAGAAAATAATCAGAAATAATAAAAATGTCGTGC
>JAWCLW010000012.1:0-7669 GCA_039091535.1 Candidatus Aenigmatarchaeota archaeon | reverse complement strand
TTTTTACAAAATTAAATGCATTCTCCATAATTATAAAGAATTTATAAACCTCTTCTGCTTCTGTCCAATTGAAATAAAAATCGTTCCATGGCGGATACGAGATCAGATAAAATCTCAATACATCCCTGCTATATTTTTTAATAACCTCTTCTGGTGTTACAATGTTTCCAAGGCTTTTTGACATTTTTGAGCCATGTGCATCAAGAATCAAACCATGAAATACAATATTCTTAAATGGAGATTTATCGAATGTTATCACACTTGTTATAAGTTGTGAGTTCCACCATCCACGTATTTGGTCGGAACCTTCTATATTTAAGTCAGCAGGCCATAATTTATTGAATAAATCCTTTGTTTTTGGATATCCAAGAGATGCCCAGGAGGCAAGACCAGAATCAAACCAGACATCGAGGACATCTGGTATCCTTTTCATATTTTTGCCACATTCACATTTGAATTCTATTTCATCTATATACGGTCTATGCAAGTCTTTTATTTTTTTTCCTAACTCATCAGCTGAACCTATTATTTTTATTTTTCCACACTCACAAACCCATATAGGTAGAGGTATTCCCCAATATCGTTGTCTTGAAATAGGCCAATCACCTAAGTTTTCTAACCAATTCTCAAACCTCTGTTTTGCCCATTCAGGATACCAATTTACTTTTTTATTTTCTTTTATTAGTTTGTTTCTTATTTTCGTTATCTTAAAAAACCATTGTGGTACAGATATCTGTAGCAATGGTGTGTTGCATCTCCAACATTGAGGATAATCATGTGTTATAGTTTCTTCGTGAAGAAGTAAACCACGATTTTTTAATTCATTAATTATTTTTTTGTCAGCCGATTTAACAAAAATTCCTGCATATTCTCCACATTCTTTATTAAATGTTCCATTAAGATTAACTGGTGATATTACAGGTAATTTGTTTTCTAAACCTACTTTATAATCTTCTTGTCCATGACCTGGTGCCGTATGTACAAGACCTGTGCCAGTATCCAATGTAACAAATTGATCTGACAAAACAACGCGATGCGCATTTTCTAGATTTTTTTGGAATTGAAAAATATCATCTAGAGGATACCGATATTTTAAACCTTCCATGTCCTTACCTTTAATAATTTCTATAATTTTATAATCTACACAATCTATTTTTTTCATAACCTCTTCAAGCAAATCTTTTGCAATTATCAATATTTGATTATCAACTTTGACTCTCACATATTCTGCATCAGGTTTTGCCATTATGCCTGTATTTCCAGGAAGAGTCCATGGTGTTGTTGTCCATATAACAAGAAATTCATTCTCTTTATTTTCAACAGGAAATTTTACATATATAGATGGGTCTGTCAATTTTGTATACTCTATTTCATTGTATGCAACGGCTGTTTCACATCTCGGACATACATGTACCGGATATAATCCACGATATAGCAGACCATTTTCATATGCTATTTTGAATGTATGCCAAGCGCCTTCGATATAATCATTTGTTAATGTAAGATAAGGATTATTCCAATCCATCCATACACCAAGATTTTCAAATTGTTTATTCATTACATCTATAAACTTAGTTGCAAAATCTTTACATTCTAAAATAAATTTTTCTATGCCTAATCTTTCTATATCATTTTTAGACTTTATTTCGAGTTTCTTTTCTATTTTATTTTCTATTGGAAGACCATGTGTGTCATAACCAGGTTGGTCCCAGACATCATAACCAAACATTCTGAAAAATCTTATATAAAGATCCTTCAATATTTTATTCCAAGCAGTTCCTATATGTATGCTTCCTGTTGCATATGGTGGCCCATCTAAAAAATAAAATTTCTTTTTTCTCTTAAGTTGTTTAACCTTATTATAAATATTATTTTCAGCCCAAAAATTTCTTATCATTTCTTCATCCATTTAAATCACTTTAATATCATTTTATTTTTTTAATATTCTTAAATAATCTATAAATAAAATGCTCCTCGTAGATTGAGAAGCACACCTAAATAATAGAGATTAAGATATTTGACATAATCTTTAACATTTCTATTACCATAAATAATTCATAAAAGTTAAATATTTAAATAGAAGATATAGATTTAATCATCAAATAAAAGACATTAAAAACTTTTATCGGGTTGGTTTAATGGAATGTGAGCTTTGTGGTAAGGATACAGAACTTATCAAAGCAAAAATAGAGGGTGCTGTTGTTTCTGTTTGCAAAAAATGCTCGAAACTGGGTGAAGTTATAATAGAGGCAAAACCAATAAAAATTAAGGAAAAACCTAAAGTTATGATAGAAGAAACAACAATAGACCCAAAATTCGCTCAGATAATAAAAAATGCAAGAGAGTCTATGAAATTGACAAGAGAGGATTTGGCAAAGAAAATAAATGAGAAGGTTTCGGTAATAGAAAATATAGAACATGGCATGAGACCAACAGACAATACAGCAAGAAAATTAGAGAATGCACTTAGAATAAAATTGCTTGGTTATGAAGTAAAGAATATTAAAATGACAACAACAAAAACAGAGGAATTGACACTTGGTGATATTGCAACAATAAAAACTAATAAAAAATAATTAATTTTTATATTCATGGCCGCTGTGGTGTAGCGGTAGCATACAGGCCTGTGGCAAGCTTCAAAATATATGAAAGTTTGCAGATAGCCTTTGGGCTGGGTTCGAAACAAATGATGTATTAATTACATCATGCGAATTTCCCAGCAGCGGCCTCTCATTGAACAAAACAATAAAAAATAATTTTAGATAAGATTTTTATGATGAAAAGATTTGAAGGTGTATTGATTGTTATAATAGGTTTGATGCTAATATGTCTTGCAACAATTTTCTTAGTGATGTCAATATTCGATTATGTTATCTCGTTATTTGTTGGTGGAACAATCTTTGTATTTATAGGTTTTTATTTTATAGAAGTCTATAAAAGACAAGAAGAAAAAACCAAAAAATGATTTTTACATCTCGAATTAGTATTTTGTCTCTATTTTTTGTTTCTCGAATAATCGAGATAGGTTTTATTTTCCCACATTAACTTTAAATACTAAACTTGCTATATATAAGTGGTGACAATAATGATAAAAAGAAGGTGTCTAGTTCACACTGTTTGATTCTGATAATCGTCGCTATATAAAATTTGTCACAAAAATTGATTCTAAGGGCCGTGTTTGCATTCCTGCTGAAATAAGGAAAACAATTGAAATATACAAAAAAGTAGAATTATTTCCGTCTTTGTCCGACAATTTTATTATTTTAAAAAATGGCTGCGGTGGTGTAATGGCTAACACAACAGGCTGTGGATCTGTTAATCCGGGTTCGAAACAAAACTCTTTCTTAAAAGAAAGTAGTATTTGCGAAATTCCTGGCTGCAGCCCTAAAAACAAGGTGAAAAAAAAATATGGATGGAAAAGAAATAGGTTATAAGAATGATATTAAATCAAATTAAAATAGATTTTATTATATATTTATTAAGTGAGTATTATGAAATTCCAAACACCAAGGGGAACAAGAGATTTTCTTCCAGAAGATATGATTAGAAGACAGTATGTTCTTGATATTGTTAGGAATGTTTTTGAAAAATGGGGTTTTGATCCACTTGAGACGCCTGCTTTTGAAGATTGGAAATTATTGGCTGCAAAATCAGGTGGTGGAGAGGAAATAAAAAAAGAGATATATTATTTTAAAGACAAAAGTGACCGTGAATTAGGTTTACGTTTTGATTTAACTGTTCCTATGGCAAGAGTTATTGCAAATAATCCGGGTTTACCAAAACCATTTAGAAGATACCAAATTGGTCCTGTTTGGAGATACGATAGACCTGGTGCGGGTCGTTGGAGAGAATTTGTCCAATGTGATGTTGATATTGTAGGCTCTTCAAGCAGCGAGGCGGATGCAATAATAATTGCAACAGCATGTGATTGTTTGTGTGAGCTAGGATTTTCTGATTTTATCGTCCGCATAAATAATAGAAAAATTATTGAGGCATTTTTGAACTTGCTCAAAATAAAAAACATTAATGACGTATTTCGTTCTATTGATAAATTGGAAAAATTTGGAGAAAAAATTGTTATCGATGAGCTAAACGAGAAGAGAATTGAAAAAAATAAGATAAAGGAAATCTTAGAGTTTATAAAGATTGATAATCTAGAAAAAGTTTTCAACTTAATAAAAAATGAAAGAAAGGGAATTGAAGGAATAAACGAAATAAAAGAAATCCTATCAACACTTGACAAACTTGATTTTAGGGAATATATAAAATTTGATTCTTCACTTGTTCGTGGACTTGATTATTATACAGGTTCTGTTTTTGAAATCGTAACAATGGATTCAAAACTTAGCATAGGTGGTGGTGGGCGATACGATAGATTAATAGAACTATTTGGCGGCAAACCAACACCAGCAACAGGTATATCTCTTGGTATTGATAGAATTGTTGAACTGATGAAAAATAGAAATATGTTTAATCTACCAAAAACACTTACAAAAATTTTTGTTGCAAATGTTACTGAAAAAGAAAAAGATGAAACAATAAAATTAGCGAAAAAACTTATTGGATTAGGACTTTCAACAGAATTCGATGTTTTTGGTCGTAATCTCTCGAAACAATTAGAATATGTAAATTCAAAAAATATACCATTTACCATAATTATTGGAGAAAAAGAGTTAAAAAATAAAAAAATAAAATTACGAAACATGAAAAGTGGTGAAGAGAAGGAAATTGACATAAATAATCTAGAACAAATCAAAACAATAGTTTATTCTAGGAAATAGATAAATTATTCATCGGATTATTTTTTTCATCTTTTTAATCAAATCTAAACTCATCACCCACTGCATCATGTTCTATTGTAATGCACCGCAAAATGGGCCTATCTGCAATACAGCAAGCCCACTAACAAAGTATGTTTACTATTGTCTATTCTTTTGCTGGCGTAAGCGATGGCCGTGATATTTGTTGCTAATGGGCATGGGCTTATTGCAGTCATTAATCCTATAAAAAAAGCAGCAACTATTGGAATACTGCTTGTTCCCATTGTTTCCATAAAAGCTATTAAACTCATTTTAATCTCCCGCTAGTTTCTGCTCAATTATTCCTTTAAGATAGGTCATATAATCTTCTTTATTGCTTATTTTATACCAAACATTGATGTTTTGCTCTGCTGAAAATTTGCCATCTTTTGTATATGTGCCCAGCCATAAAGAAGCACTGTTTACTCCATATTTCATGACTAATTCTCTATTTTCAGGCAACTCTCCATTAATATGTGCAAAAACAATTTTTCCAGATTTCAATTCATCAGCAAAATAAGTATTTACAGTTTCTTCAGCATATTTTCCTACTGTGATGCATGAATAGCATTGATGAGTTCCATGAAAGTGATATATCTCAAGCTTGTCGATGTTTATTTCTCTTGCTGAATTTTTGTTTTCTAAACTGCACGTATTTGAATCAACACATCTGTCTCCAGTTATTTTATCCTTGGCATTGCTTGAGCATCCAGATGCTAATAATATCATAATCAAAAATAATATTGCTCTTTTCATTTCAGCCAACTCTTTATTTCTTCAACTTCTGGTATTCTGCCATATGCCTTTAATTTTCCATCAATTACTATTGCAGGAGTAGCCATAACTCCCCGAGTTATGATTTCATTAATGTCTGTAACCTTTACAATCTCTGCTTTTTTCTTTACTTCCTCTACTGCTTTTCTTGCATTTGCTTCCAATTACTTGCATTTCGGACAACCAGAACCTAATATTTCAATTTTCATTCTCTCCCTCCACAACATGATTTATTCTTTAATTTATCATCAAGTTCTTTCTTCACAATTTTCAAAACACCCTTTTTCTTTATTAAATCTTTTACGTACTGCTTATCAGGAAAACTGATAGCATTAAAGACGCACCAAACTTCGCATGAAGTGCATCCAACCATGCAATTGTTCGGTCTTGCAACAATCGATTTATTCTCCTTTTTATCAAATTCAAAAACATTTCTACCGCAAGAAGTTACACACATTCCACATCCAGTACATTTTGATTCGTCAATTGTTGGATGCCAATTTATTTCTTCTCTGGGGATCCCTTTCCATTCATCTGTTTTAATTTCCATTTTAACCTCCTTTCATGCAACAAGATTTTTTCAAAATCTTGCCTTTGGCATATCCTAATGCTTTGAATATATCACAAACGCGATAATCTTTTATCTTGTAAAAAACCCGTTTTCCTTTTCTTCTTGATTCAACAATCCCCGCACTTTCTAATTTGGACAATTGTATTGAAGTCGTTGATTGCGTTCTTCTTACGTGTGGAAATATTTCGCAAACACATTTTTCCCCATCTAACAAGAATTCAACTATTTTTAGTCTTGTTTCATCTGCAAGAGCCTTCAATATTTTTATTGTTTCTTTTTCATTCATTTTTACACCTATCCGAACATTAACAATTCAGGTTTGAATATCATCAAAATACCAATTATCAGCATAACAATCCCTCCGATTAAGTGAGATAATCTGCTATACTTAGTTGAAATGCCTGTAAGTTGTAAGGTTGCCATTGCTATAAAAAATACAATCAAATCATCAAGCATGAATATAAAAATGTATAAAATTAAGTATGAATAATATTGCCATGCTGGTAAATTATTTAATGCAAGGATTTGAGTATAAACTGCTGGCAAGCCAGCGGAGCATATAAGTTCAACAAGATTTACTGCAAAAGCTAAAACAATCAAGCCAACTAAAGCAATAACAAAATGTTTTTCTTGAATTATCTTTTTGAGATTTTCAAAAACTCTCTGCCTCTTTTTTTCTCCCGTAACCTTACATCCGCTTGAAGGATTCGTAAAGTATTCTTTAAGATTATAATACGCTGCCCAAAGGGCAACACCGCCAATCAATAACCTAACCCAAAACACAAAACCAAGAAATAAGAAAATATTGAGCCAAGCAGCCATAAACAAGAAATATACAAATGCCGAAGCTGCTATAAACACGCTTCCGAAAATCCACATCTTCTTTTTATTTTGCATTCCAAAAAGCAAGGAAATCAGAAACAATAAAACCCACATTGCACAGGGGTTAAATCCATCAATGCCGGCAATTAGTATTGTTAATAATGGCAAAGAGAGATTTTTTGTTTCAACTTCTCCTATAATTGGAAGATTTAGTTTTTCAGGTATTGCTCTTTTGCTCACAGGTTGTTCTTTTTGTGTGATAGGAGTTATCAAGCCACTTACAACATCTACACAATGATTCTTTATAGCACATTGAACAGCATCTTCAATCGCTTTTCCTGTTGTTTCTTCATTATACCAGCCAATAAAATACTGCTTACCAACAACTGTAAACGGAACGCCAGAAACATCAGCATTAAGCTCTTTACCAACTTTTGCTAGCAATTCAGCATTTTCCCTGCTCTTTGTAACTTCTAGGCTATGTATATTTAAATTAGGATATTTTTCTTCAAGTTCTGATAAAAATATTTTTTCAGCAGAGCAGTGCGGACAGCCCTCTGCCCAGAAAAAATAAAGATTAACCTCGTCGCCATTATTGGTCTCTTGCGCAGAAGTTATAGAACCAATTAAAGAGAACAACAAAATACTAAATAAAATAAAGCTAATTAATTTATTCATATTAATCTCATTTATTTCTATATTT
>JAWCLW010000011.1:0-8883 GCA_039091535.1 Candidatus Aenigmatarchaeota archaeon | reverse complement strand
TACACTAAAAAATTTGACTGGGAAAAGACAGCAGAAAAATATTATAAAATTATAAAGAGGTTTGAAAAATGAAAGCTTGTTTTTTTGCAAATGCTAGTATGGATTTAATCGAAAATGTCGAATTTTATAAAAATGACATCAGAATTTTAAAAGAATTAGGCTTTCAAGTAAAAATAGCAAATAAATTAAGAAACATTCCATGGGACTGCGATATTTATTTTGCATGGTGGGCATCTTCAGGTATAAAGCCATTGTTTATAAGCAAAATATTAAGGAAGCCGTGTATAATAGTTGCCGGCGGATCAGATGTTTCCCTCAAGGATAGATCACTTGCAGGTTATAATCAAAGAAATTTTATTCATAAATTTATAATAAGATGGACTCTAAGAAATGCAGATGCAATTTTGGCCGTTTCGAAAGATATTTATGAAGATGCCATATCTTTGGGTGCAAAAAGAATACATTTAGTATATAACTGTATAGATACTGAAAAATATGTTTCATTCAATACAAAAAAAGAAGATATAGTTCTTGCTGTAAGCCATTTATCAAAACAAAATATAGAGAGAAAAGGTATAAAAGATATAATAAATTCTGTTCCATATGTTATTAAAAAATATCCAAAAGCAAGATTTGTGATAATAGGCAAGAAGCTTGATGGATACGAAGAGATTATTACTCTTGCAAAAAGTCTTGGAGTTGAAAAAAATATAGAATTTGTAGGCTTTGTAAGCAAAAAGGAAAAAATATCTTTATATAACAAAGCAAAAGTTTTTGTGAGTCCATCTGAACATGAGGGGTTTGGTATAGCAATAGCAGAAGCTATGTCATGTAAACTGCCTGTGATAGTAACTAATAGAGGTGCAATACCTGAGGTAGTAGGCAATTCAGGAATATACGTTAAATTACATGATGTGAAAGACATTGCCAACGCTATAATAAAACTCCTTTCAGATGAAAAGCTTAGAAAAAAGATTGGAGAAAATTCAAGAAAACAAATAGAAAAATTCAACTATGAAAGAAGAAAGGAAGAAATAAGGAAAATAGTGATATCATGAAAATTCTTGTAACAGGAGACAGTGGATTTGTAGGAACACATATTGTTAAAAGACTTCTCGAACTTAAGCATGATGTAAAAGGCTTTTCAATAAATCGTGGAGAGGATATAAGAGATTTTAAGATTTTGGATAAAGCTGTAAAAGGAAAGGATGTTGTAATCCATCTTGCAGCTCAGACCGACGTCAGAAAATCTTTTGAGAATCCTAAATTAGATTATGAAATTAACTATGAAGGCACAAAAAATGTTGTCAAAGCATGTGAAAAACATGGAGCACATTTAATATTCACATCAAGTGCTGCTGTATATGGAAATTCAATAGAAATACCAACAAAGGAGGATTCTCCAAAACTACCTGTTTCTTTCTATGGATTACATAAGTTGCTTGCAGAAAAGGAATGTGAACGGATAGATGCCTTCATAATAAGACCGTTCAATATATATGGACCAAGAGGTCACAGTGTAATAAACAACCTTATAAACAATATCAAATCCGAAAGGGAAATAGTTTTATTCAATGACGGATCACATACAAGGGATTATGTTCATATTAATGATGTTGTTTCAGCATTAATTATCGGATTGAAATCAAAAGGTATATATAATATAGCAAGCGGAAAAGAGACAAGCCTTAGAGAGCTTATAGAAATCATATCAAAACAAATCGGTAAAAAACCTAAGATAAAATATAAAATCTTAAAGGAAGGTGATGCAGAAAGAAGTGTTGCTGACATATCTAAAGCAAAAAGAGAACTCGGATGGAAACCTAAAATAGAACTTAAAGATGGGATAAAAAACATTATAGACTATGTGATTTTATGAAAATAAATCTTATCAATCCCCCACTTCAAGTAAGCAAAAATTATAATGAAAAAATTGAGCTTTATCAACCAACAGGTTTATTATATATTGCAGCATCTCTCGAAAAAGCAGGTTATGAAGTATATGTTCTTGATGCTTTAATTGAAGATTATAAAAATGAAAAAATAATAGGAGAATATAAATTCATAGGTCTCGATTTCAAGGAAATAGCTAAAAGAGTTTCAAAATCTGAAATTATAGGAATTACAGGAATGAGCCTTTGGAAAGATAGCATTTTTTATCTGATTTCAGAGATAAAAAAACTAAACAAAAAATGTAAAATTATAGTTGGCGGACCATATGCTTCTTGGCACCCAGAAGAATGTTTAAAAAAAGGAGCAGATTTTGTTGTAATAGGTGAAGGCGAAATCACAATATTAGAACTTATTAAATCAATAGAAAAAAAAATTGATAAAAAAAATATTTTGGGTATTGCTTACAAATATAAAAATAAAATAATAATAAATAAAAAAAGACCATTTTTACAGAATTTAGATGAAATTCCATTCCCAGCAAGACATCTTATACCAATGGAAAAATATTTTGAAGCAGCAAAAATATATAAATATTCAAGAAGCCAATCAAAATCTAATAGAACTGTAAGCATAATAACAAGTAGAGGTTGCCCATTTAATTGCATTTTCTGTTCAGCCTTTATTTTATCAGGTAAAATATGGCGATTCAGAAGTGCAGAAAATGTTGTAGATGAGATAACAGAATGTATAAAAAAATATTCAGTTACCGATATTTATTTTGAAGACGAAAATATGAGCTTAAATAAAGAAAGAATGGAAAAAATATGCGATATGATAATAGAAAAAAATCTTAATATAACACTCCATGCACCTCAAGGACTTAGAGCAGATACATTAGATAAAAACATTTTAATAAAAATGAAAAAAGCCGGTTTCAAATCAATAACAATTGCTCCAGAAACAGGTTCTCAAAGAGTTATGGATGAAATAATTGACAAAAAAATAAAGCTTACAAAAATAGAGGAAGTAGTTAAAAATTGCAAAGAAATAGGTATAAAAGTCGCTTGTTTTTTTGTAATAGGTATGCCTGGAGAAACAAAAGAAGAAATAGAACAGACTTTAAGATATGCACATAAGCTAAGAAAAATTGGAGCATACCATTGTACAGTAAGGAATGCCATGCCAATACCAGGCACAAGAATGTATAAAATAGCAAAAGAAAAAGGATATTTGCTTAAAGATGGAATTGAGCTTGAAAATTTGATGTATTCGACTAAAAAACATTTGATGAAAACTGAATATTGGTCACCTTTTTACATAGAAAATATATGTAAAAAAGCTGAAATGGAGAATATAAAGGATAGTAATATAAAACTAATAAACTTTTTTTATGCTAAAAAATTTATTAAAGGAATGATAAAAGCTCCAAAAGAAACAATGAAAATAGTTATGAAAAGAATAAAGTTTTATATATGAAAAATATAATATTATATATGAAAAATATAATAAAATGCATATACTATTTGAATCAAATAAGAGGAAGAAAACTTAGAGACATTTTAATTTATGCTACAAATAGATGCAATAGTAAATGCCTACATTGTAATATTTGGAAACAAAAACCAAAATTAGATTTAGATTTAGAAATATTTGAAGATATGCTAACTGCAAAATGTACAAATTCTAAGCTATACAAAACAAGGTTTGGTCTAGAAGGTGGAGAATTTATACTTCATCCTAAATATAAAGAAATATTACAACTTTTTAATGATATGGAAAAAGAATATTTCTTACTTTCTAATGGAAGTCTTCCAAAAAAACTTATTGAGACAGTAAGAGAATTTGGAATTAAAGAGCTTATAATATCCCTTGATGGCAATAAAAGAGTTCATGCAAAAGTTAGAGGAATTGATATATTTAATAATATAATTTATATAATAGATCAATTAAAAAAAGAAACGAATATATCATTAACTTATACTGCAACTCCTTATAATTCAGCAAAAGATTATATTTTCGTTAAAGAATTTTGTAAAAAGAATAGATTAAATATGTATTTCAGTATATTTGCTGATTATAAACTATTTAATGTTACACATGATGTAGAAGCAACAAAAAAAAGTAATTTAATTTCAAATTATCCAATTGATAATAGATATGCAGAATTATATAATCAATGGAGAAACAATAAATTGAATCTTCCATGTATAAGTCCATTATTTAGAATAACAGTAAATCCAAATGGTGATATTCCGTTTTGTTGTGGAAAAAAAATAATTTTAGGAAATCTTTATGAAAGTAAATTAGATGATATATGGTATTCTATGAAAACTAAAAAAATACAAAAAATGTTTATTAATAAATGTAATGATTGTTGGATTTCATGCCACAGAGCAGCAGACATATTTTATATGGATTATTTTAATTCTAATTTACCTGGTTTTATATCAAGAAAGATCATAGAATATTATGCGTAAGGTAGTATTAGTTACAGGTGGTTATGGAGGATTGGGTTTACCAACATGTTTACAATTAGCTTCTAAAAATTATATTGTCTATGCCGGTACAAGAAATTCAAAACCGCGAAAAAAAGCAACTATAAAATATATACAAATAGATGTTAACAATTCTAATTCTGTAAAAAAAGCTATAGATACAATAATAGCAAAAGAAGGTAGAATTGATGTACTTATAAACAATGCTGGTTACTGTCTTTCTGGAGCACTAGAAACTATTAGTATCGAACAGGCAAAAAAACAATTTGAAACTAATTTCTTTGGTATGGTAAGATGCATAAAGGCTGTACTTCCATATATGAGAAAACAGAGATCAGGTAAGATAATAAATATATCAAGTTCTTCAGGTTTAAGAGGAAGGGAATGTGCAAGTATGTATTGTGCATCAAAGTTTGCTGTAGAAGGACTAAGCGAGAGTCTCTACTGGGAACTTAAACCATTTGGTATATATGTTAAAGTTATTGAGCCATCAGGAACATTAACAAATTTTAGAAAAAACATGGAGTTTGGAAATATTCATTTAAAATGTTATGAAGAAATGCATAAGAATCTTAAAGATTATTTCGATAATCCTAAATCTTATGAATGGCTTCTTAGACCAGAAGAGGTAGCCAAAAAGATAGTTGAAGCTGTTATTGATGATAGTAATGTTTTTAGGTATCAAGTAGGATCTTCAATAGAATTAGCTAAAGAAAAATTAAGAGAACCTAGATTTATAATGAAAAGATATCCTTTTATTATTAAGGCATTTAAATTCGTTGTGAAAAAAATTAAAATATTTTTTAAATAATTTCTTTAAGGGTTATATGTCCAAAAATAAAATTAAAGTATGTTTTCTGGTAAGTGACATATTCAATTGGGGAAGATATGGAGGCTACGGAAAACTAACAAGAGATTTAGGTAGAGAACTTGCAAAAAGAGGCGTAGAGGTTTCCGTAGCAGTACAAAAATTTCAGGATCAAAGAACAATAGAAAAACTTGACGGAATGAAAATAATAGGATATCCTAAACTACCTTTCAAACTTCAATATTTTTCTTATTTTATGACTTATAAGATGCTTGTTGATTCTGATATATACCATTCAACAGGAGAATCTATATACTCTTATTTAGCTAAGAAAGCAAGACCGAACAAAAAACATATAATAACATTCCAAGATCCAAGAGATGATAATGATTGGAATGAAATATTTACAGTTCCTAAAACGACTGATAAGAAAATATTAGAAATATGGAAAGATGGTTTAGAAACATTCCAATTGAAGAAAAAAACTCTATTTAGAAAAATAAGAGAGAAAATGGAATATAAGGCAGTAAAAGAGGCTGATCTTTTGTTCTGTCAGGCAAAATATCTTAGTAACAAAGTAAAAAATATGTTTAACTTGAATTATACACCAGACTTTCTTCCAAATCCAGTATATATTCCAAAGAAAATAAAGAAAGCAGAGAAACCAACAACATGTTTTCTAGCCAGACTCGATATAATAAAAAGGCCTTGGATATTTTTCGATTTGGCAAAAGAATTCCCTGAAATAGATTTTATAGTTATGGGAAAAAGCCATTATCACCAGATAACAGAAAGAATTTACAAAAAATATTCTAATATAAAAAATCTTAAGTTTATGGGATGGTGTTTTGGCAAAGAAAAAAACCAAATACTTGAGAAATCTTGGATTTTAATTAATACTAGTATACATGAGTGCCTTCCAGTATCTTTTCTTGAAGCATTATCATATAAATGTGCTATACTTAGTTGCCAGAATCCAGATAATCTTACAGAAAAATATGGCATAAAAGCAGACCTTTATGATTTTGATTCTTTTAGAGAAGGACTTATTAAACTTCTTGAAAATAACCTTTGGAAAAGGCTTGGAGAAATGGGATATAAATATGTAAAAGAAGTTCATGATGTAAATAAAGTCGTGAATAAACATATAAAAATATACAAAAATATCTATAGAAATTATTAATTTAAATAAAGATTCTACTAGTCTGCGATCAGTGGTGGGTATGGACTTGGCCTATTCCAAAACCATCTTAATGATAAACTCGCCGAAATTCCATCAGTCTTATTAACCAATTGTATGTGACTGGTGGATAGGCGAACGGGCAAATTAACCAAGGATTTAAATGATAATATTGGAGGTAATAAAATGAAAATCAAAAATTTTTATCAAGATAAGAAAAAACAAAAAAATACTATTTATGATAGTCTGCAATCACTTCAGCCAATAATAAAAAGAAATAAGGCAAATGATTTGGAATATATCAGATATTTCAGTGGTAAATATAAAAAAATACTTGATGCTGGATGTAGCGTTGGTAATTTTATTTCTATTGATCCAAAACATATAATAGGAATAGACATCGATAGAAGATGCTTGGATATATGTAGGAAAAGAGGATTCAAAGTTTTATATTCAAACTTGAATCATAAACTACCATTCAAGGATAATACCTTTGATTTAATACGTTGTTGGCAGGTAATAGAGCATCTACCAAATCCAGAATTTACTTTTAAAGAATTCAAGAGAATATTAAAACCAGGCGGAAAGTTAATTGTAATGACATGTGATATATCTAGAGAAAAATTTAGATTCTGGTCAGAAACTATAACACACATAACACCTTTTGGCTTTAATGGATTATATGAATTGGCTTACAATAGTGGTTTCAGAGATTTTGAAGTAAGGCGAGGATATTACACAAAAGGTAGTGGATGGTTAGTTAGAAGATTTGGATGTGGCATTAAATTTACAAAAATAATACAGGAAATTCTGTATAAGTTAGGAATAACAAATAATGATTTGATTTTAATAGCTAAGAAATAAGTATAATATGTATAATAAGAAATATATAGTTGAAAGGATAACTTTCAAAGAAACTATGAGATAATAATAGTCTACAATGGGATAAATAGAAATGTTCTTAAGAATTTAGCCAATGAGAGCCCAGTCAATTTCAGGTTTTTTAATGAGAAGGAAATTGGCATATTAGGTGCTGCAGCAGCTAGAAACTATGGTGTATCTATAGCCAAAGGTAAGATTATAGCATTTATGGATGACGACTGTATAGCTAAAAAAGATTGGCTCCGGAAAGGATGGGCATATTTCCAGAAGCACAAAGATTATGCCGGTTTTATGGGAACGACAGTAACTGATTTGAAGAAACTTACAATCACATCACGTTATATGCACATAATAAAACCTGAAAAAATCCCTACATGTCCAACATGCAATGTTTTCTTCAGAAGAGATATATTTATTAAATATAAATATCCAGTTTATAAGAGGTATGCTGGCATTTCTCACAGGGCAGACACAGACCTAGCTTTCACACTTATTGAGAAAGGTTATAAAATAGGCTTCTGTAATGCTACAGTTTATCATCCTGCTTATCCAGCTCCAAATATGAAATGGTTCATAAATCAGGGTAAGTATAGAGAGGTTGAACCACTTTTCTATAAAAGACACCCAAAACTCTATTGGAATGGTGGCCTACCATTTGTTTCACGTGCCACATTAGGTATATGGATACTGCTTTTCGTATCATTTTATATGATTCTAATTTATGGAATATTTTATGCAATAATATTCTTTTCATTTGGCTACGGAACTTTTTCCATATTTATACTTATGAAAAAAAGAGGTATGTTCATTCTGAAGTCAGTAGATACAATTAAATTTTTAATTGTATTACCATTAAGAGCAGTTATAGAACTAATTTATCTTTTAAAAGGAATAATTATTCACTGGATACTTGAAAGGAATGATAAAGGTGTAAAATGAAAGTTCTTGTGACAGGTGGTGCAGGATTCATAGGAAGCCATTTAGTTGATGTGCTAATTCAGAGAGGATATGATGTCACAATAATTGACAATATTAGCACATCTCCAATTTTTTTGAACAAAAAAGCTACTTTTATAAAAGGAAACTTGCTGGATAAGAAGTTTGTCCTTAGCAGAATAAACGATTTTGATTACATATTTCATTTTGCTGCAAATTCTAACATTAGGATAGGATTAGATAACACATCAATCCATCTTGAGCAGAATATCCTTGCCACTTATAACGTACTTGAAGCAATGCGGATTAATGGAATAGAGAACATAGTCTTTGCATCAAGTTCAACAGTTTACGGTAATGCTAATATAATTCCAACACCTGAATCATATGGACCGCTCATTCCAGTTTCTCTTTATGGCGCATCTAAATTGGCATGTGAAGCTTTAATATGTTCGTATGTAGGCACATTTGAAAAAAAGGCTTGGATATATAGACTAGCAAATATAATCGGTCCAAGAAGCAGACACGGTGTTATAATAGACTTCTTCAATAAACTGAAAAAAAACAAAAGAAGTATGGAAATCTTAGGGAATGGAAAACAGAAGAAATCATATCTTTATGTCTCTGAGTGTGTAAATGCTATTATAGAAAGCCTTAAATCTAGGGATCAGGTCAACATATTCAATATT
>JAWCLW010000010.1:8806-9944 GCA_039091535.1 Candidatus Aenigmatarchaeota archaeon | reverse complement strand
CCAGAAACGACAGTTCCAGTGTCATATAATCCACAGGCAAACATAGTATATGTTCCATATGGATCATTGCCAACAGGCCAAAAAATAAACATTGTCCAAGAAATTCAAACTGAAAGTGGCATAGAAAAAAAAGAAATAACCGCAAGCGTAGAGGAAAAAAGCATAAAAGAAATATTGCAATCAGAATATAAAGGAGAAATCATATTGGGTGGAACACAGACAGAAAAAATCGAATATTTTATTCCTAAAGAAAAAATAATGTCAGAAATTGCCACGAGAAAATATCTGGGATCTTCTCCGATTGAAAAATTTTTTGTCGGTGCTTCAACATCGTTTTTAGATTTCGAAACGCTTAAAAAATCCACTGAAAGGTTGTTCGGAGAAATATCGGAAAGGCAATATGCTGAGCATATAGGAATGACATCGCTTAAATATTCTGGCGATTGGAAAATAGAAAAAATGGCATATAGCGTTGTTGGTTCTCCGTTCGTTCAAGCAACAGCCATTTCTACCGTAGGATCTGCTGGGTTTGGAATGATTGGAGCGACTGCCATGAAAGTCTCCCCAACTGTGACAAAATTGGGAATGTTAGGCGTTAGTGGATATTTCGCAGGCGTTGGTTCTTATGAAGTCACGAAAGGATTTATGGAATCAAAAGGAGCTGGCGTCAGCAAATTAATAATAATAGGTTATTCCTTGCCATCAATTTATTATGGATACAAGACTGGTGAGCAAATATCGAACAAACTCGTCAGCGAATCTAAGCACGGCATAGTTAATTTAGAGGAAACATACAAATATTCAAAAATTGGAGAAAAAGCCATTCTGGAAGAGCCATCATTATGGAATAAGAAATTTTCTTTCACTGAGAAGGCAACACTTGGAAAGATATATGAAACCAAACAAGCAATGTTTGTTGAAAAAATCAAAGAGGCCGAATATCTAATGAGTCGTGAAAGAGTAATACATCCTGAAAAATTCATTGAGAACATACAATATAAAACAATTGAAAGCAAGGGAATAATGGTTTCAGACAAAACAATTGGTTATGAAAAATCTTTAATGAAAGTCAAAGAGGCTTATTATGGAAAGCCGTATGTTGAATACCCAACTTTGTTAAACGAAGGAAAAATAATGT
>JAWCLW010000010.1:0-8796 GCA_039091535.1 Candidatus Aenigmatarchaeota archaeon | reverse complement strand
AAACAAGCTTGGAGAACATATATTACAGCAAGGATTTTTACGTCAGCCAACCTTTTTCAAAGGGTTCAATAACAACATCAAAGGGTTTCATTGTTGGTGCATCAAAACATCTCAAATCACAGCCAAGGGTTGAAACAGAAGCATTAATGTTCAATGTCAGAGAAAATGTGATAAAAGACATAGAGGTGGGCAAATATTTTGGTTTTGGTTCAATGAAAAAATCTGGAGAAATGCTACCAGAAACAACATTTGGGTCTGGAAAGTATTTGACAAGAGAAATAGAATCATTAAGAGGAGTTAGTGGTAGATTCGAGCCTTATGGCGGAAGAGGATTTTCAATCAATGTTGGCGGTGGCAGGGTATATGAAACAATGACAACAGGTTTTGTGACAAAAATAAGTGGAGAGGCACCGACAAAAATAATTAAAATTAAAGGCAGTGGAATTGAAACCATTTTTGAGACATTCGGCAAAAACGAATTCATAACTAAAAAACCTTCTTATGCTGAAACTAAAACACAGCAAGCGGCACAAACAATTAAAACAATGCAAAAAACAAATGCTCAAAACTTGGCGAAAGAACAGATATCAAAAACTGCCTTATATGAAATTTCGGCGTCAAACATAAAACAAGAGCCGACATTAATTTTAAACGTAAAAAGCACATCTGAAATCATAACCAAGCCAATGATATATGCAACTAAAACACAGCAAGCAGCACAAACAACGCAAACATATCAGATCAAGAAACAAAAAACGACGCAATCCACGACTACAGCTGCAATATCGAATCTTAATTATTTGAGAAACACGGAAAAAACGTTGGCCGAAAATAGATATTCTAATTTAAACAAAAACGTTCAAACACAATTAAGAGCACAAGAAACAACGCAAACGCAAGGCCAAAAGACAATGCAAATTCAGGAACAAAAAACAATGCAAACGCAATTATTAAAAACAAACATATTTGCCAACATACCGCAATCAATGAAAAACATTTCAGCTACAATGTCAAAACCGTTTATTCCATTCATTTTTTATAAAAATAGAGATGATCAAAAAATTTCATTAAAACAATTGAAAAAAATAACATTGACACCAAAAATAAAAAACAAATTTAATGTTGGACATATCTCAAAGGAGCTTAAGGCCGATCTCCTTTCCGTTGCCATTAGCCAATTGAAATACGGCAAAGCCACACACCCAAAGGGGACTAAAAAACAATGGAAAGAGGCTGAAAGAAGATTATTTTTAAGGGTTCCTACTAAGGAATTAAGAAAAATGAAAAAAGGAGGTTAATATGAAAAAAGGTCAAATGACATTCATTGGATTAATCTCAGTATTGATCACATTGATACTATACTTTACAGCGGTTCAACCAATAATACAGCCATTTATTGATTCATACCAAGGCGGAGAGGCAGATACATTATTGGTTCAGCTGTTGCCGTTTTTCATATTGTTGGCAATAATTTTCAGCGGAATATTTTTCTACATGATGCCGAGATTTGAGGGTCAAAAATATAGGTGAAAGAATGAAAAAAGTCAAAAAAGAATTGATATTTTTAATTTTTTTAATATTTATTCTTCAAATACAAAACGTAAATGCAAGACGTGATATATATGCGGAAGGAAGATTTAACGTTTCAGAAGATACATATGTTAATTCAAATTATCCAAACAATAATTATGGAACATCTCAGGATTTGTATGTGCGTTCAAGTTCTCCGACTCAGATAACATATCTGAAATTCAATGGAAGCATACCTGACAACATGACAATAGTTAATTCTGAATATATAGAATTGAATTTTTATGTAAGTTCTTTATCAAGCTATCTCACTATATACGCACATAGATTATTTGATCCTTTTTATGAGAATGAGACAACATATAATAGCAAGCCGAGTGCTTCTGATCCATTCGCATCAATTTACACAAACGACCCTGGTTGGAAAAAAATCAACATGTCAAAAAACGATTTTATAAATTCATTAAATAATGGAATACAATTAACAAGCAACAGTGCAACAACAAGCGTTGTGATTAATTCAAAAGAAAATTCCAATAATAATTTAGCGTGGCTAAACATAACATATTATACAAATTACCTCGAGATTAATGCTTATGATGAAATAAATCAATCTAAAATCAATAGTTTTAATGTTTATATAAACAATGAAACAGATTCGGTCATGTATTTAAATTTAACAAGCACTGAAAATAAGATTGATTATTCAAGAATTCCATTAGGAAACATAACAATAGGCATAGAAGACTATGACGGAAACTATGCTCGCAGAAATTACGTAATTAATTGGCAAAACAGGTCACAGAATTATGTTCTAAATGCTTATCTGCCAAGGGTTAATCGTGGATGGATACATAGCATATATGTCACCAATTTGGTTGGTTATCCAATAACCAATGCAACGGTGCAATTTTACAAATTAATAGGGTCTTCATTTGTAGAACTTTCAAACGATAAAACCGATAGTGGCGGAATAGTCAATAATTTCGTTGACGCATACACGTTGTATTATGTTTCCGTTTCAGCCGATAATTATAATCCTATATTTTTCGGGTTAGCACCAAACCCACAATATAGAGTCACGCAAGTAAGATTATTTTCAAATGAAACAATCATATCAATATCCAATTTTACGAGCCCATTCTCAAATGTTTATTATTTGTTGTTGCCTGAAAATAGAACACATTATAACAATATAACATTTTCATTTGAACTGATAGACACTGACAATAACCTTAATTATTGGGGAATGTATGTATATTATGCAAACAAGTCAAATTTAATCTACAATTACACAAGCTACACACCAAGCGGCGGAATAATAGAATACACAACAGGAAACAACACGGGAAAATATATAGTCGTGCCGTTCTTTAAAAAAGGATCATATCCAGAATACAGCTTTGAAAGGTTTTATTGGCTGAACCGAAAAATAGGAATTTCAAACTTAGAATTCGGATGGCTAAGCGATTTCAGTAAATTGTTAATCGCAATAATAATAACAATAGTTATCATGGCGTTTGTCGGCAGAATCAACCAAACAGGTGCAGCAATTGTTGGATTGATTGTATTAGGGTTTTTCATGTTAATAGGATTCATAGATTGGCTGGTATTATTGGCAACATGCTTGGTGGTGATATCTTTATTATTTTTAAGAATATATATATAATGAGGTGTGAAATGGCGTTATCTACATATATAATAATGATTTTTGGGATAACGACAATGCTTTATTTGTTTGGTTTTGCACCACTCGTATTTACAAATACTATTCTAACGCAAAATTCTGAAAATGTCGGCAATTTTCTGATTCAGGGGTTCTTGAATGTCATGACAAACAAAGATTTCTTGATTTTAATGGGCATAATGATAATATCCTCGATATTTGCTGGATCCTCGATTGCTGGATTTTCAGCATTGTTTTTCATACCAATTCTATTATTGACAGTCGTTCTCAATATTTTCATTTTTCCGACAAACATCATATTGTCTTCAGACATTCCATTTCCTCTTGGCCATATTATAATTGTCTTTATAAACATTCTTTTAATGCTCTCGATAATAGAATTTGTTAGGGGTGGTTCAACGTGATAATTGAAAATATAATCGCAGCAGGCATTGAAGAGATATTCGGCAATATGGTTTTTGTCGGTTTATTCATTTTGGTAACCATAATATCTATGATTGTTTTTTTGAAATTCAATGAAATTATGGGAGCCGTCATATTCATTCCAGCGTGCATTTTGGCAGCTGAATTTATTCCTGGCGGAAAAATAATTGTTGCATTAGCGTCTGGAATTATATTTTCTATGGCATTATTGAAACTGATAAGAAGATAGATATGTCATACATATACGAAAAAATCATAAATAAATTAAAAAATGATTTGAAAAAAGATAAAATAACATATAACGAGTTCAAAAGATGCATTTTTAAACTGAGGTTAAACAATTACGATGCAGAAAAAATCATAAATGATTTAAACTTAAAAGTAATAAAAACTAATAAAAAAAGAAAATCAAAGTGGATAATAAAATTATAAGTGTGTTTTTTGGGCATGTTTTTTCTCTGGGGGGTATATTCCAAGGCTAAAATTAATGCCAAAAAATATGTTTTGAACCATTAATATTTTTATATTGTTTGTTTTTATTATTAATTATGAAATACGAAAAGAAAAAGGGTGCGGTTTCGATTACAAAGGCAATAATAGGAATAGTATTAGCAGTGATCTTGGTATTAGCAGTGGCCATACCTGTCACGCAACAGATGATAACAAGTGCTAACCTTACTGGAGTTGCAGCGGTTCTTGCTGGAATACTGCCAACAGGGTTGGTGCTTTTTGTCTTAGTTCTAATATTCACATTGATGGGTTAAAGTGACAATCAGCAAATCCAAAAAGATTTTCTTAGTCTTATTTTTATTTTTTATTTTTTTAATTCACAAAAACGCAAAATATTTAAATAAGTGGTGCTAAATTATAATAATGATTGAGATATTCGAGGACAACAAGAATGTGGATTTTTCGTTTGACACTGATTATAAATTCGATATTAGGTTTATGCCAAAAACTGATTTTGAACACCGAGAAAATCTACTGCCGCATCATTCTGAATTCAAATCAAAATATTCCATTTTTTTAAATAAGGAATTACCACTCGCTATGTTTGATGATAGCTTCTCAATCATAATTGCATACAAGCAAATAGGCTTATGTGCGGCAGCGTTTTTGGAAATGGCCATGAGAGAGCCAGAACTTAGAGATTTGGCCGAATGGATTATTTACGCAAGAATCAAAACCGAATTATTTTTGACGAGATCATTCAAGGGAAGGGAAAGGAAAATGCAATCATTCAAGACTGCGGTTCAACAAGCAGTTGAAAAAGAAATTGGATATGGTGCAATTAAAAAACAAGCTGAAGAGGAAGTTAATCCAGAGATAAGTTATGATTAACATGAACATAGAAAATCAAAAAGTTTCAAACATAAAAGATAAGGTTTTATATGTCGGATTATTTTTATTCATTTTGCTATGTGGTATTATAGGGTTTCTTTATTTAACGCAACAAAACTTGATTTGGATAGTGTTTATGGTAATTATTGGTTCCACGTGCTTTATTTCATTGGGAATTTTCTTGGGTTATTTTGTCTCGACACCATACCAAAGAGCAAAGCTAAAAAGACGCATAACTAAAAAGAATTTCGGCGTCGTTCATATAATATCACGAGGTAAAAATATTTTGACATTTGTTAAAAATTTTGACAATGATATAATATGGATCAAAGACAACATATACGTGTTAAAGCCAGATAGGATATACAAATACAACGATGAGAAAAATTATCAAAAAATAGAACCTGAGTATATATATTACAATTCTGGCGTTCCAACAATATTCTTTGATGTTGATAATTTCAAGCCGCTTTCATTCATAAGAGAAGAATCAAGAGTGAGTTCCCAAGAATTAGGTGCTTCATGCAAGGCCTGGATAATTTTGGAAGAGGCTAAAGCTTTAAGATGGAAAAAAACGCAGCAAGTATTAATATTAATCATTCTTGTTTGTGTCGTTATTTCAGCTTTTGCGTCGGGAATGATGATTTACGAATGGCAAAAGTGGAAAGAATCGGACGGTGCCGATCTGCATAAGTTTTTAGAAAAAATAAACAACACGGAATTTAATGTTGTTGCTTATAATCCTATACCTCAAGAAAGCAACCAAATAATACAAATTAAAACAAACGTGACTAAATGAAAAACAAAAACATATTGGACGAAAAACCTTATGGCATAAATAATAATGAAATCATATTAGAACTTTTAAATTTGAAAAATGAATATTATCAAAAATCTTTATCTTGTTATTTTATATATAAATCCACAAAAACAATCACATCAGACGCAAGAGATAATATATTCAATTACATATCTTGTTTCATAACATTATATAATAACATAAGGCCAGAATTGGAAAAATACCTTAAGAAAAACCACAATGCCGAATTCTTAGAATTCAACAGTAAAATGTCATTGTTGTTATTTACTGACACGTTGAAAAATATTGGCAATATTAATTTTATTTCGCTTTTTGAGTTTTTTATGCAGCATGAAAAAACATTAAACAACATTTTGAACGAGCTTGGATTTACAAGAATGGAAAAGGAAGAGTTAATATATAAGGGGGGTGTATGAATGATATTGGAAGTTTTTTCTAAGGAAGAATGGATTAGGGTTTTTTTTGAAATGAGAGGCAAATATCCAAAAATAGGGATCATAGAGGCCATCCAAAAAAACCAACAAGGATATAATATACTAACCACTGGAATAATTCTGTCTTTTATTTCAGATAACAATATTGTTAATTACATAGAAATGGTTGGCAGTTGCTTATTGGAATCAGAAACCGAGCAAAAAGAAATAAGAAGCATTGTTGAATCTAAAATCAAAGAGATAAAGAACTTGGCAAGCAAAAATGGAATAGAATTGAATGATGGCATATGGAAACAATGAAATATTATGTTTTTGACATAACAATGAAAAATTTGCCTGAGCCAAAAAAATTGTTGTTCAAAGCGGACATTCCATATTTCAAGGCATATGTCATTGATGAGCTCTATGAAGAGATTGAAAAGTTAAAAAAAATCAAAAAACTGAGCGAATACATAAAAAACATAACAGACATGTTCAGTATGATAATTGAAAATCCAGATAAAACAATTATCACTGAAGTTTGGGAAGATAATGAAAATACTTTAAGAGCAAAAATCAAAATAAATGAGTTTTATTTTACTGCAATTAAATCATTAACTAAAAAAGTATTTTTATTGGACAAGTTTTTATGCGTGGAACCAAAGGATTTGCTTGAAAAACTGAAAAAATCTTTAAAAGAAACTTATAGGTGTGATGATGTCAATTTCATACAGATGCATGAAGAAATATGCAACATTTAAATATAACTTAAAAAATAATAATAAAAATGGTAGGATTAAAAAAAATAGGAAGAATAAACAAGAAAAACGTATATATTAAAACTAAAAAACGTGTAAAAAAACATAGAAAGAGAGCGACATCACTGTTCAAGCCCATAATAAAGTTTTAATATATACGAAGGAGATTGAGATGTATTGGATAATTTTATTTATGTGTATGTTTATTTTAGCTTTGCTTTTTTATTTGCATGTAAAAACTAAAAGTCGAATATTAGGCATTTTTTGTGGAGTTATTTTATTATGCGTTGGTGCGTTCATTTTTTTGTATGGCATAACCTATGAAACAGGTGTTAATTCTTATGTATCTAATTATGAAAATTTAACTGTCACTGAGGAAAAAATATATTCCAACACAAAGGAAAATGCTATTGTAAATGATAGTTTGGGATTAATCTTTATAATTTTGAGCTTGTTCATGCTGTTTGAAAATATGATGAGATTGATATGAAAAAAAGAAATGGTCTATTAATGATTTTATTTTTTGGCGTGTTATTTAGTTTTATGTTTAGTTTGGCGAGTGTTGTTGCTCTGAACAATAATTTCAATTTAATTACTTTGTTGGGTAAAAAAGCATTGAGATTTGAGGAAAATGTGAGTTTTAACAATAATTCCTTAATCAATATAAAATATATTTGCTTGGGCAAAAATTCCGATAGTGGTATAGACGTGTGCATTGACAAATGGGAATACAATATCACGGCTAACATGACTGAAACAGACCCAACCGTCGATGAATCGTTAAAAGGAATAACATTGGAAGAAGTCAGAGATCACAATCCAAATCCTCATGATTATAATTATCATATTGGTATAATTGGGAATTGGGCTCAAATTGACAAGACCACATCAAGCATAGCAGACATAACCAACAGAAGCCATAGTTTATTAACAAATATAGGAGAACACACGCACGCTGAAATAGATGACCACATAGACACTGACACGGTTGTTCACACTAACGCAATTAACCTGATAAAGACAAGTGGTGACCAAGAGATAGGCGGCATTAAGACATTCACTTCATTTCCAATATTGCCATCAACGACACCGAATTTTGATTATCAGGCTGTTCACAAGAAATATGTAGATGAGGTGGTTATTTTAAGCAAGGTTCCCAAGGAACCAGTTTTAGATGCTGACTTATATCAAGAACCAACAAATCCATCGGAAGGTGATAGATACTTGATTTCAGACAGCCAGTATCATTTAATAATCGATGTGAAATTAGGAATGAATGCCTTTTATGTTGATGGAGACCAAACAATAATTTATCAGCCAAATTCAATAATCAAAGTTAAAAAATCAACAGGAAACAATGGATATTATACCGTAATGATGAGCGAATATATTCCACCACCACAAGACAGAACAAGAATAGTTGTCCAAGAAAATATTCCTAATGGAGTGGCAGATGGAGAAATTCATTATTGCTTGGGAAACAATTGGAGAATAATCGGGGTGGACTTTTTAGTTGAATGGGACGGTTCTCAATGGGTTTCCGATGGAACACCGCAAGATGGTTGGTTTGTCCTGGCTTTGGATGACGCCACAGCTTGGTATTTTTATGTAGATAGCTGGATACAGACAGGAAAGGGGCAGACTTACGAGGCTGGTAATGGTTTAATTTTAGACGGCAATGTATTTTCAGTATATATAGACCCAGAAGGAGCAGGAAACCAAGGATTGAAATTTTACGAGGGCAAGTTGCGGGTCAATTATGACGATGAGACCATAGGAATGGTTCAAAATATGATTGGTAGTTTGGCATTGGGTGTTAAATCA
>JAWCLW010000001.1:79194-234367 GCA_039091535.1 Candidatus Aenigmatarchaeota archaeon | reverse complement strand
GTTTCAACTTCCCCTATAATTGGAAGATTTAGTTTTTCAGGTATTGCTCTTTTGCTCACAGGTTGTTCTTTTTGTGTGATAGGAGTTATCAAACCACTTACAACATCTGCACAATGATTTTTTATAGCACATTGAATAGCATCTTCAATCGCTTTTCCCGTTGTTTCTTCATTATACCAGCCAATAAAATACTGCTTACCAACAACTGTAAACGGAACGCCAGAAACATCAGCATTAAGCTCTTTACCAACTTTTGCTAGCAATTCAGCATTTTCCCTGCTCTTTGTAACTTCTAGGCTATGTATATTTAAATTAGGATATTTTTCTTCAAGTTCTGACAAAAATATTTTTTCAGCAGAGCAGTGCGGACAGCCCTCTGCCCAGAAAAAATAAAGATTGACCTCATTGCTATTATTGATTTCCTGCGCAGAAGTTATAGAACCAATTAAAGAGAACAACAAAATACTAAATAAAATAAAGCTAATTAATTTATTCATATTAATCTCATTTATTTCTATATTTTTTAATTAATTCTACTATCTCTTTTTTAGAATGTTCCCCTTCAAGCCTCAAGATTTCATTGCCTTTCTTATCCAGAAAAATAACGACTGGCAGACTTTTACTGATATTATATCTTTTTACCATTTCTTTGTCTTTGTCGTAATCGTAACATTTTAGTTTTAACCATGGATTTTCTTTTATTATTTCCTTCCAACGAGGTTCCATTACCTTGCACGCAATACACCAAATTGCTCCAAAACCTATTACTTTCATAGTCTTCACCTCCTACTTGTCTTTGTTCTCATTTATAATCTTCAAAAGTTCCTCTTTAGATATCTCTCCATGAAGCCTTAGAAATTCTTTGCCTTTTTTGTCCAAAAAGACAAATGTCGGCAGATTCTTGTCAATCTTCCACTTTTTTACAGCTTCCTTATCTTTGTCAAAGTCATAGTACTCTGTTTTTAACCAAGGATTCTCCTTTTCAATTTCCTGCCATCTTGGTCTCATGACCAAACAACCCGAACACCAGACTGCACCAAATTTCAATACTTTCATCCTAAAACCTCCTATTTACATATTGATATCTGTCAATATTTATAAATGTTTTGTTTATTTAAAATATAAGAAACCCTAAAATCTAGTTGATGGCACTGTCAACTTTGCCATCTACTAAAAAAGAAGAAAAGTTTTTAAGTGAAATTACGATGAAGGGACAATATTTTATTCAATAACAACACCACAATCCTTACAAAACATAATTCCTTTTTCTATTCCAAAATTTTCGGACCCACACTCTTTGCATTTCATAAATTTGAGTTGTATTTCCTAATTAAAAAGATTTTCGGCATTTTCATATAGAAATCAAAAAAGATAATACGATATCATCTGATTATAAAATAAAATTTAACGTTGATTTAATTTAAGATTTAATCTATTTATTAGCCTTAGAAGATCCTGAAGATTTTAAACCATCCTTCAGTAAAAAGATGGGATAAATTACATTGGTCACATATTCTTTTAACTCATCTTTATTTGGGTTTGTCTAATACTCAATTGAAATAATCGTTATTCCTTTGTTTGTTTCTTTCATTTTTCTATCATATTACTTTGGACTTAATTAATTATATTTCTGTTTCTTGCTTAAAAGTTTAGTTGCAGGAAAAAAGTAATATAGTTTTATATGTCTTAACCCTAGTGTAGTTATTAATAAACAGAAATCTTTAGATTTTTATCTTTTCTTATAAGAAATATGAGGATGCTCTTAAGGTTAGAAGCTATAAAAGACTGTGAATATGATTTGAAGTATTTTCATAAATTACAGGGGTTTATTTATAGTTTACTTAAGGAAACAAAGTATAATATTCTTCATGATAAAAAAGGATATAAATTCTTTTGTTTTTCAAATATTTTCCCTATAGGTGATATGAAAGCTGGTGATATGAGAAATTTACTAATATCTTCTCCAGATATTTTATTTATTAAATTCTTGGAAGACAAGCTAAAAAAATTAGCAAATGATAATAAACTCATTAATATCGGTGAAATGTCATTTAAAATTGAGGAAATTTCATTATTAAAAACAAGATTAGGTAGAGATTGTAGGATAATTTCAGCCACTCCGATTATTATAAGAATTCCTGAGAGAAATTATGAGAAATATGGTATAGAAGAAAAAAAGAAAAGATATGTGTATTGGCGTCCAGAGTATGCTTTTGAAGCTTTTGTGAAGCAGCTTGAGGAAAACCTGTTCAAGAAATATAATGAATTTTATAAAACAGATGTAGGAGAATTCCCGATATTTGAGCAATTTAAATATAAAAAGTCTATCGTCTCACATGTTATTATTGATGGAAAAGAATATAAGATGATAGGAAGCATATGGGAATTTATATTTAGCTATTTAAGTAAACAACAGAAAAAAATATTAGAGTTTGGAATTGATTGCGGGTTTGGGGAAAGAAATAGTTTAGGATTTGGGTTTATGAATGTGGTAAGATGAAAGAAGTTAAAAGATGGTTAGAGAAAGCATATGAAATTGCAAAGGAAAGTCTAGAAAAAGGAAGCGTGATAGAAAAAATTAATTTGGATAATTGAAAAAAATATCTTGTTGAAAAATATGAAAATGAATCAAATTTTCAGTGAAATTACTGGCTTCAAACCTTACAACTTTCAGCTAGAAGCAATAGATTTACTATCAAAGGGGGATCTCTCATCTTAATGGCTCCTACTGGTTCAGGTAAGAGTGAAGTTGCAATAATCTCCTTTTTACTCAATAAAAATGAAACATTACCTTCTCAAATGATATATTCATTACCAACTAGAACGCTAATAGAAAATTTATCAATGCGCATTCAGAAATATGCTTCGTTTAAGAACTTTTCCACAGCTTTCCATCACGGCAAGAGAGTTGAGAGTGAATTATTTGAAGAGGATATAATCTTAACCACAATAGATCAAACAGTGGGTGCATATGTCTGCACCCCACTAAGTGCTCCCATACAAAGAGGAAACATTTTAGCAGGAGCCGTTTCCTCTGCCTTTCTAGTATTTGATGAAATACATATTTTTGATCCGAATGCGGGATTACAAACAACTCTGACTCTTATCGAACATTCCTCTAAGTTAGGATTACCGTTTGCTGTGATGTCAGCTACCTTAGCAGATTTATTGATAAATAAAATTAAAAAAATGACAGGGAAGCATACAAAAATTGTAAAAGTAAAAGATGAAAATGAGATTAAGTCTAGAAAAGATAGAAAAGTAATTTTACATACAAAACCTCTCAGAGAAGGTAAAAGACTTTCTGTAAGTGATGTATTAGAGGTGTTTAACTCATCTAAAGACAAGAAATTAATTGTTATATGTAATACGGTTGAAAGAGCTCAACGAATATATCAAGATCTTATAAAAGTTAGTGGAATTGACGCACGTATAATCCTTGTGCATTCTAGATTTTTAGATGAAGATAGAAAAAAGAAAGAAGAATTGCTTCAAAAATTATTTTCGAGAGAAAGCAGAGAACATGTGATTTTGGTATCTACGCAAGTTATTGAAGTTGGTATGGACATATCTTCAAATACAATGATTACTGAGGTTGCACCAATAGATTCTCTAATTCAAAGAGCTGGAAGATGTGCTCGATGGGGTGGAAATGGGGATCTCTACATTTATGATGTAGAAGAGTACCATCCCTATGAAAAGGATTTGATAGAGAATACTAAAAAAGAAAGTTAGAAACAGACTAATGTAGGATTGAAATATTTGGACAAACAATTTGAGTTTTGTTTCAAATAATTATGTTAGAATCAGATTATATAGGATTGAAATGAATACAAAGCAATAATGTAAATTATAATCAACCATACCACCATATCCAGAAGACGTAAAGAAAAAAAGACAAATATTAGATGTAAAATAAATTTAACGAAATATACCTACTAACATAGAGAAAGACATTTAAATTATAGTGTATAAAAGTAATAAGGCTCTTACTTCTATTGATTGAATAAATTAAAAGGTGAAAAAATTATGACAGAATTATATCAAGATTCAGAAGATAAAACAGAAAAAATAGTCCCAGATACAAGTGTAATTATATCTGGCATTTTATCTGATTTAATTGAAAAAGAGGAAATCAAAAATATAGAGATTATTATACCGGAATTTGTGGTAGAAGAATTGCGTGCACAAGCATCAAAAGGTCGAGAAATTGGATTCAAGGGTCTTGAAGAAATAAAAAAAATACGTGGAATGCAAAAAGAAAAAAATATAGTTTTAACAAAAATGGGTAGAAGACAAACTTATGAAGAAATACAATTAGCAAAGTATGGTCGTATAGATGCACTTATTCTTGATGTTGCAAAAGAATACAACGCAATTTTATATACCTCTGATTATGTCCAGGCAATGGTTGCAGAGGCAGAAGGTGTTCGTACAAAATACTTTAAGCCATATGAGAGAAAAAAGGAAACAAGATTATCAGGAATGCTTACTCCAGATACGATGAGTCTTCATCTAAAGGAAAATTGTATACCAATGGCAAAACGAGGTAAACCTGGAAATTTTGAGCTAGTCAAAATAAGTGACAAAAAAATTACTGCAGAAGAACTTGAAGAGATTATAAAAGAAATTATGGATATAGCACGTTATGAAGAAGATTCATTTATAGAAATAGATGGACATTCTGCATCTGTTATTCAAATTGGTGATATGCGTATAGCAATTACAAGACCACCATTTTCTGATGGTATTGAAATAACGGTTGTAAGACCCATAGCAAAATTAAGTTTGGATGACTATATGCTTTCCGATAAATTGAAAGAAAGAATAACAAAAAAGGTTGAAGGTATTTTAATTGCAGGACCACCAGGGTCTGGTAAATCTACATTTGCAGCATCACTTGCAGAATTCTTTGAACAACAAGGTAAAATCGTGAAGACAATGGAATCACCACGTGATTTGCAGGTAAAACCAGAGATCACACAATATACAAAACTAAAAGGAAAATTTGAGAATACAGCAGACATGTTATTGCTTGTGCGACCAGATTATACAGTTTTCGATGAAGTAAGAAAGACAGAAGAATTTGAGATTTTTGCAGATATGCGTCTAGCAGGCATAGGGATGATAGGTGTTGTTCATGCAACCGATCCAATAGATGCTGTACAACGTTTTATTGGACGGATTGAATTGGGCATGATACCACATATTATAGATACAATTATATACATAAAGAATGGAAAAATAGAAAATGTATATACACTTTCGCTTGTTGTAAGAACACCTACAGGTATGACAGAAGCAGATTTGGCAAGACCTATTGTCGAAATAAGAAATTTTGAAAATAACAGATTAGAATATGAAATATATACATATGGTGAAGAAAATGTTATAATACCTGTTAAGACAACAAAAGAATCTGCAATAATTAATCTTGCAAAGAAACAGATATTATCAGAAATAAAGAGGTTTGATAAGACAGCAGAAATTGAATTTTTGAGCGACGATAAGGCCATTGTAAGAGTTGAAAATAATACTATACCAATACTTATTGGTAAAAATGGTACAACAATAAAGGAGTTAGAAGAAAAATTGGGAATAAGCATAGAGGTATTACCAAAATTACCGACATTAGGAAAAGAAATAAGATTTGAAAAAGAGGAAACAGGTGCATATATTGTTTTTTCATTTGAAGTAAAACCAGGAAAGATAGTGAATTTTTATGTTGATGAACAATATCTATTTTCAGCGACTGTTGGAAAATCACAAAAAATAAGAGTTGCAAAGAACAGTGAAATAGGTCGAGAGATCTTGAAGGCACTAGTAAAAGGTAATCTCAAGATTTTTGTCTAATTTTTTTCTTAAGTAATAAGACCATTTCAATCAGACTTATAAAAGATATTAAAGAATTTAATATTGTGAAAGGTATATCATTTATCTGTATAGAATATATAACTAATATAAATGAACCTAACAAATAAAGAATCAAGAATTTTATATCAATTGCTTCTGCATTTTTGGTTTTTATTGTTCTGTATGTTTCTGGTACCCATGCTAATAGGATAAGCAGAGAGCCTATTATTCCAATTATCATATATTTATATTGTTTTCATTATTAATTAAAAAATAATGCCCCAGTAGCTCAGTACCAGTTCCTTTTCTTATAAGGGAGGATTGGGGAGAGTTGGACAGAGCACTTGCCTCCTACTCAGCATGGAGGTGAACAGAATAAGACTTTTGTCTTATGATGACGAAATGCTGGGTTGAAAGCAAGGGGTCGCGCGTTCGAAACCAACCCTTCTTTTAAGAAAGAAGGGTCTTGATGAATCTCAAGAAAATTCTTGAGCTTTTACATATATAATTGACGAAATTCGCGCCTGGGGCGTTCTAAAAATTTAATCTAATTTTTCTATTTTAGAATATTGATGTAAATTATTATGTGATAAATTGAAATGAGTCTATTTCTTAAAAATGTATCCAAATAATATTTGTAATAATCAATCTCTAAAGTTCATCAAAAATTTTCAACAAAACGAATTATATATTAAAAAACTTTATATTTCGGATTTAACATAAGAATAATGAACAAAATGGTGGTTTTTAATGAAAAAAATAATAATTGGATTTTTAGTTATTTTAACTTTTATAACACCTGTCTTTGCAGGCGGAAATTTAACAATAAATGGAACATCGCTTGCACCCGCATATGTTAATACAAATTCTTCTGTCGAAATGCTTAGATTATATTTGAATGTTACACCTGGAAGCGGCGATGACACAGTTAATGTGACTTTAATAAATATTACACTTGCAGGAACAGCAACAACAGGAAACATATCTGCTGTTGAGATAAGAAATTTAACAGATGTTTTAGGGGCAAATACAACATGGAATACAACATTAAATAAAATAACAATAAGATTTATAAACGGCTTATTTATTAATGCATCAACAAATACAACAATTACAATCGTGTTTAATATTTCTTCGACTGCAACAAGACTCGCTACTGTTGCTGCAAATTTAAATGTTAGTACAGATGTTGGAACAAGCGAAGATGATGATAACATAACTGTTGGAGAAACAAATATGTCAATAGAATCACAGATACAAGATGTTCATGCAATAGCATCCATATCACCACGATTTGTTGATACAAATGTAACGAATCAAAGTTTTGTATACTCTATAATCCCTACTGGAAATGATACGTTTACAATTATAAATATTACAATACCTATTGGTTATACAATCACAGACGTTAAAGAAGTAAGAAATTCCGCAGGAGTTATATATAATTCTACATATCAGAGCGCAGGTGTTACATTTACAGATAATAAAATAAATATAAATTATAGCATAGGTTTTACTATATCTGGTGGAATCATAAGCATAAGCTTTACAGCAAATACAAATTCATCACAAATAAGTTCAGCTACATTTGATTCAAAAATAAGTGGAAGCAATTTAACTTATGTAAATACAACAATAGCAACAACTGGTGCAACGAATGTTACAACAAAACAATTATTTATCATTCAGAATGTTACAATAATAAAATCAACAGCAATTGTTAATGATACAGATTATTGGGAATTTAATTTCACATTAAACTTTACTGTGGATGTGACTGGTTTATTACAATTTAGGATGAATAATTGGAATAACACAGAAGGAAATATTTTAAATCTAACTAATCAGGATGAAACAAGATATTATGCAAGTTTAAGATTGGGTACAGATCCATCTAATACGTTTAATGTTACAAATAATTATAACATTACGCAAGGGATAAATTTAGTTGCTACAGAAAATACACTTTATTATATCATATTAAAGATGATAATACCTTCTGGAACTCCGATATCTTCAACATGGTGGACAACATATTATACTTTATTTAGGTCAATCCCATAGTGATTGTAATGAAAAGAGTTTCTTTGATTTTATTATTTATTTTTTTACTTTCAGATATTGTTTTTTCTGAGGTTGTTGGATCTATATCAATAAATATTCTAAATTCCCCACCAATAACAGGTTTATATGGTTATACTGTACAATATTGCAATACACCAACAGATTGTATGGGGTATACATGTTTTTTAGATTATGATGGTGTTAGCTTTGGATCGTGGAAAGGATGGTGTAACGTAAGTTCTATGAATTGCTATCATGATGGAATAGTATATTTGTCTGGTTCAACTATTTGCGATAGTCCAACAAGTTATAGGACATGCTCAAATAGTGTTTGGTCATCAACAATATCTTGTGGTGCAAATCAGACATGTTCTGGAGGTAATTGTTTAACAACTACAACAACAGATGGTGGTGGTAGCTCAACATCAAATGATACAATAACACTTGTGTCATCGATAAGGATAATATCTTCAATAGAAGATTTTGAGATAATACAAAATCAGTCTGTTATAAAATCGGTAACAGTAAAAAATGATGGAAATACTACATTATATAACATAACACTATCATTATCAGGTATAGATAGTAGCTGGTTTAGAATAATACCAACAAAATATGATTATTCTACAAAAAACTCGATAAATAATTTTATAATAAATTTTTCAATACCAAGTAATGCAGAAGTTAGACAATATACAGTTACAATAGACGTTACAACATCTAATACATCTGTAAAAGATTCAAAAACATTTATAATAAAAGTTATACCAAGCAATGTGACGGTAGAGATTGTTTTGCTCCCACAGTATAATGAATATCTATTGGTAATTGCTGAACTGGAAAATAATATAACGTACCTTGAAAACATAGGTATTAATGTTGCAGATTTGAAATCTTTATTAAATGATATAAAAAACAAGTTTGATCAAATAAACCAATCTATGAAAAACAAAGATTACTATACAGCAAAACTATATCTGGATGATGTCAAAAATATGATAGATAACCTATCAGCAAAAATATCAGAGGCATCATCTGAAAAGAAAGTAGAAATGGATATATTTGTTATTATACTTATAGTTATTATCATCGTGATTATTATATTTCTCCTATATATTTTATGGCCAACAAAAGATGTTAACAGATTTCATCGTGTGAAAGATTTTATAAGTGAAAAAAAGGAAGTATCAATAAAAAATAAAATATCTAAATTATTCAAGAAAAAGAAGAAAGAAGGGAAATTTATATATGAATTTAAAGAATGACATAGGGCCAAAAGAAAAAATAGCAATAATCGGATCTGCCATATCATTCATATTATTTTCTATTGTTCTTTATTTTTCTAATATTTCCGTTGAAAGTATAGTAAATATTCAAAATAATATATTGAAAACATTAATTATTCAAGATACTGGTATAACAAGTTCTATCTTATATTTACTTAATTCATTTTTTCTTATTTTACTTTCTATTATTTTATTGGTATTGGGTTTTGCATTTCTTAGTTCTTATGGATATTATAATAATGTTAATAAGATTGGAATGATAAGCTCTATCATTAGTGCTATTTTTATATTAATACTATTGAAATTTTCTATTATGAGCTTTTTTATATCGGTTGGTATAATTATATCCTCTATATATATAATACAATTATCTAATACATATGGTAAAGAACTTAAGAGGTGGATATTCTTTAGGGTTGGATCAAATTCTATAAGTAAGACGTTTCTAATTTTAAATATTTTGATAGCATTGGGTATATTTATTACTGTGCATGCAAATATCTCAGTATATGAACAAAATTTTAGAAATGATATAATAAAAACTATGACAGATGTTGCAATTAAAACAGTTCCAGAAAGCCAACGTGCTCTTTTGACAAATGAAATGAAAGAAAATATAAAAATACAAGTTGAAAATTCCATAAACAATTCTGAAATCTTTAGGACTTATATAAAATGGTTACCTATAACAACAGCATTAAGTATTTGGATAATCTTAGAGTTTTTAAGGGGCATCATACTATCAAATATAGGTGGATTATTTACAACAATATTAATAAGATTAAATAGAAAAATAAAATAAATATTGTTAATATTTAAACTTTTTTCTTATTATATTTTTTGGTGTTTTAATGAGACCGGTATGTGAAGTAATGGTTCAACATATTTTTCCAGCATTACGTGCTTCAATTGCAAGAGAATTAATGAACGAATACAATTTAAATCAGAGTGAGATAGCTAAAATGCTTGGTGTAAGTCAGCCAGCTATTTCACAATACCTTAGGCAATTACGTGGCGGAAATAATAAACTTCTTGAAGATAAAATAGTTATGAATGAAATAAAAAATCTGTGTAACAGAATTTATAACAAAGAACTTGATTCTATAGGATTGATGAATGAATTCTGTAATATATGCAAAATTATAACAAGCAAAAAAATTGTATGTGAATTACATAATGGTATGTACAAGTTGGAGAATTGCATGGTATGTGCAAAAGGGATGTGTACAAAATAGAATTATATATTTTTTTTTCTTAATTCAATTTTATTGTCATGATAATTAATATCTATTAAACCACGTTCCTTGAGTATTTTTGCCCATTCTTCTACCCTTGCTGGATGAACATTCAACTTTCTTGCTGCTACATCAGAATTTATTTTACCATTTCTTACAACAAGTTCAAATAATTGGTCTAATGGAATATTCTCATCTTTAAGTATTTCTTCTTTAACAACAAGTTGTACCAAGTCCATATTTTCTTTTATTTTGGCTTTTACAGGTTTTACAAATTTTTCATAAACCTCTTTTTCTAATCTATTTTTTGGTACCGGAATATTTTTCAATAATTCTTTATGTTTTTCTATAAGTATGTCTCTATCCTTTTTTAGTTCTGCATTTTCCTTTTCCAATTTGTTTAATATATTTATCATTGTCTTAAAAGAATTATCTATTTGTTTGAAATTTTTATAAATACGTCTTTCCAAATCATCTATCCTTTTTTCCAATTTTTTAAATTTTTCATCTTTTGTTTCAAATATATCTAGCATTTCTGATCACAAATTATATAATTACTAAGGTTTTTAATAGTCTTTAATTTTTCCTGAAAATGATATTCTGTGTTTGAAATAAATTATATCTCTCTGTTCAACAATAAATTATTTATTATCATTTTTAACAATTAATTTACTTAATAAATAAATGTTTTAATGGCAAAAATACAACTAAAATCTCTGAATTAAGTATTTAAATTTGTAATTAGAAGTGCAGGATTTTGATACAGTGATTTTTTATATTCTATTTATCCAATAAATAAATATGCTAAATATAATTAAAGATATCAAAGAGATGCGTATACAATCTGCAAATACAATAGCTATAGAATCATTGAAATATTTAAAAAAGATAGCAAATAAATATGATTTTGGTAAAAAATTTTATTATGTCTCTAAAAAGTTGGAAGATGCAAGACCAACTGCCGTTGGCTTACATAATTGTTTGGAAATAATAAAAAAAGAAAAAAATATCGCTACAATAGATAATCTTATAAATAAACTAAGTAATGCACCAACTATTATTGCAAAAAATGCATCTATGATATTTCCAAAAAATAGAAAGGTTACTATTTTAACACATTGTCATTCTACAAATGTTGTTAAGACAATAATAAAAAATAAAAAATATGTAAAAAGTGTTTTTGTTACAGAAACAAGACCACGAGATCAAGGATTATTGACAGCAAAAGATCTATTAAAGAAAAAAATACCAGTTGAATATATGATAGATTCAGCTATAGGTTATTATATAAATCAGATAGATTTTGTACTTGTCGGGGCAGATGCATTACGCAAAGAAGGCCTTATTAATAAAATAGGAACATATCCAATAGCAGTTGTTGCAAAAGAAAATAAAAAACCTTTTTATGTTGTAACAAGTACATTTACACTTGATAAAAGAAATAAATTTATTATAGAGGAAAGACCAAAAAGTGAAATAACAAATAAACATATTTCAGGAGCTAAATTACATAACCCGGCATTTGATATCACTCCATGGAAATATGTTTCATTGATAATAACAGAGAAAGGTATTCACAAACCAGATAAAATAATTAATGGTGATTTTCAATGAAATTAAGAACCAGAACAATAAGTTTAACAGCAGGGGGTAAATTTATTTCTATTATAAATATAGAAGATGCTAGAGAACTTGGTGTTAAGCCATTAGATCGAGTTGTACTTACAAAAGGTAGGAAAAAAATAACCACCGTAGTGAATGTTACGAGAGAATTCGTAAAGCAAGGACAAATAGCTATTTATGATGAAGTCAAAAAATTCATGAATTTAAGATCTGGTGATTTTGTTCATGTTGAACCAAGAGAAGAACTTATATCAAAAAAGTATATAAGAAAAAAAATAGATGGCGGTGAATTGGATTATAAAGAACTAAAAGAGATTGTTGATGATGTTCTAAAAAGAAATTTAAATGATTTGGAACTTGCATCTTTTATAACTGCAATACACATACACGGTTTTACACTTAATGAAAGTATTGCTATGTCAAAGGCTATGATACAAACTAGCAAAAAGATAAAATTTCCAGGAATAGTTGTTGATAAGCATTCAATTGGTGGTGTACCTGGAGATAAAACATCTATGCTTCTTGTTCCTATAATTGCTGCATCTGGTCTAACAATACCTAAAACATCGTCTAGGTCAATAACTTCGCCAGCAGGAACAGCTGATAGAATGGAAATATTAGCACCTGTTGATCTGAATATAAATGAGATAAAGAGAGTTGTTAAGAAATGTGGTGGTTGCCTTGTCTGGGGTGGTGCAGTGGATCTTGCTCCGGCTGATGATCTATTTATTCAAATAGAGCATCCATTATCGCTGGATCCATTATTGTTACCATCTGTTATGAGTAAGAAAAAGGCAGTTGGATCAAAGTATGTTGTGATAGATATACCAGTTGGGTCTGAGGCAAAGATAAAAAGCATGAGTATGGCAGAAAAACTTGCAAAAGATTTTATTATGCTTGGAAAAGAGCTTGATATGATTGTAGATTGTGGTATAACACATGGTGATCAGCCAATAGGCTATGCTATGGGTCCAGCGCTTGAAGCAAGGGAGGCTTTAGAGACAATAATGAATAGAAAATATACAAGTGATTTGATAGATAAGGTTACATCATTGGCTGGTTTACTCTTTAATATGACAAAAAAAGGAGACAAAGAAACTGCATTAAAAATTTTGAAATCAGGAAAGGCAGAAAAAAAATTAAGGGATATCATCGCAGCTCAGGGTGGTGATGAAAATATTCAGCCCGAAGATATACCATATGCAAAATACAGATATACAATGAGAGCAAAAAACGATGGTATAGTTGCTTCTATATCCAATGCCACATTAGCTAATATTTGTTTTGTAGCAGGTACACCAAAAGATAAATATGCGGGAATACTATTGCATAAGAAGATTGAGGATAGAGTAAAAAAGAATGATCCACTACTTACAATATTTGCAGAGAAAAGACAAAAATTGAGAACGGCAATAAAAATAGCAAAGAAATCAGATATATTTTCATTTTTTGATCACAAAAAGAAAAGAATGTTAATAGAAAGGATATAGAAGTTTTATAGAGATGTCTAGGATGAAAAAAAGATTCTGCCCAATTTGTAAATCCTCACGTATGAGATTATTTATTGGATATCAGACAGGAAATTATAATTGCCAAAATTGTGGGTATGTTGAACCAGATGGTATAAAAGAAAAAAAAATTCTCTTTATAATACTTGATGGTGCTGCTGATTATCCAAGAAGTGCATTCGCTGTCGCAAGAATGTCGAATCTTAATGAGATTGCTAAAAAAAGCTTGTGCGGTGTATGGTCAGGTCCATATGCACCAAACTACAATCTAAAAAATATGTCATCTGTTGCAACACTTGAATTGTTAGGTTATTCGTATAAGGATGAACCTGGCCGTGGTTATTTAGAAGCATTAGGAATAGGAATAAAACCAAATAAAAATTCTATATATCTTCGGGCAAATTTTGCAACAGTTGACAAAAATATAAATATAGTTGATAGACGTGCTGGAAGAAATTATTTTGGACTTGATGAACTCACAAAGGAATTAAATAAAAAAATAAGGAATATTAATGATATTAGGATAAAATTATATCGTTCTGTTGGGCATAGAGGTGTTTTAGTATTAACAGGAAATGGGTTGAGTAAATATGTAAGTGATAACGATATTGGAGGTAGAAAACCTGAAAAAATATGCGCAAAAATAAAAAAAGCTGAAAAAACAGCAAATATACTAAATGAATATATAAAAAAGTCTTATGAAATTCTTTCCAAACATCCAATAAATAAAAAAAGAAAAATACCTGCTAATTTTCTACTTCTTAGAGCAGCAGGTTCTTTAAAATATGTGAATTCATTTAGAAAAAAATACGGATTTAATGCTTGCTCAATAAGTGGTGTAGGAATAATAAAAGGTATTTCAAAATACATTGGAATAAATATTATAAAACCAAAAATAAATGAAGATTATGAAAGAAATTTACGTTTGAGATTAAATATTGCGTTGAAATGTCTTAAAAAATATGATTTTGTTTTGCTTCATATAAATGGTGCAGATATATGTAGCCATAATAAGGATTTCAGAAAAAAAGTAAAATTCTTAGAAAGTGTTGATAGAAATATTTTTTCAGAGTTAAAAAAAATGGAAAATATAAATATTGTGGTAATATGTGATCATGCAACATCTTCAAAGACAGGTGAGCACATTTTTGGATCTGTACCATTTTTATTGCATACAACAAAAAATAAAAAAAATAATATTAAGAAGTTTGATGAGAATAATTGTAAAAATGGATTCAAAACAAAAAATCCAATGAAAAAAATATTGGATGAAATTGTGTGACAAATATGTTTGTTATAAAAGCTGATGGTAGTAAAGAAGAGTTTCAACCAAACAAGATTATAAAAACATGTATGCGTGCAGGCACAACAAGAAGTATGGCAGAAGAAATTGCAAATAAAATAAGCAAACGTGTAAGAAATGGATGGACAACACATAAAATATATAACTTAATACTTAGTGAACTTGAAAAAATAGATCATAAATCTTCATTTTTGTTTACATTGAGACATGCTATCACAAACTTGGGGTCTTTTAATTTTGAAATTTATGCAAAAAAAATTCTAGAATCACATGGATACAGATGTGAATGGAATAAATTGATAAATGGTAAATGTGTGGAACACCAAGTTGATATTATAGCAAAGAAAGATAAATTATTTCTTGTTGAGTGTAAGCATCATATAAATCCTCATAGGTTTTGTGGGTTGGGTATTCTTCTCCAGGTTCAAGCAAGGCTTGAAGATATAAAGGATGGCTTTGCTGAAAACAAAAATAAATACAATTTTGATTTCGCATGGATATTCAACAATACCAAGTTTTCATATCATGCTAAAAAATATGCAGAGGCCAAAAGAATAATCTTGACAGGATGGGGCTATAAAAAGGAATACGCACTTGAAAATATGGCACATTCAAAGAAAATATATCCCGTTACAATCCTAAAGGCAGCACCAGATATCTATAAAAAATTGCTTGACAATGAGATAATCACATTACAGGATTTAATAACAAATAAAGATATAGAAAAAAAGATAAGAAGTTCAGATTTGTCAAATATTATAAAACAGGCTGAAAACATTTTGGCTTAACTTTAAATATAGTAAAATACTATAATTATTTTTATGATTTTGGCCAAAGAGCAACTCAGACTTAAGATATTTATCTTAAGTCGGCGTCTTAATGATGCCTTTATGAGCTTTGATTTGGCTAGAATTAATCTTTTCCAATAATTCACATGCTTTACATATTCTAAGTGATGATGGCTCGCCACATTTTATACAATAATCTATTTTTTCACTTTCTTTTTTTGATATGAATGGTTTTATTCTATCATAAAAATTCACTATTTGTAATTTTGTTCCAGGATATTTTTCTTCTAAGTTATTTAACAATGTTTGCAAATCTCTTCTCATGTTATCAAAGGAATAAGGACATTCACCATCAAAAAATTTTATATTTTTTAATATTGCATAAGCGGTTATCTCTTTTTCTGGGATATCCCTTAATGGCTTTATTCTTGAAACAAATTTTTTATCCTCCAAAATTATTGGAAAGGCACCAAGCCTTTGAAATCTTAATAGATCACCTCTTATAAAATTTAAAATAATGCTTTGTGCCTCATCATCAAGATTATGACCAACTGCAAGCTTATTTGCGCCAAGTTCTCTAGCTTTTTTATTTAATATATACCTGCGTAAAACACCACAATATGTGCATGATTTTATTTTGTTTTTTGTCAATTCATCGAGAGTAAAACCAAATTCATTTTTAAAAGAAAATATATAATGTTTTATTCCAAATTTCTTCGTTAATTTCTTTGCAAAAATCAAACCCTTATTCCTATAGTCATTTATACCTTCGTCAATTGTTAATGCAAAAACATCAAAACCTTTTAGTTTATTCTTTAATTGAAATAATAAGTAAAGTAGAACAGAAGAATCTTTTCCACCACTCAGTCCAACAGCAATTTTATCATTTTTTTTAATTAATTTATTCCTGTTTACAACACTTCTAAATTTTTTTTCTATGTTATAAATAAAGCATTTCTTACAATAATATCGGCCTTCATATCTACGAAAAAATATACCTTTATTTCCACATTTACATTTCATGTTAACCACCAGAAATAACCTTTATCAATTCTATTTTATCATTATTTTTCAGTTTTTCATCTTCTGTAATTAATTCTCTTTTTCTCTTGACAAGGTATATTTCAGGATTTAATTCTAATTTTTTCAAAACATCCAATACTGTTGAATTTTCTTTAATCTTTATTTTTTTTCTATTAACAAAAATATACATATAAACCACTTTTAAATTAATTTTAAAATCTTTATTGGCAAATTTTAAATTGATTAAAAGCCGGCATCGCATAATCTGGTTAGATGGATGTTGTAATCATAACATCAAAAGACAAATGCACTGGTCTCGAAAACCAGCGAGCTTCGGCTCATGCAGGTAATCCGCAAGTCGTGGCTTACGGATCTGCAATCGAATCCTGCTGCCGGCGTTTATTATACCTATTTTTACAAAAAACTTATTTATTGTATTGATATTTTTGATGCGATGAAAATTGTATCTATTGGTTGAAATAGAAAATAATGAGAAAATTATAAAATTTTAAATTCTTAAACAATTAAAACTAATAAATTTATACGCCAGGATGGCGGAGCTTTGGGCTCAAGGGATGAGTTAATTCGATGATTAACATCCTGTTGGCCTACTTCAATGGTCCAACGCGCCAGCCTTGAGCACCAATTAAAGAAAGCTGGTATGCATTATGGATTGACACAATATGATGTGTCATTCAATGTTGCATGCGCAGGTTCAAAACAAATCCCTTTCTTGTAAGAAAGGTATTTGTGTACTTAAATAATGATGGACGAGGAAAATAATATGAAAGGGATTTTGAGAAATTCCTGCTCCTGGCGTTTTTTCGTAATTTTTTAAAAAAAATATGCATTTTTTCCATAGCAAAATCTTTATTAATGAGTTTTACCAAACTAAATAGTAAGCTTAATGATGCTAAGAGGGAGGTATATAGATGACGTTGATAGACATTTTAGGGAATCTCCTAGTAGCCACAGCAGAGTTTCTACCAAATCTTATCAGTGCCATAATCTTGCTTGTTATTGGTTTGGTTGTTGGCAAGATAGTTGGACGAGCTGTTAAAGAGGTTCTAGAGAGGTTAAAGGTTGATTACTATGTACATGAGACAAAGAAGCCTATTGTAAATATAAGCAATCTATTTGCAGTGATAACAAGATGGTGGATTTATCTTGCATTCATCTCAGCAGCGCTTTCACGAGAAGTTCTTGGTATTACATCATTAGCAATATGGATGTCTGAAATAAATGCATTTATACCAAGGGTTGTTGGTGCAGCATTAATAATGGTTGCAGGATACATTTTGGGTGAATATATCAAAGAACATTTCAAGAGTACAGACAGGGCATATGCGGCACTTGTTGGTAAGATAACATTCTTCTTCATTATATACGTTGCCATAGCATTAGCATTACCAATACTAGGTATATCAGCAACATTAGTCAATAATATCCTATTGATAATAGTTGCTTCTCTTGGTCTTGGATTAGCTATAGCACTTGGATTAGGCATGAAAGATGCAGTGTCGGACATATCTAGGAGATGGGTCAAAAAGATAAAGATTTAGAAATTTTTATTTTATTTAATTCTTTTTTATTTATTTAGGATTATTAGTTATTATGATTATAGTTTTATACTTTTTTAATTAAGATTATTACAAGATGCGATGGTAGTCTAGCGGTAGGACACAACCCTGCCAATGATTTCGAGCAGAACGGTTGAGACCCGGGTTCGATTCCCGGCCATCGCATTTTTGAATAATTATTTAAATTATCAAATACTAAATAAAAGTGATAAAGATGTTCTTTTCAAAAAAAGACAAATATGAGGATATAGAAAAGATAAAGGAAGTTGTAAATGATATACCAGAACTACCAGAAATAGAACCTAAAACATATAGGCATGAAGAGATGTCTATGCCGCTTTTTGTCAAGGTTGATAAATACAAAGAACTTTTGTCAGGCATTCAGGAAATGAAATTATTTGTCTCTGGTGCAAAACAGCTTTTTTCTATTTTACAAGAAATTGAAACAATAAGATCAGATGCTCTAAAGATAATGCATGCCACAGTACAAAGATTGGAAAAAAGTATAATAGAAATGGATTCAGAGCTTATTAGACCTAGAGGTGCTGATCTTGCAATGGTTCCTGAAAGACCAGAAGATATCAAACAAATAGAAAATTCATTGAACGAATTACAGAGACAACTATTGGACCTAAGAAAAGAATTACAAGAATTGAAATAGATTTTTTAATTTTTTTGTAATTAGATATTTACTTAAGCGAGGGTAGCCAAGTCAAGCCCCTTTATTTATAAAGAAAAAACCTTATTTCAAAGAAACAGATGATTAATGCAATTAAAGGGGCTCTTGAATGGTCAAAGGCGATAGTATCATTGAGCGCTGATTTGATGATGTCGAGGCTCAAGACCTATTCCCTTAGTGGGTTCGTCGGTTCAAAACCAATCCCTTATTTAAAAAAAAGGATTGATGAAATTCCGGCCCCTCGCATCTTTTATATTTAAATGACGGATATATCGAAACCTTTTTAAACTTTTTTTGTTATAATTACTTTAAAGTGGTTATAATGGCAGATGATTTTATAGTATTTCTTGTTGTAGGTTTAATAATCCTAGCTGTACTAATGGCTACGTTTGTTGGTATAGAAACACCAAAAGAAAAAGATGTAACTTATCCTACAAAAACAATCGAAAGTTTAGAAGGTTCATTTATTATAGGACCAAAGGATATAAGCACATTCAAACCTTATGATATAGGATATTTTGTTGCCGATTATTTAAGTGGTGAAAATATTTATAATTTAGGAGATAGGATTATTAAGAATGGTTTATTATTTGGTGAAACAAATGTAAAATATCATATTTCTGGAAATATAGATGATTTAAAAATATTATTTACTGTGAAGAAAACAAATAATTATGGTCCATTGATAATAAAATTAAATGGTAATATTATCGATAAAAGTAATTTCAATGAAGGAGAGTATACAATTTCTATAAATAATGAAATGCTAACAAATGACATAATACTAGAGATAGCAGCAGAAAGTTCTGGTATTCGTATGTGGGCGCCAACATTTTATGAGTTGAAAGATATCAAAATAATAGCAAAAAGTTTCTCACAGAATTCATTTGCATATAATTTCTTTTTAATTGATGAATATAACACATTTAAAGAAGGAAGATTGGAGTTAAATTTAGATGAAAATATTGGAAATATTATAATAACTATGAATGACCATGAGATTTTCTCAGGTCCTATAAAAAATGTCCAATCGTTCAAATTTGATAAATCTCACATAAGATATGGCGAGAATTATCTAAGAATAAATGCAAAAGAAAATTCAAGCTTTGTCGGCCATGCAAGGATGCTTATATATTATAAAACAGAGTATGAATCAAGGATGGAAATACCATTCAATCTAAACGAAAGCGAATATAAAAAATTAAAAACAGGTGCTATAGTATTTGATATTGTTGATATAATAAGTCCTGGTGGTTTATCTGTAAAAATAGTACATGAGAATCAAGTAATGTACAATCAATATGCCATTGCAGAAGAAAGAGGATATTTATTTACATTTGACAAAAATAATGTGAAGCAAGGGACAAACATATTGATTATTCAAACAGTTGATAATGCAGTATTTGCAATAAAAAATATTGGTATTGAGATATAAATGATAGTTGGATTAACTTTAACTAGCAACTAAGGCATCTGTTTTTATAATGCTTTTGAAAAAAATAGAAAGAGGATAATTTTCTCCAAATATATTTTTAATAATCTTTTTATCCTACAAATGACATAACTAATTTATGCAAAGTAAAAGCGAAATTTATAGAGAAATAAGACAAATAGAAAAAGAAATTGAAAGAATAAAAATGCTACAAAGATTAGGAAAAATGGAACTGAAGCAAGCAAAAATTATGATAAAGAATTTAGATGCAAAATTAATGAGTCATGTTAATAAACTTCCTGAATATGATAGACAATTATATATGATAAAAAGAGAATTCGGGCATATAAATGATATTTTATGAGTCTAACAAATTATTAGTTAGATTTGAGAATATATAAAGAAATGTCCAATGAAGAAAGAATTCTGAAAGAGGGTAGAAAATGAATATAAAAAAAAATTTAGAAAAAAATATTGATAACAATGTTAAAGAGAAAACAAAAATACAATCTAAAAAATTAAATATTCTATTACTTTCTATACCATTTTCTATACCAGCTGGTGCTGCGATTGTTCCAGAAAGATTATTTCATGGATTAATAAGAATGAATATGAATATTGTAGTTTTAACACATTGGTGGAATTGTACATTTGAGGATGTAATAAGATACAATGTAATAACAAAAGATAATTATAAAACATTTGTTGAAGGAGAGATAAATGGCAATAGAATAGCAAAAGTTAAAGAATTCAGAATAATTAAAACCAAATATGGTAATAGGTGGATACCAAAAAGTATAGAAAAACTTGTCCCAGAAGATAAAATTATAGAAGCTGGAAAAATATGTTGTAAAAAAGCAATTGATTATATTTTATCTACTGGTTTCAAACCAGATGTAATCCATATACATACCCATACATTTACTTATGATAAAACACTTCCTATTATTTTGGAAAAAACAAATTACCCACCAACTTTATATACTCTACATGCTTTGATAAGAACAATAACAAAAGAAAGAGAAAAAGCACAAGAAGAAACAATAAAATTATCTGATAAACTTGTAACCATTTCAGATGGGTGGAAAAAATCTATAGAAGAAAATTATCATAGGGATTGTTTTGTTATTCATAATGCTACAGATTATTTTCCGTATCTTTATGATGATTATGTAAAATCTAGAGCAGAGGAACTCCGAAATGTATTAGCTCCAAATGGTGAAAAATTAATACTTTTTTCTGGTAGACCAGAAAAAATAAAAATGCAAGGTCTTCCATTGGCATTCAACGAAATAGTAGACAAATGGAATGCCAAGCTTATTATAGTTGGAAGCTCTGGTGAAAAGGGAACTATATCAAATCTTCAAAATTGGGGGATAAAACCAAAATATCTTGAAAGAATTCATTTTACTGGTTGGATAAATGGTATAACAGAAGAAGGAAGAAGAGAAATAGCTGCATATTATAAAATGCTTACACATTTTGAAGGTGATAAGTTCAAGGTAGATGGTGTATTAGTGATGCCAGCTAGAACAAAGGACCATTATGGATTATCTGTATTGGATGCTATGGCTCTAAAAGCGCCTGTTATTACATGCCCAGGAAGGCTCGCCACATATGGTTGCGACCCAGATGCTTTAAATTTAGTTAAAGGTATAAATTTTGTTTTATCAAATCCCAGAGAAGTTTTAACAAGAATAGAAAAAACATATGATATAGTCAAAAATGAATACGGTATTGATAACTATTTTGTACCAGAACATATCAAACTATATTCAGAACTTATTAATAAAAAAAGAGAAGAAAAATTAAAAATATTTAAAGAAGCTCTAAAAGAATCGGAAAAAAATGAAAAAGTATATGAAACCGAACTTAAAAAATTAATGCTAGAAGTATTAGAAGAGATTAGAAAGGAATACGAAGAAAAAAGTACGAATTTAGCTAGAATAACAAGAATTGCTTTAAAGGAAATAGGAGATTAAATTAACACTTTTCAAAGAGTATATCAAAGCGTCTCACATTATCTAATTTATTAAATCTATAGAATTTTTTTCTTGAAAAATATACCTCGTTTTATTGCTGTGATTCTTGAATGTTATAAACTTATTGTTGGAAATGGATCTGTTCTTATAGCATCTGGCACATGATTTGGAATAATTCTTTGAGATATAACATCAACAGTGAACAGATTAACTATACTTATCATACTAGAATTAAAAAGGATCGATCTCAAATCTTTGAAAATCTTTTTATTACGGTTAAGCAATATGTTATTAGTTATGTTCGAGAATTTAAAATTAAGGAGAATAAAAAATGTCTGAAGAAAAATTAAAAGAAATAATGAAACAAAAGTTGAGACAATACATAGAAGAAGTTAAAGAATCAAAGACAAAAGAACCAAGAGAAAAAGTCAAGAATATATTAATAGAAAAATTAATTAAAGATGGATTAAAAGAAAAAGATGCAGAAGATATAGCAGAAGAAATTTTAAAGAAATATTATGATAAAATGACAGAAGATGAAAGAATAGAAGAAGATATAGAAAAAAAGGTCAAAAAAGCCAAAGCCACTAAAAATAAAGGAGGAAGAGAACATATTACCATACCTGCCGTTCGTGCAGAAAACATCTACGAATTACCGACATCATCATATGCAGAAAACCCCTATGAATTACCACCTGAAAAAGAACATTATGTTATTGTTGATTCGTGGCCAATGAGAGAAGTTTATGTTAAAGTAGAAACAGAAATAGACCCTAAAAAAATAAAGGTTTCAGATGAGGAAATAAAAAATATATTAGAAAAACCTTCATTAATTGCTTCATATCTAAATATAATAAAACATCTTATTAATGTTGAATTTTTTAATTATTTAAATACAAAATCACCAACTGAGAAAGAAGCTGAAAATTGGCTTGATACAGAATTAAGTAAACTAGGTCTTACATCTTATTTAAAATACAGTTTGATTAATTTTTTGATATATCGCTTTTTCTATTCAAAAAAAGAATTTAAAACTTTAGATTATGCAAGAGAAATTGGTCTAGACATTCAAATCAGATGGCCAACAGGTGTCATGCCACAACACCCAATAACCTCTCTTAAAGATTATCTTGCTCATTATCCAAAAAGAATAAGAGAACCACCACCAGCATTTGAACAACAAATAGACAGAAACTGCTTCACACCTTATTACCTTAAGATTCCAGAAGGTTGGTATAAATTTGAGGCTGAAGAAAAAGATTTCGATCACTGGGAAATCCAAGGATTATATAATGCTGTGATATACGAGATAAAAGTAAAGAGTGATATTCATGGAAGTGAAAGATATGTCCGTGCTGCACGTACTGGAATTCTTACATGGCATGAAAAAGAATTGATAATATATATTGATAAACAATTAAAAATAACTGCTTTCTATAAAGGAGAAGCTATACACAAAAGAACAACAACAGTTAGGGCAAGGGGATATGAGGCAGGAAAGGGTTTAAAAGAATTAGGGTATGGTGCCCTTGGTTATGGTATATTCCGTCGTGGTGGGATAGAAAAGGAATTAAAATACCAAAAAATTGGAAAAGAAAGTGAATATAGATCACCACGTACAAGAGCTGCTATAAACAAAGGAAAAAGGATGCTAAATGCATATGCACGTGCTGAATATACAAGAATATTTTCGCCATTAAAAAGAGAATTTAATGATAGAAGAGAAAATTTGAAAAAATTGGAAAAAAATGCAAAAAAAGCAAGAAAAGAATTGCGAAAGATGATTCGAAATACCTTGAGCGGTCCAGGTTTTGTAAAAACTTTTAAAGGGGCTGGTTTGACAGATCATGATTTATTGAGTCGTGCTGTGGATTTGATGCAACCAGGACAGGCTTATGCAAAAGGCACACCATATTACGCTACAATGCAAGAATATCATAATACATTAGCTGCATATATGAATGCTTATGATAATTATTTTAAGGATTTGAAAGAGCGTACAGAAGCTGCTTCTTCAGAGTTAGAAAGAAAACTTAAAGAAAGAGCAAGGATAATATCTATCCAACTTGCTAGGAGATTTAGAATACCTTTGAATTCTGATGAAGAAACAGAAATTAATGCGATGCTTGATGCTTATGCCTCTGATATTGCAGAAAAATTTGCAACACGTGGTCGAACAGCTTTATTTGCAATCTCAAGAGGTATTGCAAATATATCTCGTGCTATGGGTACGGTTGGTGATGTCTGGTCAAATTTCATCGGTAACTTATGGAACATTATAACAGGTCCGTGGGTAATAGGAACAATTATGGTTATTTTACAATTCTATTTCATAACTATGTGGATTGGGTATAATGCATATATGCTATTCTGGATTCCATTAATAGGCGCTATTATAACATTTATATTAAATTTTGAAGAGGCAAAACAACCTTTGGATTGGATAGCGCACCTTGCTGCAGGTGCCATGATATCTTATTCATTTGTTATTTTGTTCTATGCATTAGGTATCACTATTGATAGTATGGGCATGATAGGATTTGTTTTACTTGGTGGAGCTATATTTATATTAATTGGTTTGTTCCAATTTTATCAGATAGGTGGTTTTCGTGTTGCCTTACAGCTTACTGTAATTTGTTTAATATTCGGTTACATAGCACTTGGTCCATATAGTGGATACTGGCAGGTTGTCAAAGACCAGGTAAAGACACCACTCAATATAGCTTTCAAGTCGATTAAAAATGCTGTAAGTGATGTATGGCTCCTTACAACAAACCCTACTGAATGGTATGCAAGACAGCAGTTGGTTAATGTAAAGCCTGAAAAGCCTATTGATTTCCCAAAAGGTATAGAGATTACTATGTTTGATGCTATACCAGCAAGTGTTCCTGGTGGGATGGAATTCGCAGCAACAGCTATATTTAAGAATGAGGGTGAGATGACTGCAAAAGAAATTAAGATAGGTATTTCTTGTAATCAATGGTGTGATACAAATGATGCAATACCAACAGGAAATTTCAAAAAATTACCTGGTGATAATAAATATTTCTGGTATTTAGATGAAAATGAAAATAAACTTAAACTAGAAAGAAAAGAAGCAGAGACAATAACATTCACAGGTCTTGTTGCAAAAACAGTCCCTGGTCGTGAGGCAGAATTTAGGATGGCTAAGGTAAAATTGGAAATTAGCTATAGATATTACACCTCTGCTTCATTGCTTGTTGATGTTATTAATGAGAATGAATTACAGAGATTATTCAAAGAAGGAAAAGAAGTTTTTCGACCTGTGCTTGCTGTAGAGAAGGCAACACCTGCAAAACTTTCATTGAATGTTGGTCCACAGCCACTGAAAGCAGGAACAAAAAATGCATTGCTATTATTATCCATCTCAAATACAAGAGATGATGGCGAAATCAAATTGAGAACTAATGATTTCATTAAAATAACACTTCCAAAATCTATTGGCTCAAATCTTAATTGTGGCGGTAGGACAGCAATAGAAGAAGATGATAAATATGTTCTCGATTATCCAATAGAAAATGAAATAATAATAAAACCAAATGATTTCAATTCAATATATGCTATTTTATGCTCATTTGATGTTAATGATATTCAGAATCCTACAGTTACCGGCTTAATAACAGCACAGCTTGGTACAGAAGAAAATCCAGGATATGAATTTATTGTAAAGAAAGAGAAGGACGTCCCGATCACAACACCTCTTGGGATATTCTATGACCCATTTGAAAGAGAATGTAAGAAATGTGGAGATAGTTTGGTAAATAAATGTGATAAGAAAGAGTGTGAAAAAATCAAAGATAATAAAGGTAATAAATGCTGGTTTAGAGATGTTTCTGGCCCGGGAATAGTTACTGGTGGAGAATGCCATTCATGCAGCAAAACAAGAGGTTGTAGTCAGTTTAGTAAGGATGAAAATGAATGCATGTATGGGGCAGAACGCTGTGAATTATTATGTCAATGGCATCGATTAACAGAAGAAGAAAAAGAAAAATATCATGTAGCAGAAGGTGGTGCTAATATAATAAATGCAGACGGATGGTGTGAGGAAAAGCCTTTAGAATATAAATGCTCTGTTGATGTGACAGATGCCTCACAACTTTCAGACACAAAGTTGAGCAAATGTGCACAGTACTTTGAAACATTCAAGAAATATTGGGAACAAAATAGACTAAAAGCAAGCGGTATAGATTTATTATTTTTATTAACGCTTTCATACGGTGAAAGCAGCTGTAGTATGAGCAGCCAATCTACTAGTGGTCATGGGTTGATGCAGATAGTTCAAGGTACAGCAAATGATATGTGCAAGGACATTGGAGCATATGATGAGATAATTAGAGATTCTGAAAAAAATATTAACTGTGGAACAAGGATATTTTATGAATATTTAAATGATGTAAGAAAGCAGGGTGTAAGTGATAATGAGGTATTGATATTCACATTGTTCTCATATAATAGGGGCAATGGAGCAATGAGAAGGGCTGTTGAACTTAGAAATGAAGGAAAAGATCTAATAATAGCTATGCGTGATGCATGCTATGAATTTTTTGAGAAAGGCGTATATGGAGATTGCGGAGGTCAAAAAACTAAAGAAAAATGTTGTTATGAAGAGGGTTATGGTGCAAAATACCCTGAAAAATACATCAAGATATATAATGAAGTATGTAAGCAACTTAAAGGTACAATACAGACAACACCTCTGAATCAATTTAATGATAAAGATTTTTGCGAAGAATTGAAAAATATCAATGGTATAGGATGCCTAACAGGCCAAGGTAATTGCAAAAATGATAATGAATGTTGTCAACCTGGGCAAAGTGGTTGTAGAGTACCTTCTGGAACATCTAAAATTTATTGTAAACATTCGAATACATTAAATTTGAATTTATGTTGCCCAGATGTCTGGAGTATAGAAGATTGTGAAATATGTTTTAATAGTTATAAACAAACTAATGAACCTTGCGTTTAAAAATAAATGGCTGGAAGCCATCAAAAAAATCTGAGTTTATAGTTTCTTTATTGTGGCTCTTTAATACCATTTGGACTTATTTGACCTTCTCCACGTTCTTTTCTTTCTACTGAATATTTATACTCTTTTATGAATTTTAGTGCATCTATGTTATTTATGTAAACTATTGTTCCTGTTGCGTTTTTTTCTATGCTTACAGGCGATTTATAAACTCCTCTGTTAAACCCGTCAGGCTCATTTGTTGGTCTTTTGTTGACATAATCAGGGTCTATCCAAGCCGTTTGATATTTTTTCAAGTTTTCTTTAATTTTTTCTATATCTTCTTGTGGAACATTTCTTATTCTCAAAAGTACTTTATTTTCTTCTGTAGTACCATCTTGGTATACTGTTTTAAGCCAAAATTCACCATTGTCTTGATTGCCACAAATAAGTTCATATCTATATATTGCATGTGCTCCATAAACTTCTAATGCTCTATCCGCTGGAACTACTAATTGTTCATTTTCCCTACAAGAAGAAAGAAGAGCTACCGCTGCAACTGGTAATAATGTCCCAGCAACAATTTTTTGCAATTTTTTTGAAGACATTTTTCTCACCACCTTATTATTTATAACTTATTAGTAATTAATAAACTATAAACTATTTAAATATTTCGCTACTAAAAAATAGTTATATATTATTAAATCTTATTCGAAATGCCACCTCATTTTTTTCTGTATTTTTATTGCTTTTGGGTCAGATTTTCTGTTTTTACATTCGAAAAAATTCTAAATCCGGAGGCGCTATTCAAATTTTTGTGTAATGTCTATAAAACTAGATTTCCAAAAGATTTGTTGTATGCACCAATAGACTAAAATTTAACAACAAATATTTAAACAATAAATTATATAATTATTTTTAATTGGTGTTTTGATGAATAAGATTTATATACTATTAATTGTTGTTTTGATTTTTGTTTCTGGATGCATAGGTGGTGGTCAAGTTAAAGTGGATGCAAACAATGGATTAACAATAAATGAGTTTTCTGCTGATCCAATCATTGCAGAGCCAGATGATTTTGTTAGATTTTTTCTTGATATAGAAAATGTAGGCGGTACAACAGCAAGATGCATAACGGCTGAATTATTTGGAGTTGAAAGTTGGTATGATGAATATGGTCAATCATTTACATATTCAACTCCTTGGCGCGATCGCGGTGTGATTTTCAATTATATTGATGGGGCTTTGCAATTCAGTTATTGGGATTTAAATAAAGGATTTGTGAATCTTGCATACGATCGTTATGGAGGTATTGGTCTCAGTACATATGTGCATGAAGCTTGGGATAATTTTGTAAACAATTTCTGTGGATCATATAGTGCATTACCCTACAAATATAAAGATATAAAGTATTGGGATTCTATGAGTCCGCCATATCCTGAGAGAAATAGGCCAGGCCAGTCATTTACTACTGAATGGGTTTTGAGACCACCTATTTTGCCAGAAGGTACTCATGCACAATATCCAATAACAGCAAGGGTCTCATATTTATATACAACAACTGCACTCATAAATATAATGGCCTTTAATAAAGATGAATATAAGAGAAGGATAGATTCTGGAGAACCTATAACACCATATACAATAGATAACTCACAGGCGTCTCCTATAAAAGTTGTACCAACACGCCTAACAGCACCAATAGTTGTTAATGATAGGATGCCTGGATATGAACTTGCAAATTATTTAATAGAACTGCAGAATGTTGGGAATGGATGGCCTCTTCCAATGACAAACAATAATGGTGAAAGTGGATTTATGTTTGCTGTTGTAACATTGAATGGACCAGGTGCATTCTTTTATGATTGTCTTGGACAAACAAGTGGTACAGAGGCATTCATATATGGTGATGTCATTGGTCAACTCATAAAACTGCGTAGCGATAGACGTGCACCATTTGGCTGTACGATTGGTATCGATCGTTCCAAATGGATTAATAACCCAATTGGAACAATTTCATTGACATTTGAAATATACTATAGATATTACATAGATAAAGAAATCATGGTTACAGTTAATGGACTGGAGCGATTCTGATTTTTTTACTATTTTAAGAACTAACAAAAATTATAACATAGAATATTTTTTTATCGATTAGACATTGAACTATATTGACATTTTATAAACAAGATACAGTAAATCTATGTGACGAATGCACGAGTTAATATGTATCCCTATAAGTTGACAATAAAGAGAAAAAGCCGGTCATATGTTTCAATGACTATCTGGCTTTTTCTCTTTTCGTTTTTTCTTATCTAAGATAAACTGTTGCTTGAGATACTAAATTTTTATTTCCATTGTCATCATCATAAATAAATTTCCAGATTATATCCTCACCTGGATTATGGTTTGATCCCGCTTGATTAGAAAATTTAGCATATCCACCTGCAGGAATATACCTTGGAAACCATTTGCCTAAATAATGCGAATGATCCCACCATTTACCCCAATAGTAAGCCCACAATTCTTTAATATGAAGTCCTACCCCATTAGTCTCATTGATAATTATATCATATTCCCAATACTTGGATTGGTCATTAAAATATACAGGATTTGGGTCAAAATCAACCATTAGATTAGCATTTTTTTCTTTTGTAGGTTTTGAGATCTCGATTTCTGGTTCTTTAAGTTCTATTTTTTTCATCCTATTAATCACTTCTATTAACATTCTTGAATCATTGAATATCTCTCTTGATAGTTTTCTATCTGCGTGCTCGATTGCCTTAAGTTTGTTTCCAATTTCAATCTCACTTTTCTGTACCTCTTGCTTGAAATTTACAAAATGTGCATAATTCTCAAATATTTCGGTAATGTCAACAAAGAATTTTTTAATCCGCATTAGTTCTTTTATTTCCTCCTCTCCATAAGGTAATTTTTGCATTCCTTCCAAATCTTTAGTAAATGTATTTACTACATCTTCAATTTGTCTTTCAATTGTTGCATCTTCATATAAATTATGAAGAAATCTTATGAGATGAGGAATTACTGTCAATATATTCCACTTTAATGCATCTATTTCTCTCAGTTTTTCATAACTGCTTATTTTTTTGTTTTTTTCTTCTATAATGTTCTTTTCTAATAAAGATATTTTATCTAATACATCGGCGAGCATAGATTTTCCAAGTGGGCGTAAATATGTTTTAGGATTACTTAGAACATAATTAAAACCATCAATTATCGCCTTTGTCATTTTTGCCTTTTTCTCTAGTTCCATTACTATTTTTATTGCTTTTGCTCCACCAGTAATTTTGCAAGATAGGTCATTTCAAAAATTTATTCAATCCTAATTGTTTTCCGGTCACCTTTTCAAGGATAGGCTTTCCATAAACCCCATCAAAACCAGGGATTACCTTTATTTTTCCTTCACGGTTTTTTATTATTAAATCTGCAATTTTTTCATCTATTTTAATTAAATCATTCATTTCAACATTTAGTAAAATATTGAATTCAGAATTGAATTTTTCAATAAAAATATTATATAGATTCCAAACCTTTTTTGAAAATGGCTGTAAACCAAGAGAAATAGCAATTAATTCACTTAATGGAAGCAGTGATTTAAATGGCACCGCATTTTCAGGAACAAATCCTTCTTCTCTGTCAGCAAGTTCTTCAACACGATGCAAAACACCTATGGTAAGTTTTTGACCACACCTTGGACAAATATTATTCAATTTTTTTGCATCATTAGGCGAGCAGGAAAAATTACAATTTCTATGACCGTCAAAATGATATTTCCCATATGATGGTTCAACTTCGATTGTAAAAAGAAAATTTTTTCTTGTTCTTATTGCATTTATTATAGATATATAGTCAATATTTTTTAGATTAAAAACATTTGCTTCCCTACCCAATCGCCATGGATAGGGTGAATGTGAATCGCTATTGCTTACAAGAACAAATTTATCTAATTTAGATAAACGCCAATTCATCGCAGGATTGGATGACATACCTGTTTCTAATGCATGAATATATTTTGTTTTGTCTTCAAAACATTCTTCTACAGAGTCAAATCCAGACATAGAACCAAATATAGAGAACCAAGGCGTCCATACATGAGCTGGTATTATTTCTATATCTTTTGATATCGACATCATATTTTCAATAAATTCAATAGAATCTAAGCCAAAATTGGGACGACCATCATAATCCAAACGACCTTTCTTTCCTAAATATTCATTTATCTGTTCAACAACATCAAAATTTGGTGCTAAAATAATGTAATGAATTTTTCTTATTTTTTTATCTTTTGTATAAATCAATGAAACTTCTCCTGAGAGAATAAATTTTGTATTATCATAATAATATATACCATTATCAAAAATCAGTTTTTGTTTTAATTCTTTTAACCACATTGGATGTGTAAAATCACCAGTTCCTAAAATATCGATACCCTTTATTTTTGCATTTTTTGCAAGCACATCTATATTCATATCTTTAGAAGTAGCTCTACTATAATGTGAATGAATATGTAAATCAACTATCTGCATAATTTATGATTTAGAATAAAATTTTTATAAAGCCAATTTTGGAGGTTATGGGCTCGGGCAGATATTCGGTTCTTAAAAACTTTCGAACTGCCGACCTTCTGCACGTCAAGCAGACGTCATAGCCACTAGACTACGAGCCCATGTTTTAATTATTTAATTTTATTAAATTTATTTATCTAAAACATTAAAAATGCATCCATGGTCTAAAACTATGGTGGAAATTGGTATGACACAAGCTTCCCAAATTATAAAGAAATGGTAAAAGCTTGTGATCCGGGTTCGATTCCCGGTGGATGCATATTTTATTTTTATATTTTTTTATTATATATATAAAAATGAGAATAACAATCCTTTATTTTGTTTTTCTAATTTTTATATGTGGGTTAGTATTATCACCAAAATATTATCTTTTGGATGTATACTTAACTTATAAAACTCCGAAAATTGAATTTCAGAAATTTAATTTTGATAAATTTAAAATATCTTATAATTTTAATATGCCACAACTAAGATTTGAACATTTTCAAACTCCAAAAATAGAATACTATGTCCCCATGAGAAAAATACCAGAAACATCGGAAAAACTTCAATTCTATATTCCTGTCAGGCATATGGATATATATTGGGATCCATGAAATCGTAAACTTAGTATTTGGTTTATTGTTGTTATATATCACTTTATATTTCTCTATAATGTTTATTTAATTTTTAAATTTCATAAAAATAAATTTTAATCTATTAATAATTTCATTTTTTCTAATGGATAAAAATTCCCTTTTCCATATTCTTTCTGTAGGATATACATGAAGAATTTTATTTCCACATTTTGGGCATGAATTTATGTTATTATACGATACACTAGACTTATAACATACAGGACAATAGAATCTGTAGAGTTGTCTTTTTCCATTATTTTTATTGAGTTCCGCAACATCTGATCCACAAAACCTACATATATTTTCTTGATTTTTTGAACCAAAACTTCTTATGCATTTTTTACAAAAGTAGAGGTGCAAACTCTTTTTTTTAATTTCATCATTGATGTATATTCCATCTAGCATTGTCTTATCTAATCTACCAATCAAGAATATCACCCAAGAATGTTTCCAAATCCCTCTATTGCAGAATTTTCCTGTTCTTCTATTTTTTTAATTATAATTTCTTTTTTATTATATTTATTTGCAATATTCTTTACAAGTTCTTCCGCTTTTTTTATCACATCTTCTGGTGCATCTAACAATATAAAATACCCATCCTCTTTTATATCAAGTGCTGATGCGCTTCTGATTATAATACTACCTCTGCTTATGTTGTCATCTTTCTTGAGGATATCCTCCACTTTATTTTTGTTTTCGTTTGAAACAAGAAAAACTTCTTTCATAAATATCATCATTTTTTGTTTTTGTATTTGTCATTTAGATTTATAAAGTTAGTGTTTTATGTTTTGTAATATGAAAATTATTACACATAGAATTATTAGATTATTTATTTTGTTTGTTATAATAATTGCAGGTTTAATACTTCTTTTTTATCAAGAGATATTCAAAAATGAAATAAATAATTCAACATTAGAAGAATTTTGTGGATTTTCAACAGACGGAAATTGCTATTTTGATTCAGATTGCATACTTGGTGGTTGTTCGGGTCAAATTTGTCAATCTAAGAATGAAGAGTCTATAGTTACGACATGCGAATTTAGAGAATGCTATGATGCAGAAAAATATAATTTAAAATGTAAATGTATTAATCTTAAATGTCAGTGGTCTAAGTAAATTTTATAAATTCAAAAAATAGTTGATAGATAAATGATGAAATTTTTTATATTTTTTTAATTTCTGGAAATGGACCATGAACTAAACGGAAGCCACCATACGAGCCCTCCTCAACACGTTTGCAGATCGCATCAACATATAGACACCATTTGCTCATATCATCATGCCAGAAGCCCCCGCGTCTAACAGCAAGATCATCATCTTCTGGTCTGAACCAAAAATGAGTTGTAAAGGGTTTATGAGGCCATTCAATATCTTCTGTTACCTTTGGCAATCCGAACACTTCATCCCATTCAACTACAACCCTTCCATGACCTTCAGGAATTAGAATTTCTCCAACTTCTTTGTCTTCTAAAAGAACTATTCTTGGCCAATATTTTCTGCCTTTAGCATCTTTTTCATATTTATCAGCTCTAAATCCATGTGGAACACGCAAACCAGTCTCTGTCCATTGCCATACATATGAAGATTCTATGTCTCTACCAAATAAATCATCAAAGATTTTTGCTTTTCTTGGATCTATACCATATCTTTCTAGATAAAGTTGTAAGGCAAGTTCTTCTGCTGCAGTAGACATCCTATATCCTTTGGGGATTATTTTTTTAGCATCATAATAACTTTTTCTTGTTTTTATCAAATATTCAGAAAACAAAATTTTTCTTTCTTCGCTTTTATATGTTATGTCCAATAACGGGTAAAAAGAGCGAGCACCCGGAACAATCAATTCATGCCCAACTTTATACATAATTATTCACCTAATTAATTATATACAGTAAAATTTTTAAACTTTATCATTTATTAGTAGTAATTTATAAGGCCACAAATTATACACTTCATCTGGAATAATTTTTGGGAAAATATTCAGCAAAAACCATTATATATTTAAATTCAAAAAAACAAAATTTATCTGGTGATAAAATGTGTCTTGATTTGTTAAGGAATCCCGTAAAAGCAATAGAAGACGCAAAAAAGCAAAAAAACATGACAAAAATATTCAGTATAACAGTATTAACAGCAATTATCTTTGCGATAAGCATTGGCATATTTATGTTCAGAACAGCGTTTAGTACAACTCCATTAATAATAGGCGGATCTATGATAGTATTCTTCTTGTTTTCACTTGTATGCATACTTTTCTTGGGTCTTATTGTTGAAATCAGCGTAAATACACTTGGCGGTAAAGGAACTTATTATGAGGGGTTGACATCGTCCACATACTCATTATTCATAATTTCAGTGGGTCTACTTATAGCATCTATATTTATGCTAGTCCCATATGGAATAGTTGTCTCAGTAATAGTCTTTGGTGTACTCCTTTCACTTGGACTTAGTATATTATACAGGTCAGTAAAAGAATTGTTCAAAACAGATATGATAACTTCCTTTGTAACAATATCAATAGTAACAATGACATTCTTCATTGCTCTATTTTTAATATCTGTTCTTACAGTTGGTGATCTTAGCAAATTTATGCCGATGATGGTGTAAATATGGACAAAAAAATAGTAGGAATAGTATTTATCTTAATAGGCTTGATAGCACTTGTTGGCTCAGGGATATTTGCATGGGTTTTAATAGAATTTAGTAACACGGTCAGTATATTAACATCAGCTGATGCTTCTACATTATCACAATATGGAATAGATATGAATCAAATACAGAATATTATACAAACAGTAAGTACAATTTTAGTATTGGGCTTTTTATGGATTATAACAGTAATATTATCATCGTTGTATATGATAAAATCAGGGATTCAAAAATTTAAAAAGAAATAATTTTATTCTTTTTTATATATTATTTATATTTTATTTAATGCCTCAGTAGCTCAGTATGGTAGAGCGTCTGAGATAAAAATCGGCGAATCTCGTAAGCAGAAGGTCGAGGGTTCGAGAATTGAAGTATTGAATATACTTCTATCGATTTACCCTCCTGGGGCTTATTCCTTTTTTTCTTCCCACCACTGAAGGCCTTCCCTTTTTTTCTCTTCTTTTCTTATATAAAGTAATAATAACAATACAATCGCAGAAATAAGTGGTGCAAGTATTCCATATATTATAAAAATTGGTAGTATTATATCAAAGAAAAAATCGACATACATCGATACAAAAATTGCTATAAAAAAACCAATACCAATACCATTTATTATAATACCCATAATTCTATAATTTAATAACTCACAAATATAAAATTTTTTCTAGTGAGATTTGTTTTATAGAAGATTTTAAATACAAATAATTTTTGAACAACATTAACTAGAAAGGATTGAGTTGTATAATATGATTTTTGTCTAATTAGTAATAATTACAAATTTATATACAAATGAATTATCAACTAATAATAAAAAACAACAATCTTTATTATTTTTAATATTTATTAATATCTTTATGAAAGAGGCAATGTTTTATGAGAAATTAAATGGAAATGTTAAATGTGTTTTATGTCCTAGAAATTGCAATATATTAGAAGGAAAAAAAGGATTTTGTGGTGTAAGAGAAAATAGAGATGGAAAATTATTTTCGCTTGTATATTCAAAACCATGCTCCATTGCTATCGACCCTATAGAAAAGAAACCATTATTTCATTTTGCGCCAGGCTCAGAAACATTATCGATAGCAACGGTTGGTTGCAATTTCAGATGCAGCTTTTGCCAAAATTATGAAATATCGCAACCAAATGAAATATTCGGTAAAAATATATCACCCAATGAATTAATTGCAATAAATAAAACACCAGGATTTTCTTGGACATATACAGAACCAACTGTTTTTTATGAATATTTCTATGAAACAGCAAAATTATGCAAAGAAAAAAAGATAGATGTCTATCATGTATGGGTTAGCAATGGATATACAAACATAGAACCGATAAAAAAATCATCAAAATTTTTACATGCAGTTAATGTCGATTATAAAGGAAATGAAAAAACATATAGAGAGTTATGTCTTGCATCATTGGAGCCTGTACAAACAGCTTTAGTTGAATACAAAAGATATGGTGTTTGGATAGAGATAACAAATTTAATAATACCTGGGTATAATGATAAGGATGAACAGATAAAAGAAATGGTTCAATGGATTTTGGATAATCTTGGTCAAGTTCCTTTGCATTTCTCAAGATTTTTCCCTATGCATAAATTATTAAATGTAGAAATAACACCAGAAAAGACACTTGAAAGAGCGGCAATGATCGCAGAGAGGATGGGTCTTGATTATGTGTACATTGGAAATATAAGACACGAAAAAGAAAATACATATTGTCATAATTGTAAACATATGGTTATAAAAAGATCTAGTTTTTCTGTCATTAAAATGGATTTGAAGAAAAAGGGAAAGGATTATCATTGTCCAAATTGTTTGACAAAAATACCATTGGCAGGTATGAAATGGACAAATATATAAAAACAAACTGAACACAAACAATTTTTATCTTTAAATAAATTAACTTCCAAACAAAAAACATGGAAATGCAAGATGAGATAAAAAAAAGAAGAAAAGAAGAATGGTTTGAGGTATGGTTTTCTATTGAGGCATTAGGAACGACAAAGGAGATTGTTGAAGAATCATTAAAAACTCACATAGAAAAGATGAAGAATGTTAAAGGCGCATTTGTTTATGATACTAAATTTTATGATATTCAAAAAGTTGAAAATCCAATAAAAAATGTAAAAGAAGGATATTCACAAGTTGTTGAGATTAAATTTTTTGTAAAAAATTTAATAACACTTCTTAATATGGTTATGGTTTACGGACCTTCAGCAATAGAGATTCTAGGTCCGAAAAAAAAGAATATAGAGATAAGCGAAATACAAAATATAGCAAATATGCTTGCAGGCATTGTCCATCAGTTTGCAGCGGCAGGTGTTGGTGGAATTATAATAACACCAAAATAACATATATTTAAATTCATTCTTATCTTTATGATAATTATGAAAGTATATGTATTTATATTCATATTGTTATTTTTTCCATTTATAGTTAATGCTATTGAATTAAGTGAATGGAATATAGATATCTCTATAAATGATGATAAAAGTGTTGACTGGACTGTTACATTAAAATACAAAGAAAATGTTAAGAAAAGCGATTATTTCATATTTGCAAGCATAGACAATGTTAATGTATTCGCTGATGATATACCAATTATATGTTATGTTTATGAAAAAGCAGGAACAACAATTTTGTGCGAGAACATAAATGCAAAAAAGATTGTTTATAAATTTCGTACACAAAATTTTATAACAACAGTACACAATTTTATGATGTTCAAATACAGGTTTTCTCTAATACAACTTACAGAAAAATTTTCTTTGGTTGTAAGATTACCTCTTGGTGCAGCAATTGTTGAAAAAAATCGTATTGAAGGTACTGGTCTGCAGAGATTTGAACCTTCTTGGGGGCGTGAGGGTAGTGACGGTCGCAAAATATATGTTGAATGGGTATTATCTAACCCAAAACTTGGAGAGACATTTGATGTTTCATTGATTTATGAACAAATAATCATTGAACAACCAATAATACAGATTCTTATCCTGATAATTATTTTTATTATTATAATAATAATTTTATTTTTAATTAAATATAAAAAGCATCCAATAAAAGATATGCTACCAGTTTTAACAGAAGGAGAAAGAAAAGTTATCGAGATATTGCTTCGAGAAAAGAAACCTGTTGATCAGAGAAAGATTGTAAAGGAAACAGATTTCTCAAAACCAAAGGTTTCGAGAATAATTTACGATTTAGAAAAAAGAGGTCTTATAGAAAAAATACATAAAGGTAGAACAAATATTATAAAACTTAAAAGAATAAAAACTATTGAAAAATAAAAATATAAATCAAAAAAATATTGGTTTTTATTATTTAAAATGACTAAATATTGACTTTAGAACAATAAAATATAATATATTTTATATATAAACTATTAGATCCAATTTAAAATAAATAAGTATTTATATATGAAACTATTTCGCGTCATGTTTATATATCTTTCTTGTATATTAATAGTGTTATAAAGTTAGCTTTGTTTAGCTAACTTTATAAACAATGAACTGTTGAATTGGAAACAATTCAACTTGTAAAAATAAATACAAGGAGGTTGCATGAAAATGCAATTTAAGAAAATTTTAGCTGCAGGTACATTGGCTGCTATTATGGCAGGCTCTTCAATTGCTTTTGCAGCTACGCTAGCAGACTTTCCATCACCATTTGTTACAGAAGACGGGATTCAGAGCTTGGTCGTTGTTGGTGCAGCAGCTGCTCCTAGCGATGTTGTAGGTGCTATAGATATTGCAACTCGTCTAGGTGGTGAAGTAACAACAGAATATACATGTGCAGGAACGACTGGTGGTGTAAGTGTAACAGATGGTATTCTATTAGAAACCACAAACACAAAAATAAGACTTGGTGATGTATTGAACGTAGCAAGAGATACATTGACAAAAGATAACCTACCATCGATTTTGCCTTCGCTTGCTGTTGTAGATAAAGAAGGTACAGAATACAAATATGACCAATACATACAGATTGGTGGAGCAGCAGATATTGACTATGATACATCAGGAAATGATTTGGCAGAGGTAGAACCTATTATAGATATGAGTTTAACAACGTCTTCATCTCCACTATATTCATTGAAAGTTATCTTCACAAAAGACTTGAAGATAAATACAACATCACAGAGATTAATTGATGGGAAGTCAATAAAACTTTTTGGACAAGAGTATACATTTGGTAGTGGAACAGGCGAAGTAACAACTTCAAAAATAGTGCTATACGGTGGTGGAAAAGAAGTAGGATTAGATTGGGATGGAACTCCAGTAACACAGACAGTTACTGTTGGTACTAAGACAGTAGAAATAACATTGAATGGTATAACAGCAAATGATCAAGCAGATCTGACAATTGATGGTGTTTCGCAAGACTTGACATCAGCAGGAACATACATTACTTCAACAAGTGGTGTAAGAATCTATGTAAAATCTGTTGCAAGATATGGACAAGGTAATACAGGCCGTGTTGTTTTGAAAGTTGGTGCGGACAAGCTTGTATTGCAAAATGGAAACTATGTCAAAGTTGGTACAAATGAGGACAATGTAAAAGGAACATATGTCACAATAACACCAGGTTCAGTTGCAGATTCTATAAACCAAATACAAATAGATGTATATGCACCTGAGGCAAACGCTGACTTTATAAAATCAGGCTCTGCATTTACAGACCCAGTATTCAAGAGCTTCAAGCTTGCGTTCTATGGTTTTAATCCATCACTGACAGCTACAACAAGAAGTTTAACAACATTTACATACAGCGGTGACAACGCAATCACAGCTTCTATAACAGATGACAGAGGGAATTCAAAAACATTGACTGTTGCATACAACTATTATGGTGGTTCAGCACAATCAGCAGCAAAATTAATGGACAACAATGGATACGAATATATCGTGGTTGAAGGTCAGCAAGTTGGTTTAAATAACTACACTATAATAAATCAAGGAGGCTTCTCACACCTATTGCAAGTTACAAACTTTGATGTAGGTGCAGCAGCAACAACAAAGACTGTAAAATTAAAAGATGTAATGAGCGGAACAGAATATGAGGTTACAGTTTCTGGTACAGGATTGACAGGAACAAAAGTCATTGACGGTAAGACATACTACTTTGACGTTGACGAAACAACAAATACATCAGTTGCAATTCACAGAGGTTCTAGTGCAAGGACAGGAAGTGCATCAAGTCCAATCGCTGTTTATACACCTTTGAAATTAAAAAACGGCGAAGAATTTGTCTTAATGAGACCAGTTCAATTGGCAGTAGGTGGAAACTATTCACTACCTGGAAACAATACAGTTTCTAGTGGTGAAGGTTTGTGTACATTCCATATAGTAAATACAACAACAACATATAATTGTGGTTCAATGTCATATACATGGATACCTGGTGTAGGAACAGGAACATTATACCCAACAGGCTTCAACCTTACAGGAAACACAAATAGCGCTGCATTTGCAATAATTGAAGAAAAAGATAATGCAAATGTAAGAGGTGCTATAAGAGTTGGCGTATCTACAAGTTCTGACTCATCACCAAAGGTTGAGATTGATGCAAAAAGCATTGCCGACATGATGGTAAGCAGCGTCGAGAGAGCAGATAAAAAGACGACAAACACATACATCACAAGGGGTCTTGACTACTATGGTACACTTGTTGAAAGAAACACAGACCAACAGGGTACTATAAAGATTTCATATCCAGATGATCAGGTTGTAGCTGTTGTAGCAATGGGCACAGACCCTCAATTTAGCTTATCTGGTGAAACAGAAGGTACAAAAGTTAAACAAGCAGTTCCTGTGAAGACACCACTTGGTAAATTAGATACAGAAATTACATCATCTGACAAGACAACCAAGAACTTGATTTTGGTTGGAGGTCCTGCAGTTAACATATTAGTAAGAGAATTAGCGGATGCTGGAAAGACTAAAACAAGGGACTGGTATATTGAGCAGGGAGCTGGAACTGCTATCATAGACCTTGTTGAGAACGCTTTCACAAGCGGCAAATCAGCATTGGTTGTAGCAGGTCATTCAGCTGAGGACACAAGAGCAGCAACAACTATAATGCAGACATATGACTCATACAAAACTGATTTCACAGGAAAGAAGACTGTAATCATCAAGAATGGTGTAATAAGTACAGCAGCAGCCTAAGATAGACTGAGAGTTTGATTTAAGATTTTTTAATTTTTCTTTTTTTAATTTTTAAATAAATGAATTTTTTTACAGTTTTCAATAAATTAAATTATCTATTTTTTCTATTCCAAAAACAATTAATGTTAATTTGTCTCCGGCAAGTGTAAGATTTTTGTAGCTTGTTCCCTGCAAATAAATTACATTATCAATAAGATTTACTGACGTTTCGTTTGCTCCTGTATTCGGACCCAAAAACCATATAGATGGGTATTTTAGTTCTGGTTTTGTTATTTTTCCATCTGTAGAATTAAACCATTGCTCACCTATATAATAATAATAATCAAATGTAATTATTCTCCCATCATATGCAAAATAAATTGGTATTTTAGCCATATTTATCAATACAACACGAAAATATGCGTTGTCCTGCTGGTTTGAACCATCAAATACAATATTGAAATGATCATTTCTTAAAAAAATCTCTTTTATTCCGGATTCGTTGTTTGTTTTTACTTTTAATGCTTCTCTTATATCGTTTTCAAATGTATAGACTTGATTTCCATGACCTGGTATCATAATTTCTTTTATTTCTTTTTGTTGTATACAACCACTCACCAAAATTAAAATAACAATTAATAAAATATATTTTTTTATCATTGGAAAACCCCAATTTAACATTTGATATATCTTTCGAGTTCAGTCATATTTGTCAATTTTTGAATTACTATGTTTTTATCTATAATCAATGTAGGTACTTCTGTAATATTATAATTTCTTATAATGAAATCTATAGATGTCAGATTCATATCTATAGGTAGAGGTGAGAGCATAAGTTTATTACCACATTTATCTTTTAAATCTAAAAGAAATGCACTCTGTAATTTTTGATTTAATTCAAGCGTTGCATTATTTTTAGTATTATGTACGTATAAATAAAGTAAAACAGAATAATTACTATTACATTTTTCCTTTATTGTCAAAGAATTTATCCAAAATTTAAGTTGTAATAATGCATATCTTCTTTTTTCAAGAAGTAGTGATGGTGTAAATCTATTCACAATTTCCGCTTTTTCTATTTTAAGACCTTCTTGATAAATTTTTTCATTAAATTTCAAATTAAGATCTATTGCATAATCACAGAAAATATCATTAAAAATAAAGAATTTTTCAAAAATTAATGTTTGAAGCTCTGCGTCTCTGAACTGAAGCTCAGATTCTGTTAATATATTTTTTATTTCATCAAGTCGCATAGAATCAAGCCATACGCCCATCTGTATGCCTATAAAAAGGACTATTATAGTCAATAATGCAGATTTCCAGAAAACATCTTTTTGTATTACCATTCTTTATAACCCTTTGCCATTTTTATTAGCGAATGTACAAGTATTAATGGGAATATAGTTATGTATATTGTTAAATATAAAAGTATATAGAACCATGTTTTAAAATTTCTCTGATACCCCATTGTTTTTAATCCAGTATTTACAATTACAATTGATAAGATAAAGATAAGAACACCGAATATTGTGAATAAGTCTGGCATAAAAAGTTGTGAAACTCTCTTTATTGGATTTAATCCAACTGAATATGCACTTATATAAAATAAAATATTATTAAATGCCCATATATAGATTAAATATAAAAAAATGCTTAATGCCAACAAACTTAAAAAATAAGATAATGCAAAAAATGGTACAATAAAGAAACCAAAACTCTCACTACCTTTTTTGAACATAGATTTTCTATATTTTATAAATGTTTGAATTCCTCCAATGTTCCATCGCAATCTTTGTTTCCACCATTTCTTAAAGCTTCTAGGTATTTCTGTATATGTTTTTGCCGGACTCATCTTTATTTTATAACCATTGCTTAGAATACGCCACGCTATTTCAATATCTTCTGTAAGATTTTTTTCATCAAATCCACCAATCTTTTCAACAACAGATTTTCTATAAAGACTTAGAGGACCAGGTGTCACATATACACCTTCTATATATTCAAATAATTTTCTTGACCATGCGATCATTGCATATTCTATTGACTGAAATTTTTCTAATATTTTATTTTTCTTTTTTGTAAATATTCTAGTAGTTACGGCAGCAACATCTTTATCAACAAAAAAGGGCACAGCCTCGATAAGAGCATTTTTTTTCGGATACGAATCTGCGTCTATACATGCAATTATTTCACTTTTTGCATGTTTTAGGCCGATATTAAGAGCAGATGCTTTTCCACCCTTTTCTTTTCTTATGACTTTTGCACCATTTTTTTCTGCTATTTCAGCAGTTTTGTCTGTAGAACCATCATCGACAACTATTATTTCCAACAATTTTTTTGGGTATTTTAATTTTTTCAGATTTTTTATAACACTACCTATATTTTTTTCTTCATTATATGCAGGTACTATTATACTTACACTTGGTAATTTTTTTATTTTAGGTACTTTGGAAAAATCTTTCTTATTTCTTGAAAATAAAATTAGAAAAATAAATGTAAAATACAATACTAATGTTGCAAAAAATATATAGAGAAAATCTATGAAATTCATAACATCACTTTATAATCTCATTTAATAAAACTGTTGCGTAACTGCCTTTTGGTAAAGTAAAATTCAATTTGATATTATTCTTTTCTATTTTATAACTTATATTACTTAATTTAATAAAGGCTTTTCTTTTACTGCCAAGACAACATATTTTAAGTTCCGGTATCTTGAAATCGTATTGATTTATTTTTTCTTCTACTATTATATTTTTTATTATCTTGTCGATTTTGTTATTTTTCAGTTTTGTATCATATCCAAAGATGGGTACGTCCCTAAAAAGAGGTGTTTTATTTTTTTCTATATATCTTTTTATTGTTTCATTAAATATCCATGACTGATATGCATGTATAAAGAATTTTAACATTTTTTTATTAATGTTCTTTATGTTATCAATCTTTTTTCTATAATTTTTATTTATGATACTTATTGCATTAGAAAAATCTCTTTTAATTAAATATCTACCTATTATATGATTGTTTTTGTTTGTTCCAAATCTTTGTGGACCAAAATAATTTGGCAATCCATTTTTAATTATGTTTTCTATTGCATTTTCTAAATTTCTTATGTTATTACAATTATGCAATGTTATATCAAATTCATTTCCTATTAAATCACCGATAGATATCATATTATTTGTATATCCTATTTTATTTAATTCTATATTCCCTAATAACAATTTTTCTAAGTCAATATTTTTAATTGTAATGTATTGATATGCAACTGCAAATTTATCTTTAAGACCGGCATATCCTATTTCTTTTTCATTTATATTCAATTCTTTTGCTATTTTTTTTATTGCTTGAATTGTTGTTATGTTTCTTTTTTTCATAAGAAATAACGTATACGGTCCTTTTATTTTTTCTATACCGTGTCTTGTTCTTGAAAATTTCTTGAAAAATTTCTTATTTATAATCTCTTTTACAACAAAGTCTTCTGGACTTAATATTTTTTTATTAATTCTTTTTGTTAGGTATTTACTCATAAACACTAATAACTTAGAAATAAAAATTAAAGCATATCATTTTAATAATGGTAGTGAGCCTGTGACTTTATCTATTTTTTTCTCTTCTTCAGGACCTATTCCCATTACTGTTATTGTTCCAGGTGTTAATTCTGTAAGTCCAGCATCTGAAATAATTGAATACGGAATATTTAATTTATTACATTTATTCTTTAATTTTATCATTTCATCAATATTTTTTACTTTTACAACAATTTTTTTTTGACCAGATTTTTCCCATATATCTAATATTTTCTTATTTATTTTATTTAATACAGAAACGGATGCATGACAACATTGAGCAATAAGTTTACCTCTTGACATCTTCAAATCAGATCTTACCACAATAACCTGTTTATACATAATTTATCACTATTTATATATTCTCAATGACTTCTTAATAACATTCATTATAAGCCAAAAAGCAATTTTTATACTTTTTGTGAATGGCATTCTTGAACCAACATTATAATTTACATCTACAGGAACTTCTATTATACTTAAATTATTTTTCACCGCCTCTAATAACATTTCTGATTCAAAATAATAATCAAGTTTTTTAAGATTCAATTTTTTAAATTTTTGTTTATTTATTCCACGAAGTCCACAGAGAACATCGGAAAAATTTCGTCCAGTCAAATAGTTTACACACCATCTTGCAAATTTATTTGACAATCTTCTTTGCCATGGTATTTTTTTCATATCTCTTTTTCCTATAACTAGATCGTATTCTTTTAATAAGTTTGCAATATTTGATATGTCTTTTGGATTTAATTGCCCATCCCCATCTATAAATATACAAAAATCATCATCACTATGTTTTAATCCTTCTAGGCATGCAGCACCCTTACCTACATTTTTCTTTAATCTAATTGTTTTGAAACCAAATGATTCTGCAACTTTTGCTGTATTATCACTAGAACCATCGTCAACAACAATTACATTGTAATCGTCTGAAATTTTTTTTAAAATATTTTCAATATATTTTTCTTCATTGTGGGCTGGTATTATAACAGATAACATATTTATCACAATATTTTTTTGATTTTTAGTTTACTTATCATTAAAATAAAAAGTACTATAGAGAGTAAGATCGATATATTTCCATTTAATATCCCTAATACATAAAATAATGGAATTATAAATCCATTGAATGTTATTGGTAAACCTATAAAATATTTTTCTTTACTTATGTTAAACCTAGCTAATCTATAAATTCCACCTATAATCAATAAGAATGGTACGAATACAGCATATCCCGATAAAAATTGTTGTAGGAGTATTGCTGGCGCAACTCCAAAAGATACTATGTCTGCTAATGAATCTATGTTCTTTCCAAATTCATTTGCATGTTTGAATTTTCTGGCTATTTTTCCATCAATAAAATCTATAATTACTGCTAAAAATAAGAGAAATGAGACTAAATAAAAATTCCCAATTCTGAATATTGTGATAATTGCAAAAAATCCTAAGAATGCATTTATGAAAGAAAATATATCAGCTATTTTTATTTTTATTTTTATTTTTTTATTCATATTTTAGACCTTTTATCGCTATATATACCCTTTGAATTGCTGTTATGTTTGATAAAATTGCTAAGATTATTAATACATATAATAAATATATTTTGTTAATTGTTGCAAATGAAATACCAAAAAATAATATTATCAATCTCTCTGCTCTTTCAAGAAAACCACCACCAAGTTCTTTTTTAATTAATTCTTTTTCTTTTGCAGCTGATTTTGCATATGTTGTCATCATCATACCAAATAAATAAATAGATATCCAAACGTAAGATGAAACCAAGAAGTATGGAAGTGGGATAAATAATAATGCTAACAATATAATTCCTTCAACATATCTATCCATTATCGTATCAAGATATGCACCAAGTTTTGTAGTCTTTTTATCGACACGAGCGACGGATCCATCGATTAAATCAAAAAATGCAGCGATTATGAAAAATATAGACGATAAAATGAATTCTTCTAAAAAAATAAAATATATAGAAATAAATAGCGGTATTATTGTTGTAATTGTCCATTGATTTGGTGTTAGCGGAATCTTTTTGAATACAAAACCAATTTTGTTACTAAATTTCTCAAATTTTTTTCGATGTCTATATAGCATTTTTTAACACCTAAATATCTTATCAAATTATTTAAAAACTTATAAATATCAAAAATAAATATGTTTGGTATTGAATTCTTACAAGGACTTGTTTACGCATTTGGTTATTTTGGTGCATTTTTTTCTGCATTTCTTGGTTCTGCAATGATAATAATACCAACGCCCGCACTTCTTGTTGTTTTTTTTGCGGGCTCTATTCTCAATCCATTAGCAATTGGTATTGTATCAGGTTTTGGTGCAGCAATTGGGGAATTAATAGGTTATGGAATTGGTATTGGTGGAAATAAATTTTTTGGAGAAAAGAAAAATAAAGACAAAAAAAGATTAAAAAAATGGATAAAAAAAAGTAAAAATTGGTTTAAATCATATGGCGGATTTTTTCTTACATTCATATTTGCAGTAACTCCATTACCTGATGATATAATAGGAATAATAGCTGGTTATCTAAAATACGACATAAAGAAATATTTTTTTGCATGTCTTCTTGGAAAGATAATATTATGTACATTTGTTGCATATGCTGGACATTACGGAATAGATTTTGTACTAAATTATGTATTATGATTTAATTAAATCAACACAAAATGCCAAAATTAAAAAAGAAAGGTTAGATTACACCACGATTATATCCATCCTACTTTTATCTTACCACTTTTGATTGCTAATACAATATCTTCTGTGTTTGATATAGTAAATGCAGTACCTACTACCTCAAGGATGTGAGCATCACTTCCACCTATACCTGGTAATTTTGCTTTTTTTGCAAGCTTCATGGCCTTTATATTTGCTTCTAGTGGTGTTGTTGCATTAAATATTTCTATTGCATCTATCTTGTGTTTTATAATATCTATTATATCAGCAAAACTTACTGTCCAATATCCACCATATGGATGGGCAATTGCTGCAACACCATCCATAGAGTGTATCTTGTCTATAATCTCAAGTGGTGTTCCACTCGGTATTTCTTCGATTCCATAAGCAAGTATATCACCAAGCGGAGTCGTTATTTCGACACCAGGAACAAGAATTACACCAATCTTTTTTGCTATATTTTTTGCTTTTTTATAGCCATCAAGTGTGTCATGATCGGTGATGGCCAAGCCACTTAGGCCAACTGCCTTTGAATATTTCAAAACATCTTCTGGAGTAGCAATACCATCAGAAAAATTTGTATGTATATGAAGGTCAAATTTAAATTGTTTTGACATAATTATCTTTCCAATTATTTAATTAAAATCTTAAATTCTTTGAAAATTTATATATTCCTGATAAATTACCATGGGTGTTCTTTAATTTTTGCTAAATATCCTATAATATTTGCTATAATATGAATTATTGGTGTAAATATTAAGAGTATTAAAATAATTATGATATCAACAATATAAACAGCGCTAACAAACATTAATGCAAAAATAAGAAAATCTAATTGATCTAGTAATGGTGCAGGGTCACCTCTCTTTATTCCTATTTGTCTTTTTATGAATGAACCAAATATATCACCAATTAATGCACCAACACTAAGTAAAATGATAATTGATGGTGTCATATAAGTAAGATTCAAAATATATCCATTAATCTCATTTGGTATAAATTGTTGGAAATAAATCTGCAGACCACCAATAAATATACCAAAAATTAAACCGCCTAATGTCCCTTCTATTGTTTTTCCATCACCAAGTAAACGTTTGCCATTAAATTTTTTATGGAAATCTATTGGCCTTTTACCTTTCATAAGTGGTGGGAATGCATTTGCAGCATATGCCGGAGCAATAAGCCAAAATGATTGCACGAGTAAAATCACTAAATCCATAGTGTAAATATTTATCCTAATTAATTAAAAAGTTTTTAGAACCAATAACAATAAGATTGTATATGAACATAGCTATGTTTACAGACTCGTATAAACCACAAATTAATGGATTAGTTACATCATTAGATTTATTCACAAAAAAACTAAGAGAAAGGAAAAATAAGGTTTATATATTTGCACCAGATGTAAAGGAAACAAAGAAAGAAAATTTTGTTTTTAGATTCAAATCTTTTACATTCAGATCTTATAAAGAATATAGGGTTGGCATTCCATATAGTCTAATATTAGATCCAGAAATTAAAAATATAAAATTTGATATTGTACATGTGCATAGTCCATTCTCATTAGGACTTGCTGGAATAGCATTTGCAAAATATTATAAAATACCTATAATCGGGACTTTTCACACATTGTTTCCAGATTATATGCATTATGTTATAAAATCAGAAAAACTTCAAAGAATAAAATTATTCAAATATTTGTTCAAATTAGGTTCATGGAAATATTTGTCATGGTTTTACAATCATTGTGATATTGTTATAGCACCTTCAGAAAATATTAAAAAAGTATTGAGAAAAAATGGTTTTAAAAAGAAAATAATTGTAATACCAACAGGTGTTAAGATAGAAAGTAAAAGAAAAATAAAAAAACATGATCTAAGAAAAAAATATAACTTAGGTAATGAAAAAATAATTCTCCATGTTGGCAGGATAACAAAAGAAAAAAATATAAAATTTATTATAAAATCTTTGAAAAATATTCTTAAGAACGAAAATATAAAATTTGTAATAACATCTGATGGCCCATATAAAAATGAATTAAAAAAATACGTAAATAACCTTGGTCTATCTAATAAGATTATATTTACTGGATATCTATCTAACAAGGAACTAAATGATTTTTATAAATTATCTGATGTTTTTGTTATGGCATCCAAATCAGAGACGCAGGGGCTTGTTCTTGTAGAGGCAGCAATAAATAAATTACCAATAGTTGTTTTGGATGTACCTGTAATCTCTGATTTTGTAAAAGAGAATTCTTTTGGAATTGTATCAAAGAAAAAAGATTTTTCAAAAAATATCAATTTAATTCTAAATAATAATTTAATAAGAAAAAAAATTTTAAAAAATTATAAGATTGTAGCAAAGAAATATGATATAGAAAAATGTACAAATCAGTTACTGAATATTTACAGAAATGCTCAACACCAATATTCTGAAAGTGATTTATGTTTCAAGAAATAAAATAATGTTGCCTTTAATTGTAAAGTAATGAATTTTTTAAATCCAAGTTTTTTTGCACGTCTTAATGATGTATAAACTACAATATCATTAAAAAATACAAACCTTGAAATCTTTTTAATCCTTCTTGCAAGGTCATGATCTTCATTTGTTAGGAGTTTTGGATCAAAACCACCTACGGAATTAAAATATTTTTTTCTATACGCAAAACATACACCATTTGTCATTGCAAAACCAATTTTATTAATAGATGATATTATTGCATTCCATAATTTAAGTAAGAATAAAATATAATTATCTTTTGTATCAAAGATACCTTGCTTGAAAATACACCCACCAATATTTTTTTCAAATTTTTTATCTAATTTTTCAAGAAAATCTCTATCAAATCGCGCATCGGCATCAACAAAAATAATAATATCACCCTTTGCGTGTTTTGCACCAATATTTCTTGCTATTGCAGGACCTTTTCTTTTTTCAAATAATATTTTACAACCAAATTTTTTTGCTATACTAATTGTTCTATCTCTACTATAGCTATCAACTACAATTATTTCATAATTACCTTTCTGATTTTTTATCGATTTCAAGCAATTTTCAATATATTTTTCTTCATTTAATGTAGGGATAATAAATGAGAATTTAATTTTATTCATTTTAAACACCAATCATTTTCTTTTCACCACACATAATATAAAAATACCTATAAGTATCAAAAAGATACCAATCCATCTTATTGTTGATATAGATTCACTAAGAAAAATAAATGCAAAAAATACAGAAATCATGGTAGCAATACCCGTTACTGTTGGTACAACAATTGAAACATACTCATCATGCATTGTTTTCTGCATTAAAACAAAACCAGATATTGCAAAAATAAGTGCAAGCCATGATATGGGACATAATATTATTTTCAATATATCTGTTTGTGTAATAGCAAGCTTTACAAATAGAGCACCAAAACCAAATATTATACCTGAAAACATTATTATTAATAAACCACTAAAATTATTCCTATTAGTATTAAGATTATTGAAATCCATTCATAGATCACCAACTTTTCTTTAAAGAATACAAAACCAACAAACATTGGTATTATTAATGTCGATGAAACAATGCTCTGCACAAGTGACAGGTATGAAATCCTCAATGCAAAAAGGTATGTAGCAATTCCAATAGCACTAATAATTAATGTTGACAGCCACATTTTATTTTTCAACACACTTTTTATTGAAAATTTTTCAATTTTATTAAGTGCATATTTCTGTATGGCTGTTGAAAAACCAAAACAAATCATTGTAATAACTGATAAGATAATTCCAATAATTTCTGTCATAATTTCATCATCTCAATTTTTTATTTTGGTGTTTTTTGCCAAACTATTTTTTTATTTTTCAGTTTTTTAATAAATATGTTAAAAAAGCTTGCTATTTCAAGTATTGTATAAAATAAATATATAGCTGGAAGATAGATTAATTCCTTCTTATCAAATCTTATAACAGATGTAATTATTAGAATGAAACCAATTATAGCACCAGACAATAAAATAAATCCACCAAAAATCAGATAAAATAAAAATAAAATAATACTTATTGAACAAACAATTGTTGATAAAACAAGAAATGGCATCTTAATAAACAAATCCATCATACTATTTTTTATTTTTAACATCTTTATTAATTCATTAATTCCGCCCATTCTCCATCTCTCTTGCTGTTTCCAATAAGAATGAAGATTTTTTGGAACGAGTATAGAACATGGTGCATTAATAATTGATATCCTTTCACCTCTTTTATATAACCGGAATGATATATTTATATCTTCTGTTAGGGAGTTATGAAAGTAACCAACACATCTTAGTATATTTTTCTTGATCATAAAATTATAACCACTTATAATTTCAGAATTAAAAATTTTTGAAAAACCAGAAACAAGTAATTCATGAATTCCTATCTCAAGATTACTTACCTTTTCTATGACGCTTTTTTTATTCCTAATTATTGTTGTGCCTTTTGCTGCATTATATCCATTCATTGATTGGATAAGAGTTTTTATTGTATCTTTTTCAATCCAATTATCTGCATCAAGAAAATAAATAATGTCACCACTTGCTTTTTTTATACCAATATTAAGTGCGTGCGGCTTTCCATTTGGTTTTTTTTCAATTATTATTTTATCTGCATATTTTTTTGCTATCTTTATTGTTTCATCTTTTGAATTTGCATCAACAATAATTATTTCTAATTTATTTTTTGGATAATCACATTTTCTTACTCTCTTCAATGTTTCGTCAATGACATTTGCCTCATTTTTTGTAGGTATAATGACAGAAATTTTAGGATAATTCTTTATTTTTTTTGGTTTTATCTTCTTTGAAAAAAATGATGAAACAAAAAAAAGCAGATAATTTATGTGAACATAAAATATCAACAATGCATATATTATCCATTCAAGCATAATATCACTTATTCATAAATTATTTTAATTAATAGTGCCCCCGCCGGGAAATTCTACAAATCCATTTAAAGGGAAAATGGTTTGTTTTCGAACCCGGGTCAAGAGGTCCGCAACCTCTCATTCTTTACAGAGGATAATTTATGTTTTTCTTCTTTTATCTTTTCCTCTCTATTAAGGAAAAGATAATAGAGGAAGAAAAACCCTTAATTTGTCTTCCTTGTCCAGGCTAAACTACAGGGGCATAAGATTTATTTTTGTTTTAGTGCTTAAAAAATTACATTTATAAAGATTTTTATTAACTAAATGTAAATAAGTTGGTGATTTTATGAGATGCACATCATGTAATATAAATTTGATAACAGAAGAAAATTATGCAAGATTTAAATGTCCTGTGTGTATGAAAGCTGAAATAGTTAGATGCGAAAATTGCAGAAGAAGTAGCAATATCTATATCTGTCCTGAATGTGGCTTTGAGGGACCTTAATTATTTTTGGTGTTATTATGGGTATGGTTGCACTTACAATGAGGGTTATGCCTGAAAGCCCCGATATAGATTTAGATAGGATTAAAAGAGAAATAAAAAATATAGTAGATGTTAAAGATATAAAAGAGGTTCCTATTGCTTTTGGACTTAAAATTCTTGAGGTGCTTCTTGTTTTTGATGATAAGGAGGGTTTTGGTGACATAGAAGAAAAAATAAGAAACATAAAAGGTGTCTCATCTGTAGAAGGCGGGAATGTAACATTATTATAATAAAAAATTTTATTTAATCATAAAAAAATTTTTCAAATTTCCATAAATCTTTTTATAAACTTTGCTCGATTCTAATTTTTTGATGTCTCTTTTATATTTTATATTTATATTTTTTTCTGGGTATTTTTTATTCCAAACATTTGCAGGTATGCTGAATTGTTTTTGCACGATATCTCTATAGCGTTCTGGAAATACATTAAATGAACAGAATGGAACAATCCTACCATCAGCCATTGCGTAATGTATATTGCATCTTTGGACGCGCTCTGTATCATAATTATACATATCCATAAAATGCATCATCCCAATAAATAATGAACTCTTGTGAAATTTTCCCAATGCATCATAATTATGCTTCAATAAAGCATTGTAAATAATTTTATAGATGTTTAGGCCTTTTGGTTGTTTTTCTTTATCTATAAATGAATTTAGTTTTTTTAATACTTTGAGTGCTACCCAGTATCTATTTTTTCCAGCTTCAATTTCTTTTGCTTTTTCATCAAGGTATTCAAGAAATCCCGTAACATCTATAAATCTTGTTATTGGAATAACTTTTTCTCTATCTAAAAATAAATATGTGGCTGCACCACAGGCAAAATGTGTTGATAGACTGTATTCATTCTTTTTAGTTATTGATTCAACAAATCTTGTGATTGCACCCATGCATGGAACAACATAAAAATCTTCTTTACATATTAGGCCATTTGTTTGCTCTTCTATTATTTTTATTAACCCAGATATTGTTATTCGTTGACGTTCACGTAGCTTTCTTGGCATTCTGCCTACAAGTGATACTGGCTGGAAATTTACACCACGAATAACATCGATATGATTTAATGCAAAATTTATGATGGCACCTGCTTCTTGCTCATTAACACCTCTTATAATTGTCGGCACGAGAACAATCCCTATGTTAGCTTTTCTACAATTTTCAATTGCTCCAGCAGATTCCCAATGGTTTTTTGGATTTGTTTTTGGTGTCACACCATCAAAGCTCATATATATCGTATTTACCCCAGCTTTTCTTACAGCTTTTGTCAATTTCAAATTTTGAGAAAGTATTATTCCATGTGTATTTAGTTGTATATGGTTAAATCCTTCGGCTTTTGCTATTTTTATTATATCTATAATATCATCACGTATTGTTGGCTCACCACCAGTTAATTGAATTGCATTTGCAGGTACAGGTCTCATATTTCTCAGATTTTTCATCATAAATCTTAGTTGTTCTATTGTTGGTTCATAAACAGAATCATTTTCTTTTGCATAGAAAAAGCAATACCAGCAAGATAAATCACAACGATTTGTTACAACAATATTTGCAAGGGCTGTATGCGATTTATGCCTTGGGCATAACCCACAATCTAATGGGCATTGTCCTGTAACTTTTTTTGTGTTAGGATTTTCGATACCTTTTCCATCGTATCCATATTTTCTCATTTTATTATACATATTTGCATCTTCCCAATAAATCTCTTTTATAATACCATGTTTTTTGCATTTTCTTGTGATCCATATCTTACCATCTTCTTCAAAAACAATGGCAGGGAGAATTTCAATATTTCCATTTGTGCTGCATTCAGGACATACAGATTGAGTTGCATGTGGCAATTTATCTGTATATTTTGTAGTAAGTTTTTCTTTTGTTTTTGTCATGTCTATCAACTTTTAATATATTTAAAAACTTCTAAAACTTATAAAAATTTTTGTACATAAAATATTTAAGGTGTTATTATGCTTGAAGATGTAGAGGATAAAATTTATACAACATTTGCATCTGTAGCTTCTTCAATAGGATACAGCGAAGTACATGGTAGAATTATTGCTGCTTTGCTAGTTGCAGGAAAACCTCTATCACTTAATGAATTATGTAAATTGACAAAATATTCACCTAGTTCTATTTCATTATCTTTAGATTTATTAGAACTTATCGGTATAATTAAAAAAATGAAGAATCGTGGTGACAGAAAATTATATGTAAGACTAGATGGTGACCTTCTCGAAGGATTGAGAAAAGCATTCTTGTTCAAATTACAAAAAGAAATAAATGCAACGTTGATTGAATTTGAAAAATACAAATCAGACAGAAATACGAGAAAATTAATAAAAATGCTTGAAAAAGAGGTTAAAAGACTAGATAAATATGTGAAAAGTTTGGCTGAAGTTAAACTACCAAAGTAAAAAAATAATTTTATAAATCTTTTCTTTATTAATAAAAATTCATGATCAAGAGAACAAATACATTTTGTAATACCAGAGTATTAAATCTTTGTGGCTGAGGTTATTAAATGGTGATAATCTTAATAAACAAAGTAAAAAATAATCTTTTTATTAGGTCTTTAATATAATTTTATAATGTTAAAATACATGCTCTATAAAAATGGTAAATGCATCGATGGCTCTGGATTAAATTATGAAATACCAACTGATAAAAACTTTATTTGGATTTTTATGGAAAAGCCAAGCGATGCAGAAATTGAAAAGGTAGCAAATGATTTCAAAATTAATAAAAAGTATTTTCAAACATATGTAAAAGAACAAAGATCTGTTCGATATTCAATAAACCCGCTTATTTTTGTATTTATAGACTATTATATGGAAAATGACGAAATAAAGAGCTCACATCTCTTGTTTGTTCTAAAGAAAAATTGTCTAATAATATCTTTACCAATACCAGCAAAATATCATTCGGATCTTTTTGATAAGATTGTTGAGGTTTTGAAGCATGGTAAAACAAAAAACATTGCAAGAATTATGTATGAATTTCTCGCGGATGATATAAATGAAAATTATGATGTCTTAGAAAGGGTTGACCGTATAGTTGCTGAGATGGAAAGAAAGACATTCAACGCTAATTCAAAACATATGATAAATATAGAAGAGATTGTAAATTTCAAAAGAAAAATTTTTAGGATGAGTAGAAGGTTCTGGGCATCTGCAAAAATAATTTTTCTTTTGAGAAAAGGTCTTACACCAATAAAACTTGATAAAGAGAGTATATTGCTCATGGAAGATATATATAATTCATATATGCATCAAATAGATATTTTATCTTCAGAGCGCGAAACTTTATCAGATATTTTATCAATTTACACAGCAAATACATCAAACAGACTTGCAACCATATCGAATGAACTTAATCAAGTTATGAAAAAACTTACTGCCTTAACTGTTATAATTATGGTTCCTGCACTTATAGCAGGAATATATGGAATGAACTTCGCAAATATGCCTGAATTGCATTGGGAATATGGATACTATGTTGTTCTCATATCTATGATTATAATTATTTTACTTCTTTACAAATTTTTCCATAAAAGAGAGTGGATATGATCTGAGTTTCTATTATAAAATTCATAAAAAGCAATGAAAGAATTACAGGAAAAAATAAATGATATAAAATAAATAGTAACAAAAATTTAAGTTGCCAAAAAACCATATTAACCTACAAGATTTATAAATTCTCCATAAAAATAAATAATAGAGGAATAGAATGGGTGTTCAATTCACAAATATTGTTAAGGGAAAAGAGATAACCTTGAATGATCTATTTGACAAAAGAATAGCAATAGATGCGTTTAATTGGATATATCAATTTCTTACAATCATAAGACAGCCGGATGGTGAGCCATTAAAGGATTTTAAGGGTAGGATTACATCTCATCTCTCTGGTATATTTTATAGAACATTAAAGTTAATGGAAGCAAACATAAGACCTATTTATGTTTTTGATGGTAAACCACCTGAATTCAAAAGAGAAACAACAGAACAAAGACGCGACGTACGTGCAGAAGCCTTACGTGAGTGGAAGGAGGCACTTGAGCGTGAAGATTTTGAGACAGCCAAAAAGTATGCTCAGCGCTCTGCGACAATAACGAATGATATTATAGAGCAAAGTAAAAGGCTCTTGGATGCAATGGGTGTACCTTATTTACAAGCATCAAGTGAAGGTGAAGCATTATGTGCATTTATGTGTAAAAATGGGGACGCATATGCTGTTGCTACACAAGATTATGATTCATTGCTTTTTGGTGCACCAAAATTAATAAGAAATCTTTCTATTACTGGTAAAAAAAAGAGAAAAGATACATATATAACAATAAACCCAGAATTGATAATATTAGAGGATATACTTGAAAATCTAGGAATTAATCATGAACAATTAATAATTCTTGGAATACTTATTGGCACAGATTACAATCCAGGAGGCATACCTGGTTATGGTCCCAAAAAAGCATTAGAGCTTGTAAGAGAAAAAAAGACACTCCATAGGGTTTTTGAGGGTCTTGCATGGGGATTTGAAGCATCGCCAGAAGAGATATTTGAATTTTTCAAAAAGCCGCCAACAAACCACTATGAAATAAAATTTGGTCAACCAGATACTGAAAAAATCAAAAAAATATTATGTGATGAATTTGATTTCTCAGAAGAAAGAATAGAAAATGCATTAAAAAAAATAGAAGAACGAGAAGACCAAAGCTCTCTCAGTAGGTGGATAAAAAAATAATTAAGCAGGACAACCACAATATTTTTTGCATTCAACAACCGAATATTTATTTAATTCACAAATCCTCTTAAAAGTTGCCTCTTCTGTTCTGCCAGGTTCTATATATCCAACAGTAAAATCTAAATCGCCCACGCAGTTATATAAAGTCCTTAATTTTTGGCAACCTGTAGACAACGCGTTTTGCACTTTTATTGTTTCTGTTTGAAGGGCAGTTTGACCTGTAAAAAATACTGCAATCACAACAAGAACCAAAACAGCTACTGCAATAACAACAATCATACTTATTGGTAATTCCAATCCTTTCATTTTCATACCCCCTTTGTTTATTAAATTAACTATGTCAATAGACATATAAATAGTTTTTCTTTTGCTCAGTAATCGACAAAAAAACATTTATCTTAGACAATTGGATTAAAGTAAAAAATCAATTAAATGAAATACAAAAGAACCAACTACTAGTTGATGACTTGAAACTATAAAAAACTCAAAAAAATCATTGCATATAATTAGTTTAACAAAATTATATATGATAAATAGAAAAAAATACAAAAATTATTTATACAAAATGTTTAAGTGGTTTTCAATTGTTTTTATTTCTTTAAAATTATCTCTATTGTTGAAACATTGATTTTTTCTTTGTTTTCTGCTTCGATTTCCTCTGTTCCTATTTTTATATCCTTTACCTTTACATCTTGTATAAATCTGTTTCTAACAATTTCAGCGACATCAACCGCCTTGCTTATTGACCTACCACGTGCCTTTAAACTAATTTCTTGTTGACCCTCACCAAATTGGGTTACAACAGCAAGGACATAGCTCATAGATGGTTTTTTGCCGATGAAGACAATATTGTCGCTTGATTTTTCTTTTTCTGTTTTTTCTGACATAACTTACACCTCCAGTTATTGTTTTAGTATTGAGATTCTGTATCAATATTAACTTTATCGTACCTAAAGTTTTAATCCTTTTATTTTGGGCAATGTATGCAACAATTTTTTATACATTCAATAGATGGAGGAATAGATGTGCATCCCTCTACTTTTAATGCTTTGCAAGCCTCACCAATTCCTTTTAATATTTCTTCTTTCTGTTTTGCATCAATTATTTTATCAACATTTTCACATTTAGGATCATAGTTTGCATATCGTCCACAAAATTGATTTCTTTCGAATTGATTTTCTACTTCATTTTGTGTTGGTCCACCTAATGAAGTAAAGAAGAAAAGTAATACAGTGAGTACAGTAACGCCAAGTATTATGAATATAATAGTCTCTATTGCGAGTGATATACCTTTCATAATTATTATATTTCTTTGACAATTATAAAAGTTTAAATATTTTTACTTTATGTTTGATTTATGGTTTGGGATGATAACGAGGATCGTGTAGAGGAATTAGAGAACCTTAAAAAAATAAAAGAAACTAAGAATAGATTAAAAGAACCACCAACAATAAAATTAGCACTTGGGGCACTTATTTTGGCTATTTCTATCTATGGAGGGATACATAGTTATTCTAAAGGAGTGACAAAGGCACTAAGAGATGTTGCCATAGGACCAATAGAAAATGTGAATTACACAGAGGCACAAAACCCATATTTATGGGAATTTTTAGGGAGTGGGATAGGTACTTATGCAGGACTTCGTTTTATATCAAGTGCGATAAAAGAGCGCAGAAAAAATAGGAACTATCTGCAGTATTTAATTAGAATATATGAAAATGATGCTTTAGATTGGGGTTATTATCGCTCAACAATACAGAAATTCCTGGAAGAAATAAAAAAAATCTGATTAAATATATGAATATTGCTTAATTTTAAATTATTTTTATTCTATTGAAAAGACACTAACTTCAAAACTTCCATTCGAATTACAAATAATCTTCAGATTTACATTCCTCAATATTGTATTACATTCATCTGGTCCAGAGCCAATAGGTATTTTTCTTTCTTGTGGAAGATTTTCTATATCAAGATTACATGTCCATAATTTTTCATAGCAACAAACCATATCATTTGTTTTATACCATGTATAAAATTTATATATTGCATCATCAAATCTGCAATTCAATACTGGTAAATAATCTTCTACACCAAAAACAAGAGAAAATGGTCTTCTTTCAAATATATTTTCATCTTCATCATGATAAAAATATCCATAATTTAGACCAGAAAATATGGTACATTTATTTATTGTAGATTGTGTACAATCTATATATTTACATGGATTATCTTGTTTTTTTTCATCTGATCTTATTTCAAAATGAAGATGAACACCAGTAGATACACCACTAGTTCCCATTCGAGCTATAATATCACCTTTATTTTTTTTGTCACCTTTTTCAGCATACACATCACCCTTTTTAAGATGCGCATAAAATGAATAAAGACCATTTTCATGTTTTAATAGAATATAATTTCCATAACCACCACCACATTTTTTGTTATCATCACAATCCTTTTCAACTTTCACAACCTCACCATCCTCAATAGCCATTACATATTCATTATCACCTTGAGTATCAGGAGCTATATCTATTCCTTTATGGAATCTTGAATCACCAAAAATTGGATGTGTTCTTGGACCATAACAACTTACAATTTTTCTACTTTTAGTCGGCCAATCAAAAATAGGTGTTATTGATTCTGGTAGCTCTTCACCACCTTCAATAATTTTTATGTCTGCATCATAATGTAGAATTAGTTCTGTACCTGGCTGAAACCCATTTTGTTTTTCATCAATTGTTGGAGCTCTTATTCTAAAATCTTTGTAATCTATGTATATTTTTGGTTTTATTTTTGATAAGCCAAAAATCTTATACTCGTCTGGCAATGTTTTTATTTTATCAGAAAGATGATTCATTATATAATTCAAATAAGTATCCTTATTTTCTGTGTTTGGTTTATATCCAAACTCGTTTAAAAAATTATTTGAAAAAACAAATAAATAGGCAACTATAAAATTACCAGCAGTTATCATTTTGTTAAACTCTGTATATATTGTTATTTCATTTTTTGTATCTGTTTCTATTTTTGTATGAACATTTTCTAATTTTAATTTTTGTGTTGTATAAGATTTTATTTTATCATCTTCAACAGAGAAATAAGTAGATATTTTATTTTTATCATTATCTGCTATGGTAACATCGATATTATTTATTTCAAAATTTGTTTTTATTGTATGATACTCTTTCATTTTTTCAATTAGATATTCTTTTAGATACAGAGCATTTGGCATGCATACCTTTGGGTTACATTCTAATTTATTATATTTTTTTCCAGTTGGTATTACAGACTCGCAGTATAGATCACCATTTTGTGGCGTTTTTTGCTTTTCATTATTACCCTGATACCAATAACCTTCTTTCAAATTACTTATATCATAACCATACATTGTACTATATTTATTTTCATCGTCATCATTGCCACAACCAACACCATTATCGCCTGCATTAAATATTGTCTGTATTGTTGAGAGATACCATGTCATGCCCAATGAGCGATTAAGAATGTAGAATGTGTTTTCAATTTTTAATAATTCAGCTGATAAAAGATTAAGTTTTATTTTATTTTTCGTATTCTCAGAAACCATATTTACATAAATAATAAGGAAAAACAATAACACAACAATTAAAAGTATTGTACCAACAGTTGTTCCAACACCCTTAGTCACCAATAACCACCTCTATGTATCCAAAGATCTGATCTTTGTATAGTAATGGTATGTTCGCCTCTGTCATAAGATTTACTTCAGATACATCACTCAAAGGTGTACAACATATTAATGGATCTTTACATTCATCATCCTCTTCTTCTATGCGTTTTCTACCATCTCTGCAATCATCAAGGGCATATTTTTTTGATACTATATTTATAGATATTTCTTTACGAAGTTTCGTATCATCACAAACTCCAATTTTTTGGCCTGGTGGACCACAATTTGGTAATATATTATTATTTTCATCTAAATAATGTCCTTCATTATCCTTATGTTCCATACAACATATTTCAGCAAGAGCACAATCTTTATTTGGATCATCAATTTTTATTCTACCATTTCCGCAACCTTTAGCCTGAACCTCACAAGTTGAACGAATTATAGTACCAAATGGTGGTGGTAATGTAATAAATTTAATTTTACACACTGATATATATCTCTCTGTACAAACACCTACACCATTCTCACCACATCTTTTGAGTTTATTACTAGCAGAAATCAATTCATTTTCATCCTTATTTTTTACTGATATAGAATAAAATTTTAGCTCATATGACTTTAGAAATTGTTTTAACCCATTTTCTATTCCTAAAGAATTTGCTTTTTCTTTCGAGTTAACAATTATAGATTCTAATGCATGCTCAAGGAATTGTCTGTCATCGAACATATAATGTGATAATATTTCTGCAAGAATATATGGTCTATTTGCCATATTCACAAATTCTATTGAATAACTTAGTGGTTGCATACCTGTAAACGGAGCCCTTACAATCAATCCGAAGATTATAAATGTCACTATTAAAAAAACAAAGACTAAAAGAAATATCAATGTCCAGCCCATTTCTTCAGGAAGTTGACCTTTCATTTTTGGAACACCTTTTTTTACCATTGCATATCTTCTCTCCATTTTTTTTCAGACTTTAGACATAAAACGATTGCACCGATCTCATCGTTATTTTTAGAAATATATTCTGGATGGTCTCTTATTTTTCCACAATTTGTGACACTCATATCTTGAAGAGAAACATAAGTGATGGGATGTTCTGGTGTATCATAAAGAATTTGTGAGTCAATGACAGATTTTTTTATAGGATATATTATAATTTTTGCATATTTAGAATTTTTGTCATATGCATCAAAGAAAAGAAATACGGGTATTTCAGAATATCTACATTCGATAATTTCGTATTCATTAACATTACCACCAATATATTTTAACATATATGTACATATATGGTTACTGTTATCAAATCTATCCGATTTTTTTATTGAAATGCACTTAAAATTAGAATAATAATTAGAATAATATTTTGGTAAACAATTTGTACCAATACCAAGAATATTAACTTCCTGTACTTCATTTAGCGCATAAGCCCTTTCTATAGCACAAGAAATTCTAGATAGCCAGGAGTCATAAATCGTTAAGTGCATCTTAGCCGGATAAACACTTTCATAATAATTTTCTGGTCTTTCATTATTAATATTTGCTATTGCAACAGGATATTTTCTTGAATTTTTTTTAATATCTTTATCAGGGACGTAACCAAATTCAAATTCGTAATTTTCAATCCATTTATCATTTTTTTTGCATTGGCAATCATTGTCACCAAAAAATTTTTTCCAACCAAAAATACCTTTGCTACATTTGCAATTTTCATCATATTTTATTTCATTCAATCCACATACATCTCTACAGAAATTTTCACAATTTTCATTTTCAATGCATGCTAATTCTTCACTTTCTATTTTAAGATAATAGCCATATTTACAAGACCTAAAAGGCATCTCAATATTATGATATTTGTTATCTATATTGTTTATCTTATTTTCAAGATCGTGTAATTTTTTGGGATCAAATATACTTTTATCATAAACTAAATCAGATGTCATTATATTTTCAGCAAGTTCTATGTTCAATCTCTCCATTTCATCTGATTTTACCTCTGTCTTAAATGAGAAAAATGCATATGCGATAAGTGCTATTAATATTATTGCAGGCCCCATCCTTATTATGAAAAAGAAAATTTGCATTGGGTCTAGTTTCATTATCCACCAACTACCATGATTGCATTCCCAATTTTTCTTATTATAGCAATTTTATCTTTGCAATTTATTTCTGTAATAGGTATCAATATTTTTTTGCTAAAATCGCTTAATTTATAATTTTGTATCAAATCCATTGTATAAATTATATCCCTTTTTGTTGAATGATATGTTACCCCTTTTTCATTTATTTTTATTATACAATCTGTTTTTGGCAAATCCAACATATATTCCATATTACTTGCTGATGCTTGCATAAGATTTATGATAGAAGCTAAAAAATTTGCATTTATCATTGCATTATTTGCTATCGCTGCATCTATCGCCTGCTGTAATGGATTTATTGCAAACAAAATGAAAACTAATAAAAGTACTAGCACTATAAATGCCCATTGTAATGGTTCTACACCTTTCATAATTATTCACTAACAAAATATTATTTTCATGATATAAATAAGATTTTCTATTAAGAAATAATGGATAATTTACTTTGGCCAGATCCACGTTATCTTTCCTTCAAGTGTTCTTTTCAAAACATTATCAATATCACCACGTTTTAATACAATTATATCATTTTGGTCCTCTCTATCTATATATGCTGTAGAATCTTTTATTGTATCTAAACCAAGTATTTTTGCTAATATCTTTGTATCAAAGTCAAATTTACCTTCTCTTTTCCATGGGTCATCCGTCCAGCAAAAATCTTTAGGTCTTGTATCCACATAAATCTGTATACAATATCCATTATAATAATCTATAATATCACCTTTTGGTGGATCATTACCTTTAATCTCTTTGTCGTCTTTATCTCCAATCTTTTCAACACATGTATAATGATAAATTATATTTTTATTTTTGTCTCTCACATATTCAAGTTTTCCATCTTCATTATATCTATATAATGGATATTTCATTACATTTTGACAAACTATTGGATTATCACCAGTTATCTCACCTTCTTTACAATTACTAAACCTTATTCTCATATTTCTTTCCTCTTCTATAGTGGTAGTTTCTTCTGTTTCACTATTATATAATTTTATATCTGTGTTCTTGGTTTTAATATCGCATGGACTTGCTAAATAGAAGTCTGAAGTTTTAAACGAAATAAATTGTGATGAAATAAAACTCAAACCTTCTTCAACTCCAAGAGCTGTTCCTCCAATAGTAATAAGTTTTCCAATTAGTGGGAACTTCCAAACAAACTTTAATACACTACCAAAAACTGAGAGGGCTTTAGTGATAACAGCAGCTATAGAACCTACATAAACACTAACTATTGAAGCACCAACGACAACAACTACTCCAACAGTTGTTATTACATAAATCTTTCCTCTATTTCTACTATCGTAAATTAGCTGTATATTTTTTATTTTTCCTTTGCACATCTCTAGCGGGAATCTATAAATACCATTTCTTGTTTTTAGGCATAAAGAATTTTCACCACATGGCTGATATTTTATTAATGTTTTTTCTATAGTTGAAAGGCCAACATAATTTTGGAATTTATAAAAATTCCCTTCCCATTTCCCATATCCAAAAAATCCTTTTGATGGTTCATTTTTTGTCTCGCTACTTGTTTCAAATATCTCGTTTGTTAAATCACCATTTTTATTAACAATAAAATCAGAACGATATTTATCATTAAGGATTATGTTATTGATCAAAACTGCATCAACTACTGAGTTTGGATTTCTATTTTTAAATTCAATATAAACATCTCTCGCATAATTTTTAACATCCTCTACTATCTTTCCTTCATAACCATCTGGCAATGGAGAAATTAATCTATTATTAAAATTATGATAAGCCTCCCATCCAATTGCTTCACCTGGTGGGAATGACTCATAATACAAAACATAATTAGGGTCTCCACTTGATTTTATTATCCATGCTGGAAGAACAGAAAAGAGTAACGAGAATGCTGGTGTATTCTGTGGCATACTAAACAATATTGTTATTTCATTATTTTCATCAAGACATGCCTCTTCTATTGCACTTTTTAATTTTTCAACATTTGCGAATGTCATTTGCTCGTATGGATTATATACACTCATTATAATGCTACCTATAAGTACAATTCCCATAAGTAGAAACATTAAACTTATTGCAATGAATATCAATTCTTCTATTGCTTCCAATCTAACCACCAAAGAGATTGAATATAGATTCAACTCCAGGGATTACATTCTTGAGCATACTTATTGCAACAAATAAAATTATTGCAGCAAGCACAAATCCAACAACCACATATTCTATTCTCATTTTATCACACTCCTAATATACTTTTTATTAAATCTAATGATTGAAATGCACTACTACGCCAAAGTCCAAGGAGAATAACAATAAGTAATAAAATTAAAATCAACAAAATATATTTAACAGGTATATCAAATATCATTTTACTCACTTACACAAATTTTATTTTCTACTTTGCAATTTAAACCACATCTACTAGCATCTGCACAATCCTCTGCTGCAAACATCTCACACTTCGCATCTTCATAACATGCACGACACGTATTATCAAATTTGAACCAACACTTTGGATCTGTGTTTATGCATGTATTTTCATCACATTTTGTTTTTCCACTACATTTTTTACATTTTTCATCTAGTTCAGCATAATCTTTTGTTCTGCAATAATTTTCATACCATTTACAATTGTTTTTTGGATATGAACATTGCGTACACATAGATTCTGTATTATATTTTTTACAATTTTCTTCTGTAGGACATGCATTACATTTACTCATTATACGCCCAAACCAAATATTTACAGATACAGACCAATAGCAATTTGAATTTGTCTTGCATTCATTCTCTTTTAATTTGTCACAAGACCATCCTCTGCATTTCTGATCAATTGTAAACCCACCAAGTCCAAATGAACCAAGATAATATGGAGAATACTTATCTATCAATTCCTTAAGTTTTTTTCCATTAAGATTATGACCTCCATGCTCTAGTATCATTAATTTTGCTCTCCAAATCGTGAAGTGAAAATATTCACGTGATTTTATTTTGTTTTGGTCATAATCATTCACATAAAACCAAATGTTTTTTGGTGGATCACATTGCATTTTTTTATCTTTTAATTCACATATTATTTTATACTCTTCGTTTTCGTCATATCCAACACGTAAAGCATTCCCCAGATCTAAAACTATCATAAATTCTATTTTATCTTCTTTTCCATAATATTCAAATGATGCAGAATTCAATACAATATTTTTTATTTTATATCCATTTTCATCCTCTATACATTCTATCTTTATTTTTTCTTCTGGGATTTCTGCATCACCTATAAGTTTTATGTCACCATACTCAAACATCTTTGATAATTTTGCACCTTCACCAGTAAGCAATATCTTTCCTTTCGTGACTATCATAAGACCTATAAAAATAACAACTAACATAAGAATTAAATATATGACAGCAGACTGTGATAAATGTACAGGCATATTTACTATTATTGATGAGGCTTAATTAAATATTTTTAGTGCTGTAAGAAATAGTAAGAGCAATAAAATTATAAATAGAAAGAAGATAGAAAAATTTAACAAATTTTGAAGTTTGGGTCGAATTACTAGAAATAAAATACGATGATTTACGGGGAATTAATTAGATAAAATAATACATGAATTGGTTGCGAGTCTGAAGATGATACTATTTGTCCTTTTTGGTTATATATAAAACATATACAGATCTACTATTTTGGAATTAACAAATTATGATATAATTTATATCTTCCTAGAAGATCTCCAAAACAATGTTCAAATAAATCTTCATATGTATGCCATAATCTGACACAATCTGTATTTCTCCATAAACTCAACCATAATTTTTCTTTTATATCAAAATCAGGTATTTCACCAAGCTTTGTATAAATAATATCTACATCTGCAGATTTGCAGTCATTTGTTTCTTTTAAATTTATTTTTATGTTTGCACCACATAGTTCTACATCTTTTTCTTGTTCATTGTCATCATCCCTTAAACTCAATGTTTTTACTTCATTTTTACATTCAATTAGAAATTTTACTGCACATCTACTTCTTAATGGATTTAATTTATCAAAAAGGGTTTCATCCAGATCAAACAAGGTCACAATAAATTTTTTATCTATTATAATAGATTGACCTTCAATAAGTGGTTTGTTGAGGTTTTTCTGATACACCCAATCAAATATAGGTGGGATCTCACTTTGTATTTCTGCTTTTAATGTGCCATCAAATTTTTTTGTAGCTTTTGGAATTACAGGGTTATCATCTGATTTAAGTCCTTCCACTACAATCATCTTTTGACTTTTACTCTTGAATTCAATAAAAGAAATAATGGATGTATCATGTTCAATCTTACCCGAATAAGAGATTATTGGAGATAAAAATATTGAATATAAAAATTTATTATCAGATAATGGTTGATAATTTAATCTTATATCATAATTTTCAAGTTTTATGTAGTCTGGCGTCAATTTTGTTATATTTTCTTGAACAATTGTTGTTATACCTTTTGGTAGCATTAACATCAAACCAAGCACAACCAATGCTATTAATCCAGTAACGATGGCTCCAAGCTCCATATAATCACTGTCAACTATTTAGTTTTTCTAATTATAATTTTTATATAAATCCGCTTATCCAATCAAATAACTTATAGAATATATTGCTTGCTGGTGCACCTGCTTCTGATGCAAAACTTCCAAAAAATAAGAATAAAACAAATGCTACCATAATTACAAATATTATTATTGTCAATGTTTTTGCAGTTAATTCCATTTTTTCACCTATTTGATTGGCATGTTTGCAAAAAGTTCTGTAAATCCTTTTTGGTCAAGTGCATAAAACAATGCCATAGATAATGCAACAACAATCAATATGTATAAAATAACTCTCACCAAATCCGCTTCCATACCTTTTTTTCTATAAAGAAATATTGATAATACTGCTTCTGGTCTTGTTATATTTATTAATCCATTTGTTATGGCCCACAATAAACCTAGTATGAGAAGTGTTATAAGAACACAAACTACAAACCAAGGTAAATTCATTTTGACACCTTTATTTATTTATTGTTATTTTTTGAATATAAAAACACTACTTTGGCTATATAGATGATCAACTAGTCAGTGTTGAACTTATCAATGGGCCAAACACAGTAAGTGTAGCAAATAAACATATTGAAAAAACAACGAACCCAATAATCAATGAATATCCTGTAAGGTTATACCAACCTATAGGATCTTCACCATTCTCTATTGTATTTATAAACATTGATAAAATGAAACATGTTTCTATAAGATAAATTCCCACAACAAACAAAAATTGAAAAGGTGTTATATTAGCTTCGCCAAACTGTGATATAAATGGTAATGAACCTGTTGATAGCGCAGTTGATTGTTCCGATAATTGTTTTAGGATACGCATTATTATTATTGCAAGTGTTACAATAACACCTGATATCAATGGAGACAAAAATAACAGTTGAAATTTTAAGGAGTTTAGAGTGTCATTTAATTGTTCTTTTATATCCTCTTGTGTTTGATGAAGACCTTTCAAATAACGCGAAACAGATAGCATAGCAACAGCAGCGGTGCTTACACCTTTTTTTGTAGATTCAACAACTGTATGCATTATAGATTTTATCATTTTTGATGGATAATATCTTATTGCTCCATATTCTTTATCAAAGAATGCTTGCGAAAATGTAAATCCAAGAGATTTCATATTATTTAATGCACGCGAGAATAGATTTCTTATTTCTAGATTTTTTATCCTTTCCATTGAGTGTTCAATAGATAATTCTATCGGTGTCCCACCACCTATTTGATTTCCCAATTGGAATAAGGCCTCTGCAAATTCCCCTTCAATCTTTCTTGTCTTTTCTCTCACTTTTAGTCTCTGATTAGAAAGTAAGATATAATATAAAGCAAATCCAAATGCTATGCCAAATAAAATCAGTATTGCGGATATTATGCCCTCCTCATCATTAAAAGATACAATAATTCCAAGTGATAAAACAATTGTCCCAGCAATAAGTCCAAATGGCCAAGCTCTTACAAAGGTTTTTCCAAATTTGAATTTTCCTGATGGTGGAACATCCGGATTCTCTGTTATATCTATTTTACTGAATGTTGATGGTCTTATCTCAAGTATGTTTGTTATCACAAAATAAAGTATAAATGGAAGAAGAATATCATAACCAACAAATAAAATTGTTGCCTCAACTCGCAGAAAGATAGCAACAACTGGAAATAAAACAAGACCCATAACTGGTAATATTATACCAAGCGCATGCACAACCATAACGGGCATCTTTAATTTTTGGTTAAAGTGTTTTGCTTGTTCTCTGTTGCCTTCAAGTATTATGTTAACTGCTTCATCTAGCAATGATAATCTTCTTTCGCCAACTTGTTTCAAAGATGTTATCAATAATTCTATTGATTCAATAAGTTCTTTGTTTTGAGACCATTTTCTTGTATAATCCATTAATGCATCTTGAACATTAACATAATTTCCAACTTCAACATCCCACATAAGCTTTTTCAGCTCGTATCCTAATGGTCCAGTCAAATTTTCTGATGCAAAACGTAGTGCACCCTCAAGATTTGGCACATTTCTCATGTACATTGCCATATACAATATCATTGTCACAATTTCTGACCCTACATCTATTTCGTATCTCTTCTTTAAATGAAAAGGATATGTATAAAGATAGTATGTAAAAAACATAGAAAGTAACATAATGATCATACCATAGCCAACAGATATTCCAGGCAGACCAAATATATTTAGTATTATAAGAATGAGTGTAGGTACGCTTGTCACCAATGCAAACAATATAGTAAGTGATGCAACACCTTCTGGTGTAATATTCAAATGAGAAAATTTTATAGCCTCTTCTATTTTTTTCCCTGTCTTTTCATCTGGTTTTATTTTTATAGATTTTTCACTAAATTTGCAGGCTTTTTCATAGAATGTTCTTGGTAAAGAAGCTAATCTTTCCTCTTCTTTATACAATTTGTATTCACGTGAAATTATTTCTTTTATTTTTGCTTCTCTTGCTTTAATCAACTTTTCTTTTTCTTTACTCTTTTCTGGTCTTTTCCTTATAAATCCCATTGATACACCTAATAATTATTGTATACAACTAAATAAATGTTTGGATTTATTTTGAAATCTTCCAGAAATAGTTAAATAGATAGAAATCTGCCATTTTTGCTTGTAATCAAAGTTTATACAATTTATTTTCTAATTTATACAAATTTATTTATATTACCTATTTACTATTTCTATAGTTATGAAAGGAATATCGCCTCTAATAGCAGCAGTATTGCTTATAGCATTTACTGTAACAGCTGCGGTACTTATAATAACATGGGGAACAAGTTTTACAACATCAACAACAAGTGGTGTAGGAAATAAATCAACTGAGATTGTGGAATGTTCAGGAGCTGCGATAGAAATAGATTCTGTATACATAAACAATAATACTGGCATAGCTAATGTTATTGTTAAAAATACTGGGGTCAGAGAGATTACAATATCAAGTGCTATGTTAACAAATAAGACAGGTGGCAATTTCCAAAATACAACAACATTCACACTGAATAGAGGTGCAATAGGAACAATTCAGGTCACAGGTGTACAGGTTGGACCTGGATGTTCTGATTATTCAAAGACAACTATTTTGACATACTGCCCTGGTATATCAGCAATACACACAACAACACCAACATGTAGCAGCTAATCTGATAAATTAATGAGTGCATGTGTTCAGATTAATTAAGAATTTTTCATAGTAATAGTATTTTTTATTTTTTTCTTTAACCATTCTTGCCATCTTTCATAGATTAATCTATTATCTAATTCACCATATTCTTCTTTTACTTCATTGCTTATAATATGAAATTGTGAATTTGATTCTACAACATTATGTGCTTCTATTATATCAAAATTCTTTGTTGCATTTGCGTAGTCAACAAGAGTTTGCAATATTTTTTCACGAAGCTTTATATTACCCCAAACAGCATCCCAATTCCCCTTCCATTCACGAACACGAGAAGCAATATCATTTAATATTATAGATTCACCAGTAAGCAATGTTTTTGTTGGTTTTAATATATCGTCCTTTGCAGAATACTCTAATAAATTAACAAAGCCACCTTCATCTAGTGGATCATTTTTCCAATGCTTTCTAACTTCTGTAAGTTCAACAACACGACGAAAAGAACGAAGACCATCAGGCGATTTTAACATATTGCATATTAAAATAATATCTGTTGCTTTAAAGCTTGTTAGAGGAACTCCTAAATCATTAACAACTCTATCAAAAACACCATATGCAGAGTCTCCGTGAATTGTACCTGCAACAACATTTGCAAGCGCTCCAATTCTCATTGCCTCATATAGTGCCAAAGCTTCTTTTGATCTTACCTCACCTACAATAAGACATGAATCGCCAAGACGTAATGCTGTTCTTAGTGCCTCTTCTGCTGGTAGTTCTGTTTCTATATGTGTTATAACACTTCGTGATTTTAATCTTTCAATATTATAGCCTAATTCTCTTAATTGTTCTACCGGGAGTTCAAGAGTATCCTCTGTTGTTATTATTCTCAATTTTGGCATTATCTGAACCATACATGCTCCAAGGAAAGACGACTTTCCTGATGACCTTGTCCCTGCTATCAATAATGTTCTTGATCCATCTATAAGAAACCAGACCAAACCAGCAGAAAACGAATCTATCATCTTATTATTTATGAACAAGGGGAATGTCCATGGTTTATCTCTATGACGTCGAAATGCAAAACCAAGTCCATCAGGTGATAAGGTTCTTGTTATCGCTGCAACACGTGCGCGTCCCCCAGGTACTGATAATTCTGTATCCAATACAGGGTTTGCTTCGTCCAATGGACGACCACTCTGCAATCTAAATCTTGTTGCCCAAGATTCTCCATCCTCTTTACTTGGAACTATGTTTGTTTCACACTCTTGAAAGATACCATGAAAAATATAGATTGGTGCTCGACCAAGAGGAGAATTTACCGCAACATCTTGTATATTTTCATCTTGTAAAATCAAATCTAAAATACCTAGGCCTGCTGTGTATCTTGTAAGTATACCTGCTAATTTATTTAACTTATCTTCTGATAATTGTATGTTGCTATTTGTTGCAAGTTCACGAAGCATATCCAAACCTATTCTAAATAGATTCTCTCTTATCCTTTCTGGCTCAGCTAGTTCAGTCTCCAATGGTTCATGTCTGCCAAGATATCGCCTTGCCGTATCGAGCAATGTATATTCTTCTTCGTTCAATTTGAATTCAGGTGGAATTATATGATATAATTTTCTCACTTTTCCAGGAATATTGTAAATCTCTACGTCTGTGTCACCTATTTTGTATCTGTCAAGTAATTCTGCGTTTGGTGGTGGCAACGATATATATCTTGTATATATGAAGTTAGGTCTTACAGTTGGATGAAATATTTTCCTATATAAATAGCGGTTTTTATGATCTTCTAGGTTTGGTTTGGCTATCTGAATTAATTTACAATTTTCTAAAATTCTTTGTATAGGTAGTAATGCATTCACAAGATAATGTTCATAACACTCTCTTACAATATCTTTTTCACGCTCTGCTTTTATTTTTGTGTGTCTTATCTCTCGTATAAGCTTTTTATAAGCATCTATTGGGTCGTATCTCATTCCATTTAACAAATTTTGCAAAAATGCATACCTGCTTGGCGCATCCTCTTCGCAGCCCTTGATAACAACATTTTTTAATGAAATTATTTTTTCCTTAATTATTTTGTCGATTGCAATTGCAATTTCTAAGAGCAATCTTGATTCCGAAAAATCGTATTCATATTCTCTTGTGCCAGCAAGAACGATACGAACAACCTTTCTTAGTTCCATAAGTTTGTCTATTGTTTTTGCCATGCATGTTCCAAAATCTTCTATGCTAGAACCATAGATGCATCCTATACAATCAACACGTATCTTTTGTGTCTCTTCATTGTATTCATAATCACAGACCATAATTATAATTTAATTTAATTAGTATTAATTATTGTCGCTAATTTCTCTAACACAAACTTTATTCCATAATGGTTGGGAAGAGGGAGACAATATTTTTACAGAATATGCTGTGGATTGGAACTATGCAGTTCCAGGTCAGTGGTCACGTTCTCAGAAAGATTATCTTGGAACGAGATGGTACATTATTGAAGGGTTGGATTATAAGGCTTATCAAGCTTTGCTAAAACATTTTGGATTAGAAGACTATGCTGATGAATTTCCTGTAGAAAGGATTATAACTATGAGTCTAAAGAGATTAGTGGAAGAAAGAAGAAAAAAAGAGAAATTGTATGGTCTCAATCGAAAAGAAGTGTTTAGCGACACTCTTGGTGATCATTCTCCGGCCGAAAATTTTATATAAAAGAGAAATAAAATGATCGAAACCAAAAAATTTTTAGTGTGATTGATAAATTTGAGCGCGCGTATCCTGGATGGGAGGATTCAACACATGAAGAGGCTATCACTTTATTTGATGTTAATAATGACTATTTTTTATAATATAGAAATAAGAAATAACAGAGGAAACCAATGTATACGATGAATATCGTAGTAATTTTTATTACTGTTGCTATTTATATTCGAAAGAAACATGCAAAACAATTAGAAAAAGAAGACTTTTGTTGTAAAAAAAGAAGACATTATAAATGAGATGCAGAAACGATGGTGATCAGGTATCAAGGAAACTAAAAGTATAAATGTAAATGACGGGAAAGTGTATATCATAAACGGTAATTTAATGTTTGAGAAAACTTAAATTTCAACTTCTTCAATATTAAATATGATAAGAAGATATGAATTTAGTTTTCTGATTATTATTTTTTAATATTCGGTTTTTGTCTTCTAATTAAGAAAATATCATAACTGTTTTATATTCCTAAGAAATTATTTTCTGGGAAATATACCTATTACAGCTGGTATACGTATGTGAATCCATGGTATTGAAATGTCTATTTTACCTTGTGTTTCCCATTGTCCATATGTTAAATATATCAATTTATCTGTTTTTACCATCATCTCTGCTTCATATCCACCATCCATGTTAAGAGCATTTTTAATGTTCAATTCACTCTCACGTAAAAACAAGCCCATATCATATAGTGAAAAGTATCCCCCTTCTGTTGTCAAAACTATTATATTTCCATCTCTATCTGTGCATAATACGGTTCTATTTGCATACCATCTACTATTTTTAACACCTATATTTCCATTTTTATCTAGAAGCATTGGAAATGATTGTACACCCTCCATCCATTTAGGATTTTTATAATCAAAAAGTTCTTCTGAGAAATCAATGATAGTTGCTTTTGGTTTCCTATCATCTACAGGTTCTGCTACAAACATCCCTTTCATTGCTTTATTAACTTTTGGACCTTTCATTTTACCATTTGTAATTATAAGACCTACTGGATCTAATGTATCCTGATAATAACTGCTATTAAATATAACATCGGCATTTGTATATTCTTGCCATTTTTCTATTGTTTTTGGATTCTCACGATCGTGAAATACTCTAAATTTGTTATAATTTGGATCTGCTTTAACAAGTCCCATAGAATCAACAGGTTCATTATCCCTATAAACTATTAGACGCGTGAAATATAAACCTTTTCTAAGTTCGCACCATGTTGGCTTTGAGTGTGAAAACTTTCCACCTCTTTTGTATTTATGATTATGTTTATACACAGGTTTGTAATTAACTACGTTAGGCTTTTTGTTATCATCATTTATTCCAATAATTAAACTTGCCAAATATGAAGCAGAATTTTTAATGAATTCACGTCTTGTTAGTTTATTCATAAATTATTACTAAATAGTAATGTTTAAATATGTATCGCATGACCCTTTTATTAACAAAATTATGCTGGATTAAATATATTTAAATTCTTTATAAATTTCGTGGTAGCTGTCCTTATTATTGCATTATATCTACCATTACATCCATTTTTAACTTCTTTTCCAGTAGCTCTTATAAAATTTGAATCGTCGAGAATACCATTTTTAATACGATTTGTCAGAGATGAATACCCCTTATTATTACCAATATTGTAATAATAATAAACCCAGAAATTTATTTGATCTTCTGTTAAACTGCTTTCTGGGATATTTAATTTTTTCAAATCATTCAAAAATACATATTTTGTCCAAGCTATTCTAGCAGCTAAGGCCTCTAGTCCATATTTTATATTTTTAAACTCAGCACTTCTAACAATTTGGTCAAGTTCATTTTTATTTTTAACAGGGAAATATTCATCGCCTTCGTTGAAATCTCTTCTTAAAAATTTATTACTTTTTAAAATTTCAACCTCATCAGAAAAATGATCCAATCCTAAATAATAAAAACCGTCTACAGGATCATTCTCATATATCCAACCACAAAAAAGATCTTTTAAATATAGAACAAGACCTTCCCCCATTCCTACTGTATAAACAAACTCTGGAGATATGCTTATTCCATAATTGTTTTTAGATGCAGACTCTGAAGCGTCGTATAAATAACCTATAATTCTCTTTATGTGTTCTTCATCTGGCGTGAAGTAGAAATTCGCTACTTTAAAACATTTTATTTTATTATTTGGATTTAAATAAGCATCCCATCTTAAAACACTATTTTTACCAAATTCATTTTCTATTTTATTTTTTATATTAAGAATGGTGGAAGTTGATAAAGAAGACGATCTTTTCAAAACTTCATTTATTGATGTATCAGAGTATGCAAAACTTATGATAGGAATAATAAATATAAACAATATTAAAATTTTTATTGTAAGTAATTTCATATAAATTATTTGTCAGATTTGAAATATAAACATTTGGGTAAGATTATTAAAAAATTAGTTATTTTTATTATTTAAGTTTTTCTTATAAGTATTGCTAACAGGTAAATCAATTTATAAATTTCACACACAATCTTTTCATAAAACATCTTTAGCTCATGCTAATCACGATTTCTATGCATAGTACTCATTTTTATAGAATAAATCAACATAAAGAAAACTTAAAATACAAGAAAAACCAACTTATTAACTATGCCAGAAAGTCAGTATGGTGTAATTGTCCAAGAGCTTGTAAGAAGAAGCAATGAGGATACAAGAAGGCTAAGAAGCATTGAACAAAGACTTGATGCATTAGAGAACAAAATATCCAATATAGAAGAAATAAGCCTCGAAAGAACAAAAAAAGCAAATGCAAAATTTGCAGAAGTTGATGTTAGTATAAAAAATATAAATGATGAATTAATAAAAATCAAAAATGTGTTGGATAAAATAAATAGGCAGATAAACGATTTTGCAAGGAAAAAGGATTTGAAAGAAATAGAAAGGATGTTTGATTTGTTAAGCCCACTAAAACAAGAGTTTGTTACAAAAGAAGAATTAGAAGAAGAATTAAAATTCAAAAGAGAACAACAATAAACCACAATATATAAAAAGTGAGAATAACAGATAATTATATAATCTGGTTTGAGGCGATTTGATGTTCTTTAGAAAAAAGAAGAAAGAGGAACATGGAATTCCTATTGATGAAGTGAAAAAAATGACGCAATCTGGTATGAGCGATAAAGATATAATAAAAAAGTTGAAATCCAAAGGCTATTCCTATGATGAAATAGAGAAGGCGATGCTTCAAGCAGTAAAATCAGATATCAGCGAAGAGCCTATTATGAGGAAGGTTGAACCAACTGTTCCAACATTTGAAAATTTTTATGAAGAACCAGAACAACAGGAAAATATATTTCAACAACCACAATTGCCACAACTTGAAGAATTACCAGAAGAACAACCAGAGATTGTGTTAGAAGACCTTATAGAAGGTGTTATAGAAGATAAATGGCACAAGTTTGATGAGAATATGAAAAAAATGGAAGAAAATCTCGAAAGGATGCGTGCAGAGATAACACAATTTGAACAAAAAATAGAACTGGCCAAAAAAGAGCCTGTAACAAAGGATTTAGAGATTAGAGTATCTGAAATAAATGAGCGGATAGAAGATTTAGAAGCGAGAGTAGGTGGTTTAGAAAAGGCGTTTAAACAATTTTTACCAGCCTTGACACATAACATTGAATCTCTTTCTAAAATAATACATGAGATGAAAATAAAGCAAGGAATTATAGAAAGTGAACAGGTTTGATATAGTTTTTGTTAATTGTTTTTTCAATTATCTTTTTACTTTAATTTCTAAAAAATAGAATAGTTATAAAACCATCAAATTAATAAATAAAAAAATAAATAATAAATTAAGGGACAAAGAGGCAATCACATGAAAATCGAAAAATCGAACATAAAGAAATTCATCACATTTTTCTCAGTAGCCTTAATTATTTCTCTAAGCATACCGCATGTTTTATTATGGAATTTTGGTATCGGAATAGGAAAAGCTCTTGAAGATTATGAAATTTGTGATTTTTCTCATAATACAAAAAATGAAGACATAACTTTTGCAGGCTCTGAAGCCATAACAGGCATGATAACAGGTGATGGACAAGAAACAGAGTCGTCCACATGTTCTCAAGGCGGGAGTTATACATTTAGGCAATTTAAAAAAAATGATATGGTCAAAGCAAACGTAAATTTGAATGTAAGAGAAGGACAGGGAACTGATAAAAAAATAATCGCAACTGTATCTATTGACTCAATAGGTAGAGTTTTAGATGGACCACAAACTGTTGGAGATTTCGATTGGTATCATATTGAATGGGTAAGTGGTGAATTTTTTGATAGTCAAGGTAATAAAAAAATTATTGGCGATAATACCAAGGTAAAGGGCTGGTCAGCACAAGGTTGCAAAAGTAATGGTAAAGCATATCTGATATATGCAGGAGAAACAATAGAAGCAGGGGAGACAAAATATTCTGATATAAAAACATGTGAGGAATGCATAAAGGATCCTACTAAATTTATATGGTGTAGCGTATCTAAAACAGATATAAAAAATGGTAAATGCATAGAACGATCAACAGGGGGGTGCCCAGATAACTATCCTAATCTTTTCGATGAGTTTTGCTATAATATCTTTCTCTGTTACTATAACAAAGAAGGCTATGATTTTATTTGTACAGAAAATTGTAAGGAAGAAAATTATTATGGTGGTTATACATCTATTGATCAGTGTAAAAAGGATTGCATGGAGTATAGTTTGAAATGCAAGGATGTTGAAGCAACTCCATCATCAGAATATAAACCAAGGGAAACAAAAGTCTCAAAATGTGAGGAATGCCATAGCAAAGGTTTGTATTATTGTGCACCAGACCCACTTTCTGGACTATCTACATTATATCAAAGAGGCCAGTGTGGAACAGAGAGCGATTGTCCTAATCCATTTCATATAGCATATGGATCAGACGAGCAATGCCCACCAATACCATCATGCGAAGAATTGTGTACAGCATATTACTATGGTAATGTATGGTCGGGTCGAACATATCAAACAACTCAATTATCCATACCAACTGGTAAATGTTCAAAAGAAAATCCAATGTTCATATATGGAGGCATATATACTCGACAGAGTACACAAGAATACATTGAAACCCCACAACCAATTGGGGTATACCCTGATGTTGATTGCGAACCTGGCGAGAGATGCTGGTGTACAAGGATAAATATAGCATCATTTCAACAGACAAAAACAAACACAGCAAATCTAAATTATCAATCAGCAACAATACCAGGCACCACATTTACAGTTCATTGGAAACCTCCAAATGAATTGAAAAATCCACCAAAAGGAAAACCAAATGACTACACAGGAAAACCAAGTAATGGGACAATAAATGCGAGAATATCACAAAATCTTGTTATGGCAGGTAATTCTATTACAATAACTGGCTCTGTTACAAAACTATGCAATGAATGTAATGGCTATCAATATAAATGTCTTAAATTTCAGGAGCTCACATGCGATATTAAAGATAGTCGCTATAAAATAAAATGGTCGTATAAGCAATGCCCTGCTGATTTGCCTGAAAGAGTGGCAGCAGAAGGTGAGGGCACAGCTATAAAATGGAGTAATATCATTGGAGATTTAGGACTTGCAGTCTCAGTCTTACTTCCTATTTTTGGTCCATCTCTAGGAATAGGGATTGAAACCGTAAAAGAAGCACTTCAATGGTCACAATATATATTTATAACAAGTGAAACAGCCAGAGAAATTTTAGCTTCTACAGGCCACGTTGTTGCTAGTGGATGGCCTGTGACAGATTATGCGGAAAATAAAGAACAACAAAATAAGCAAAATTCTGATAATATTCAAGATAAAAAATTGTCAACACTGGAGTATGAAAGATTATTATATATGATAAGGTCTGCAGCAGCTAGCTATCAGACAGGCTCACCATATCAGCGCACATGTTATTCTGTTTGTGGAAAGTATTATGATTCAGAAAAGGGTTATGCACCTTTATGTCATGAAGGTGGTGTGCCTATTGAATCTCATAATATAACATATGAGTGCAGTCAAGGTTCATGTGGTCCATGGAAAAATAAAAAAGTAAAGATAGAGATAAGAGCATCTAATGGAAATGTTATAAAAGAGGATTATACGACAACAGATAGCAAAGGCCAATTTTCATATTCATTTGCCGCACCTCAAATGGATGGAGAACTTACTGCAATAGTTACTGTTCCAAAAGATTGGTGAATGTGATTGATATGAAATATAAAAGATGCAATTTTAACAAATTAATTAGAAAAAATATTATTTTTATATCTTTTTTAATTATACTTGTGTCTGTATTAATAATTCCTTTTGTGTATGCACAATTGACATTCACAGGACGTGGATGTCAAGGAAATCAGATATGTGATACAAAAACAGAGTGTGATATATTTGGAAATTGCAATACAGAATATTCTAATTGTATATCATGTGGAACAACAACTGCATCGTGTCCTGCTGGAATAGCATATTGCGAAAATACATGTGAATCTCTTGGAAATTCTGCCGAATGTAAAAAATGCACACCAGATTGTTCAGCAATGCAATTAGAGATAAATGAGCCACATGTGATATTAAAATTCAATGTATTCACAAAGAAAAACTTTATAACAGATATAACACCAAAAACACAAACAACAATTGCTGGGAAAACAGTAAACTATAAAGTTACTCTAGAAAATAAGCATCCAAAATCAATTACATTAAAACTTGGTTTAGAAGTTCCAAAAGGATGGACATACAATTTACAAAAAGATTTGCAGATGTCAGCAAATTCTAAGAAAGATGTTACATTCACAGTAACCTCAAATTTAACAGAGTCTGATGGATCTTATACTATAACATTTGTAGCATTTTCACAAGAACTTAATATTTTTGATAAGATTAGTGCAGAATATGTTATTGCATCAAGAGGACCACCTTCTGTTGAAATAAATCCAAAAACTCTAGATGGCTCTCCTGGTCAAATGTTAATGTATACTGTAAAAGTTATAAACAATGACCCTCCTGATTTTGATCCAAGCACAATAACACTTACAGCAGTTGTACCTAAGAATTGGGAAGCAGAGTTTGATCAAAATTCATTTAGATTAAAGCCAGATGAATCAGCCGAGGCAAAATTATTTATAACATCACCAATAACAGCAGATGAATCATCTTATAGTATAATTGTAAATGCAACAGCAAATAAATTATCTTCTTTGGCTTATGCTGAATATAAAATAAATTTATGTGGAAATGGTATTTGCGAGGTAGATGAAAATTGTGAAAAAGATTGTTTATCAGAACAATATTTCTTGTGCGATGGCCGCTGCGAAAAAGAGGTCGATGATGGTGTGGAATTTTCTGCAAACCTGGATTTCATGTTTACAAAATTTATTGTGTGTTCAAGAAATGCGACAATTCAAAATTGTGAAGCATACTTTAATAAGAACAATTGTGGATATGGAAAACCATGCCTTTGTGGTGGTGATGATAAATCACTATGTCTTATGAGATGTGTTGACCATAAAGGTGCATATTATCTTTATGCAAAAAATGAATACAATGTAAGAAGTACATCAAATTATAGTTTTTCATGTCCTTATGTTAATTTGCCTGAAATAATACAAATTAGAAATAATTTTACAAATGCAAAGGTAAATTATGAAAAGGCACAATCAACGCTTAAAGAAGTAATGAATAAAAATGCAACAGAACGCACAAGACTCATGCCATGTTATGATATTTTGAATATAATAATTAGAAATATAACAAACCACATCTCCTATCTCGATGCGGTCATAGCATCGCCTGCAAAATCTAATACTACAATAGCAAGACAAAAAACAGACGAATTAAGAACACGTATAGAATCATTGTATAATAAGTATTGTCGTGGCTCTGCTGGTTTATTAAAAATAGAATCTGTTAATATACCAAGTGCTATTGAACGCGGAAATAACATAAGGGCAAATATTTTTGTAAAGAATATAGGAAATACAAATTATTATGGATATCCTGAATGTGATTTTGTAGATCCTAGCGGACAAAAAACAACTGTTAAAGAAAGATGTATGGAAATGCCTGTTGGATTTTCAAAGACATTTACTCTATCATCGAATGCAACAACTGATGGCAATTGGAAAATCATGTGCAGAGTTTATGGCTCTTTAGAATCTGATTGCTCAACAGAAATACATGACGAAACAGACTTCTATCAGATTAATGTATATTCAAAAGATGTTTATGTTGTTGATGTTTCAGGGCAGTGCGAATCAAATAGCATTAAATGCTCTGTAAGAATTAACAAAAATCTAACATGCTCAAAATGCAAAATAGGAAATACAGATTGCTCATTTATTTCTCAAGATGGTGATGCATCATACTTTTCTTGTCCAAAACGTGGATTTGGTTTATTTAATTTAACAGGATATGTTATTCAAACAGATTATTGTATACCAGTATTGCCAAAAGAAAAGAATATAACTGTCAGTTGTTCAGGATGTGGTGATAATATTGTCGATCAAAATGAAAAGTGTGAACTGCCAAACACAAACAATAACAGAAATTGCATACAACAAGAATGGATGTGCGACGGAAAGAAATATGCATACCGTGATAAATATGGATTCTGTACACCAACATGTGACTGCAGTTTTGATGAATACAAATATGTATGTTCAAAAGGGAAATGTGGTGCATTATGTTCTGATGGTGAGACAAAAAATAAGACAATAGTAACAATTGATGGAAAATGCACATGTGTACAACAATGTAATGAAAATTGCGAATGGAGTGATTGTTATTGTGAAGTCCAGCCAAAATATATTACGAATGTAAGTGTAGAGATTCTTGATGTTTCTGTAAGTAATTCATGTCCAGAGGAAAAAGGTTATATAGATGTAATGTGTACAGTATCTACACCACGTGTTGATTGTATAAAATTAAAAATAGGTACAAACGAATGTGTATGGAATAATTACTCTTATTGGTATGGTAACACAGCAGTCTTTTCAAATTGTGCTGTTGGACTTAAAACAAATACACAATGTGGAAATCAGAGCCGCGAGGTAAAATGTTATGTAGACAAGACAAGATGCTCTCAGATTGGAACAGATAAAATAACATGGATAGATGTTATGCCAGCAACAAAACCAAATGTAACCATACCACAATGTTATATAGATATAATATCAAAAAATTGTTCATTCAATCCAAGAATAAATAGATATGATGCAACCATGCGTGTTATATGGAATGGCGGAGATCATGCACACGGAAAAATAGAGGATGAAGAAAGTAAAATGATGAGAACAAAAGAATTCAAACATACTATTCAATTGGGCACACCAGGAATGAAAAAAATAGAAGCATATGTCCACAATCCAGAAAATAAGTTAATATGTTATAACTCTACTGAGATATACTGTGGTGCTGGCCCTACAATAGGTAATTTATTTGATGTAATACGTGAGATGAAAGATACAACAAGAACAGGTTGGATAGATGTTAAATTACATATCATTCCATATATAACATTATCAGATTTTACATTGACAGAACACGTTGAAAAGAATTTGACAGTTATAAATAGAACTGTTTACGGCAATACATCTGCTGTTATATCAACAGGACCATCAACTGTTTCATTAGAAAAAGACTATAGTGCATATTCTTGGAAACTTGATTTAGAAAGTGGTAAGAATGTAACAATATCTTATAAAGTAGGTATAAATAAGGAGGGTGAGTATAAATTCTTCTCAAAATCCAAATATTTAAATGAAGTTAGAGAAGAGGAAAAATATTTACTTGTTTCAAACTGCCATCAGATTAAGACCACATGGGCAAGAAACAATCTAACTGGAACATGCACATCTTTTAAAACACCATGTGATGTTCCTTCTTTTGGATGGAAGATCGTGCCAGAAGGCTGTCCTACAGAAGAAGGTGTAACAATCATTCCAAAATCAACAGAAGAAGGCTTCGATTTCGGAATGATTATTTTGATTATAATAATTATAATTATTGTCGCAGTTTTATTTATGAAAAGAGAAGTAATAAAAGAAAAAATAGAAGAATGGAGATATGGAAAAGAAGAGATATAGGTTTTAATATGAAGGGCATTTCATTATCATTGTCTATGATTGTAATCTTGATAGTTGCAGCATTAGTCTTGAGTGCACTAATCTATTTTTTTATGTTTCAAACAACACAACAGATGACTAAGAGTGAAGCAAACAGGATATTTTATACCGAATGCCAGAAATATAAAGAAAGGAAATGTGACTGGTCTGTTACATATGATACAGAGTTTGATAAATTCCTAGATGCTTGTAAATTTTTGTTTGGTCAAGATCATGATAAATTTTCATGCCTATATTCATTATGTCAAGAATGTAAGAAATTGGAGTTAGATGAGATAAAATGTGCAGGTATGTGCGAAATATGCAATGGTCATAAAAATGTAGGTGTTGAATTAGAAAATTGCTGTAATGTGTATAAGGATGAATGCAAGTCAGGGTGTGATATCTGTAAAATTTAAAATCTGTCATATATATTAACGAACGTTAATAATGGGTCCGACGGGATTCGAACCCGCGACACCCGGCTTTCTTCAAACCTTCTTTTGAAAGACTTATAAGAGGCCGATGCTCTTTCCTGCAATGCGTCCTTCAACAACCATGCACCAGGCTGAGCTACGGACCCATAAAATATTTAACAATTAATAGAAATTTATATATAAATTTATTATTGAGCCTCACTTTTACTTTCTAAAAACATGAAAATTCCAGATATAAATGCAAGTATGAAAAGCACAAATGCACATATGATAAATAAAGAGATTAATGATGTTATATTGAAAATGAAGACCACTAACCATAGTAATACAGTAATACCTAAAAATATCAATGTAAATGCTGTTATCTTCTCTAATAAAGATGAATCCATATAAAGTTTTATATAAATTTTTATATATATAAATTTTAAATATTCAAAGAGGTAAGCTATATGGCTTATATAACATCACCAATTTTGTTTGGTGAATACAAAAAAACACTAAAAGAACTTCATAAATTAACAGAAAATTCAGATAAATGGTATTCACTATCTATTTTAGTTGGAAGAGCAATAGAAGATATAGAAAGGATACATGTTAAGGAAGATTTTACAATGACACCACATAGATTTATTTTGGAAAATGGTGACTTTAGAAAAATTACGGATTATTTTAAAAAAATATTAGGAGAATATGAAAAAAATATAAAAGATATCAAATCTTCAGATACTGCTAAAATATATGGTTTGATTACGAAATTAAAAGAAAGATTAGATCTTATGGGTCAAAATTTTGAGGATGAAAGGGTTAAATTTCGAAGTAAATAAATTTTACAATTTTATATACCTTCTTCTATAATAATTAATTTATGCAAATAGAGGATGTGAAAAAATCTGTTCTGAATAGAATAAAACCAACAAAACAAGAAGAAGAAAAAATAAAGAAATTTGTTCAAGAGCTTGTGCGTATAGCAAAAACTATTAGTGGATTGGAATGTATTGTATGCGGATCTATCGGAAAATTTACGTGGCTTCGCGGAGATCATGACATAGATTTATTTATAATATTTCCTGATAATACTACAAGAGAAGAATTAGAGAAAAGGGGCTTGGAGTTTGGAAAAAGAATTGTAGAGGAGATGCACGGTTTATATAAAATAAAATATGCGGAACATCCATATACACATGCTATAATTTCGGATTTCCATGTTGATATCGTCCCTTGTTATTCTATGAAATCAGGAGAACATATTAAATCAGCGGTTGATAGATCGCCATTACATCTTAATTATATAATAGAGCATCTTGATGAGGAAAAGCGAGATGAAGTAAGAATATTAAAACAGTTTTGTAAAGGTATTGGTGTTTATGGAAGTGATGCAAAGCATCTCGGATTCTCTGGTTACATCTGTGAGTTATTGATTCTAAAGTATGGTACATTTGAAAATGTTTTGCAAGAGGCAACAAATTGGAAGCCGCCAACTATTATATTTTTTAGACATATAGAATCAGATAAAATAGATATAGAAAAATTTCCGAGGCAACCATTAATTTTGATAGATCCAACAGATATAAACAGAAATGCGGCTTCTGTACTTAATGCAAATAATTATGTTAAATTTATTAATTTTTCAAAAAGATTTCTTGCAAAACCAAGTATAAATTATTTTTTCCCAAAAGAGAAAAAACCACTTACAGAAAAACAGATAAAAAATATGCATAGTCGTGAAACAAAATTCGTTGCCATTATTATGAAAAGACCTGATGTGATAGAGGATGTATTATATCCACAGATAAGAAAAGCAGTAAAAAGAATAGAAAGCATGCTTATACACAATAATTTTTATCCTATAAGAGCTCATGAATTTGTAAAGAAGAGGCATATTATCTTAATTTTTGAGTTAGAGATATGGAGATTACCACAAGTTAATAAGATGATAGGACCACCAATATTTTCACATAAACATTCAGAAGAATTTGTGAAAAAATATAAGAATGATAAAAATTCTCTTATTTACATAGAAGGGATAAGATGGGTTGTTGAAAGGAGAAGAGAATTTATAAGTGCAACAGATTTTTTAAAAAAATTAATAAAAAATAATGAAGAATCTCTAATTGAAAAAGGTATACCAACATATATAGCAAAAGTAATGAGGAAGGCAAAAATATTAGAGCACAAAGATTTTTGGAGAGCTATTAAAAAAGATAAAGAGCTTTCTGCATTTATTAAAGAAAAATATTTTGAAAAGAATTATTAAGTTTAAAGAAATTGTGATATTAAGAAAGTGAAAATAGAATTTTGTTGTTTATGAATACAAATTATTTTTTATTCTTCTACCAATTCTCTATGCACTTTTACGTTTGATGGACAGACAACTATCCAGTCTTCTCCAATACCAGCAATATCACCCTCTATTGCAAGACATGTTTTTTTAATTTTTTCTATCGCTCTTTTGAGTTCGTTCATATCTTTATTTTTTAATTCTTTGATCTTCACTAAGAGCACATTACCATCACGTACCTTTTTTTGCAATCTATCTGAATCATTGAAATTTTCAAGTTTTTCTATTTCTATTAAGAGTTTTTTGTTTGTTGGTTCTTCTGTCTCTACATCTAATTCTACAAATTCCTTTTCTTCTGATTTATTGAATATCCTCATAAAATCACCTTCAGTAATATTATTATTCAAAAATATTAAAAACTATCATGTTAATTATGTAAATAATTATTTTTTTATCTTTTCCTCTTCATTCATGATTTCAAGCATAGAAACAATATTCCATATCTGCGTTCTTGTATAAATTGGTATATTTGTATCATTTGATGCCTCTTCAAGCAGAGAAATGGCTCCATTTATTCTGATGGCGATATCATGATTTTCATCATTTAAGCTTTTTTTTGCCTCCTCAACAATGCTTCTTATATTTCGTGGTACTGTTCTATCAACAATAATTTCATCAAGTAATTTATTTATAGGTTCTGTATTCATAATAACATCACCCACCTTGACCAACTGACATAAGTTGTTGAAGTTTCTCTTGATTATTCTTAATCTTTTCTTTGAGCTTTTTTTCCTGAATTTCAAGAGTTTTCATTTTTATTGCAATTTCATTTTTTTGTTCATCTAATTCTTTTTTTATATCTGTCTTATTTGTTTTTATCAAAATTGGTCCAACTGATTTATATATATCACTTTCAGATTTTTCTATTGCCTCGAGAGCATTTTCTATTTCTTTTTCTTGTATTATCATTGTTTGTTTCTGGAGTATTATTGTTTGTAGTTGTTGATTCTGTGCTTGGAGTTGGTTCAAGATTTGTTCTATATTTTCCATAAATACACCATGATCATCTTGAGATTACTCTTTTTCTGAATGGGGTCCTAGGTTTGGCTAATATTCTGAATCCACAGTATGGACATCTTATCTTATCTTCTATTTCGATTTCCTTTCTACATTTTAAACAAACATATGGCATAAATAATCACTTAAATTCAAATGCATCTGAAGCAAATTTTCTTTTACATTTTCTACAAAACCACAAACCACTTGCTTGCCTTTTTACAGATAAACGCGAGCATGATGGACAATTATATTTTATTCCTGACTTCTTTTTTGCTTCATTAACTAGTTCTCTTATCCTTTTCCCATAACTTGCTGGCATCGATACCGCCTCATTATTCAAATTCTTACGTTTTTGAAATTATTTAAGTATTATCTAAACCTTATAGTTTCTAAATTTTTCATTGCAACTGTTTCTATTTTATATGTTTTGTGTATTGTTCTTGCAAGCTCGACACATTTAGAATTTTCTCCATGGTTAACTATAATTTTTTTTGGTTTTGTTGGCATGTGATTTATAAAGTCCAACAATTGTCTATGGTCACTATGTCCACTAAGACCTTGTATTGTTTCTATCTCTAATTTCAATTCTAAAACTTTTCCATTATCTAATTGGATGTCACGCCATCCTTTCTGAATACGTCGACCCATTGTTCCCTCTCCTTGATACCCAACAAAGAGCAAAGTATTTTTTGGGTTGTCTGCCAAATTTTGTAAATATTCTAATGCGGGACCACCCACCAACATGCCTGATGTAGCTATTATAACAGCAGGATGAGTACTATTAAAAACTTCCTCTCTCTCTTTTTGTGAGCCTATACCCTTTAATCGTGGGTCAAGGAATGGATTTCTACCTTTGTGCAATATTTGCGTTTGTATTGATTTTGCCATGAATTCTGGATATGCTGTATGTATTGCAGTCGCATCCCATAACATACCATCCAAATATATTGGTACATCTATGTTGGTGTCAGCAAGTATTGCTATAACATCTTGACTTCTACCTACTGCAAATGAAGGTATAAGAACCCTACCACCACGCTCTATTGTTTTTTTCACCGCTTGTATAAGAGCAAGCTCACCCTCTTTATGAGAAGGTAAGATATCATCTTTTGCCCCATATGTTGATTCTATTATTAATGATTCTACTCGTGTAAAATCAGTGGACGCACGTTCAAAGAGTTTTGTCTTCTCAAATTTTATATCCCCTGTATAAAGTATGTTATACATACCATCTCCTATATGTATATGAGCAGTTGAAGAGCCCATAAGATGTCCTGCATTCTGTAATGTTAATCTCATATCTGGTGTTATATCAGAAACCTCACCGTATTCAAGAGTTATACAATGCTTTATCGCTTCTTCTATACCCTTTGAAGAATATAATGGCTTTTTATTTTCACGCTGGCATATTTGTATGTAGTCTAATTGGAGTAATGCCATCAAGTCCCTTGTAGGTCTAGTGCAATACAAAGGCCCACGATATCCATATTCATAAAGATATGGGATTAGGCCACAATGGTCAAGATGTGAGTGGGTTAATATTATTGCATCCAAATCTTGGATGTGAAATTCTGGAGCATCCAAATATGGGAAAGGTCTTGCTGAAAACATGCTGACGGATAATCCGCAATCAAGAAGGACATTGCTTTCTGGTGTTTGCAATAATATACAAGAACGACCAACTTCGCGAAAACCACCTAATGCTGTTATCCTTATCCATTCAACTTCTTTTCCTGGGGAGTATATTTTTTCTCCTAAGCTATTCATAAATTTTTTTCTATATCCAACCTCTTTATGCAACATTTTTCTAACAGATTTTATTATTTCCGAATCAATTACAGGGGCACGTTTTATGTCAGGTGTCCAATATGTTTTTGTTTTTATATTAAGTAGAGTCTCGCCATTTTTACCAATAACAAGACCTGGTTTTTCTGCATGAATAACTATTTTTGTAAATTCTGGTTCAAAATAAATGTCTTTAATACCGGCTTCTTGTGGTATGATTTTTTTCACTGTTTCCAATGCCTTTTCTTCACTCATTACAATAGATGGGTCTGCTCTGACCTCTATGCGCTTTTTTACTTTGTTTACTATCTTTTTTATCAAGTCTGTTGAATGTTTGAAAAATTCTCTATTTTTTGTATACAAAATTATTTCACTACCCTCATAACTTATGTCTGTTATTGATGCGTTTTTGGGTAATTCTTCTTTTATTTCATCCAGAATCATTTAAGCACCTCAAACCATTTTGTATTAGAAATCTTCTATAATCTTCAAAAAAAATATACAAATTAATTTCAATTAGTGGTTTATAACAAATTTTTAACTATAAACATAAATTATTTTAAAAGTTCTTTTATCTTCTCCTTGTCAACAAATTCAAAACCATTTTTATCAATTGTTGCAACGACTATATCTCGACCTCCTGAAAACACATCGCGCTCACGTGCAGAGCGTATCGCACGAACAGCCAAGCGGATTCCTTCTTCTTTTGTCAAGTTATCTTTAAATCCATCTTCAAGAACACCATATGCCATTGGTGAACCAGATCCTGTTGATGTGTATTTGTCCTCTTCAACACCGCCAACAGGATCTATACTATAAATATGGTATCCATCCTTATCTACACCACCTATTATTAACATGGCCATATACGGATACCACCTGTTTCCTATTAGAATGTTGGCGAGCAATGTTGTTGCAGCTTTCACAGTAAATTCAGCATTTCTTGTGAGTTTATATAAATTTATTTCAGCTTTCAGCAATCTTATAAGTGCTTGTGTATCCCCTGCACCACCCGCTGTTGTTACAGCTATTTTATCATCTACTTGATATATTTTTTGTGATGTCTTGCTTGACACAAGCCAACCCATTGTGCTCTTTGTCTCACTTGCAAGAACAACACAATCCTTACAAACAAGGCCAACTGTTGTTGTCCCTGTTTTCAATTTTTCTTGTTGTATTTCCGTCATAGATATTCACATTTTAAATAGAATTTGTCTGAATGATTTTATTATTAATTAAAACATTATATTTTTAAAGCTTTTTTTTATATTACTTTTTCGGTTATTTTAACTTAATTTTGATTTCTTAAACATTAAAAATCTTTGTTTTTATCACCAATTTATTTAGGATTAACAATTTGGAATTTGGTTGCATTAAAATCGGATAGTGATTTAGCGCATCTATTGATTGAGGGGTATATGGCACACTATGATACAGAAAATGGAGAAATACAATTATGTAGATCCTTATGATAATATGTGCAGATATGAATTAGATGTACTTATAGAAAGACATCCAGAATTAAAGATGCGTGCAGTTGCCTTTGGGTTAAATAGTTATTTAGAAGTAGATTTTTCTGATGAAAAGTATATACCTTTAGAAGACTTATTAAAATAAACAATTTTTATTTGAGCGTTCTTGCTCTTTGGAGAAATTGGTTATAATTATTCTATTTATCCATAATGCCATAAGATATATCAGATATTCTTTTCCTAGTTACCTACATTTTCTTAGTCCTGTCGAGAAATTACATCTACCTTCCGCACTCATACAAAGTTTTTCTGAAGAAAAAATTTTGATGGAGCGTCAAAAATATTTCTTTGTTTTTTTCAATTATTTTTCAATCTAAATTTTTGTTTATATCTACATTTTATATGCACTTTTGGGTCAAGACATTCGATGCTCCCAAACCCTCCGATTAAACAATTAAGATTGGGTGAAATATAACGACATTTCTTCATAGGAATTAATTAAACCTTAGATGATATAAAAGTTACTATACTAAGTAAAGCGCTAATTATCTGTTTTATTCAACCGTCAAGTTCACAATTTTTAATTACAAACAAAGGTTATTGATTAATTAGAACCAAAATGAATTTAATAAGCCTTTGCCAGATAAACAACATGTTCTGCTTTTTTATCACAATAAATACAAGGACCAAACGGTTTTTCTTCTTTTTCATAAAGTGTTCCACGAATTTCAAATCCTTTTGTCTCAAATTTAATATTGTCAGCACAATCACTTGATCCACACCAGTTTGCCTTTACAACACCTTTCTTGATACTTTTTATTTCGCCAATATTTTTTACTATATTTATATTTTCCTTTGTAAATTTCTTTGATTTTTCATACATTTCATTTTGTATTTCATCAAGTATTATTTTGGCATTTTTCAGTTCATTAATTTTTATTTTACCCTTCCCGCCAATCCTTCTGGCATATGTAATTTCTTTATTTTCTATATCTTTTGGGCCAATTTCTATTCTTAGTGGAATGCCCTTAAGCTCCCATTCATTAAATTTAAACCCGGCAGAATAATCACGATTATCAAGATAGACACGAACTCCGATTTTTTCTAATTCTTTTTTTACTTCAATACATTTATCCAATATAATCTTTTCCTTACCCTTAAATAAAATTGGTACAATAACAGCTTGATATGGAGCAATGGCTGGCGGAAGGATCGCTCCTTTATCATCACCGTGATGCATTATTAAAATTCCAATCTGTCTCGTTGACATGCCCCATGATGTTTGCCACACATATTGTTTTTTACCATTCTTATCGGTAAATTTTATATTAAAGGTTTTTGAGAAGTTTTGACCAAGCATATGTGTTCCAGGACCTTGAATAATTTTTCCATCTTGGACAATTGTATCAAAGACAACAGAAAACTCAGCACCAGCAAATGTGTCAAATTTCGGCCTTTTTAATAGAAGTTTATCTAATGCCATTGCACGATACGCAACATCATACATTTCAATAACTCTATTAATCCAATTATATGCATCATCATATGTTGCATGTGCTGTATGCCCTTCTTGCCACAAAAATTCACGCCCACGGATAAAAGGTCTTGTAACTTTTGTATCCCATCTTACAATGTTATTCCATTGATTAATTAGCAAAGGCAAATCCTTATATGAACGAATCCAAAGATTATACATATAATACATTATTGTCTCAGATGTTGGCCTTATAGCTAATTTTTCCTCTAATCTTTTGCCACCAGCTTCTGTTGCCATAACAGTTTCTGCTTTAAATCCCACAAAATGTTCTTCCTCTTTTCTAAGAAATCTTTCAGGTATGAAAATTGGGAAATAGGCATTTTTTACATTATTTTTTTTGAGCTCAGCATCAAATATATTTTTTATTAATTCCCATATCGCATAGCCCCAAGGTGTAATAACATCACAACCCTTTATTGGTGAGCGTTGGTCTATAAAATTACCTTTTCTTACAACCTCCAAATACCATTTTGCAAAATTATCTTTCATCTTTGTATTTATACCAAGTTCTTTGCTCATAATATCACTTAATTTATTTATTTTTTGGTTGTTTTAATCCTTTATTTTAAATTCTACAATGTCATATGAAACTCTGCATGATAATCTTTTTAAATTCTTTATTGTAATAACTTTTAAAAATGGGTCTGTAGTCTAGTTTGGTTAGTGCTACATACTTAGTGTATGCTTAGCGACTATGATCCGAGCTTTGGGTGAAAAACCCGCACAAAGGGTTGAACATAAAAAGCTTGAGACCCCGGTTCAAATGCACTGCTGAAATAATTTTTAGCTGTACTGAAAATCCGGGCAGACCCATTTATTACTTAATTATTTTTCTTAAAGACCTTTTTTAACTCTAGAAAAATGGATTAGAAAAAATTCAATAACAATATTAAGTAGATTCAATTCTCAAGGGTTCTCATTATTTCGTCTACTTTTTTATACAATTCATCAACTGTTCCATTGTTTTCTATTACATAATCTGCATATGAAAATGTTTTATTAAAATCATAGATTTTATATTCATTTTTTTGTTGTCTTTGAAATTCTTTAAATGTTTTTGGATCATTTTCTCTGCAACGCTTTTTTAATCTTTCAAAACGAATTTTATCATCTGTATTTATAAAAATTAATTTCATTTCTGGAAATTCTTTTTTAGGTATTAAATAATCTTCAGAACGCCTTATTGCAGCGATTATTACTTTATTATATTTATTTTTCTTTATCCTTTTGACAATTTCTTCTGCCAAGAATTCATTTCCATATTTTTTTCGCATGTTTTGTAGATTATCTCTTGTTAATTCTAAACCTTCTTTTTTTGCCATTTCACGTAAGATATCAGACATATGTAGGATTGCATACCCGTATTTTTCTGATATATATTTTGCTACAGTATCTACACCAGAGCCCATTAATCCTGTTATACCTATAACATTCATGAAATCAATTTAAAAATTCATACATTTAAAACTTATTTATGGACCTAAAGGAAATCCTAAAAAATAAAATGACAAAAAATGAATTACTACTTGTTCCATCATCATTTGATATTATTGGTAGTAAAGAAAAAGCCGTAGCCATAATAGATATACCAGAATCTTTAAAGAAAAAATATAAAATTATAGCTGAGGGATTAATGGAAAAACATAAGAATGTAAAATCTGTATTGCTCAAAGCATCACCGAGAAAAGGAAAATATAGAATAAGGAAATATAAATTAATTGCTGGTATTAAAAATACAGAAGTCGTGCACATCGAAAATGGTTGTAGGTTTCTGATCGATCCAAGAAAAGTTTATTTTTCTCCACGTGAAGGTACAGAAAGAATAAGAATAATTGAAAAAATAAAACCAAATGAAACTGTTATGGTATTTTTTGCAGGTGTTGGTCCTTTTGCCATAGAGATTGCCAAAAAAACAAAAGCAAAAAAGATAATTGGAATTGAAATTAATCCAAAAGCCATTAAATATTTCAAAAAGAATATAGAATTAAACAAAATAAATAATGTTGAGGCAATTTTTGGAGATGTCAAAAAGGAAGCTAGAAAATTCTATAATAGTTGTGATAGAGTTCTAATGCCATTACCAGAGAAAGCAATAGAATTCCTTGATGATGCAGTAAATTGTTTAAAAAAGAATGGTGTTTGTCATTTTTATTGTTTTTCTAAAGAAGAAAAATTAGATGAAATAAAAGAAAAAATAAGGTTATTAGTAAAAAGAAAAATAATGTTCATAGAAGTCAAAAAAGTTCTACCATATGGACCAGGGGTTTTCAAATATAGAATTGATTTTAAGGTTTTTTGAATATACCATAATAAAGTCTTGCAGCTTTTTTGGGAAAAATTTTTTCTATAAATAGTTTGAATTTTTCAAATTTTGTAAAATTTCGATACCAACCCCAATATGGCCTTTGTAAAATAAATAAACCAGAAAATTTTACAAGTTCAAAACCATTTTTTTTGAATAAATTAATAAAATCTTCTCTGCTAAAAAGATAAAAATTAATTCTATATCCATCTATTCTTACTTTCTTTTTTATTGATTTTTCTTTTGAATAAAACCTTTTTATAAGAGATTTATCCATCTGATCCCAAATACTTGCAACAGAAACAATAGTAACACCATCTTTTTTCAAAACTCTATTCATCTCATTTACAGACTTTTCAAAGTCACATAAATTCAAAACAGTAAACATGCATAAAATTGTATCGAATAAATTATCTTTAAAAGGTAAATTCTCTGCAGAGGCTTTAATCAATGGGTTTTTTGTCTTATTTTTCGATTCCCTTAGCATGTTATATGATATATCGATACCTATCCCATTATTTAACAACTTAACATACTCACCTGTTCCACAACCGATATCAAGAACCAAACCTTTTGAATATTTTTTGATTATATATTCATCGATTTTTCGCATATGTTTTGTTGTAGGATTGTTATGTCTTTTGTCATAATTTTTTGCTGTTTCTTCATAAAATTCTCGGGGTTGCATAAAATAAGATATCCATTAAATCTTTTTAATTCTAAAATTAATATGAATCATATGTTAATAAAATATGTAAAGGCAAATATTGTAAAAGATTCGAGAAATCAGGATACTATTGAAGTAATAATAAATAATAAGAGTGCTAAGTGTCCTTCTGGAAAGAGTAAGGGAAAACATGAAGCAAGGACCGTTGATGCAAAAAAGGCTGTTAACAATATAGATAAAATTATAGCAAAAAATATAATTGGAAAAGATCTTACACAAGAAGAATTAGATAAAATCTTGATTAGACTTGGTGGAAAAAATAAATCAAAAATTGGTGCAAATTCAACAACTGCTATTTCAATAGCATTTTGTAAGGCTTCTTCTGAAAATCTATATAAACAAATTGGGAATTTATATGGAAACAATAATTTCTCAATACCAATTCCTTTTATGAATGTTATAAACGGTGGTGTACATGCAAAAAATAAATTATCAATACAAGAATTCATTATAATACCAACAAATGTAAAAAGTTTTTTTGATGCATTTAAGATTTGCATAAAAATCTATAATGAATTGAAAATTATTATAAAAGAATTTTATGAAAAAATAAAAATAGGTGATGAAGGTGGTTTTTCCCCGCCAATAGAAAAGACAGAACATGCACTAAATTTGTTGAATGAGGCAGTAAAAAGAACTGGATATGAAGATAAAATAAAATTTGGATTAGATGCAGCAGCATCACAATTTTATAAAAATGGAAAATATAAAATTGATGGCCAAAAGCTTACAGCAAAAGAATTACAAAATTTTTACAAGGATATAATTGAAAGGTATTCCATAATTTATATTGAAGATCCATTTTATGAGAATGATTGGAAAAGCTTTGTTGAACTAACAAAATATTTTGAAAATAGAATTATGATTGCTGGAGATGACCTTCTTACAACAAATATAGAAAGGATAAAAAAGGCTATAAAATTAAATGCGTGCAACTCAATAATCTTGAAAATAAATCAGATTGGAACTGTATCAGAAGCATTAGAGGCAGCAAAACTTGCTATGAAAAATAGCATGCATGTTATCGTTTCGCATCGCTCTGGTGAAACAACTGATTCATTTATTTCCGATTTTGCTGTAGGTATTGGGTGCGGATTTATAAAAGCAGGAGCACCTTTTACACCTTATAGACTTGCAAAATACAAAAGATTAATACAGATAGAAAAAGAAACAGGCACAATTTATGCTGGAAATATATTCAAATTCTAGAATTTATACTATTGGTCATAGCACAAGAAGCATAGATGAATTTATTGAAATTTTGAAACATTTTAATATAAATATTGTTATCGATGTTAGAAAAATTCCAGAGAGCAAAAAATTCCCGCATTTCAACAAAGATTTTCTTAAAGATAGACTAAAAGAAAACAATATACAATATATTCACTATCCAGAACTTGGTGGATTTAGATTAGAAGGTTATGAAAATTTTTCAAAATCAAATGAATTCAAGAATGCAGTGGATAAGCTTATCAAAATAATAAAAAATAAGAATACCACAATACTATGTGCTGAAATTGATTATAGAAGATGTCATAGATTTTTTATTTCAAATGCATTGGAACAAAGAGGTTTTGAAGTAATTCATATTTGGAATAAAGAAAAAATAGAAAAACATGATAGGAATGCAAAATTAACATTATTCTGTGATAAGAAAGCAAAGAAACTTCAAAATAAAAATCAAATAATTTGAAAATCAACAACAACATGATACACATTTGGGGCAAATGATTTTACTTTAATTTTTTCTAAGATATTAAAATTGAGATTCATTTCTTTGCAAGCATTTTCTATTTCTTTTATTGGCTTATCCCACAATTCATTTTTTCTATAAGTATTATGGAAATGTATGATTGTACCAACTTTTGACATCTTTAGTGCATAAGGCAAGAATTTTTCTGTATTTGGGAAATATCCCATAATTATTCTGTCTGGTTTTTCTTCGATACTTATTTTTCTACAATCAGCAAGTATTGTTTCTATATTTTTTATATTATTCAATTTTATATTTTCTTTCAAATAATTGAATGCAATAGGATTTTTTTCAATTGCAAATATTTTTTTTGCCTTAGAAAATTTTGCAATTCCAAGAGAGAAATAGCCAATACCTGCGAACATGTCAACAATTGTTTCATTATTTTTTATTTTTTCTACGAGTCTCTTTCTCTCATTTAAATTTCCTTTTGAAAACATGATTTTTGAAACATCGATTTTGTATAGTATTTTATGTTCTTTATGTATTGTTTCTGTACCATTCCCTAATAGTTTTATAATTTTTGGTTCCCTTAATTCACCACTTATCTGTTTTATTTCACAAATAGTTTTTATATAAGGAAACATTTGCATTATAGCTTGTGCTATTTTTTCTTTTTGCTTTTTTGATTTTATTTTCATAAATTTTATTAGCAGAATATTGCCAACAATTTGACAGCTACTTGGTAATAATTCTTTCTTTATTCCAGATAATTTTGACAATTTTTGCTTAAAAGACATAAATTAAAATAACTTAGAAAACAATTTAAGATGCAGTCTCATAAAAACATTTTATTTTATTCTTTTTGAAAGCTTTATTTATTTTCTCTTCGAGCAATTACAATTCATCCAGCTCTTACCACAATTAGGACAAAATATAATGCTTTATCCCTAAACATAATACTACAATGATTTTATCATCAAATATAACGTATGTTTATAAAAAATCAAATTTAAAGTTTAAATATTTGACCATTTAATTAATTTTTGTGGATGATATTTAAATTCCCTTTTTATGTAGCAAAAATCAGTCAAATACATAATTATAAAAATATTAAGCAAGACATGGCCATTGAGTGCGAAGAAGATATACAATATTTTCAGAAAGATATATAACTTTAGATATCAGTTACTAGGTTGTGCATAAGGCTTTGAAAGAAATGATAAGAGATGTATATTATCAAGACAAGAAAGAAAATATAAATTAAATCTAGAATGGATAAAAAATATTTCTAATTTTATTAATTTAATAAATTATATGTATACAAACGAATCTATAAAAGGGCTAATAGATTATATTTTTGTGAGAGATATAACATTTCTGAATTTCAAAAATTTAATCGAACCCAACGAATTCAGTAAAAAATTGCATAATTATTTTTATCCAAAAATAAAAAAGGAAGTTTGTATAATAGCAAGACATCTTTGGTGGCATTTAATTTATCCACAAAAAGAATACAAATTTGCAAATAAAAATAGAAAATTTTATATAATTGTAACAAATAATACCATTTTAGATAGACAAGGGGTGGACGTAAGCAAACAAAGAGGTTTCAATCAAATAATTATGAATTCTAGAATTCATTCTGATATAACAGTTTATGAAAATTTTATTATAAATGTGTTTTTTGACAAAGAAATAGAAAGATTATTAGATAAAGCATTTTTAGAAGCAAAAAATGTAAAAGAATTTAATGTTCCTAGAATGATTTCACAAGTTTTCAAAAAAAGAACAAATATAACTATGGTTATATATAAAAATAGAAATATAGCTGATATTATAAGAAAAAAAGTTTTAAGTTATTTTCATAATTAGAGCTGATATATATGAACAAGCCAGAAAAAGTTTTCTGGATATTTGCATTCGTAACTTTATTTACAATGATAGCAGATAGACTGCTCTTTGTTTTGTTCCCATCTTATTTAATAGAAAAAAACTTTTCAGCAGTTGAGATTGGTGCAATATTTTCATTTGCCGCGCTTCTTCTAATTTTATTACGAATAGCTGTTGGTAAACTTTCTGACATATATGGAAGAAAAGTTATAATGTCTTTTGGTTTACTAATAAATTCCATATCTATTTTATTTTATCCAATCATATCAAAATTATACGAATTTGCTGTTGTTAAAGGCGTACAGGAAATTTCATGGACCTTAAAAGAAAGCGTTGATGATTCGATACAGGCTGATTCTTTTCCTAAAAAATCGAGAGCAAACTATCTTGCAAAATTAGGAACAATATACCCACTTGGAAGAGCTGTTTCAGCGATTATTGGTTTTTTGGTTCTTACATATATCCCATTTATATTTGGGTTTTATCTTGCAGCATTATGCATTTTTATTTCATTTTTAATATTCTCAATTTTTTACAAAGAAGAACTCGAGACAAAAATAAAACCAATAAAAACAAAATTTAACCCACTTATGTATTCTTTGAATTTTAACATAATTGCATTTGGCGGTTTCATTGGCTCAATTTGTTTTAGCATTGCATATTTCCCAGCATTTTTCATACTTACTGAGAAATATTTATTAATAAAAGTAAATGATTTATTTCTGATGTTGTTAATAAGCTACATAATATCAATGATATTTGTTTATTTTACAGGAAAAAGAATAGATAATTTTGGTAGAAGTAGGACATTGCTATTTGGATTTCTATTTCTGGCAATTACAGTATTAGCTTATGCATTTGTTCAAGACATAATACAATTCATAATTGTTTTAGTTCTCGTTTCACTATCGTATTACATCTGGCGTATTGCACTTAAGACTATCATAATGGACTATGCTACTCCAAAAATGGGGGGGGGAACAGCTTGGATTCATCAAAACCCTTCAAGGCATAGGTGATATACTTGGGCCATTTATTGGTGGTTTGCTTATAGAAACAGTTTCAATAAATGCTCCATTTATTCTTGCTGGAATTTTATATTTTCTCGTAGCCATAATTTTACTTTTAAGAAGATTATGAAAATATTCGTAATCGAATTTTTATGACAAAATTTATATCATTCGACATCAAGGGGACATTTAGATAATAAAAATGTTTATAAATTTATTTTAATTTCAGTTTCTGATAGAAAATTATTAGATATTAAAGTAAGAAAAGATAATCTAATAAAATATTTTTTTAAAAACATACGCTACAATATCAGATTTTAAACAAATTAGAAAGACTATCAAAATCTATTGATATATCTTAGAAGATCAAAACATAAAGCCATATGATTTGATTCATGTTGTTAATAATTTAGATTCGGATTATAAATATACCAAAATGTATTGGTATAAAACCTATACTTTTGGATAGATATAAAAAATATAATAACATAGACATAAAAGATAAAATAAAAAATCTTTCGGAATTAAAAAATATAATTTGATCTTTATGAACAACTTACAAAAGCAAAAATGGGTTTCAATGCTCGAAAAAAAAGGATATCGTTTTGTAGGCAAAAATAAACACAGTGCGGTAAAGGTTTGTGAGTGGACAAGGCATGCCATTCGAGGCAAGAATTTTTGCTATAAGCAAAAATTTTATGGGATACAGAGTCATCGCTGTATACAAATGAGCCCTGCTGTTTTTATTTGTAATCATAAATGTCTTTTTTGTTGGCGTTCAACACCATTTTTGCCAAAGTGGTTTGGCCCTATTGACAATCCATCTGAAATTTTAGATGAATCTATAGAGGCACAAAGAAAAATATTACAGGGATTCTGGGGAAGTGCACCAGACAAAAGAAAAGTAAGAGAAGCAATGAATCCTAATCAGGTTGCTATTTCACTTGTTGGCGAACCATGTTTTTATCCAAAACTTCCAGAGCTTGTTGATGAAGTATTAGATAGAAAAATGACAGCATTTGTTGTGACAAATGGGACAATTCCAGAGATGGTTGAAAAATTAATTGAGCATCAACCAACAAACATGTATATAACACTCCCTGCACCAAACGAAAAAATATATAAAAAAACATGCCTACCTGCAAAAAATTATTGGAAAAATATTATGAAATCGTTGTCACTTTTTAAGGAATTTGATAGATCTGTAATTAGACTGACACTTGTAAAGGGTTTGAATTTTATTAATCCAGAAGAATACGCAAAGATAATCGATGATGCAAGTCCAAACTTTGTTGAAGTAAAAAGTTATATGAATGTTGGTGGTTCTAGAAAAAAACTAAATTACTCACAAATGCCTCTTCATAGTGAAATAAAGAATTTTGCAGAAATAATAGAAAAAAATTCATCGTATAAGATAAAGGATGAAAAATCTGATAGTAGGGTTGTTGTGCTTTCCAGGTGAGAAAAATGATAGAACATGAAAGAACATTTCTTGCAAAATTTATTCCTGATGGATTAAAAAAATGTAAGAAAATAGAAATAAATGACATATATATCCCAAAGAATGCAAAACATCCAGTGCTTAGAATAAGGAGATATGGAAACAAATTTGAGATAACTAAAAAATTTCCAATAGAAAATGATTTCTCAAAACAAAAGGAACAGACTATTACACTTTCAAAAAAAGAGTTTCAAGTGCTGTCAAAACTTGATGGAAAAAAATTACACAAGAGAAGATACTTTTATAAAATTAATGGAAAAATAGCTGAAATAGATGTTTTTCTTGGTGATTTACGTGGTTTAGTACTTGTAGATTTTGAATTTGAAAATGAAAAAGAAAAAAAATTGTTTCAAATGCCAGATTTTTGTCTAGCTGATGTTACAGAGGAAGAATTTATAGCGGGCGGGATGCTTTGTGGGAAAGCATACAAAGATATAGAAAGTAAATTAAAGAAATTTGATTATAAAAAAATAAAGACTAATTTTTAATTCATTTTAAGTTTTTGATTTGTATTTCTCATACAAATATATTAATTTTTTAATATAATATTTTGTCTTTTTCTTTTTATATGCTTAGGAACTTTTCCATTGTATGTTATTAAATCAAGAACTTTATATAGATCTGTATTCAGAACAGGTATTTTTGCTCATATAAAAATTGGTCATAATATATTTTTACATTTTTTTATTTGACTTTCTATATATAGCATAAAAGATACTAATGTGCATAAGTTTTTTTACTCCATTTGATGGTTTTAATTTTTCTATTGAAATATTTTTTTATTTTTAACATTTAATCACTTTTTTGCCTTTTTCTTGTGGTACAATTTTTATTTTCGCCTTGTTAATTTTTTTGTTTAATTCATTTCCTTTAAAATATTCGTGCAAAAATATCGACAATGCAGCTACTTCACTATGTGGTTGGTTTGTTATTGCAATGTTCATGTCAGCAATTTGGTAAATATCACCTGGTACTTTTTCACTACCAATTATTACAAGGATTTTTTTCTTTTTTCTGATTTCATTTATTTTATTTTGTATTGGAATCCCATACATTGTAAGATGAACAATGAAAAAATTTTTATTTTTATAATTTTCAATAACCTTTCTAAAATTTTTTTCATAAAAAATCTTGAATTCACCACCCCATCTTTCTGTTGTTTCTTTTAATCCATTAATCATATTTTTGTCTAAATCGCCTGTATAAATGATAGCATCAGCCCCTAGTGCCCTTGCTACCAAACCACAATGCGTTGAAATACGTTCATCTCTTCCAAGACGATGACCGAGGCGCAAAACAATTATCATGATAAAGAATTAAATGGAAAATTTTAAAAGATGCTTTCTAATAAAGAAATAATCACCTTTTGTACATGCAGTGCATAAATCACTCTTGTCATCACAAGCCTCTATAACATCATTTATATGATTATAAAATATTTTATCAACACCAATGCGCTTTGAAACAATTTTTCCAAATTCTTCAGTTGGTATATCTCTAAGACCTTCAGCAATCATATGTTCATTTTTGTCATCTCTATAACATTTGTATGGTATAGATGCATAAGAAACAAGTATACCAACTTCTTTTGCTCCACGTTTTTTAAGTTTATCAGGTATTACCTATTTTGATTACTGTTCCGCGGACAATACTATCTTCTGGCACACCTATTTTTTTACCAGGGGTTAATATTAAATTTTGATCTGATTACTAATCCTCTCAAAATTTTATCTTCTATTTGGAATGTTCTTGGAGATTTAAGTTTTTGTTATATAATCCTCTATTTTTATTCCAGATTCTTCTGAATACTTCAATCCACAATCTCTTCCAGAATCGGGTGAAAAGCAGATAACATCTGGCATATATCCATAGCGTCTAAATAATCTTCTACTAATTCTTTTCTTACTTCTAAAACATTTTTACCGCGTATCAAAGAATTGAGCCAAGAGAAGGAAAGTCGTTATCAATTGGGAAATATGATATCAATAACAATATTTATTATGTAGTAGCGTCTGAAACACAGGGGTTAGATGAAGCAGGAGCAAATTTTGTTTAAGATGTACAGCCAGATTCTATTCATATTTTTGATGATAATTGGACATAAAAATATTAACTAATTCAGAAGCCACATGCACATTGTATATTTGGACTGATTTATTTTGCTAGATCTTTGAATGCTACAAATTTTGTCCCTTCTCTGCTACGAATAAGTATAACAGCATTGTAAAAACCATAATTATCAAGTTCCTCAATTAACTTTGTTGTTGCATCTATATCATTTATTTGTATCATTTAAAGCTCTGAAGAAAATTTCAGAAAGCGTAATATTGTTTGGTTTATCATATCCAAGAAATGCAATATCCATAGCAAGCGATATCTGATATTTTTCATTCTTCCTTTTCAGTTGGTTGTAGATCAGAACTTTTTTTCATATAGTGTATGTCCTATTCCAGCAAATGATCTTATCTCTTCTTTTATAATAAATTAATAAAATGACTTTTACCATATTATTACTTTTTTCTGTAAGTAAATCACAAACTGTTACATAATCACGTTTTGTTCTTATACCATATTTTACAATAGATATTCCACATCCATTTTCGCCACGACTCTACAGGTATAGTAATCCATAAATTAGGGTCTCTGAAATATCATCTTTTTTTAGAGAATAAACACCAATAATACCTGACATGAATAATACGATAAACTAAATCTTTTTATGTTTTATATCTTTTTACAAATTTCTCTATTTTATCAAATGCCTCATTTAAAATTTCTTCTGTTGGTAAATAAACTATTCTAAAATAACCAGGCATATCAAAACCACTTCCATAAACAGTTGCAACACCTTCTTCTTCTAAAAGTTTTAAAACAAATTTTTTATCGTCGATATTAAAATTAATTTTTGGAAATGCGTAAAATGCTGCTTTTGGTTTTTTTAGATTAAGACCATCTATTTCATTTATTCTTTTGAATGTTAAATCACGTCTTTTTCTTAATTTTTCTATTGTTTCTTTCAAATGTGAGCGATTACTCTCTAATGCAACCTTTACTGCAAATTGTTGTGGTGTTGATATACATAACCTTGCTCTTGCTAATTGGAATAATGCTTGTTTATAATCCTCTAAGATTTTTTCTCTGTCTGTGATTGTTAACCAACCAATACGCCAACCAGGTGCAAGAAAATTTTTTGCTAGGCCATTGAATGTGATGACAGGGACCTCGTTTGAAAAGCTTGCTATATGATGCATTTCTCCTTCTAAAATTAATTCATCATAAATTTCATCGGAGAAAATAATTAAATTATGTTGACCAGCTATATTGATAATCTCTTTTAATGTTTTTTTATCATAGATTCCACCAGTTGGATTATTAGGGTTTATAATAACCAATGCTTTTGTATTTTCTTTTATCCGCTTTTCTATTTCTTCTGGATTCAGTTCCCATTCATTTTTCTCATCAAGCGTGTAGAATCTTTTTTCAATCTCGAATAGATCGAGATAGGTTGAATAAATAGGGTATGAGGGTCTTGGTATAAGCATACTATCATCACGATTAAGTAGGGCAGCTATACATAGATTTATTGCCTCAGAAACTCCAAATGTCATTAATATATCACTACTTGTAATGTCAAAACCTAGTTTATTACTATGTTTTATTATAGCTTCTATTGCCTCACTTTCACCAATAGAATCAGAATAGTAATTTTTATTATTTTTCATCGCTTTATAAACTGCTTCTATTAGTTCGGGTGGCGTGTCAAAATCGTATTTATTAGGGTCACCAATGTTTAGATAAATTACTTTTTTAGTTTTTTCTATATTTTTTGCAGCAACAGCAATATCTCTTATTGCATATTTTACATGCTTACTTCTTTCAGATGGTGTTATTTTTTTCATTTTAAAACCTCCTAACATTATTCTTAGACCGAATTCAACATCTTTTTATTATTATAGCCCCGGACGGATTCGAACCGTCGTCGTCGGGTCCAAAGCCCGATATGCTTAGTCAAAAATTTTGACCACTACACCACGGGGCTATACTTAGAATTTTTCGTTTGTAAAAGATTTAAATAAATTTTTGTATAAATAAATTTTGGGTGCGAGGTATGAGTACCGGTGGACAAGAAACAATACAATGCTGATTCTTTTTATTTAATAGATATTAAAACAAAAGATATTTTAAGATTAATAAATGGTATAATAGCAAATGTGGTGATTTCATGAAAATATTATTGATACATTCAGATTTTATAGAATATGAACCAAAAACAAAGGCAATAGCATCTGCTGAAAAAGTGAAAAAGGAAAAAATAAAGATAAATGATTGTTTAGTTGTTTTTGCATCAGCAGAAGAAGGGGATGAAAAGTCAGTTGTCGAAAAAACAGTAAAAGAAATAAAGAATGTTGCAGAACAGGTCAAGGTCAAAACTATTGTAATATACCCATTTGTTCATTTATCATCAAAACCTGCTTCACCATCTATCGCTTTAGATTTATTGAAAAAAATAGAATCTTTACTAAAAAAAGATTACGATGTTCATAGAGCGCCTTTTGGGTGGTATAAATCATTTAACATAAAATGCAAAGGTCATCCACTTTCTGAACTTTCTAGAGAGATTGGTGCAGATGAAACAAAAGAAGTATCCGAAGCTATAAAAAAAGAGGAAAAGTTAAAGTCAGATTGGTATATTATTGAACCGGATGGAAATATGCAAAAAATAGAGTATGATGGTAAAAAGATAGATGGATTTGATTTTTCAAAACATAAAAATCTTGAGAAGCTTGCAAAATATGAAATAAAGAAAAGTAGGATTGTTGAAAAAGAACCACCGCATATAAAATTAATGAGAAAATTAGAACTTGTTGATTATGAGGAGGCAAGCGACCCAGGAAATTTTAGATATATGCCAAAAGGGAGATTAATAAAATCTCTTCTTGAAGATTTTGTAACACAAAAAGTTATTGAATATGGTGGAATGGAAGTCGAGACACCAATAATGTATGATTATGAGCATCCTGCACTGAAGAATTATCTTAATCGATTTCCAGCAAGACAATATACAATAAAAACTCCAAATAAACGTGTATTTTTGCGTTTCTCAGCATGTTTTGGTCAGTTTTTGATGTCACAAAAAGCTACAATATCTTACAGGAACTTACCTTTCCGTATTTATGAACTTACAAAATATAGCTTTCGTGTTGAGCAAAGAGGTGAGCTTGCTGGATTGCGCAGATTGAGAACATTTACAATGCCAGATGTTCATGCTTTCTGTAAAGATATAAAACAAGCAAAAGAAGAATTAATGCGAAGATTTGAACTTTCAAAAAATATAGAAGAGGGTGTTGGTCTATCAATAAAAGATGATTTAGAATTAGCAATAAGGGTTGTAAAGGATTTTTATGATGAACACAAAGATTTTGTACAAGCACTTGTAAAGAATTGGGGAAAACCAGCACTTTTAGAAATGTGGGATAAAAAATTCTTTTATTTTGTTTTTAAATATGAATTTAATTTTATTGATGCTTTAGATAAGGCGGCTGCATTGACAACAGACCAAATAGATGTTGAGAATGCAGAAAGATATGGAATACAATTTATGGATTCGGATAACAAAAAGAAATATCCGATTATTTTACATTGCTCACCTTCTGGTGCAATAGAACGAGTGATATATGCATTGCTTGAAAAGGCTTATATGCAAGACTTACAGAGAGCAATATTTCCATTATGGCTCTCGCCAACACAAGTAAGATTGTGTCCTGTTAATGATTCGTTTATAAAATGGGCAGAAGAAATTGCAAATGAATTTGATAAAAATAACATACGTGTGGATATAGATGATCGCACAGAAAGCATAGCAAAAAAAATAAGAGACGCAGAAGTTGAATGGGTACCATTAACTATTGTTATAGGTGAGAAAGAAAAGGAGAGTGGTAAATTGGCTGTTAGATTTAGACAAAGTGGAAAGATTGAAAAAATGGAATTAAATGAAATAATAAAATACATTAGAGAAAAGACAAAAGATTTCCCTTTCAAGAAATTATCTTTGCCAAGATTATTGACAAAAAGACCTGTTTTTATTGGTTAAAATTAAAGTTTTAAATAAGAATTTAAGTACTTATTTTTTTATTTATTAAATGCTTTCAGAATTTATGGCATGGTTGATTGCATCAATACAATCATATGGAGCATGGAGTGTCTTTGCCGGAGTTCTAATAGAAGAAATAATAATACCAATACCATCACCACTTATACAAATGGCTGCTGGATTTATACTAATCGATTCAAATCTGACATTCTTTGAAGCAATCATCCCAATGATATTTATAGTTGTTCTTCCAGCTGCGATTGCAGCAACTATTGGCTCTTTCTTTGCTTATGGTATTGGTTATTTTGGCGGCAAGCATACAATAAAAAAGTTCCATAGATATTTTGATGTTGAATGGAAAGAAATAGAAAAAATTGGAAAAAAGTTTGGAAAAGGTAGAAAAACATGGTATACAATTATTATTCTTCGTTTGATTCCTATTGTTCCAATGTCCCTTGTTTCATTAGCGGCTGGTGTATTTCAACTTTCTTGGAAAAAATATACAATTGCCACATTTATTGGCGCAATACCTAGGGCATTTATTTTAGGGTTTCTTGGTTGGTTTGTTGGTAATGCATTTTTCTCTATAGCATTGCAAATAGATAAAATAGAAAATATGATATCAGTATTGATAATAATATTTACTATTGGTCTTATTTATTATCATCATAAAAATAAGAAAAATAAAATCCAAAAGAAATCTTAAAACCGGAATTTATAAATTCAAATCTTCTCTTTCAATAATTTTGCTAATGTTGTTTGTATCTCTTTTTCCATTTCTTCTTCGTATCCAAATGATGATCTCAATACTTTTAAGTCACGTTCTTTCTTTTTTCTTATCATGATAAGATGCAAGATTTTGTTATGTAATTTTTCTAACTCATCATCTATTAGTTCTATTTCTTTCTCAAGTTTTTTCATTTCAGCACGCATCTCATCTTCTATTGGCATAAATAACACCATAAGTATGTCAAGCAGAATGAGCCATCATCCACATTAATAATTATACAGAAAGGGATTAAAGACTTTTTATCATATAGAATTCTTTTAATTTATACCCAAATTTTCTATAGTAATCACGCGCACCAATACCAGAAGTGATTTGGACACCATCTTTTTTGTATTCTTTTGCAATTTTTTCAGCATTCTTCAGCAATTTTTTTCCATAACCTTTATGTTGTATTGCTGTTCTTTCTCGTTTACCTATAGGTATCATTGGACCATAAACATGTAATTCCCTAACTTTTGCAAAATTATCATCATCAATTCGCAAACGCAAAAAAGCCAAAAGCAGATTGTTTTTATTATCCTCGAAGCTCAGGAATATTTCTTTGCCATTTGATGCCTCATATTCAAATTTTTTTAATTTCACATTAATTGGTTTTTTATTTTGCAGGCCAACTTCTCTACATCTTATACAATTACATTTGATTCTAGATTCTTTCATTTTCATATGTATTAATTGTCTTAGGTTTGTTGCATTTGGTCCTGCAACAACTTCTTTATGGGAGATATCACGCATTACTCTTTTTATCCTAACATATTTTGGTACGATTTTTTTCATCTCTATTAATAAATTAATTGTTTGATTAATTGTTAATGGTTTATATTCATTATTTTTCCAAAGTTCGTATAACTTGGTCCCAGGGATTACCAATGTTGGGTATATTTTCAGTTCATCTGGTCGAAAATCCTTGTTTTCAAATAATTCTTTAAACATTTCTATTTCTTTTCTCTTGTTTATTTTTCCAAATAATCCCGTTAATCCAGGCATCCAATGAACGCATACTTTCAAACCAGCTTTTTTTAACAGTCTAATTGCTTCTATATTTTCTTTTGTGCTATAGCCACGATTTATTTTTTCTAATATTTTGTCAGATGTTGTTTGCACACCTAATTCAACACGTGTGCAACCTAATTTCAACATCTGTTCTATATGTTCCTTTTTACAATAATCTGCCCGTGTCTCTATTGTCAGACCAATGCAACGATGTCTTGCTTTCTCATTTCTTTTTTGAGCTTCTTTCAAATTTTTACTTTTACATCCATTCATTGCATCTAAACAATTTTTTATAAAATTTTCCTGAAACTTTTTTGATGTTGAGATAAATGTCCCACCCATTATAATTAATTCACACTTGTCTGTCGGATGACCAATAATTTCTAGTTGTCTTAATCTTGTTTTCACTTGCATATATGGGTCATAATTCGTTTGTATAGCTCGCATGGTTGCAGGCTCTGTACCTGTATAACTTTTTGGGGAATATTTGCCTTGTGGACAATAGATACATTGTCCAGGACATGTAGTATTATTTTTATCTATCCACATCACAGCGATATTTGCAACACCAGAAGCAGTTCGTACAGGCTTTGTTTTTAAGAATTTCTTTAAATTTTTATAATTTTTGTCTTTTTTTTCAAGAAAAGCAATGAGATCTGCATTCTTTATTACCCTGTCAATGTTATATTTTTTTGCAATTATTATTTTTTCTTTTTCCAATTCTTTCTGATTTCTTATTTCTTTGTTTTTTATTTTTTCTATCAATTCATTATAAATAGCATCAAATGACATGAAAAATAAATACAGAGAAAAAGATTAAAAAATGAAAGATAAAATTCATTTGTTTTATTCTTCCTTTATTTGTTCAATATTTCTTATCTGTTCAATTGCATAAATACTGCTATTTTCATGAATCATCTTACATCTGCTATCAAAATTTTATGTAATATTTTAATCACTTGTTTTTAATATTTCTGCAATGCCTCTTATTAACATTTCCCTGCAAATTCCTTCTGTACCTTCTTCTATAAATGCTTGTAGAAAGTCTTTATCTTCTTTTATTGCTTTATCTATGCTTTTCATCATAGCTATTGAATAAAGAATATGTGAGCCGACATATTCTTTATTTCTTATTTTTTCAAGCTGATATAAATCAATTAATTGTGAATAGAATTCTGACTTTAATTTATATTTTTTCATTAGATCGAGACATCTATTGATATATTCTTCCCCTTTTTCTAAACCTTCATCTTTGCTTTTGACATTTTCAAATAACCCAGATTCTTTTACAAGATACGCTACGATATCATTTACAGAATATATAGAAAATTTATTAGAGAAATCACTGCTTGACCCATAAAACTCTATATTCTTTTCATTACCATCAATAAACCCACCTGCTGTCAAATACCTTGAAAATGTATCTTTGGAAAGCAAAAGATTTGGCTGTCTACTTATATTTTCAGTTAAAATCTTATTCAAATACTCTCTTTTAATTTCTTTATGTAAATCTAATGGAAGTCTGACAATATCGAGAGTACTTAAGTCACCATCATCATAATAGGTTTGAAGAACAACATATTTCTTTTCTTTTGATAATCTACCTTCTAAATCTGCTAATGCTATTCTTACAAGTAATACGGATATATTATCTGCTGTTGGAAAATCCTCAAATTTTGTTAGATAAAAACTTGTATTCTTTATTTCTTTTAAGCTATTTTCCTTAGCATATTTTTTTAGGTTCCATTTCCATATCTCTGTTTGTGGCATGTACAGTTCATCTGCATTTATTTTTTCCATTTTATTCACATCTTATTTATTATATTTCATGACTAATAAATTTTTATTATTTTTATCATTAAATCGGAATTTAATGTATTGTAAATAATCATCTTGATGAATCTAACCGAATTTTAAACATAAACAAATATTCCTGTCTTTATTCAGCAAATTAATAACATTATCAAGCTCTTTCTTTGTCCCGGAAAGTTCATATACCATTATTTTAATTTTATTCTGCTCATTATCTTTTCAAATTCTCCTTTTTTAGTATTTAATTTATAAACGTCTAAGTAATCATCAGCTGATCCTAATCCAATTGTGACTTCGTGATTTTTTTCATCTATCTCCAATATTGCAACACCAATGTAATATGAATTATATTTAGTGAAAGTCCTTCCATCACTGATTGTTCTAAATCCATATCTGTAAATTTTGCCTTTTTCTATTACTCCAAAATCTTGTAATATTTGTAAGCCAGCGCCCATAATTTGTGTTTCCTTATTTAATATAAAGGCTGCATAATGACCAATTCTATCCATGCTGCTTGGCTTGTAATTTAATAAACCACTGTAAATATAATCTCCATGGATTTTCTGACACCAATCACAATCACATTCACCATAGTCAATTTTTCCAAATTTTTTGACTCCTACTGTTTCTCTGTTTATTATGTCTTCTAGTTGTTTCTTTACTTCTTTATCATCATTTTTTTCTTTTATTCTCTTCAAGTAAAGTTGTTTATAATTTTTCATTTTTATCTCCCCCCCCCTCCCCTCTGCATCGTGCTCGATTAGCATCACACCCCGGTGATTTATTGTTTTATTAAATCAATGGAATGTACTCTATCTTGAAATAACCTTTTCTAGTACAATCTAAAACCATGCATGAGAATAAAACTTCCTGATCCCGAAATATAAACCCAGGATTAATAACATATAATCCAGGTTCATTTATTTCTGTTTCATCTTTTAGTTCAAATAATTTTAGTTCTTTATCAGTTAATTCAGAACGAGGCACATACTTCACACTGAATATTTTTTCTACGTTTTTAACTTTTCCTATATAAGCCTTGTGGTCATCTCCTTTAATTATTAAAAATGGTTCCAAACGTGATCTTTCTATTATTTTTTCAAGATCATTTTTATTATAATTTCTTTCCATTATATCTTCACTAAGTTCTCTTGAACCTTCACTAATAACATATTTTTCAAACTTGTCATTGTATATAACATAATGAACTGGAAGTATTGTCCCATTGTTTATAAATAATTTGCTTATTTCTTTAATGTCCTTTTCTCCATTTAAAATATGATCATAAAAAGTTTCAAGTATTATACCTCCCTCTAAACCAATGTCTCTTGCAATCTTATCATATATTTTTTGTCCTAGTTCTGTATCTCCAAGATCAAATGCAATTTTGGCTCCTTTTTCTTTGCCAATCTTCATTGCTTTAATAAGATTCTCCTTATCACCATGAACATCTGTGGTAAGCAAAATCTTTCCAGGATTTTCTTTTATTTTTTCAATTATTTCCTTTTCCATTTTCCCTTACCTCCTTCCATTTACTTCATCGCGTCGTGCTCATTCTGCTTCTATCTTTTTATTAATATTCCTTTATCTGTTTTTTTCTATAACACAAAAATTCTTTAGGTTGGTCACTTGCCTTACTGCCCAAACAGTTTATTTTAGCCCTAGCTCTTTCTTGCTTCTCTCGTACTTCCTACCTTTTACTTTTATTATTATTTTATCCCCTTCCTCTCGAAGCTCATCGATGCTAAGATAAGCCTTGTCATACCTTGAATTTGTAAGTTCTTCATAGTTTATTTTTCCCTTTTTATCTTTCCATACAAGATAAACTGTATCATATCCATAAGTCGAGCCATTTTCAGCTGCCCAGACAAATGCAGCAACATTTTTTCCTTCGAGCTGTTTTTCTCCACTTAAATAATCATATCCTAGTTTTGGTCCTATTCTTTTAACCAGATTTTTTGCTCGCTCAATGAAATCTTCAGGCTCTTCAATTTTGCCGTCAAATGTTATCTTTACTTTTACTTGTGAAAGATCGCCATAAGCATCCTGGGTTCCTTCAGGAGTTATTGTTACAATGACCCCGTCCTCAAGCAGCTCCTCTAGGCCAATGTAAGGATCTCTGCCTTTTGTTCCTGTTAAACCAGAAATCGACCTTCTTTTCCATGCATGATCTTCGTAAATTTGTTTTGGCTCTTCAAATCCTCTTATATACCAAACACTATATCTATACTGATCTCCTCGCCAACCATCTCCATTAGGGGTGTATCTATCAGTATCTATCTGTTCGAACAATACAAACGCAGCTATCTGCTTATCTTTGTTAATAATGCTTTTTACTATGTGCGTTTCTTGATACAATGGATGGTCATGCTGATAAGTTTTAACAATTTTATTCATCGCTTCTTCCACATACTTTTCGAAATTTTCCATTTTCTTCACCCCTCCATTTACTTCATCGCGTTGTGCTCTGCTTCCCCTTTTTCTTCTTTGATTCTTGATAGTAAAGCAGTATAAACTTCATCCCAATATTCTTGAGTTGTCTTTAAGTTCCTTCCACTGCCATCAGTTACTATCTCACCTTCATATATTTTACACTTTTTTAAAGAATCACTATGATAAACATAATAGAAAACTGGTTCAGCCATCACATGATGATGAAACAATGAAGTTGCTATGACACAGGGGATTCCCAGTTCTTCTGCTTTCTCTGCAATAAGGACTCCTAAAGGCTGATTGTTGTTGCCTTCAAATAATTTCTCTTTTAATTCATAACAGCAATTTAATACGTGATCTATAGTATGGATGAAGTAGGAGCCTTCTTCCTTTGCAGCTTCTCTCTCAAAATCATCATATATTTTAAAATAGATCTTTTTATAAGCTTCAATTCCTAAACGACGTTCATTTGTTCCTGTTTCCTGAGGCATGAAAATATCTGTGATTATACCATCATATAATTCTTTATTTAATTTTTCCACTGCTTGATTATAATCAATAGCATACTCTACATGAACATGATCTTTCTGAGTAAAATATTGCTGAGCCGCTCTTCTATTTTCTTCTTGATCTTCCACAAGTAATATTTTCATTTTCTTCATTTTTCTTCACCCCTCCATTTACTTCATCGCGTCGTGCTCGATTGGCTTTTGTTTTTGTTATTATACTTCTTTGAATTTTCTAACTCCTTACTTTTCTTCTAACTCAAATTCATGTTCTATTACTTTGTTTTGTCCCTTATTTCCTATTTTTGCTATAACTATCTGTTTATCTTTATCATAAGATGCTGGTTCTAAAAATCCAACACCAATTATATAAAATTTTTCAAACGAAGGGTGGCTAAGTCCTGTATAATAAATTTTTGATTTTGCTATACCAACCCCTTTTTTCCAAAAGTACACGTTGTAATAATCTGCGATAGGATCATAGTCTCTATCGTAATGTTTCGCTAGTGCTATAATCAAATTTCCATCATCAAGAATTTGGTAATCGTCCCTCCATTTATTATCTTCTTCTTTTTTATTTTTCAAATCCTCCATACTCCAATAATCAACATACCAATGATGTCCTTGCTCATTTTTAATATACTTGACCCATTCATCTGGATCTTCAAGAATTTTTTCAATTAACTCATTTCTTTCCTTCTTTTTCTTGTAACCATCAATGTCAAAAGTGTAAAGATTTTCTAGCTTATCCCCTTTTAATCTGTATATCTTTATTTTTCCTGCACCAGTTCTCAATCCAAATACTACTTCATTACTTTTTTCTTCTAAAATTGAAGGATCAAACAAGTGGGCGTCGTGATCATCAATTTCCCAGTTGTAAGCTCCTCTATATTTCATCATTCCACTCCTATAGACTACTTTATTTTCTTTCTCCACTATTAGCTCATTAAAATAAGCCATGCCGTCTGTTCCTGAATCCCAACTCTCACGTTTAATTTCTATGCTAAAAATCTTCCCTCTAGGATTGTAATTTTTATTCTCAATAGTTTCATAATATTTTCTAACTAAGTCTGGCATTTTAGACAAATTTTCTTTTTTTGGTTTTTGCAAAATTATTTTTTCAGATTTCATTTTTCTCCACCATTTTTTTATGGCTTTTTTCAAACATCAATATGTTATCGGTTTTAATTTGTACACCCCAAAGATATTACTTATTAATAAGAACATATATAAAAAGTTTTTGTTATATTTTTTACTCAAAAAACGAAAAATATATAAATAAATTGTTATATAATAAAAATATGGAAAATAAAAAATATTTTAAATTGGATATAAAGGATTTGAAATTAATTTATGAATTGGAAAAAAACTCAAGAGAAAGCATTTCACATATAGCAAGAGCAATTTTGGTAAGCAAAGAAGTTGCTAACTATAGGTTAAAAAGATTAATCGATTCTGGCTTTATAAAAGGGTTTTTTTCAATTATAGATTATTTCTCTTTAGGATATGAATCTTATAAACTTCTTGTCAATTTGTATAATCTAGGCCTAAATGATAGAAAAAGAATAGTAGATGATTTGAAAAAAATAAAAGGTGTGGATATACAAACATTTGTTCAAAGCCGATGGGATATAGAAATAGTTGTATGGGCAAGAAAATCAAGAGATTTTTATGAATTTTATGATAATTTTATAGAAAAAAACTCAAAATACATACATAACAAGGATTTTTCTATAATAACAAAGATTTACTTTTTAGGACATAAATATTTGCATAGAATGCATAAAGCAATTGTTATAGGAGATCACAAAACTTATGAAATAGATGAAACAGACTATAAAATTTTAGATGTGATAATAGAAAATGCTAGAATAGAAATAACAGAATTATCTAAAATATTGGGTATACCATCAACAACATTAAATTATAGATTGAGAAATCTTATAGCAAAAGGTATAATAAAAGGATTTATACCTAATCTAAATACATCTTTATTAGGATATGAAAAATACAAAATCTTGATAACGTTAAATAACCCATTAAAAAAGAAAATAATAATTCAATATCTTTCCCAGAATCCAAATGTAACAAAAATATATGAAATTATAGGTGATTCGGATCTTGAATTCGAAGTTGATTTTAAGTCAAATATAGAATTAGATAAGTTTTTAGAAAAATTAAGAGTTGAAATCCCGTATATAAAAGATTTTGAAATAATAATGATAAGAAAAATTTAAATAAGTAAGCTTTCAAAATGTTTTTTTGTTTTTTCCGGATCTTTTAAATATTCTAATATATATCCAGAATATTTTCTTTTTTTACCATCTTTTAATATGATTGTAATTTGTTCGTATTCTCCTAATTTTTCAACACAACTATAATCTGCAACAATTGGTTGACCATTATTCAAAAATGCTGTATCAACTAAAAATCTCTTTTTTGTTTGTGGAATAAAAACTATATTGTATGCATGACCTTCACAAAATTCACCTTCTCTTACTTCCCCCTCCATTATTGCGCCAATCGCATATGGTTGAAGTTGTTGAACCATTAATTGATATAAAATAGATCTATGAAAGCATGTTACTAATCTTTTCTCAAGAGCTTCAGAAAGATTCATACCTTGAAGTGCATGGGGAAACCAATCATCTAGATTACAATTACATGGAACTTTTTTCCAACTATATTCAGCCATATCCATCAATACCTTTTCAGTTTCTATATATAAAAGATTTATATATTCATCAACTTTTTCTTCAGACAACAAATAATCTTTTATACCTTCATCAATAACTACAGTTTGCCAAGTAAAAATACCTTGCAAAACTTCATCATTAATTTTTAATCTATAAAGATCATCGATATCTTTCATTTTAATCACAAATTATATGTGTAAGGAAAAGTTTATAAATTTTACAACTTTTAAATAATAAATTATTTTTCTTTGTATTTTTTGTGGATTAATGCTTCTATTTTATTTATGAAATTCTTGATGGCATCTGAATAGTAATCCAAATTTTCGCCTGTGAATTCACTCAAAACACCTTTTACAAATTTTTCTTCAAGGTCTATAATTTCTATATAGTTGCCTACAGAGAGTGTTTTACTATATTTCATAAGATCTCTTGCTATTTTTCTCTTGTTAATAACAAGCTTGCCTTCAAAAAGTAAAAGTATTTGAGCAGCCTCTGTTGCTGCATTTGAAAGATGAACAATACTCTCAAGAAGTAAATCCCTATTCTTTAGTATGAGGTTGTCCGATCTCTCTAGCAATTTATCCGCTTTTTCTTCTCTTAAATAAAGCATACCATCTTTTATGAAATTATGAACTTCTTTTATTAAACCATGCTTATCATAAAGTATTAATATTTTCTTAAGCGATGTCACAACCCATGGTTCGCCTTGAATAAGTAGGTTCCACCATAAATCAAGCGGTTTTAATGGCTGGAAATGTAAATTTATGTTATCTTTTTCAGCATTTTTTTCAATTTCTTTTATGTTATTTTCTATAGATTTTATTATTTTATCACCAATGATAGGATAATCAACAAGGATTATTAGAATATCTATATCATTTGCTTTTTTCTTCTGGAGCACACTTCCATAGATATATATGCCTTCTATATATTTCCTGTATTTCATCAACGGCTTCAACAAATTATTTATTTTTTTGATATCTATCATAGTATCGACTTCACAGCATTTCTAAATATTTCTGCCTTTTTTGCAAGTTCATCTAATTTTCTTCCATTGGGTAAATGAGTTTTCCCATGCTCAAATTTTTTATATAATTTTATTATCTCTTCACAGTATGTAATATGTGTTTTTTCCAAGCCATTACCTAAAAAGTATTTTTTCATATGTTTTGGTATATCTCTTGGTATCGATATTGGGTAGCCTCTTGCTATTAATGCTGCTTGACCACATTCAACAACAGACATGTAGATATTGTTGAAAACGTGGTATTTTATATTTTCTATTTCATTAAGATATCTATGTATTATCATGAATTTTCTAAATAACGATTCTTTTGTCCCTGCAATAATACCTTTTTTAACACTTCTTTTGATTACGCCTACAACTCCAAATGGATCAAAAAGTATTTTTCCATCTCTTATGCTTATCAAAAGTTTTGTATCATATTCCATGATAGACTTAAAGAAATCTTCAGTTTGGATTATTATTAAATTGTAATTTTTCATTTTTTCTTTGATATGTTTTTCATATTTCTTGTCTATTATAATCAAATATATGACATTTGAAAAAATCCATGAAGCCTTTACAAATTTCTCGATTTCTTTAGGGAGATTCATTTTAGTCACCTCAAATCAAGCTAACACCAAGCAGTAAAATCACTAATATAAACATATATTTAAATAATGCAGTGGCGAGTTTTTTCTCATTGAACAAATATGCTACAAATACACCATCAATCCAGCTTGCTATAGTTGCTAAAAGAATTGAATAAACAAATATTGTCATATCTATATAGCCTTGCATGAATAGCGTTGCAGACGAAGCGGTTGTTGCTGCACTATTTACCAATCCGCCAAAGAAGCTTACTATAATAACACCTTGATCACCAAAGTATAAAAAAGCCAATTTTGATATAAATAAAATAAAAACAAATATAGCCCCAAAATATAAAGCAGGCTTTATTGCAAATGGGGACTTTACATTTATCTTATGTTTTCTTTTAGATATATGTGGAAATCTTTTTATTAAGAAATAAAAAACAAATATTGCGTATACTATACTTATGATTATATACCTCAAAAATGGCACAAGCATACCTATATCATGTGATACTATAAAACCAACAATAAGATTTCTGAATACCATTATAAGCGATGTCAAAAGTATACCAACTAAGAAAAGATTAAGTAATTTTCTATCCTTCTTATAATTATTTATAAGTGCAACAGTTGTTGCACCGCTTGTAAGTATGCCGCCAAATATGCTTGTGAATAAAACACCTTTTACATCACCAAATCTTCTAATCGCAAGAAATCCAAGGAATGACATTAATGAAACCAAGATGACAATTAGCCAAACTTCTTTAAAATTAACAAAAATAAATTTTTCATCTGGTATAAATGGATATATAACAAATGCCACAATCGCAAACTGTATTGCACTTACTATTTCTTCTTCTGTAAGATTTTTTATTTTATGCTTAATATTTTTTTTTGAAAAGAGAAGAATAAAAACAGCTACAGAAAGGATTATCGATTCTATAAATAAATTCACAGCAACCATTGCACCAATAAAAAATGTTACAAGGATTGTTGCAGAGGACGTTAGCCCAACATGATGCAACTGCTCTTTGACACGGTACCAAAATATTGAAATAGAAAATCCAGCAACAGTAAATAATGTAAATAACATAATTAAAGATGAATTATAGATTAATGAAAAATATGTTGATAGCATTCCTATTAATGATATAAATGCTGTTGTTCTTATACCCAATCCAACCTTTCCTTTATGATATTCACGCTCTGTTCCAATGAATATACCTAAAAGTAGTGCAAGAATTATTTTAGATAAAAGCAAAATATCTACAGACATAAGTATATTTTTGTTTTTTAGTTATATAAATAAATTATAGAAATATGAAGTAACAAAAGATTACTATCTTGAAGACTTCTAGTAATTTTCTAGTATCAAAATAGAAATAGATGGAATCTTATTTCTAACTAACCACTCTATTTTGGTTAAGATAAGATAATACTTACCATTTTATCATTGTTAAGTTTTTGGAAGCTTTAATTAAGATTTATTTAATTGGTTTTGCATGAGCCCACATCAATTTAAACATAGGTTCAAAGACATTAGAAGTTGCATGTGAGCTTTGTGTCCAAAATGCAACATCTTGAGTTGGATGAGTTTTTGTATCATCTGTAAGTCCAAGAACAAGCTCATTACCATCAACAACATAAAGTCGACCAAGAAGTTTTTCAATATGTTCGACATCCATTATATTTCTTATTTCGGCATATTTTGAAAGTTCTTTTACTACTTCAGATGTCTTATTTGTTATAGGAGCAGCTATCTGTATTTTAACACCATTTGCAGAAATTTTCTTCAAAAGAGAAGAATGATGTTCCATCAATTCTAATAGACCGGATTCTGTGGTCATAAGCTTTATTGATTTTTTCGCTTTTTTGAACATTGTTTCAATTTGTTGCAACATTGCATATCGGCCTTTTAAAGACCCTGATAAATCCTCAGGTTGTACTGTTTTTATATTTTCTTTATGAAGCCTCTCAAGCTCTTTAATTGTATCAGTTTTTACTAATCTATTAATCTTTTCAACCATTTCAACAGCATCTTCCTGTATCTTTTTCTTCACACGCTCAAATGCCTCTCGTGGATTTATGGCCACATATTTCAATGGTTTTCCAGGTTGAACAACAATAAAGCCTTTTGCAGCTAATGATTCTAAGACATCATAACATCTAGATCTAGGAACTTTAGATATTTCAGATAATTCTCCAGCAGTTGATGCCCCTCTTGAAAGAAGTGCGACCCACAAATTCCTTTCATATTTATTTAAACCAATCGTTTTTAATGCATCCAATGTTTTTGAACTTACAACCATATCAATACCCTCTTTTTTTAACATTATACATATTAAACAAAATCTTTATAAATATATCTTTTGTTTGGTAACAAAAATTTCTTGAGAGATTATATAATTATACCAAATCCTTTTAAACTTATGCATTTGTCACTACTTTATAGAAACTAACATATTTATAATCACAAATACAACACAGATACATTACAATTAACAGATTCGCAAGATAAATTTATTTTTTCTTTTGAAAATATTCTTTAATTTAACAAAATCTATTAAAGAATTCTGATCAACTAACGAACACAAAAGAAAATTTTTTGTGAACATGTGAATAAGTCAGTGAATTTCAAATGCATAGGAATAATATCTATCGCATTTATAATTTTTATATCCATCCACCCTTTTTCTCTTTTGCTTCCTCTTCTTTGTATTTTTTATCTATTTCATCTATTTTCTTTTTTAAGTCATCCAATATTTTCTTATTATCACCAATACCACATGAGTTACCAACACCTATTATAATAATTTTTTCATTCTTTTTCGATCTCCTTACGGCTCTTTTTATTGCCTCATGAACCTTTGGTAATGATTCAAATATATCTTTTTTCATTGGCATAATAGCTTCCATAAATCCAACTTTCACAACAATACTATCTATTGGTATTTTTTTTGGGAGAAGAATATTCTCTATTATCTCTCTTTGCGCCCATCCACCCATTGCAAAACCAACACCCTCTGCAACTGATCCAGTCTTTTCACCCTCTAATTTCTGTGCTGCATCTATTGTAATGACGCGTGAGATTTTATGTTTTTTTAATATAGCATTTATTGCTTCATCTATACGCCCAAGATGTGGTCCAGGACCTTTTGCCTTGAGTACAAAACATTTTCTATCTTCAATATTAATTTCATCACAAACAACATCTTCTGCTATTTCATTACTTTTGTTCATCAAAGATGCAGCAACCAAAGGACCTATAGAATCTCCGATAGGGATGCCATTAACAAAAGCTTCTGTTCCCTTTAGTTCAGATTCAGCAATCTTTTCTATAATAGGCATTTGCATTTGCAATATCATGGCTATCTGAAGATTTTTAAATTTCTTTGCAAGTTCAACATTGTGTCTTACAATTTTTGCTATTTGCCGAAGACCTATTGCTGCACGCAATCCATAATTTATTTCTTGTTTATTTTTGTAATCCTTATTTTCTGCAATTTCATCAACAAACTCATCAAATCTTGTTTCCATACGTCTTATTGTTTCATCTATCTTCCTTACAATTCCATAAGGATCTATGTTTGACGGCTCAATAACAAAGAAGTCTGTAAATTCTTCAATCTTATTTTTCATATCTTTTGTTATATTATTTTGAATTTTTTTTACAATTAATTTTATAGAATCTTGTGACATCCTTTCCATCTTTTCTGCTGATTGTTCTAGTTTATATATTAATTGTGAGAGCATGAGTCTTGGGTACATAAAAATAAGCACAAAAAATAATATAAACCATATTATTGTACCAAATATATCAGATTGATTCAAAATCATAAAATCTACCAACAATCAGTAATGTATGAAAAAGTTTAAAAAGGTTGACAATTTCAATAACCCAAAATTATTTTTTCTTCGGGAATAGAAATTTTATTTGCAAAACCATCAATACTCATACCTTTTGAGAATGAGAATTGACCAAATGGTGAGACTATTTCTATTGTTTTTAAAGAGAAAGCAATTTCTGTTTCGTTGACAATTAAAGAGCCTGTTGAATTTTCAATTTTTAGATTTTTTAATCCAATATTTTCTATAATAACACTAGAAAATGTCCCATCTGCCTTAATCCTACTATTTGAAAATGACCCTATTTCACCAATTTCTAATTTTTCAAAATTACCATCTAAGTTTATTGTATTACCTATATATCCAGAACCCTTGAAATTTATTATTCTAATCGTTTTTGTTGTGTTTATACTTCCATCTTTCAAAACAGCATAAAACTCTATTGGTTGTAGTGTTATATTTGTTGGTATATTTGTTTTGAAATTTATTGGTTTATAGTCGCTAACATTAAGATAAAATTTGATATTCTTACCTTCATTGAAAATTTCAAATCTGAAAAGTCCCGAGACCTTATCAAAAACAGAATTAAAAAAATTTGAAACAGTCGGATCAATAGAAATAAAAACCAGAATTATTAATAATACAACAATAGATGTTACGATTATTTTCCAATCAAACATTATATTATATTCTTCGTATTTGTTTAAAAAGATTTTTTAATTTTTTTTGCTTTTTCAAATTAATAAATCTAATTTACATTTAAAAATTATTCTTTCTTTTTCGGTTTTATTTCTGGTAGTGGCTCAATGAATTTTTGTTTTTTCTTTGGTTCTTTTATTTCTATATAATCTTTATAATATATTTTTTCTTTTTTTGGTTTTGTTATTATTTTTGGTGATATGATTGATTCTTTTTTGTATTCTTTTTCTGTCACTTTTTCATTTTTTTCTTCTTTTTCTATATGTTCTTTTATTTTTTTCTCTAATTTTTCTTTTTTACGCCTTTTCATAGTCTTTAATGGTGATGTAATGCCTTTCCCAAATTTTTCAACAATCTTTAATAAAGTGTATGTAGATTTTCCTATAAGATAAATGAAGTAAAGTCCAACACCAATAAATAAGAATGATAAAATAGAATCCCCATCTATTGGTATTGAAAAACCTAATCTATTCATAACAATTGGAAATAAAATAGATGCTATTGCAATTATTATAATATTCTTTATTATAGACATAACTTTTTTAATAGCAAGTACAAATAATATGAAAATTATAAGAAGCAGAAAAATTCCAACTGATCCCAAATCTGAAATAAATTCAAACATTCATACACCTTAAATACTTAATACTTCACGTACACCTCTATAAGTTATAACAATTGCAAGGCAAAGATAACCTATAATATTAAACATATAATCTATATTTCCAGGGCTCCTTTCGACAAGGCCTATTAACTTTTTTCCAATTGTCTTTTTTGGCCATGAATAATTTTTATTCATATAATCTATTGTATATCCATAAGACATTTTCAATCTTTGTACTGTCCAATCTACAATAAATTTAGTTGGAACATATTTACATATAAGTGTTGTATCACCTTTTTTTATTTTTTTTAGTATTTCATCAACAGAATCAGCATTTATTTTTGTTATGCCAAATCCAAGCATATTAATTTTATGAGCATCACTACCAGCAACCATAGGAAGCCTATTATTTTTTGCAAATCTTTCGCATTTCATATTACCGATTCTTTCGATGTTCATGGCATTAAAGGCCTCAACAGCATCACATTTTTTTGATAAGTAACCTAATCCCTTCCTTGCTACATCAAATGGATGTGAAGCAATTGCTATACCACCTTGTTGATGTATCAAATCAAGTGTTTCGTCCACACTTAGTCCTGGTGCTATAAATTCATTTATACCAAGTGCAAGTATATGACCATTTTTTGTGCTAACTTCTTCACCTGAAATAATAATAATACCATATTTCTTTTCGAATCTTTTTGCACTCAAGGCGCCTTCTATGTTATCATGATCTGTTATTGCAACTGCACTAAGTCCAATTTTTTTTGCATGTCTAACAATTTGTTCAGGTGTATTCATACCTTCGTGAAATATTTTAGTACCCTTTGAATAATTAGTATGCACATGCAAATCAACAAGCATAAAAATTACACCTATAGATTGTTTAATAGATTCTTTATTATTTAATAGGATAACAGATAAATAAATTTTTGTTGTCTTTATGCTGTTATTATCAAAACATTTCATTTCAAATGTATTTCTACAATATCATTATTTTCTAGTTTATAATCGAGACCAACCTGCATCATAATATTATTTCTCCAAAGTCTTGCAAAGCGGAATTTTTTTACAAAATCTTTGTGTATGCGTTGTGCAAAGTCTCTTACTGTGGAATTTTTTGGCAAGGCCATTGGAGATAGTTGGTTTCTAGATTTTTTTGTATAAACTATTATCAGATCTAATATTGACCAAATTTTTTCTTTTATTTCTTTAATGCCTTCTTTCCATGAATTTATAATAATATATTTTGACGTAATAAAATTATCCTTTAATAATTGTTCCATTTCTTTAATTTCATCTTCGTTCTTAATAACTATTGCAATTGCATCTGTGCTTCTTACAATACTTATATATTCAGATTCAAATGTTGATGGAATTTCTACTAATTGAATTTTTATTCCATTATAATCCATCATACCGACCTCTGGTCTTGTTGTTGTAAATGGATACTCACTTATTTTTGGTTTTGCATTTGTAAGTTTTGAAAGAAGCCATGATTTGCCAGAGTTCGTAAGTCCAATGAGGCATACTTGTGCCTCACCTTTTTTTTCTATACCAATTTTTTTTCCCAATTTACTTGATTTTTCTTTCTTTAATTTTGCAAGTTTTGATTTCAGCTGTGCAAGCATATTTTCTGTACCTTTATGTTTTGGTAAAAGCCTAATCATCTCTTCTAATGCAATAATTTTCTCTTCTTTTGTTTTTGCTGACAAAAATCTTTCTTCTGCCTTGAAATATTCTGGTGGTGCATTTATTGGCATGATAAAAATTATTGAATAAAGATTATAAAATATATCTATAAACATGCCTCGATTACAATCAGTTCTTCCCAAGGTATCTTTTTTCTTTTTAAGATTTTTACCTTCATTTTATTTTTTTCAAATAATTTTATAACTTCGTTTTCATTTGTCAAAGAAGAAATTAATAATATAATTTTTCCATTTTTATTCAAAAATTTTTTTGCATTTATTATAAATTTTTTAATAGTTTTTCTTCCACTTTTTCCACCACTATATGTTATATCATCTTCTTCTATTGGTAGATATGGTGGGTTAAAAATAATTAAATCAAAATTTTCTTTTATTTTTTCAAATAAGTCTGATTGCATAACATCTATTTTAACATCATTCATTTTTGCATTTTTCTTTGTTACATTCACTGCATCTTGATTAATATCTACTGCAGAAACAATAGCACCTTTTTTGGCTAATAATATTGCAAGAAACCCAGAGCCACAACCCATATCTAGAACTTTCTTATTTTTTACATTAATTTTTTCTATAATATCTGACAGCAATTCTGAATCTTCTAATGGATAATAAACATTTTCTGGAACTTCTAATGTTATATCTTTGTAAAAGTATTTCATTGTTATATGTTCTCCAAAAGTTTTTTATAGATTAACATACAAAATTTAAAATAGTAATAAAAATGAAAGGTAGTTTATTGTCGGTGGCTATTATTTCAGTTGTTGCCATTTTTCTTATTACAACAACAATATTTGCAGAGCCAAAACCAAAATATTCATGCAGTGATACAGATGGCGGAAATGTGATAAATGTTTTTGGAACAGTATCAGGATATTATAACAGGATTAGGTATAGTTATAGTGACTATTGTGTAGACTTAGGAACTATCATGGAATACTATTGTGTTGATAATTATGCACAAAGCCAGCAACAGAGCTGTGGAACAGATGGATATATCAGTGGAGGATATTGTTTAAATAATTCTATATTCAGAGATTATAAGGATTATTATTGTACAAACGGTGCATGCAGTTATTCAATATATCCAATATATCAATATAACTGCAATGATATGGATGGTTATTCAGAAAACTATTGTTATAATGGTGATATATACCGAGATTACAGAGATTTCTACTGTTTTGATGGAATGATAGGATGTAATGTCATAATAACACAAGAGTTAGTGCAAGATTGCCCGAATGGATGCAATAATCAAACAGTAACTTGTTTCTGATTTATTTTTTTCTTTTTTACCATATTTTTTTCTGTGAGCGCATAAGAACATTCAAGAAATTTAATTTTGCAGATAAATTGCTCAGAAATTTCATCAATAGAAATCAATAGAACTTCAATGTATTTATAATGATTATTTAAAAAAATTTAAGAATTATAAAAGATATATATTATAAATGCCAACAAATTCTATTGAGGAGATTATAAAAAAATATGCATTGATTAATGCTGTAGAGCATGAAGGAGTGGCGCAAGCAAAAAGTGTTTTAGGCAAAATATTGGGCGAACATCCTGAACTAAGAGAAAATGTTTTGGAATTACGTTCAAATGTAGAACTTATAGTGGATCAAATTAACAGATTATCTACTTTACAACAAAAGAGAGAATTAGAATTGCTTGGTGGGTATACGCCCATAAAAAGAATTGAAAAAAAAGTATTACCAGAATTGGAGCTGACAAGAGAAAAATTTGTTGTTAGATTTGCGCCAAATCCTGATGGAGCTATACATCTCGGAAATGCAAGACCGGCAATATTATGTGACGAATATGCTAAGAAATATCATGGAAGATTTATTCTTCGTTTTGATGATACAGACCCTAAGATAAAGGTCCCTGAAAAAAAATTCTACAAATGGATAAAAGAGGATTTGAAATGGTTTGGGATTAAGGTGCACCAAGAAATAATTGCTTCTAAGCGACTTAAGATATATTACAAATTTGCTGATAAAATTATTCGTATTGGTGGTGCATACGTTTGTACATGTAATATTGATGAATGGAAAAAATTGCGAGATAAAAGCCAAGCATGTCCATGTAGAGAAATGAACATAAAAACACATTTGAATAGATGGAAAAAAATGTTATTGTATAAATATAAAGAAGGAGAAGCGGTTTTGCGCATAAAAACAGAATTAGATGCGAAAAACCCTGCATTACGTGATTGGGCAGCATTCAGAATTGTTGATAATCCACAGCATCCAATAAATAAAAAAGCTCACCTTTGGCCATTATACAATTTTGCTTCTGCTATTGATGATCATTTATGTAAAATTACCCATATATTTCGTGCACAAGAACATACAACAAATGAATTTAAGCAAAGATATTTATATGAACATTTCAAATGGGATTATCCTATTGTAATTACGCTTGGTAGATTCTCTTTATCTAATATGGTTCTTAGCAAAAGCCAGATAAGAGAAGGTATAAGAAAAAAGATATATACAGGTTGGGATGATCCTAAACTTGGAACGATAAGAGCCTTACGCAGACGTGGGTTTCAACCAGAAGCATTAAGACAGATTATTGTTGATATCGGACCAAAATCATCTGATATAACTATATCATATGAAAATTTATCTGCATACAATAGAAAGATCATCGACAAAATAGCAAATCGCTATTTCTTTATACCAAATCCAAAAAAGATAGAAGTAAAAAATATGAAATTAAAAAAGGCAAAAATACCATTACACCCAGAAGAAAAACGTGGTTATAGAACATTTTCACTTAGCAAAACATTTTATATAGATAAAAATGATTTTGACACGTACAAAGGGTTAGAAATACGATTAAAAGATTTGTGTAATATAAAACTTGGCGAAAAGTCTGAATTTACTGATACAGAATTAAGACCTTTACCAAAGATACAATGGGTACCTGAAAAGCATATACATGTGAAGGTTATAATGCCAGATAAAGAAATAAAAGGCATCGCTGAAACAAATCTCTTAAAAGCAAAAGTTGGAAATGTAGTACAATTTGAGCGTTTTGGTTTTGTGAAAATTGAAAAAATAATTAATGGAAATGTTTTGGTAATATTTGGTCATGAATGAAAATGAATTTAGTTGCTTTACATATAATGAAGTATTGCTATGTTTCTATTGATGTTAAACCAGATAAGAAAGTCAAGAGCCAGATTAGAAATCACTTTTTTAATCTATTTATTCAAAAATAAAAAAAATAAAAAAATAAGAAATTTAAATAGGTTAAATATGACAGAGAATGAATCAAAAATCGAGAATAAACCAAAAATTGATATCGATGAACTTGAGGCAGATCTATCCAATCTTGAGAAAGAATATGAAAGAATTAAAAAACTAGAAAAACACAAGAAATGGAAAATACTAGTTGAAGAAGCAAAAAAGTATGCGGGAAGTTCTCTTTCACGTTTATATGATTCATTAGCTAAATCAAAAATTATGGAAAAAGAAAACCCAAGAAATACCACTATTATAGCATTTGCATATGCGGTAAAATGCATAGAAAGAAAAGATTATTTTTATGGTATTTATGGATTTAAAGAAAAGATCGGAAAAACTGAAAAATCAGGAATAAATAAAATAATTTTTCTAAGAAATATTTTTCTTTTGAAAACTATTTTTTAGTTAGACTAAAATCAAACCATCAACTTTTTATTATTAGAGCTTCTAATTATTTATTTATGACAGAAGATTGGCATAATGAATTTGTTGATTTTAGTTATAAGCCAAAAAAAGATGAAATCATATGTCTATTCTATTTTGAGCCAGCAAGAGGTGTGACCATAAAAGAGGCTGTTGGTCGTATTGCATCTGAATCAAGTTGTGGAACGTGGACAAAACTTTCAAAAATGCCAGAAAGTATTGAAAAATTAAAGGCATATTGTTTTTCTGTTAAAGGAAACTACATGAAAGTTGCATACCCTCTTGAACTCTTTGAGCATAGAAATATACCAGGTTTTCTTGCTGGGCCAGGTGGTAATATTTTTGGAATGAAGGCTATTAAAAATTTGAGATTGATTGATACGCAATTTCCAGAAAAATATTTGAGAAATTTTAAAGGTCCGCTCTATGGAAAAGATGTTATAAGAAAAATTTTCAAAAGAAAGTATGGCCCTATCACATCTGTTGTTGTAAAACCAAAATTAGGATTCTCGTCAAAAGAACATGCAAAGATAGCATATGCTATCTGGAGGGGTGGAATAGATTGCATCAAGGATGATGAAAATTTAACAAACCAAAAATTTAATAAGTTTGAAGACCGTGTAAGGGAGATAGCAAAATATCGTGACAAAGCAGAAAAAGAAACTGGTTGTATAAAAGATGCTTTTATTAATGTAACAAGCCCAAATCTAAAAGAAATGGAGAGAAGAATAAAAATTATACATAACCATGGATTCAAATATTTTATGATCGATATTGTCATCTCTGGCTATACAGCAATTGGAACTGCAAGCGATATGGCTCATGATTTGAAAATGGCGATACATGGACATCGTGCAATGCATTCGATGTTTACGAGAAATCCAAAACATGGAATGACAATGCTCATGCTTGCAAAACTTATGCGCATTATTGGAATAGATCAATTGCATATAGGAACAGTTATTGGAAAATTAGAAGGAAAAAAAGAGGATATAATTGCGATAAAAGAAATGATAATGTCCAAGTATGTAAAAGAGATACCAAAATTAAGATTAGAACAAAGATGGGGAAAAATAAGGTCTATGCTCCCTGTTGCTTCTGGTGGTTTGCACCCAGGTATATTGCCAGATGTTTTTGATATATATGGAACAACGAACATCGTTATTCAAGTTGGTGGTGGCACACTTGGGCATCCTATGGGCGCAGAGGCAGGTGCAAAAGCAGTTATGCAGGCGATAGAAGCTTATTTTCATAAGATTTCTTTAGAGGAATATGCAAAAAACCATAAAGAATTAAAAGAAGCATTAAAAAAATGGAGTCACAAAAGATTCATATGATATTTATTAACTTGGGTTTGGTCATTTGACTAGGTAACTATTGGTTGCTGGAGATAAAAAAACAAATATTAGAGAATTATAATCCATTGGAGAAGTTTTAATATGAAAAAAGTCCTTTGTGGAGGATGTTTTAATCACATACATAAGGGTCATATTTATTTCTTGAAAAAGGCAAAATCATTAGGCGATTATCTTATAGTTGTTTTGGCACATGATAAAAACAATAAAAAGCCTTATGCAATTCCTGCAAAAAGTAGGAAAAAATATCTTGAAAAATTAAAAATAGCTAATAAAATTGTTATAGGCCATCCAAAAGATTTTATGAAAACGGTCAAAAAATATAAACCAGATATCATAGCATTAGGTTATGACCAGAAATTATCAAAAGATATTAGAAACAAATTAAAGAAAATAAATATAAAAATCAAGAGGATAAAAAAATTTGGGGATTATAGCACAAGAAAAATTTTTATTTAACAATCACTTTATCATCTTTTTCGTCTGGAACTTTTATTGAGATATGGATGAAGTCACAATATTTTTCATGTTTATATACGCCAATTATTTGATGTATCTCATTCTTTTCTATTTTGATTATTTTATCAGGTCTGAGTAAATACCTCTCATCATTAATCCTAATAATACCAACACCGCTAAGCGTTATATAAAATTCATCGCTAAAACTATGAAAATGCGGAAATGGGTCTATATGATTTGGTTCACTTGTAGCTATTGATATGTTTGTATCACCTGTACTAAAACCAAGAACTCTTCCCTTTCTTTTTAAATCAAATTTGTATGTTTTCATATTTACACCAATGGATTTTTTGAATACTTAATATAATGAAATTATCCATTTTTAAGGAATACGAAATAAATTATTACTATAAAGTAAAAGTATTTAAGACTTTTATAATCTCTCTTTTTTTTATTGGACCATTTCTAATTATTTTTCTTTTTTTAACATCAAAAACAGTTGATGGTGGAATTTCTTTTAGATCACCTGCATCTAATATTAGTTCAACCCTCTCTGAAAAAGTTTTTATTATATCTGAAATTTTATATAAAGGCCTTTGTCCAGATATATTTGCAGATGTTGTTGTGATAGGCTTTCCAAATTTTTTTATTATCTCTAGAATAATTTTATGTTTCGGTATTCTAAACCCAACACCATTGTCCACGAGTGTTAATGGACCTGGCATAAATTTTTTTATTAATTTTTCAGAATTCTTACTTATTTTTATATATTTTTTGATCATATCAACATCAGAAAATGCTACTGTAATATATTTATTTGGTGGTCTTTGTTTTATTTCAAAAACCTTTTTTACTGCATCATCGTTTGTTGCGTCAGCACCTATTCCATAACATGTCTCTGTTGGATAGATAAATAAACCACCATTTTTTAGAATATTGACTGCGTATTTGATCGCATTATTATTATTTATTTTTATTATTTTTGTTTTCATAATTATTCTTGATAATTATTTTATCCATAATATTTCAACATCATCTGTTCGCCATTTTTGATGGAAGTCTATATTTTTTACAGGTTTTTGACCATATTTATAAGCAAGTAATCCATTATATGCAATCATAGCTCCATTATCACCTGCAAATTCTTTTGGACACACAAAAAATTTTGCACCCCTTTCATCACACATAATTTTCAACATCTCTTGAAGTCTTTTTGAAGCAGCAACTCCACCAGTGAGCAAGACTTCGTTTTTTCCTGTATGTGCTAATGCACGTTCTGTGACTTCTGTAATCATCGCATAACATGTTTCTTGGAATGAATAACAAATATCACAAATAAATTCATCAAGTTTATTTTTTGACTGTGCACTTTGTTTTTTGTATTTCTGTAATGCAGCAGTTAATATACCAGAGAATGATAAATCCATTCCTTTGACAACATAGGGTAATTCGATATAATTTTTGTTTGATTTATTTGCAAGATCCTCCATAATTGGTCCACCTGGAAATTTATTTATCGTCTCTCGTATGAATTTGTCAATTGCATTTCCAATTCCAATATCTTGTGTTTCTCCAAATACATTATATCGTTTTGCAGCATAGCCAATAATTTGAGTATTTCCACCAGAGACATATAGTGTTATAGGATCGGAACAATTTGTCAATAATTTACCTATTTCAATATGTGCAACACAATGATTAACATCGATAACAGGTTTTTTTATTTTTTTATTAATCAATTTTACAAATTCTGTTCCAACACTTAGACATGGTGGTAAGCCAGGCCCAGCAGAATAAGAAAGAACATCGATGTTATCAAGAGAAATCTTTGCATCATCTAAAGCTACTTTCAATACAATTTCTTTTATCTTTTCATGATGTTTTTTTGCTTCAATAGGATGTATTCCACCTTTTTCTGGTATATACACATCTTTCACATTTGCCAATATTTTTTTATCTTCTACAATACCTACACCAAATGTATGTGCTGTACTTTCAATTCCAAGACATATCATAATATTTACTTCACAAAAAATGTTTTTAATCTTAATTTTTTCTATTTATATAACTTAGAAAACAAACATTATCCAAGAAATATACTTCTTTTATACTATTCGATTCCACATCTATTAATATTTTCATCTTTCCATTTATACTTTTTTTACAAAAATAGCAAACATGAAATATTGCATCATCTTCTAAGTAATTAAGATACCCATTCATAAGTTTGTTTATTAATTTGTTTTTTGTTTCTATGTATTTTGAGCCAATAATTATAGCCATAAATATGAAGAATAATTATAATTTATTAAAAGATAACGAAGAACTCTTATTTATGCCACGATTTGTAATACACAACCATCATACTAGAAAGTTGCATTATGATCTGCGTCTTGAACTAGATAATATTTTAAAATCATGGGCAGTTCCAAAAGAGCCACCGAAACAAAAAGGATTAAAGAGATTAGCAATTCAGGTTGATGATCACGATTTAAATTATATAGATTTTGAAGGTAAAATACCTGAAGGATTTTATGGTGCAGGAATTGTTAAAATATGGGACAAAGGTTATTTTGATTTAATTGAAAGAAATAAAGAGAAAATTGTTTTTAGACTGAATGGCAAAAAATTAAGAGGTGTTTATTGCTTAATAAGATTTGAGACAAAAGAAAAAAATACATGGTTATTTTTTAAGAAATAAATTATTTATAAATTTTTTTACTAAATAAATGAGTTGAGAACTATGTATCATCCTGGTAAGGTATTAGAAGTTTTTAAACCAAAAGATAGGAATATAGAATCATCTGACAATTCGACACAGGCAGCACTAGAAATGTGGGATGAAAATCTAATAACGGTTCTTGTAGATCAACAAATAAGCAAAAGTATAAAGAAAGGCGATATAGTCTTGGTTGATTACAGACCATTACCAAATACGTCTGCACCAAGATTAACAATTACAAAAATTTTGAAAGGTGCAATGGCCAAAGATATATGGAAAAGATACAAAGAATATCAAAAAAAAATAAAAACAAAAAAACCAGTAATACAAAAGATACCAATACCACAAGAGCACTATGTTGGATAAGCGGAACACTTAAGATTTACTTTCGTTTTCGAATGCTATATCTTTCAAGCTATTTTTGTGTTAGCTCTCAAATTGCAACTAACATAATAATATTATCCAATTTGTTACCCTCATTAATAAAGGATAGTTTTGATAATCTAGTAATAGTTCTAGAATAAGGAAAGAATTTGTTTATCTCTTATAATTTTACATTACAAATTTCAAAATTTCACGCATATCCTTTTTTTCAACAAGAAATAATTTTCCATTTTTTTCTTTTTTCTTTAGTGTTTTATCAATAAAAACTTCTGCCTTTGCCAATTCATTTGGACAAAAAAGAATTCCACGTCCAACTAATTTTATTATTGGTAAATCTGTAAGTCCATCTCCAATGTATATAATATCTTCTTTTTTTATTTTGTATTTTTTTTCTATCTTTTTTACAATTCCAGTCTTTTCTGTTTTTATTACATCACCATATATTTTGCCTGTAAGTAAACCATTTTTTATTCCAAGTTTTGCAGCATAGATTTGATCAATATATTTATCTATATGATTTTTTTTGAGAAAATCTTTTATAATTCTTTGATCATTTGTACTAACTATTACTATTTTATAGTTTTTTGATTTCAAAAATTTGAAGACATGCTTAACTCCTTTATTAACACCAAATTTAAGCATATAATTTTTAATTTTTTTAAATTCCAATCCCTTACCCATCATAACAATTCTTTTAACAACGCCAAAAAATTTTTTTGGTTCCAAATTATCTTCAAGAAATTCTATTTCAAGCTCAAAAATCTTTAATCTTTGACCAAAAAGTTTAATGAGTTTATGGATAGTATTAGTTCTTACAATTACATCATCAAAATCAAAACATATAACCTTCATAAGAATATTTATCCTAATTATTTTATTTAAAATATTTTTTGATTCTTATGATAATTTAAAATTGAATTTATTATTTTTATTTGTATAATTTTTCATGTCGTTTCCTGTATTATTTGAGCCCAGCCACAACGTCCACAATATTTTCTGTTTTTATATTTTGCCAAAAATGTTCCCGCACCACATCGTGGACAATTTTCATTTATTCTTACAACTTTTCCATTTTCAATCTTATATAATTTCCATATTTGAACTTTTGCATGCTTCTTCTTTGATTTTGGCTTATCTTTTTGACTCTTTTTTTCTTTCTTTTCTTTTTCGGATTTTGCTTCTTTTTTCTCTTCTTGGTTTTTTACCATAGTTTTTCACTTTTGTAAATTATTTTTTATTTTCTTTTTCTTCCTTCACAACTTTTGATAGGTCGTTGACCTTATTTTCTTCCCATAAAAATACATGCGATCTTGAAATAGGACTACCTTTTGAAGAAAATATGTTGCGTATATCTATTTTTTCTACATCTTTGCCAAGCTCTTTTGATAACCATTGTTGCAATGCAGCTTTAGATGGGGTACACTCACCTGTATGGTCTATCTCGATAACTAATTCATCTCTTTTAAGATAAGGATTATTTTTTCTTTCAACTATTTTTACTTTCATAAATAAAACCCTCAAATCTTTATCGCATATTTTCCAAGAGCAGTTATACCGAGCTTTTTTGCTATTTCTGATTCTACATCAAATATTACAACAATGCCTTGAAAGTTTGGTGTAAGTTCGCTCGTCTTACATACAGGACAAACACTACCCTTTGTCAATATTCTTTTACATTGTTTGCATGCTTTTTTTGTCATTCAAAACACTTCCTTAAATTACCAACTTATAAAATTTTTTATTATTAACTCATCAACTATTAAATCAATATAATCTTTTTGAGATGCAAAGTTTGATAAACCGATTATAGAAGCATTATTTATAAATCTTGTTTCATTATGTTTTTTAATTTCGATAGAACCATTATATGTGCATGAATAGGAGCAATCTTCACAATTAAATCGCTTATAATTTTTACATGGTTCAAGAATTTTTCCATCCAAAATAAATTTATAATCACCTAAATTAATTTCCTTTTTAATTATCATATCTATTTCTCCTTTTTCTCTTTTTTCTTTTTTTCTTTTTCGATCCATTCTAATGAACCAAGGTGTGGCTGTCTCATTGTTAATGCTATTTTGCTTCGACCTTTTCCAAGTGAGACACCAACAATACGCGCCCTTACAAGATCGCCTTCTTTGAGTTTCTGACCTGTCTTTTTTCCTGTTATTATAGCATTTTTAGCATCGTATGAAATTCTATCATCCATTATTTGACTTATATGCACAAGACCATCTATTGGTCCTATTCTTACAAAAGCCCCGAATTCAGTAATATCGACAACCTCACCTATAACAATCTCATTTATCTCCGGTTTGTATACAAGTATCTTATATTCAACAGGATAATGTATTGCACCATCTTCTGGTATTATTTCCCCTTCACCTATGTTCAATATTTCTGTAACAGCTAGAAAAACACCTATATCAACATTTAGCTTACCTTCTATTGTCTCTTGAAGACTTTCTTTTACGGCTTTTTCTAACTCAAGGTCAAATTTTACTGGCGGAACTCGAACAACATCCTTTATTGTCAATATCTTAAACATATTTACACCAATAAAATCATTGATAATGAAAATAATTATTGATAAATGTTTTAAATAGTTAGTATGTTTTCTTTTTAAGCTTTTTGCTTATACACTCTCCAATCGCTAACCGGATCCTTTGAAATTGATTAAAGAGATACTTCTAAAATCCTCTTAAATTTACCTTTGGATGCAAAAGCCAGTATTAGGCAATTAGACATAACATCTGGGTAAAAGAAGTTTTAGGAGTGAAACAGATAAAAATCTTAATTTGTGTTAGTCTCTCAGGATGAATGTAAAAATATATAACGTTCAATAAAAAAATCAACAGAATTATGCAAGCGTCATAAAAATTGGTGCAAATACCAATGAAACTATTGACATTAGTTTAATTAATATATTTAGTGATGGCCCACTTGTGTCTTTGAATGGATCACCAACTGTATCACCAACAACAGATGCTTTATGAACATCAGAACCTTTTCCACCAAAATGTCCTGCTTCTATATATTTTTTTGCATTGTCCCATGCACCACCTGCATTTGCCATTGTTACTGCAAGTAAAAATCCTGTTGCAGTTGCACCAATGAGTAGACCTGCAAGCGCATAGACACCAAGAATCAATCCAACAACAATTGGAACAATAACTGCAAGCAATCCTGGTGTAATCATTTCTTTTATTGCACCTTTTGTAGCAATGTCAACACATCTTGCATAATCAGGTTTTGCTTTACCTTTCATAAGACCTTTTATTTCTTTGAACTGTCTCCTTACCTCATTTACTATGTTAAATGCTGCCTTGCCAACAGCTTTCAATGTTATGGAACAGAAAACAAAAGGCATCAAAGCACCTATCAATAATCCAACAACAACTTTTGCATCTATAAGGTTTACAATAGAAATATTAGCTGTCTGAGTATAAGCAGCCATAAGCGCTAAAGCAGTTAAAACAGCGGAACCAATTGCAAATCCTTTGCCTGTTGCCGCTGTTGTATTACCTAATGCATCCAATGCATCTGTTCTTTCTCTTACATTTTTTGGAAGATGCGACATCTCTGCAATACCACCAGCATTATCAGCAACAGGACCATAAGCATCTGTTGCAAGAGTTATGCCGAGCGTTGATAACATACCAACACCTGCTATTGCAATGCCATAAAGCCCTGCAAAATAATATGAAATCAAAATTGATACAGAAATTAAAATAATAGGTATTATAGTGCTTTGCATCCCAACAGATAATCCACGTAGGATTGTTGTTGCTGCACCTGTCTGTGAAGATTCTGCAATTTCTTTTGTAGGTCTATATTTATATGATGTATAATATTCTGTTGTTAACCCGATTAACACACCTGCTATCAGACCAGAAATTGTTGCATAAAACACATTAAGATTATTCATCATAAAATAAACAATTGCAAAAGAAAATATAATTGTTAGTATTACTGTAACAAAAATTCCACGCCTTAATGCATTTAGAAGTGCACCCGCATCTTCTTTATTTACATTAACAAAAAATATACCTATGATACTAGATATAGCTCCTGCTCCTGCAATGAGTAATGGAACAAGGATTCCAATAATACCAAAGCCAACGACAATAGAAAGAGCCATAGCAGCTATTATACTGCCAACATAACTTTCGAACAAATCAGCTCCCATACCGGCAACATCACCAACATTATCACCGACATTATCAGCAATAACAGCTGGGTTTCTTGGGTCGTCTTCAGGTATACCTTTCTCTACTTTTCCAACAAGATCCGCACCAACATCTGCTGCCTTTGTATAAATTCCACCACCAACTCTTGCAAATAAAGCAATTGATGAAGCACCAAAACCAAAGCCAACTATGAGATTTGGATCTTCTACAAAAAAGTATAAGATACTTAATCCAATTATTCCAAAAGAAACAACAACAAGCCCCATGACAGCGCCTGATGAAAATGCAACTCTTAATGCAGAATTAAGGCTTTTTTGTGCTGCATTTGTTGTTCTTACATTTGCCCTTGTAGCAATATTCATACCAATGAAACCAGCTAATGCCGATAAGAATGCACCACAAATAAATGAGATGGCAGTTAAAATATTAATAAAAATACCTAGAATAGCAGCTATAACAATGATAAAAATAATAAGAAATTTATACTCTCTTTTCAGAAAAGCAGAGGCACCCTCTTGAATAGCTTCTGAAATGCTTATCATCTTTTCGTTACCTTGTTCGCGCCTCAAAACATTAAATGCAAGAAATATTGCAAAAAGCAATGTAATAATACCAATAACAAATGATATTAATAATGGTTCCATGGAAAATCACTTTTCATTTTATTCTTCTATTAAATATTTTTTCTGTTTTAATCTAATTATTTTAATCCCATATCTTTTTAAACTTTTTATTAACTTTTTGTCATTTGTAGCAACCATGTAATTATATTTTTTTGCAATTTCAATTATTGCAAGGTCTGTCTTTTTCTTTTCAGATTTTATAACATTTATTTTTTTTGTCTTTATTAATTCTAGCGCAACCTTGGCAGCAATGCCGTCCTTTGTTTTTCTTTCAGACAATTTTTTTATTTCATTCACACATAAATCTAATGTAAATAGTTCATAATTTTTAAGCAATTTAAATATATCTATTTTAAATTGTACTGGCAATAACAAAAAATTTGTATCAAGTAAGATTTTCATAAATAATCATCAATCATAATCTGGTTTAATACAAATAAATAATTTTTTAGTAAGTTTTCAACATATTTTTATACAAGTTAAAACTCATAATAAATATGCAACAAAAATATTATTTAATAATTAGCTTACTTGCTGTTATTTTAATCAATGGATGTATTAAACAAATTCAACAAGAAGAAACAATCATTACTAGTTTAAATAATTCATTCAAACTTAAGATTGATCAAGTAGCAATTATAGAAGGCGAAAGTATCAAGATTAAATTTTTGAATATAACTGAAGATTCCAGGTGCCCATCTGATGTTGTTTGTGTTTGGGAAGGACAAACTACTGTTATAGTAAATATTATGAAGGATAATAAAAATCTTGGCATCTTTACTTTAACAAGTAGATCTGGGCATCCAGATTTGGCAATAAAGAATTTTGATAGATATTCTATAAGATTGATAAAAGTTGAACCATATCCAAAAACTACACAAAAAATAGAAACTTCTCATTATGTCATAACACTAAATGTTTCTAAATTATAGTGATTAGCTTTTCGATTTAATTTTTTCGAATTTCAACATCACTGTATTTTTGTTCCCTCTTGGAACGTTACACTAAGTTTTTGCCTTGGGTCACTATTCTTCAAACTTATTTAAATCTTTACTATTAATAAATTCAGAATATTAATTAATAATATTTTACTTGGTGAAATTATGGCAGGAGAATTTGCTGCAAGAAAATTAAAAAAGGATAGAAAACGATTCAGATGGAAAAAGGAGAAGTATGTAATCAGAATGTTAGATTTAAAAAGAAAGAAGGATCCATTAGAAGGAAGCCCACAAGCAAGGGGTATTGTTCTTGAGAAGCGTGTTGTAGAACAAAAACAACCACACTCTGGATTGATAAAATGTGTACGCGTTCGTTTAATTAAGAATGGAAAACAGATTACTGCGTTTGTGCCTAGAACAGGTGCAATAGATCATATATCAGAGCACGATCAGGTTGTTGTTGAGGGTATGGGCGGTTCACAAGGTGGTTCTGTAGGAAGTATGTCTGGTTTAAAGTATCGTGTGATAAAGGTTAATGATATTTCTCTTGAAATGATAAGGACTGGAAGGAAACAAAAGGCGGTAAAATAAAGTAGGTGTCTAAATGAATAAAATATCAAAAAAAAATACAAAGAATATAGACAAAGAAACTAAAACTAAGACAAAACCAACAAAAAAAGAAAAAACAAAATTTGATGTTAAATTATTTAACAAATGGGATTCAAATATAGAAGTAAAAGACCCAAGTCTAAAAAATTATTTGAATCTTGAACCTAGGTTAATACCGCGCTCTGCAGGTGTACATCGCAGAAGATTTCATAAATCAAAGATGCATATTGTTGAGAGACTTGCGCTTAATCTTTTGGTCCCAGGTCATCATGGAAAAAAGCACAAACTTACATCCGGTAGATTTTGTGGAAATTATGTAAATGCACTAAGTACTGTTGAGAAGGCATTTGAACTAATAGAAAAAAAGGAGAATAAAAATCCTATAGAGGTGCTTGTTAGAGCTATAGAAAATGCAGCAATAAGAGAAGAGATAATTTCATATCAGCTTGGTAGTATAATGGCACGTGAGGCAGTAGTTACAGCACCACAACGCCGTATCGATAAGACATTAAAATATTTTGCTCAGGGAGCATATAGAAAATCTTTCAATACAAGAAAAAAAATACATGAAGCACTTGCGGAAGAACTTCTTGCTGCATATAAAGGTTCTTCGGAATCATTTGCCATAAAAGAAAAAGAAAGGATAGAAAGAGAAGCAAGTGGAGCAAGATAATTAGATCAAATAAAATCTATGATAATAATTATAAATAACTTGAATTATGTATTTAGCAAATTACTCATAAAACGGAAATTTATTGCATAATTCTAAAACATCTTTCCTTATTTTTTCTTTTACAATGTTATTATCCTTGTTTTCAATTGCTTTATTAATTAATTCACCAACAAATTTCATCTCACTTTCCTTCATACCACGTGTTGTAAGAGTAGGTGTTCCTAATCTTATGCCAGAAGGGTCCGAAGGTTTTCTTGTATCAAAAGGAATCATGTTCTTATTTACATAGATATTTACTTCTTCCAAAATGCTTTCTGTCTCTTTTCCTGTTAATCCTTTATTAGTCATATCAACAAGTATGAGATGGTTATCTGTACCACCAGTAATAAGCCTAAAACCATAATCAAGTAATGCATCAGCCAATGCCTTTGCATTTTTTACAATTTGATATACATATTTTTTAAATTCTGGTTGCATTGCTTCTTTAAAACACACAGCCTTTGCTGCATTTATATTGTTATGTGGTCCTCCTTGAAATGTTGGGAATACTGCTTTATCTATTTTTTCAGCATATTTCATTTTACACATTATAATTGCACCGCGTGGTCCTCTTAATGTTTTATGTGTAGTAGTTGTTACAACATCAGCATATGGTATGGGACTTTGATGAACACCGCCAACAACAAGTCCGGCAATATGTGCTATGTCTGCCATGTGATATGCTCCGACTTCATCACAAATTTCTCTAAATATTTTAAAATCAATCTCACGTGGATATGCTGATAGTCCTGATAAAATTAATTTTGGCTTTTCAGCAAGAGCTATCTTTCTTATTTCATCGTAATCAAGAAGTTCAGTCTCTCTAGAAACACCATAAGGTATCGATTTAAATAATTGTCCAGAAAAACTTACAGACGCACCATGCGTTAGATGACCGCCATGAGTAAGACTCATCCCCATAAATTTTTCCCCGATCTTTAGAAATGCATAAAGTGCTGAGAGATTTGCTGTACTTCCAGAATATGGTTGTACATTCACATGCTCGCATCCAAATAATTTTTTTGCTCGTTCTATGGCTAATGATTCTATGAGATCGATAAATTTATTTCCACCATAATACCTTTTTCCAGGCAATCCTTCAGAGTATTTATTTGTCAGAATTGAACCCACTACCTCAAGAACAGATTTGCTCACTAAATTTTCAGAAGCTATCAACTCTAAACCGTTCATTTGTCTTAATTTTTCATTGTTAATCGCTTCCCAGACTTCATAATCAAAATCTTTTAACATTATAATCCCTTATCCAAACTCCATAGATGAATTGCACCTTCTTTCTGAAGTCTTGGGCACGGCTCTTTTTCACGACATATTTTTTCGAAAACACACGATGGTCCTGCATATTTGAAAAGATTTGGTGCGATCTCTTTTACAAGCTCAAGCATTTTGTTTGCAAGCATTCTTATTTCCCATTGTGCATGCGTGCAGCAACGTAACTTAAAAAAATTATAAAGTGAACGTGCATTCATTGTAACTATTATTTTTGTATCGCATGCATTTGGTAAAACAAATCTTGCATCCTCTTTTGGAACTTCTAAAAATTCTTCATATGGAATATTCTTCATAAAATTTTCAAATTTTTCTTTTAATTTTTTATTTGCCTTTATTGATGGTGGAATTATATATTCAAAGTTCTTTTTGTCAACATATCTTTGACTCTGCTGAGAATAAGATGCAATACGATGACGGACAAGTTGATGAGTAAGTGCTCGAGATACGCCTTCTATACCAAATGTAAATGATGCATGCTCAATTACAGAATGATGACCTGATTTTAAACACGCATCAAGAGATTTTTTTATTTCATCTTCTGTTATATTTTTTTCTAATTCATCAATAGTTTTGATATTCTTATAACATAATCTTGCAGCTATTCCACATATCTTTTCGGGATTTGGAGTATAAGCAAGAAGCTTTACTTTCATCCCCGCTTCCATAAAACCACAAATAAATTAAGAATGAAAAATTTTATAAAGATGAAATTATAAAATTTTGATAATATATTTCATCTTTATATGGTTTGAAGACTCGTCTCATAAATTTTTTGATTTTATCAAAATCTGTTTTATCACTACAACTCTCAAATTTAAGTATTCCATAATTATATTCTGGCCATGTATGCATCGAGATAGACGATTCTTTAATGGCAATATATAATGATGTTCCTTGTTCTGGATATCTTGATATAGAAAAACTATCTTGTATAGGTTCACAATTACCGATTTTAGCTATTTTTGTAAGTAGTTTTAGATTTTTTTCATCCGGTATTTTATCTAAATCAGTAATATTGTAAGAATAGAAGCAATATGTAAATTCTCTAATAATTTTTTGTATTTTATAATCTTTTTTCATTTTTATATTTTTATTTTCATTAAATAAAAAAATTTCTATTTTAGCCCATATCTTGGATCAACAATCTTTTTTATTTCAAAAATCTCATTTAAAACCTCTTTTTCGCTACTTGAAATTAAATTTTCATTTTTCTTCAGTTTTATATATTCATCACTTTCTACATTTGTATATAAAATATCATTTTCAAAAACTTGTCTTCCTACTGTTGTTTCTGGAATAGAAACCGCGACTTTATCGCCTGTTTTTGCCATGTCAATATTCTGACCTTGGGATTGTATTTGTTTTATTGTTCCAATAATTTTGAATTCATTATCATATTTGAATAAAGTATAACCTGGTTTTATAACACCAAATACTTCACAACCTATTATGGCTGGATTACTTGCACGAAATATACACCCAGGTAGGATTTTTATTTTTCCAGGTCTTGTCAAACTTTCTATCTCTCTTCTTTTTATATTTTCCTTTTCATCTTCAACCCACTTTTCATAATCTTCGATTAGATGATATATTACATTAGAATGTAGAATCTTCACACCTTTGTTTTTTGCAAGTAATTCTGCCTCTTCTGTTGGCATAACATTAAAACCTACAATAACTTTTAGAAATGGATCAACATTCGATTCTATTTTTATTACATCTGTTTTTGTTATTTGTCCAATCTTTGCCTCTTTGATTGGATATTTGCCGAATATGTGGATTAATGCCTCAATGCTACCTGTTGTATCAGCTTTTAAGATCAAACCTTCGTTATCTGTTGAAATCTCTACTTCCTCTCTTTCTTTCTCTAGTTCTTCTAGAAGTTTTTTTGCATGTTCCATTGTTTTTGTTGTTCTTATTGGTGATCCTGCAACAACCCCATCAAGTCCTGGTGCGGCAATTTTTACACCACATGCAGCATTCACAGACTCAACGCTTTTGAATTTCTTTTCTGTTCTCATATCGCGTAGAGGCTCTGGAACAAAAAGAGCCTTTATCTTTGTTATCATCGGTGTTTTTCCACCTATTACAAGAAAATCATTCTTACTAATGCTACCATCGTATATTATTGCATCAATTGTTGTTCCTAAACCTATAGATTCTTTTACTTCGAGAATCATACCCTCTGATTTTTCTGTTGTAATTAATTGATCTTTCAAAAATTGTTGTGCAAGACCTGTAAGAATAACAAGCAAATCTGATATACCCTCACCAGTTTTTGCAGATATAGGAACAGCAGCAATTGTTTTTCTAAAATCTGAAATTCTGTCAAATCTTTCTGCATTAAAACCTAATTTTGAAATTTCCTGAATTATTTTATAAAATTTTTCTTCAAGTATCGATTTTGCACTTTCTGACTGCTGTGGAAAATCTTCAATGAAGCATAAATCTTCATGTGAAACCCATCCATGAATTTTGTCGATTTTATTTACAGCAATAACAAAAGGTGTTTTTGAGAATTTTAAAATATCTAAACACTCTTTTGTTTGTGGCATTATACCTTCATTTATATCTATAACAAGAATTGCTATATCAGCAATTGAACCACCACGCTTTCGCAGTGTTGTAAACGCCTCATGACCTGGTGTGTCGATAAACAATAAACCAGGAATAGTTATTTCAAAATTAAATTTTTTAATAAGATAACTACATAATTTTTTTATAATATTAATAGGTATTTCTGTTGTGCCAATTGCTTGTGTTATGCCGCCTGCCTCTTTTGTTGCAATAGCAGTTTGCCTAATCTTGTCTAACAAAGTTGTTTTTCCATGGTCTATATGTCCTAATACAACTATTATAGGTTGGCGAAGCATAAAAAACACCAATCATATTTTAACCTTCTCAAAATTAAGTTTGTTTAAGTATTAAAAACTACCACTAATAAATTAATTTTAAATACTCGTTTGATAAAAAATTTAAAAAAAGAGGTGAAAAGGATGGCAGGACTTGTAGTTGTTTCAAAACTTAAGGACCTTATAAAAAATGAGGACATGAATTGTGCAAGTGATTTTCCTGATGCATTAGATAAGGAAATAGAATCACTTGTTAAAAAGGCAATAGCTCGCGCGAAGAGTAATGACAGAAAAACAGTAAGAGCTGGTGATTTATAAAATATATTGAAAAAAATATGGTTAATTTTTAGTTTTTATTATTTTAATCTAATCTTTATATATGGATCAAAATTTGATAGAATATATAACTTCATCCTAATCTTTCTATTTTTGAAACTAATAATCGTGTAGGTATGACAACATCTGGATTTACACTTATTGAGTCTATTTTTTCTCTTACAAGAAATTCTACAAATTCAGGAAAATCAGAAGGCGCTTCTCCGCATATACCAACATCTCTTTTATATTTATGAGCGGTTTTAATCAATTGTGAAATAAATCTTTTTACAGCATCATTTTTTTCATTAAATTCCTTTGCAAGAGATTCGTTATCCCTATCTATACCCAATACTAATTGTGTCAGATCATTACTTCCTATTGAAAAGAATTTAAAATATTTTGAAAATTCCTTTGCAAGAATAATATTTGATGGAATTTCAGCCATAACACCAATTTCTGTATTTAATTTTTCACTCTTAATTATTTTTAATACTTTTTTTGCTTCATCGATTGTTCTGCAGAATGGTATCATAACTTTAATATTATTTAAACCAAAATCATCTATAACTTTTTTTATTGCTTTACATTCAAGTCGGAATGCCTCTTCATAATTTTTTGATATATATCTTGAAGCACCACGCCATCCTATCATTGGATTATCTTCATGTGGTTCGTATTTCTCACCACCTTTGAGATTTTTATATTCGTTTGTCTTGAAGTCACTTGTGCGGACAATGACAGGTCTTGGATATAGCGCAGCTGATATTTTTGCTATTCCATATGCAAGCTTTTCTATGAATTCATTTTCCTTTTTTAATTTTATCAACTCTAATGGATGAGTTCCAATAGATGATGATATTATAAATTCTTCGCGTGCAAGTCCAACACCATCAATTGGTAATAGTGATGCATCGATTGCCTGATCTGGTTCACTTATATTAACATATATTTTTGTTTTTGTCTTTGGAATTTTTTTAATATCATGTATTTTCTCTTTATATTTCATTTTACCTTTCCATATGACTCCTGTTTCCTTTGTACAATCAATTGTAATAGGCATATTGTTTTTCAAAATCTTTGTTGCATTTGCCACACCAACAATTGCCGGTATTCCTAATTCTCTTGAAACAATAGCAGCATGGGCTGTTCGTCCGCCTTCTTCTGTAATAATTCCAGCAGCTATCTTCATTATAGGTTCCCAATCAGGATCTGTCTTTTGTGTAACAAGTATCTGTCCTTCACGGAATTTATTAATGTATTTAACATTCTTTATTATATTTACATTTCCTGCTGCTATTTTTCTTCCAATAGCAAGACCTCTTGCAAGAATGATACTTTTTTCTTCAAGTTTGTACTCTTTGAAAATATTTCTATTTTTTGTTGAGTGTACAGTCTCTGGACGTGCTTGTATTATATAAATTTTGTCATCATAATCTTTTGCCCATTCTATGTCCATTGGTGTTTTATAATGCTTTTCAATTCTTTTACCATACTTTGCAAGTAATTCTGCTTCACTATCACTTAATGAGAATTGATTTTGCATCGTTTTTGATAATTTCTTTTTCTTTACACCAAATATTGATCGGATTTCCATAATTTTTTTCCTTCCAAGTTTTTTTCCTATTAATTTACAATTTTTCTTGAATATCCAAAATTCATCTGGTGTTATTTTTCCTTGAACAATGTAATCACCTAAACCAAATCCGGAGTTTATTACAATGAAATTTTCGTGTCCACTATCTGGATCAATTGTAAACATAACACCACTTGATTTTGAAAATATTTGCTTCTGAACAGCAACAGATAAATAAACCTTGAAATGATCAAAACCTTTATCCTCACGATATGAAATTGCCCTGTCTGTAAACAGGGATGCAAAACAATCTTTAATTCTTTTCAATAAATTATTTTTATCAATATTAAGAAAACTCTCTTGCTGACCCGCAAAACTAGCTGATGGTAAATCTTCTGCAGTTGCACTGCTTCGAACAGCAACATATTTTTCACCAAGATCATTGAATGCACTCAGAATATCGTTTTTTAAATCATCTGGAAATTCTGCATTTTTAATGAGTTTACGAATTTCATTTCCAGATTTTTTTAGTTGTTTGATATTTTTTATGTTTGTTCTTTTAAGTATTGACTTTATTTTTTCGTCCAATTCATTTTTTTTGATAAAATATCTATATGCATCCGCAGTTATAGCAAAGCCATTAGGTACAGGCATCTTTATAGACATTAATTCGCCTAATGAAGCATTCTTACCACCAACTAAAGAAACATCCTTTTTTCTTATTCGATTAAAAAATAAAATATTTTTTTTCTTTTTCATAATCTTTTTTTATTTTATCTAATATTTATAGGTTGTGATTTATTTGTGATGTAAAAGAAGTACAAAAGATATTTAGATTTAAAAAGATTTTCATAATTATAAAAAATTATGTCCCGTGATTTAAGGGATATGATATTTCTATGTACAAACGAGAATGAGGATTTTGTAAAATTAGTTCACAAACTTTTTTCAGAAAAATATGGGGAAGTTTCATTTGGTCGTATCAATATAACATATCATAATGATAAATCGATCGATGTTCAAATAAAGGATAATATAAGAAAGCGCGATGTTTATATTTTTCATCATTTTTATGACTACAAAAATGAGTATGATCCAAATATTGGATTTATGAAACTTTATTTTATAGATGATGCGATAAGAAATTCTTCTGTTAATGAAATAACTTACATACTTCCATATATTCCTTTCCAACGACAGGATAGAATGGATAGGCCAGGGGTAGCATTAAATGCAAGAAGAACAATGCAGATGTTAAGGGGATATGATAGTATTATACCTATGCGTGTAGTAACTTTCGATATGCATGCTGGACAGATACAAGGATTTGTTGGTTATCCTATAGATAACCTTACAGCATATTCATTATTTTTAGATTATTTCAGAAATATTGATGGTAATTTTACTATTGTATCACCAGATGCAGGCGGTGTTAAAAGAGCAAAAATGTTTTCTAAAGATCTTCCGGGATCTAGATTAGTTGTTATAAGCAAGACAAGATCTGAAGCAGGATCAATTGAAGATATTTATATAATGGGTAAGGAGCATGTCGAAAATAGGGATGTTATTATTTTAGATGATTTGATCGATACTGGTGGGACTATACTTGAGGAAGCAAAAAAACTTAAGGAGGCTAAAGCAAGAAATATATATACATGTGCTACTCACCCAGTTTTTAGTCCTAAAAAGGATAAGAAAACCGATGTAATTTTATATTATCCAGAAGAAGAATTTCCTAAAAATGGTATAAAAGTTATAACAACAGATACAATACCAAAAAACAAAGAATACATAGAAAAAAATAAAGATTGGTTAAATGTTTTGACAGTTGCGCCAATTATTTCAGATGCAATATATGAAATACAAACAGGTGGTTCTATATCTAAATTATTTCATCTTTAAATAATTTTTACACTTTTATCTATATTTTTCTCTGTTGCAAGCAGAATGCATTTTAACATCTTTTTCAACAAATTCTGATTTGTAACCACTTGAAAAACAGGATGAGGGTAGTAAAAATGGGTTGCGAGGGTACTTTCGCCACAGATAGTTTCGATTTAGCTCAAATATTACAGAAACGATTTTTCATCTCTTAGATATTTAAAGTATTGAGTTATAAAACTCTGTTATGCACCAAGAACAAAACAAAGAATTACAAAACTATTATTATTTAGGGCTAAATCCTAACTGCTCATTAAAATATGTAGAATAGACGAAAATCTACAATGAATATTATGTTTATACGCAGAGCTGTTAGTAATGATATTTAAAATTATACAAAAATTGGATAAAGAATCTACAGCGTATCATAGAAAATTTGATAGAAATTTTTATTAAGTTTCTAAGAAATGGTGGAAGATCAAATTGAATTCTCAGCTTGCAGCAATAAAAGATTCGAAAAATTTGATTCTTGTCGCTGAAAATAACAATAAGATTATCAGTTATATCTGGAGATATATTGAACGATTGAATAAATATAAAATTGGTAAAGATACAAGAATCGATTGTTTCAGCTCGTTATAGGCGAAAAGGAATAGTAACACAACTAATAAAAAAATTGTTGGAGTTCTTTAAAGATAAGAATTGTAGTATTGTTGAAGTTATGGTAAATGTAAAAAACAATGTCGCGTTTAAAACCTACAAAAGATTAGGGTTTGAAAAAAAGGAATACAGAATGCAACTAAAAATTGATGAAAGAAAAAAATTTCACCCTTTGGTATAGAGTTAGTCTTAATCTCTTTATATTAGCTCTTTCAAATTAAATTCGTCCGCCGTGAATTAAAATATTTGCCCCCGTCATGTAATCATTTATTAAAATAGCCAAAACTGTATTAGCTACATCTATTGGTTTACACAGTTTACTTATTGGTATGTTTTTAACCAATAAAGATTTAGCTTTTTCATCTATATATTTATCAAGTGCGGAAGTTTCGGTTGGGCCTGGCGATATAGAGTTTACCTTTATATTCAACGCAGCAAATTCTTCTGCTAAACTTTGTGTCAGGTTAATTAGTGCTGCTTTTGAAGCGCAATAAGTTGCTTGTTGGCCAGTTCCTTTTACGCCAGCAGTTGAAGCAATGTTTATAATTTGACCACCGTTCCCAATCATATGGGGGATGATTTTTTGTATGAAAGTGTAAGGGGCTTCATAATTTATTCTCCATAACCATTTTCTATCTTTATCATCTTCGTATAAAAATGGCTTTACTAACCAGACACCAGAAACATTAATTAAAATATCTATTTTCTTTCGCCAATTTTTTGCTTCTTTAACAATTTTTTCAATTTTCTTTTCATAATTATCAGAAAGAAAATCTATTTGAAAGGCAATAATTTTTTTGCCATATTTCTTAATTAAAGAATCAATAACTTCTTTTCTTTGATGATAAGTTGCAACTACATAAATTCCATTTTCTAATAAAGTTTGCGTTATTACTCTACCAATACCGGCACTAGCTCCATTTACTAAAGCAATTTTGCCTTTGAGTAATAATTTGCCATCAGTATTTATTTTTAAGATTTTTTCCGCCATATTATTTACCTTTTAATTTCAATAAATTTTATTGTTGTTTGTTTAGGGATAATTTCTTTTGATGATAAAGCGAATTTGTAAATTTTCATTTCTTCTGGTAAATTCCGTTTAATCCAACCATCGGAAAGCTCTCTTCCATAAACAGGTTTTTTAGGAATAACGAGGTAGTATGGAATCTTTAAACGGTTTGCCAACTTTAATTCGTTTAAAACTTCTTCCCTCGCTTTTTTTCCAAAACCCTCAAATTTTATTTCGGCAAATAAAATAACTCTGCCATTTTCATCAATACCAATGATGTCTGACAAGTCGCTTTTTAATTTATTTTCCAAGCCAAGGCAGATTTTATTGACAAATTCTTTTAAATCTCTACTCAATTTTTTTGATAAATTTTTATACCAATTTTGATTTTTGTATTTACTTGCTTTGTCTAATCTTTCAAGGTCTTTTGTCTAAATTTATTCTATAATAAAACTCTGGAATAAAATCTCCTTTTGCCACATTCCAAGCAGAAGTATATTCATTGTGTTCTGGATTCCAGAAATGAATATCCCTTTTGGGGCCAACTGCTGGCGTAATAATATAAAAAGTTGCTTTATGTTTTGTTTTTAGAATAAGGTCTATGAAATGAAGTAACACAATATCATGACCCATTTCTTGTAATACTGTTCCCATATTTTTAGGTAAAGTTAAAGAATTATTTAAATCTTATTATTTTATCTTTAGAGCAGTTTCAATTAAAATTATATATCTTTTTATTTCTGAAAAAGCCGAACATTATATCGTCTAACATATAGCATTTCATAAAGTTTCCTGAAGGGAAATTTGGGCGAACGACTGCAAGGAGTGAGACCGTTTATCAGCTATTATGTGTCCTGAGCGGAGTGAAAGCTTGCACGGGTTTCTCAGTTGCATAGTCGAGAATTTATTTTACAGTTTTTTAACTTGGTATTGTGTCTTGTTTAATCTACTCAACTCTAACCTATCCCATCTATAAATGTCGTGCATCCATCCAGGTACGTCGAAAAAGTAATATTTAATTTCTACCCCTTCATTTTTGAGGTCTTTTATTAATCTCTCCATATCGGTTGGTATCAATTCTTTACTTAATTTTACAAACTCTTCAATGCCCCCTTCTTTAATTTCAATTTTTCTTAAAAATGACCTGTAACTTAGACGGGCATGTTCTTCTTCCTTTAATTTTTCCTTTATAAATTCCCGTATATATAACTCCCATTTCTCTTTTTCATTGTTTATTAATACATTAGTAATATAATTTTCTATGCACTTTTGACTCTCTCTTGTTATGATATATACCAATGTTCCTAGTTCTTCACTTATTGCGCTTTCTGTCATTGTTGCCAGATCATCTAGAATAGCTGTCACTCTTATCGGAGCACCTGCCATTCTTACCGGATCACGTTTAATTTCTTCAAGAACTTCGTTAAAAATTTCTTTTATTTTTTTGTTATTAAGAATTAATTGTCCCAAGAACCTATCTCCAATATAATCTTCTTTTACACCGATTCCATTTAACTGTATGACCAGTTCAGGAGTGTAAAATCCTTCGCGATCTATAGTTGGTATATATAATATCCTTTGCTCTTTAAAAGGAAAGTTATATTCCTTTACATCATTATTAACTACTCTTATTATTTTATCATCAAAAACCTTAATTGTCTTTTTCATTTTTATTTCCTCTGCAATATTTATTATTATATCATAATAAACACACCTATATATCTAATTTTACCCTGCATATGCAGGAAAAATAGAAAGGTTTATAAATATCGAAACTTATAAGCATATTTATGTGGGTAGCAAAATTCAAAATCTGGCATAAGAATTGTTTACTTAGACCTCGATGCGTTAAGCATCAAATAACAGATTTTGTTTATCTCATTAACTCGTGGACAGAAAAAAATAAATTTTACTATACAGAGTTGCATATCCTTCAGGGCAAAGAAGAGAATAAAAGAAAATTCGTTAAAGACCTAAAAAAAGAAAAATCTATTAGGAAATTTGAACAAAGAGGAAACTATATTTTTACATTAAACGAAGAATCAATAGAAAAACAATATTATTCACCTGTATTTGATCCTAAAATTATTCAAGTAAAGCCTGTTGTTCAAAGAACAGATGGTTTTGAAGATTGGGAACTGGCTTGTTGGGATAAAGAAACTTTAATAAAAATTATGACTATCCCTGTTTTTAATGTTGAATTAATCTATATAAAACAAACAAAACTCTCAGACATATTTTTGCCGCATATTTATCCAAAACTTTCACCAAAACAAAAAGAGGCGATAGAACTCGCCATTAAACACGGTTATTACGAATTTCCAAGAAGAATAAAGCTAGGGAAATTGGCAGAAATATCGGGGGTCAAAAGACAAACATATCAGGAAAATTTAAGACGAGCAGAGAAAAAATTAATTCCATTCTTGACAGAGAGTTTAAGTTGAAGCCTCGTACTATTCTCTTCGTTAGCATCCTGTAGCTTGCTTGTTTAGAACTCGGATCTTCAACAGCACATAATATTGCAATGAAGACGAGATTGCCAAGAACGCTTGTCTATGATCTGGTCGAAAGATTGGCTAATTTAACTCTCGTATCAGTTACAATCAAAGAAAATAAGAAATATTTCACGGCAATTGATCCTAGCAGATTAATTGAAATATTAGAAGAAAAAAAACAAAGAATACAAAAAATCTACAGGATTCAATAAAAATATTTTCTTTTTTAAGATGTGGGCAAAACTTATTTCCATTGAGATATTTCCACTAATATAGTTTTTGATACCTCGTATATTATAATTCAAAACAAGGATAGCGTCACTATTTTTATCTTCCTCTAAAATTCATGAATGACGTCTTTTTTGATTTTTATGAAATAAAGTAAGTTTTTCTTTCTCTGTTTTGCCCATATAAACATCGACAAATCCAGAAACAAAAATTTCATGGCCGCGTTTTTCGAACTCTTTTTTTTACTTCAAGCATGTTGATCCAAATGTATGGGAAGAAGTTATTGAAAGTTACGTTTCTAGGAGTTGTATATAATAGATTTCTCGTAAAATTTAGAGGATTATAAAAAAGATGAAACACTTTATGAAAACGGATTGGGACAAATGGAATAGAGAAGATGCTTACAATGAGTTAATCTCATTATACGGAGAAACTCAAAGAGCATATTATAATTTTGTACATATTGCACATGTGCTAAGAGAATTGGATAACGTAAGAAGTTTTATTGAAGCTCCAGAACAAGTTGAAGTTGTGCTTTGGTATCATGATGCAAAGTACGATACAAAGGAAAAAGATAATGAAGAAAAAAGTGCAGAACTTGCCGAGCAAAGATTAAGTAGAACTGGAATAAAAATCTCAATTTATTTGATGGTATAATTGCTTTAACATTGACAACAAAACATCAAACAATTCCTAAAACACAAGATGGTAAATATCTTGTTGATATCGATTTATCGATCCTAGAAAAAGCTGAAAAAGAATTTGATGAATACGAAAAAAATATTAGACAAATATTCTTATGTTCCTGAAGAACAATTTAGACAAAGAAGAAGTGCCAGGCGCGAAAATAGGGATACGGGCAGTCGTTGAAAATTTATTTTAATTTTATTTATTCAAATTTATAACTTCTTTTATTTTTTCTATTTGTCCTTACTTCATTTCCAACTTCTTCAAAGATTTCAAGAAGTTCTTTATATGTCTCATTTCCACTAATGAAATCCCTAAATGATTTACCAACAAGCAAATCTTTTCCTAATCTCAAATAGTTTATTAGTAATGGTCACTTGAATTTGTCAACCAAAAATTATATTAATCTTTGTGTTATAGAATAATGAACAAATTTATATAGAAATAAATAAATGTATTTGTATTATAAATGGAGGTTTTTGAATGCCAAGAGACAAGACAGAAGAAATAAAAAATATAATGAAAAGATCTGAAAATATTAGGAATATAGGTATTGCTGCGCATATTGACCATGGTAAAACTACATTAACTGATAATCTTCTTGCAGGCGCAGGAATGATTTCTGAAGAACTTGCAGGAACACAACTTTTCACAGATTTTGATAAGCAGGAACAGGAAAGAGGTATTACAATATATGCTGCAAATGTCTCAATGGTTCATGAATATGAAAATGATTCATATCTGATCAACCTTATAGACACACCAGGCCATGTTGATTTTGGTGGAGATGTTACACGTGCGATGCGTGCAGTCGATGGTGCTATTATAGTTACTTGTGCTGTTGAAGGTGTGATGCCACAAACAGAGACTGTGATAAGACAGGCATT
>JAWCLW010000001.1:0-79184 GCA_039091535.1 Candidatus Aenigmatarchaeota archaeon | reverse complement strand
TGCGTGAAAGAGTAAAACCTGTTTTATTTATAAATAAAGTTGATAGATTGATTAGAGAATTAAAATTAACACCAGAACAGATGCAAGAAAGATTTGCAAATATAATAAATCATGTGAACAGACTCATACAAAAATATGCAGAAAAAGAATTTGCTGAAAAATGGATTGTAAATGTTGAGGATGGTTCTGTTGCTTTTGGTTCTGCATATAGAAAATGGGCAATTTCTGTACCTTTTATGAAAAAAGAAAAAATTACATTCAAAGATATTATTGATTACTGCTCACAAGAAAAAGACGAGGAACTCTCAAAAAGATCGCCACTCCATAAAATAGTTCTTGATATGGTTATAAGACATCTTCCAAACCCAAAAGTTGCACAGAAATATAGAATCCCAAAGATTTGGTATGGTAACTTGGAATCTGATGTTGGAAGAAGTATGCTTGATTTGGATCCTAATGGACCTTTAGCAATGATAATAACAAAAGTAGTTCCAGATCCACATGCAGGTCTTGTTGCTACTGGTCGTATATTTTCAGGGACACTAAAACGTGGTCAGGAGGTTAGGCTTGTTGGTCAACACCAAGTAAAACGTGTACAACAAGTTTCTGTTTATAAGGGTCCACAAAGAATACAGATGGACGAAATAACAGCAGGAAACATCGTTGGTGTTGTTGGATTAACAGATGCATTTTCTGGCGAGACTGTCTGTGATGCAGAAAGAGAGATAGAACCATTTGAAGCAATAAAGCATTTGTTTGAACCTGTTGTTACAAAGTCCATAGAGTGCAAGGACCCACGGGATTTACCAAAAATGATAATGTTTCTTAAGCAAATGAGTAGAGAGGATCCAACATTAGTAATAAAAATAAATGAGGAAACAGGTGAATATCTTATTTCTGGTTTAGGCGAACTACATTTAGATGCAAAAATTGAAAGACCAATAAGAGAAAAGGGTATTGAAATAACAACATCAACACCGATTGTTATTTATCATGAAACTGTTAGGATATTGAGCCCTGTAATAGAAGGTAAATCATCGAATAAGCATAATAAATTTTATTTAACTGTTGAGCCATTAGAGGAAGGTATCTATCAAGCTTTAGTTGAAAAGAAAATAGAAGAGGAAAATGTAAGAAAATACATAAAGCAGATTGTGCCAAAACTTGTTGAATATGGAATGTCTCGTGATGAAGCGAAAAATGTTTATGATATTTATAATAAAAATGTTTTTATAGACGCAACAAAAGGAATACAATATCTTAATGAAACAATAGAATTGATCATAGATGCTTTTAGAAATGTGATGAACCAAGGCCCGTTGTGTAATGAACCTTGTAGTGCTATGAAAGTTAAATTAGTTGATGCAAAATTGCATGAGGATGCAATTCATCGAGGACCTGCCCAAGTCTTACCAGCAGTCAGCGATGCTATCAAGGAAGCGATGCTAAAAGCAAAACCAACATTATTAGAACCTGTGCAAATAATCCGCATAGATGTACCAGAAGAATTGATGGGCGCTGCAATGAATCAAGTTCAAAATAGGCGTGGCCAAATGCTAGATGTTAAGACAGAATCTGGTGTTGCAATAATACAGGCAAAGATGCCTGTTGCAGAGATGTTTGGTTTTGAGGCAGCACTAAAATCAGCAACAGGTGGAAAAGGATTCTATTCATTAATAGATGTGATATACGAAAAAATACCAGAAGATTTGAAAATTCAAACAATCCAAAAAATTAGAGAAAGAAAAGGCTTATCAAAGGAAATTGTAGGTATATAGTAAAATTCTCACAAAGTATAAGAATTTATGCTGTTATAAAATGAGTTAATCTTATATGCTTATTGTAATTGATTCTGATTTACCATAAAAAAATAGTTTTTTATTAATATTCTTTTATTTGTTTTTTACCACTCCAAAAAAATATTTTTCCATTTACTTTGTATAAAAGGATTTGATTTTTTAATTTTCTAAATATTCAAGCTCGCTTGAGGAATGTCGAAAACAACAACTAACATCCATATCTACATACGTTTTAAAAAGATTATAAAGATTGTCGCCAACATAAATTATCCTATCTAATTTTGGGTAGTGATTTTTAATAGGCTGTTTATCCCATCATATCTAAAGTTAGATATAATTTAGATGAATCCAAAATAAAAACAAAATAGTTAAAGATGGTTATTCAAGTTTATGTTTTTCGTAACCTTTTTAAATCTTTATTACTAAATAGAAATTACATAATTGAGGTGACTGGGATGAAAAAATCACTTCATCGTGTTCGTGGTTGGTTAACGCATGAAGATATTTTACTATTAGAAGAAGCAAGTAAAAGGAAATTAAAATATCCAAAAAAACCTGCACAAAAATTTATATGTCATGATTGCAATTATTCTTGGTATTATTCATCTGTGAAATGCCCTGTCTGCGCTTCAAAAAATACAGAGAAAGCGTTTTAGATAAACTCTCAAAAACCAAAAAATAAAAAAAGATGAAACAAAATTAAATAAGTGATATTTGTATGACAAATGATTCAAAAATTGATATCGATTTACTTAAAAAGGATTTGTCAAATTTTGATAAATTAAAAGATGATATTAAAAAATTAAAAATAAATGAAGATTATAAAGAGTTGGTTAAAACGGGAAAAAGAGCAGTGAATGAAGGGGTGGATTGGGATACATTTATTGATAATATATCTAAAACTGGAAATAACAAAGGTTTAGCACTTCAATTGTTTGGATACGCAGTAGAAAGTGAACGAAAAGGTAATATTTATTCAGCCACTAATACATATTGTCTCGCACTATTAAAAGCAGCTGAATATGGTCCGCGTGATATAAAACTAAATGAAGTAATTCTATACAAGTTGATAAAACTCTATAATTATTTTGCTAAACATCCAAAAAAAGATAGTGACAAAGAATATAGAAAACGAATTATTAAGACAATTGAAGAATATAAAGAAATTACAAAAAAATAAAACAAATTCTAAATATTTCTAAAATAACTGAGAATTCCTATATACTAATTTTTTGTATGATTTTAAAAAAACTTAAGTTAATGGAATTTATGAGAAAGCAAAATTTTAAATATATAACATACTAAATTATTGAGAGGTTAGCGACCAAAGCGGAGAGGGTAGACCCAAACCCATTTCGAACTTGGAAGTGAATCTCTCCAGCGATATGAAAAGTACTGGACAATAGTCTGGGAAATTCAGGACGTTGCTAACCAATTTAAAATATGGAGGATTATACTTGAACAGGTTTGGGTTTTATTATTTTTCTGGAACTAAAAATTTAATTAGTTATGAAAATAGAATTTGGATGGAAAACAATTATGCTTCAATGCCTCGATGGTGTAGCGGACTAGCATATAGCCCTGTCGAGGCTATGACTCGGGTTCAAATCCCGATCGAGGCGCTATCTAGCAAAAAGATAGAATCATCAATAGAAAAATGGGTCCGTAGCTCAGCCTGGTGCATGATTGTTGAAGGACGCATTGTAGGAAAGAGCATCGGCCTTTTAAATGGGGGAAATGAAAATACGGCTCTAATCATACCCTTATAAAGAAGAGAGAAACCGTATGTCTCTTCTGCCGGGTGTCGCGGGTTCGAATCCCGTCGGACCCATAATGGTGATATTATGAGTACAAAAAAATATGAAAATGAGATAGATATTTTCAAAAGTGGACTTGTGCCAAAACAGATTTTGCTCAGCAGTGAAGAAAAGGCAGAACTACTTAAGAGATTAAATATTACAATAAAACATCTCCCACGTATAAAAAAAGAAGATCCTGTAGCAAAATTTTTGGGAGCAAAGCATGGTGATGTGATTAAAATATTTAGAGATTCAGAAACAGAATATTATAGAGTTGTTGTCTAATTAAAATTTCAATAATAAACTATAAAAATAGGGTCATGATAAAAATGATATATTATATTTTCATCGATGAAAACAAAAAGTTTAATATTTTTTGGTATCTAATTAAATTCACTAAATTCTGGTGAGAAGCATGAATGGATTCGAGACCATATTAAAATCTTTTAAAGACTCTGTTGGTTTTGTAGATCATCAAATAAAATCATTCAACGAGTTTGTAGATTATAGAGTGCAGAAGATAATAGATGAGATCGGAGAAATAGAATTAGAAGCCCCAGAGCTTGCAGAATTTAAGATAAGACTTGGTAAGGTTAGAATACCAAAGCCTTCGATAAAAGAAGCAGATGGTGCAACACGTGAAATAACACCAATGGAAGCAAGAATAAGGGATCTAACATATGCATCTCCAATTTATGTTGAGATGATACCTGTGATAAATGGTGTTGATCAAGATCCACAAGAGGTAAAACTTGGTGAACTTCCAATAATGTTAAAATCGAATAGATGTGTATTGAATGGTTTATCAAGAGATGAGCTTATAGAAAATGGTGAGGATCCAGATGATCCTGGTGGATATTTTATAATCAATGGTACTGAACGTGTTATTGTTATGGTTGAAGAGGTTCTACCAAATATGCCAATTGTTGAAAAAAAAGGTGGAATAGAAACAGTCAGAATAAATTCTGAATCATCTGGATTTGTGCAGAGACATCTTCTTGAAAGAAAGGGTGGAATAATTACTATATCTTTTGCAAATCTAAAAAAATTGCCTCTAGTCGTATTATTGCGTGCTCTTGGAATGGAGCTAGATGAAAATATCATAAATGAAATAGCAACAGATGAAGAAGAGGCTCAAGAGATTTATTTCAATCTTTATGAGTTTAACATTAATACAGCCGAGGAAGCAAAAGAATATATAGGCAAAAAGTTGAAAATTCAACAAAAAGAGTATAGAGAAAAGAGAATAAATGATATACTTGATAAATATCTTCTTCCACATCTTGGTCAAGACAAAAAGAGCAGGATGGATAAGGCCATATATTTATGCAAGGTTGCTAGAAAAATTCTAAAATTGGGATTAAAAGATATGAAAGAGCAAGACATAGATCATTATGCAAATAAGAGATTGCATCTTGTTGGCGATTTCATGGAAATATTGTTTAGGTCTATTTTACTGGGTAAATATGGACTTGTGTCTAGGATTATATACGCTTATCAAAAGCTTATAAAACGTGGAAAGATGCCATCAATAAAATCTATTGTTGAAAGTGATTATCTTACAAAAAGAATTGTTTCTCATATGGCAACAGGTCAATGGATTGGTGGTCGTACAGGTGTATGTCAGAGATTGGAAAGGACAAATTATATTAGAACAATCGCTCATCTTAGAAATGTTATATCACCTCTTTCTTCTTCGCAAGAACATTTTGAAGCTCGAGCTCTACATTGTACACAATGGGGTAGACTATGTGCAGAAGAAACACCAGAAGGTGTTAACATTGGTTTGAGAAAATATCTTGCTCTCTTTGCTGTAATCTCTGAGACAACAAAAGAAAAGGAAAAAGAAATTATATACGAAATGGTTAAGAAAGAAACAGGCACATCTTATGTTATATTTATGGATGGACATGTTATTGGATCAACAGACGCACCAGAAAATTTTATTGAAAAGTTTAAAGAAAAACGTAGGTCAGGAGCAATATCTCCAAATATAAATATTGCTATTCATCCTGAATTTGAAGAAATCCATATAAACACAGATTCTGGAAGATTACAAAGACCATTAATAGTTATCGAAAATGGAAAACCAAAACTGACACAAAAAATTATTGAAAAACTTGCTTCCAATGAACTCAAATGGTTTGATTTAATAAAACAAGGTGTTATAGAATACCTTGATGCAGATGAAGAGAATAATGCATTAGTAGCACTAACACAAGAAGATATAACAAAAAATCACACACACCTAGAAATAAATCCGTCTGTAATACTTGGCATCTCTGCATCTCTTGTACCATTCTCATCACATAATAGAGGTGATCGTGTAAACTTTGGTGCAAAAATGTCTGGTCAGGCATTGGGTATATATAATACATCTTTCCACATAAGGACAGATACAAAATCCGATCTACTAGTATATCCACAAGTACCTCTCGTAAATACAATCATATCACGTAACATAGATCTTGACAAACATCCTAATGGGCAAAATATAGTTATAGCCATACTTAGCTATAAAGGTTATAACATGGAGGACGGTATAGTATTAAACAAAGCATCTATAGAGCGTGGTTTTGGTCGATCATTCTTCTTTAGAACATATTCAACAGAGGAAAAAAAATATTGGGGCATTGAAAAGGATGAAATAAAGATACCGGACAAATCTGTAAGTGGATACAGAACAGAAGAGGCTTATGCAAATCTTGCATCAGATGGGATTATAAACAGAGAAATTTCTGTAGAATCAGGTGATGTGCTTATTGGTAAGGTCTCACCATTACGTTTCTTTGGACCTGTTGAAAGTTTTATGGTCGAGACAGAAAATAGAAGAGAAACATCAGAAACTATAAGGCATGGTGAAGAAGGAGTTGTAGACAATGTTATCATCACAGAAACAGCAAGCGGAAATAAATTTGTGAAAGTTACTGTACGTAGTGAACGAATACCAGAACTCGGTGATAAATTTACATCAAGACATGGACAAAAAGGTGTTATTGGATTGATAGAGCCTGAAGAAAATCTACCATTCACAGAAAAGGGTATTGTGCCTGACATAATACTCAACCCTCATGCAATTCCTTCTAGAATGACAATCGGTCAATTGTTAGAAATTATTGCATCAAAAGTTTCATCGCTTAAGGGAGAACAACTTGATGCAACAGTGTTCAATGAAGTTAATGAAGATACAATAAGAAAAGCATTGATAAAATTAGGTTTTCGTGATGATGGTAAAGAATGTTTATATAATGGTGTGACTGGTGAAATTTATGAGGCCCAAATACTTATAGGGCCTTGCTTCTATCAGAAACTACACCATATGGTAGCAAATAAAATCCAAGCACGTGCACGTGGACCAGTTACATTACTTACAAAACAACCAACAGCAGGACGTGCAAAACAAGGTGGTTTACGTCTTGGCGAGATGGAAAAAGATTGTCTGATTGCGCATGGTGCTGCGCTTTTGCTAAAAGAAAGATTCAGCTCTGATAAATATAAAATACCGGTATGTGATAAATGCGGTCTCATAGCAATAGAAGATTTTATAAAAGGTAAGAAATACTGCCCTATATGCAAAAAGAGTAAGATTGTCGATGTTGAAATTTCATATGCATTCAAGCTTATGTTAGACGAATTGAAATGTATGGGTATATACCCAAAAATAAATCCAGAATAATTTTATGTTAAGAGGTGTCAAATATGCCTGTAAAATCTATTGATTTTGGATTTTTGTCCCCAAAAATGATAAAAGAGATGGCTGCAATAAGGATAGAAGAATCAGAATTATATGATCCTGATGGATATCCTATAGATAAGGGACTTTGTGATTTACACCTTGGTGTTGTTGACCCTGGCCTGAGATGCAGAACATGTGGTGGAACAATCGGTCAGTGTCTTGGCCATTTTGGCTATCTAGAACTTGTGAAGCCTGTTATCCATCCATTATATGGAAAAAAGATTTTTATGCTTCTACGTGCCACATGTAGAAAATGTTCTAGACCACTTGCAACAGATGAAGAGATAAAAGAAATGAAGTTTCCTCTCCCAGAACTTTATAAAAAAGCTAGAAAAACATGTCCACACTGTGGTGAGAAACAAAAAAATATAGAATTTCAAAAACCGACAACTTATATAGAGGGAAAAACCGAGCTTACAAGCGAAGAAATTCGCCAAAGATTAGAAAAAATTACAGATGAGGACTTGAAATTATTGAAAATATTTGGCGGTAGACCTGAATGGTTTGTACTTACAATTTTACCAATACCACCTGTAACTGTAAGACCGTCCATCATACTTGAAACAGGGGAAAGAAGCGAAGATGATATTACTCACAAACTTGTTGATGTTGTTAGGATAAATGAAAGATTAAAAAAGAATTTAGAAATAGGTGCACCCGACTTTATCATTGCTGACATATGGGAATTATTACAGTATCATGTTTCTACTCTAATGAGTAATGAAATATCTACACTACCACCAGCAAGACATAGGTCTGGAAGGGCTCTTAAGACACTCATGCAGAGATTGAGTAAAAAAGAAGGTCGTTTCAGAGGAAATCTTGCTGGAAAGCGTGTAAATTTCTCTGCGAGAACTGTAATATCACCTGATCCATGTATATCACTAAACGAAGTTGGCATACCACTAGAAATAGCAAAAGAATTAACAGTACCTGTGAAGGTTAATAAAAATAATATTTCAACACTGAAAAATCTTATACTTAATGGTCCGAATACACACCCAGGTGCCAATTACGTGATAAGACCTGATGGTGTGCGAAAAAAAATCACAGATGAAAATAAAAAAGATATAGCAAATGAGATAGACATAGGATACGTAGTTGAACGTCATTTAATGGATGGAGATATAACAGTGATAAATAGACAACCTTCATTGCATAGAATGTCTATGATGGCCCATAGAGCAAAAATTATGCCTTTCAGAACTTTGAGGATAAATCTCACAGCCACAATACCTTATAATGCAGACTTTGATGGAGATGAAATGAATTTGCATGTACCGCAAACAGAAGAGGCACAAACAGAAGCAGAGATGCTTCTATCTATTGAAAATCATATAAGATCTCCAAGATATGGATCACCTGTGATTGCATGTAAACATGATCACATAACAGGTTGTTATTTATTAACAAAAAAAGATACAAAATTATCGTTAAAAGATGCGGTAAAAATTTTGTTTAGTATTGGTATAGAAAATTTTGAACGCAAAGAAACATATACAGGAAAAGAGATATTTAGCATAATACTCCCAAAGGATCTTAACATAGAATTTAAATCGCAGACATGCATGCGATGCAAAAAATGTGAATATGAAAACTGCCCATACGATTCTTATGTTGTAATAAGGAATGGTGTACTTAAAAAGGGTGTTATCGATGATACAGCACTTGGTGAAAAGAAGGGAAAATTAATTGATATTATAGAAAAAAAATATGGTCCACAAAAGGCAATGGACTTCATAAATAAAGTATCTAGAATGGCATTAGAATTCTTGACAAAAAAAGGATTTAGCATATCCATAAGTGATGTTGATTTGAGTGAAAAAGCGGAAAAAAGAATACAATCAATAATAGAAGAATATGAAAAGAATATAAGTGAGATGATAAAAGCTTATAATGCAAATAGACTTGAAAAGATAGCAGGTCTTACTATGAGCCAGACGCTTGAGACAAGAATACTTCAACTTGGTGGTGTGCTCTCAAATCAGTGTAATGAAATAATAAAGAACGATTTACCGCTTAACTCTGCTGTTATAATGGCAAGGACAGGAGCACGTGGTTCATTTGTTAATCTTATGCAAATGTGTGGATTTGTTGGTCAAGAAGCAATAGAGGGTGAAAGAATACATAGAGGCTTTTTGAATAGGACACTTTCACACTTCAAAGAAGGTGACATAGGTCTTAAGGCATGTGGTTTTGTTAGGGATGGTTATAAGAAGGGTCTTGATCCATTTGAATTCTTCTTTGATGCAATGAACTCAAGAGAAAATCTTATGGATAAATCATTGCACACAAGACATTCCGGGTATATGGAAAGAAGACTTATCAATGCATTGCAGGATTTACATGTAGAATATGATGGAACAGTAAGAGATAGCAAAAACCATATAATTCAATTTGTGGCAGGTGGAGATGGTATTGATCCGGCAAAGAGTGATAATGGCACTATAAATTTAGAAAGAATATTCGAATAAAATAAAATGATCATTATGTATATACCAAAAAATATTTTAGATGCATTTGATGAATACTGCAAAAAAAATAATATATCTGAGAAAGAGAAAGAAGAAAAATTCAAACTACTTTCCACAATAATAAAAAAATATTTATACGAACCTGGAGAGGCGATAGGAATAATAGCTGCACAGAGCATCTCTGAGCCTGCTACACAGATGACAATGCGATCTTACACACTTGCATCGCAAAGCGATAGATTAAGCAAGGTTACACATGGTCTTCCAAGACTTATAGAAATTTTTGATGCAAGAAAGACATTCGAAAAGAATATGATAATATTCCTAAAACCAGAATATAATACAATGGAAAAAGCCAAAGAATTTGCAAGTAAAATAAAGGCATTGAAAATAAGTGACCTAATTACATATAGCTCGATAGATTTAATAGAATTGAGAATTGAAATGGAAGTAGAAAAAGAAAGTAATAAAAATAAGATAAAAGAAATTCTTGATAAATATGTTAAGAATTGTGAAATTTCACTAAAAGGCAAAAAAATATATATAAAGCCAGAAAAAAATGATGCAAAGAATCTAAGAAAATTAAAAAATAAAATACTCAAACTGCATGTAGATGGTATAAAAGGTATAGAAAATGTTGTTGTTATAAAGGATGGTGATGATTGGGTAATACGAACAACAGGCTCAAACCTAAAGAAAATTTTATCACTTGATTGGATTGATATTGAAAGAACAAGAACAAATGATGTATATCAGGTTTATGAAGTTCTTGGTATTGAGGCTGCAAGAAATGTTATACTTCAAGAAACTAAAAATACATTGGATGAACAGGGACTTGATGTTGATATACGTCATATAAGATTACTTGCTGATATGATGACATTTGATGGGACTATAAAGGATATAGGTCGATATGGTGTTTCTGGAAAAAAGGCAAGTGTACTTGCTCGTGCAAATTTTGAAGAGACAAAAAAACATCTAGTAAATGCATCGTTCTATGGTGAAAGTGATAATCTTGATGGGATTATAGAGAATGTACTTTTAGGACAGATTGCACCTATTGGTACAGGTATGGTTAAGTTAACTGTAGATGTTGAAAAATTGAGAAAAAAGAAATAAATAAGTGATTTATATGGCTAAGAAAGGAAGGGATGGGGTAATTGGAACACGTGAAATAATTAAAGGTATAAAAAATGGAAATATTAAAAGAATTATTGTTGCAAATAATTGTCCAGATTTTTTGATTGAGAAATTATCTAATTTCAAAGATGTAAAAATAGAAAGATTTGATGGTGATCAATCACAACTAGGGACAAAAGTTGGTAAACCTTTCCCTGTTGCAATGGTAGGCTACGAGGAATAGATAATCATGAGAATCACTCTTGACAAGAATACGATACAACTGATGAATCTATTTCATAATTTAACAGGCTCTTCTGTTATAGATTGCATCCAAGAAAATAATGATGTCTATTTTGTTGTAGCAAAAGGTCAATATGGCCTAAGTGTTGGAAAAAATGGTATCAAAATAAAGAATGCAGAAAAGATTATTAAGAAAAATATAAGAATTTTTGAATATTCTGAAGATGTGAAAACATTTGTAAAAAATGCAATACCAGAGATACAAGAGATAGATATTAACAAAAATGTAGTCAGCATTAAGTTAAAGCAGAATGATAAACCAAGAGTAATAGGAAAAAATGGAAAAAATATAAAAATAATCAGTAAAATCTTAGAGCGTTTATTTGGTATAAAAGCCATAAAAATAAAGTGATGATTTAGTTTAGTAGACGTTAGATACAAAATTAAAGTTTTATTTGTTTATTTAATTTTTAGAGTATTTGAATAGTTTTTTAGTTTTTAAAAAATTATAAAGTTTCTTTATTCTTATTAAAAATAAAATAGAATCAAGAAATGTCTTATTAAAAACTTTTATGAAACTATTCTTCTATTTCTTTAATCTCTTCTTCACTTTCCTCTTCTTTTACTTCAGTCTCTCCGATTTTTTCACCTATAGCAAATTTTCTTGCGACCTCCTTTATACGAATTCTGCATTCTTCTCCTTTTTTTGTACCAGCAACAAAGATGATGAAATTGTCTATTTTTGTTATACCATCACCTTTTGCGCCAACATCTGTTATTTTAATATTGTATTCTTCACCTATTTTTACGGGTTTTTGTTTATCGAACTTATGTCGCCCAAAACCGTGAGTAGATCCGTGTCCAAAACCACCTCTTCTTTCCTTTCTTCCATACATTTTCAAAACACCTTCCTTATTTCTCTTTTATTGGTTAGAAATAGTCAAATGAAGAAAATATTAGAAAAAACCAATATTCTTCATCTACCTACCTAACCATTAAAATAATTTTTATACGAAAAGTATTTAAGATAGAAAAATTGAAACGAGATAAAATTTAAAAAATAGAAAATAAATTGTTATGTATGAATCAAAATGAGGTTTGGGATAATATTGCAAGCTCATGGTATAATCTTAGAAAAAAACCATTTAGTGAAGTTTTGGAATTTCTGAATAATAAAAATGGTATAATTCTTGATATAGGATGTGGTACTGGAAGACATTTTATCAAAAATAAAAATCTTGTTGGTATCGATTCATCTCTTAATATGTTAAAACTTGCAAAGAAATATATTTTTAAAAATAATCTGAATGTTAAATTGGTCTTATGCGATGCTTCTTCATTACCATTTAAAGACAATACCTTCAATTTTATAATATTTATTGCAACATTGCATTGTATTGAAAAAGAAAAAAGAGAGATGTGTATACAAGAATTGAAAAGGGTTATGAAAAATAATGGAGAAGCTATGATTACTGTTTGGAATCGTTGGCAACCAAGATTCTTTTTAAAGAAAAAAGATATATATGTACCATGGAGAGTTGAAAATAAAAAATTCATGCGATATTATCATTTATTTACAAAGAGTGAGTTTAAAAAGCTGTTAAAAAAATATTTTGATGATATTACTGTATTTTATGGTAAGGAAAAGGTTTTTAAATTGTTTTCAAAGAATATTATTTCTATCATTAAGAAGCGAGGGTAGCCAAGTCAGTTCCGTTTCTTTTGAAACGGTTTCCTTGATTGGTCAAAGGCGCAAGATTGGTCAAGGCGAAGCTTAGGGCTGAGGCGATGCTCAGAAGTAGGAAAAAATAACGTAAATATATGTCGCTTTATTAAGAGACCTTGTCGGTTAGACAGCGACGTTGCAAAGCAACGTTTTGGACAAATCCGTTCGTCGGTTCAAAACAGATCCATTGTTTGGTAAAGAGGGTTTTTATATACCAAAAGAAATAGAAGGCCTTCATCAAATATTGTGGATCTGAGAAATTCCGACCCCTCGCATCTTTTTTTAACAATTTTTATATTTTGTTGGATTTTTCTTTATCTCGATTCAAAAAATCATAAATATCTCTTTATCTCCCAATCATGGATTTGTGATATATATTCATTCCATTCCTTTTCTTTAGCTTCTATAAATTTACTAACTATATGCTTTCCAAGCGCTTCTTTAATTACTTCATCATTCTTTAGATATGTTAATGCTTCGTTCAAATCAGCTGGAAGTTTTTCTACTCCAAAAATTCTTTTTTCACTTTCATCCATATGATATACATTACTAGCAATTGGTGGACCTGGATGGTATTCATTTTCTATTCCATCAATACCAGCTGCTAACATTACGAGCAATGCAAGATATGGATTACATGAAGGGTCTGGAGATCTATATTCAATTCTTGTACTATTTCCGCGTTTTTCTGGTATTCTTATAAGCGGGCTTCTATTTCTTTTCCCCCATGCTATGTTTGTAGGAGCTTCATAGCCTGGTACAAGTCTTTTATAAGAATTTACGATTGGATTTGTTATAGCTGTAATTCCTTTAGCATGCTTAATTAAGCCACCAATGTAATAAAGTGCAAGATTACTAAGTTGATCTTCTTTTTCTGGATCAAAGAAAAGATTTTTTCCATCTTTCCATAAGCTCTGATGTGTATGCATTCCAGAACCATTTACTCCAAATATAGGTTTTGGCATAAATGTTGCATAAAGTCCCTCTTTATCAGCGATCTTTTTTACAATATATTTTAATGTGATTATTTTATCAGCTGTTTTTACAGCATCAGCATATTTGAAATCTATTTCATACTGACTTGGTGCAACTTCATGGTGTGCTGCCTCAACTTCAAAACCCATAGAGTCTAATACTTCAACTATGTTATGCAATACATTGGATCCTCTATTGATTGGCTCCATATCAAAATATGATGCATTGTCGTGTATGTTTGTTGTTATATTTTCATTTTGATCTTTCTTAAAAAGGAAGAATTCTATCTCTGTGCCAGCTTTCATAATATATCCATATTTTCTATTTATTTTATCTACAAAATTTTCTAAGGCTGTTCTAGGGCATCCAGAAAATTTATCTCCATTTGGAAGATGTACATCACATATTAATCGTGCAACTTTGGATTTGCTATTTTCTTTGTTAAATGGAAATACAACATATGTATCTAAATCAGGCTTTAAAAGCATGTCTGATTCTTCTATTCGTACAAATCCTTCTATTGATGAACCGTCAAATGCTATTTCACCATTCAATGCCTTCTTAATCTGATTTTTTGGAATCTCCACACTTTTATTTGTCCCAAGAATATCTGTGAACATCAAACAAATATATTTAACATTATCAGCCTCAATTCTATCTAAAAGTTCTTTTTCATCCATCGCATCACCCCATACACTATTTATGCATAAAAGAATAAATATAGTTTATATCAAATTTATTAAACAAATGTAATTTTAAAAATTATAATTTTAAATATTTGTTCATTAATTAATCAAAATATAATATATTTTTAAACGAATGGTGTATTTATGGATGAAATAGATAAGAAAATTTTGAATCTTATCTTAGAAAATTCAAAGTTATCTTATAGAAAGATTGCAAAGAAGCTTGGAATAAGTGTTGCAACAATTATGAATAGGGTAAATAAATTAGAGAAGAATGGTATCGTAGAGAAATACACTACAAAATTGAATTATGAAAAGCTTGGTTATGATCTTAATGTTATTATCGATATTCGCGTTTCTAAAGGAAAATTATTTGATGTTGAAAGAAAGATTGCATCACATCCAAACGTTGGTGCTGTTTATGACATTACAGGACAGTTTGATGTTATGGTAATAGCAAATTTTAAAAGTAGAAAAGAGCTTGATAGATTTTTGAAAAAAATACAAACATTTGATTTTGTTGAAAGAACAGAAACAAAATTAATACTAAATAAAGTGAAAGAAGAATTTATAAAAATTATATAATTTTAATCCTCAAATATCCCTTTTGGAATTTTTTCTTTATTTTTATATTTTTTGAATTTTTCTTTTAGTGCTGTTTCAACTTTTTTTGTTACATATTTTGAGATGTCGCCACCATACATCGTTATTTCTTTTAACATACTAGAACTTATAAACAAATGTTCTGGTGTTGCTAAAAGAAAAATTGTTTCAATATTATTATCTATGTCCATGTTTGTAAGCCCCAACTGAAATTCACGACTGAAATCTGTGTTCTCTCTCAAGCCTCTTATGATAACATTCGCATTTTTTGCTTTTGCAAATTCTATTAATAATCCACTAAAATATTCGATAAATATTTTGTTAACATAATTTTTATCAATGTAACTTAGGGCATCTTCTATAAATTCTATTCTTTCATCTAATGTAAAGAGATATTTTTTTCGTGGGTCTTCGCCTACACCAATTATAAGTTCGTCAAAAAGTTTTGTACTCCTTTCAATGATATTCAAATGTCCAAAATGAATAGGGTCAAAACTTCCTGCATAAATTGCTCTTATCATGAATGACATAATTATTTTAAAATATTTAAGTTAAACTATTCAGTTATGAGAAGGTATTCAAGACAGATTGTATTTCTAGGAAAAGAAAAGCAAAATAAAATATTAAAATCACATATAGCAATAATAGGTCTTGGCGGTACAGGTTCTGTGGCTGCAGAATATCTAGCAAGATCTGGGGCAAATTTGATATTAATAGATAGAGATATTGTTGAATTGAATAATTTGCAGAGACAGTTATATACCCAAAGCGATATAGGAAAACCAAAGGCAATAGCGTTAAAAGAAAAATTAGAGAATGTAAACAATGAAATTAATATATTTGCATTCTGTGAAGATTTGAATTCAACAAACATCGATGATTTGCTTAAAAATAGTGATCTAATAATAGATTGTACAGATAACAATGAAACAAGATTTTTGATAAATGACTTTTGTATGAAAAATAAAATACCATTCATTTATACAGCAGCAATACGTAGTGAAGGTATAATATCATTTATAATACCTGATAAAACACCCTGCTTGAGATGTATCATTCCAAAACCATCATATTACTTAGATACATGTGAAACAGTTGGTGTATTATCTCCTGTAGTTGGGATTATTGGCTTACTTGCTTCAATAGAAGCAATAAAATACATTACAAATTATAAGAATATAATATCAAATAAGATATTACACTTAGATATTTTGGAGAATAAATTTGAATTGATAAAAATAAAGAAAAGGAAAAAGTGTATTACATGTAACGGTATTTATGAATTCTTAGAAAAAGAAATAAATGGAATTAAGAAAGTTTGCGGAAGCTCATTCCAATTTATACCAAAAGAAAAAATAGAACTAGATTTAGAGAAAATAAAAAATAAAATAAAGAGAAATCAAGATTTTGAAATAATAAGATTACATAAATTTTTTCTTAGTATGAAATATTATAATAAAAATATAACATTGTTCAATAATGGTAGAATATTAATAAATAACATAAAAAATGAAAAAGAAGCAAAAATAATTGCAGGTAAAATATTAGGTTTTTGATAAAATTGAATATTAAATTTTATGATTTTTAAGCCCTACTTCTTCCATTTCTTTTGATATAAATTATGCATCTTTCATTTAATATGGTATAGAACTTTTGCTAGTACTTTTAATTTATTTTAGCGCTTCAAGTATTGCTTCACCAAATTTTTTTGCAGATTGTGGACCATTTGCTGTTATAATATTTTTATCTATTTCAACTGGACTTCCTGTATAGAATGCACCATTTGATCTGAGGTTGCTCGCCTCACTTGGCCACGATGTCACTTTCTTACCTTTAAGAATACCAGCATTAGCTAATATACTTGGTGCTATACATATGGCTCCTATAATCTTACCTTTTTCATAAGCATTTTTTGCTATGTTTAAGGCTGTTGCACTCTTAAAATATACAGATGCACCAACACCACCAACAAATATTATTGCATCATAATCATCAACATTAACGCGTGCTAATGGTATATCTGGATTTACACTTTTACCAAGCATACCCTTAACAGTTCCGATTGTTGTGCTTGCTATTTTAACTTCTGCAATTTTTTCTATTATTTCTTTTGTTTCAAAAAGTTCTTCATCTCTAAAATCTTTTGGTGCTATTATCATTAAGACCTTTTTCATATAATCAATATATTATCACAACGAAGACTTAAAAATTTTTAAATAATAGAATTCAGATGTTGAATCACTTTCTTATTCTCATCACTTTCCCGCAGCATAATGGTGGATTTAGACTCTTCCCTTCTTTTAAAATTAGAATTTCTTTTGAGCATGTCATACAAACAAATATTTTACCATATTGAGTTTCCATAAAAATCACCAAGAAATTTATATCCTACATGTTTTACATTTCTTCAATACACGACTTTTTGCTATTTCTAATGCAGCATCCCTTGTTGTTATACCATTTTTGGTTGCATGTTCTAAAACTATTTTTGTATTTTTCTTTATTTTATTCTCTACCATTTCAAACATCTTTTTAGGTGTTCCACCAATATATTCTACATACGATGAAATTACACCACCCGCATTTGCAATAAAATCTGGTACAATTGTAATACCTTTGTTGTGAAGCATTTTTTCTACGGATGGTTCTATTGGGATGTTTGAACCCTCTACAATTAATTTTGCTTTTACATTTTTAACATCATTTGCAACAATTAAGTTTGGAACTGCTGCAGGTATTAGGATATCAACATTTAAACTTATAATATCTTTATTTGGAAGCACATTTCCTGGGCTATAATTTGTCACAGAGCCTGTCTTTGTTTTAATTTCCATTAATTTTTCATAATTTAGTCCATCTTGATTGTATATACATCCTTTTGAATCAGATACACATACAATTTTTGCGCCAATTTCTGACAAAAACTTTGCTACAAATGTTCCAACATTTCCAAATCCTTCTATTGCAACCTTTGAATTTTTTATATCTAAATCAATGAATTCTGCGGCAACAACAGTTGCATGAAAAACACCAAAACCAGTAGAACCGAGTTCATGTGGGATTCCACCCATATTTTTTGGCTTCCCTGTACATGATTTCATCGAGCCGTTTGCTTTTGCAAATATACCCATCTCTTCTTCTCCCATGTACATATCCGGACCAGCAATATAAACACTTGGGCACAAAGGTTTTAGTGCCTTTGAAAATGATTTAACAATATCAATTTTTTCATTTTTTGAAAGTTTTTTTGGGTCGGCAACAATTCCAGCTTTTGCACCGCCAAAAGGCAAATCAGCCATTGCATTTTTCCATGTCATTGCCCTTGCAAGATTTGCGATTTCATTTATTGTTACTGTTGGTGTCATTCTTATGCCACCCTTACCAGGTCCTAATGCTGTATTATCTATAACGAGGAAACCATGCATATTTATTCTTGGGTCATAAACTTCTACTATCTTCTCAGGTCCAAAAACATCATAAACAACCATAAAATCACCTGTCTTGTTTTTTTAATGATTTTATAAACTTAAATTTGTTTTTATATAAGATGTAAAAATTTAAATACAACATAAATCAAAAATTATATATGCCAATCGAATCTTTTCTGAGCATAGGTTTTGCTGTGAGTACACTTATAAGTTCGATAATTGCATTTATTGCAATAATTATTAGCGATGCTATTATAGCACATAATATAGATACAAAACATTCATTTATTTTAGCAATTGTTGCATTATTTCTCGCACCAATAGCAGGTGCATTGTTAACTACATATATAAACATTTCAATACCATATTTTGAAATATTTATATTTCCACTAATAATATGGATAATTCTTGGTGAAATATTACTTAAAGCAGAAATGATAACAAAACTGAAAGTTATAATAATTGCATTTGTTGTCTATGAGATTCTTAGTATATTTGTTATGCCTTACGTTATGGGATATTATTCTGTTTTAATATAAACATCACAAGAACCATTTTTTGGATTTGCCAATTTAGCAAATAGATTACTTTTGTTTTGCAATGCTATAAGATATGAAACAACAGTATAATACTTTGATTGTGTGAAGCATCATTTGAAATTACATAAATTATATGGGCTACCTATTAAATTATTTTCATCTTTTACAAAGATGATATTTTTATCAAAGTAACAACAAAGTCTTGGTGGATGATAATTATTTAAAACAAGGCAAAATTTATAATTTTCATGACTTCTCTGTAAAGGGCACAAATTATTTTTTTCCCTATATTCATTTATTTCGGTCATCAAGTTTTTTAGCTCAGTTTCTATATCAAATTCTTTCATTTTTATTCAACTTCATTTTAAAATCTTTCTAAATATTGGATATGAAAATAAACCAGTAGACAAACCACCAGCACCAGCTACCAAGTATTGTGCTAATGCAAATTTATCAACTCCTCCAAATGATTCGATTGCTTTATAGATATATTCTGTTGTTTCTGGAGTTAAAAGTTCAGTTAAACAAATAAAAATAGTTAAACCTAACATAGTTGAAAGTCCTGAAGCATATGGATCTAATTTTCTTTTTACCTGAAACCGATTTCCATACTTTTCAAGAAACGTCTTTTGTGGATAACTCATTTTTCTCACCATTTTAAATATTGAATAGGTTCTTCTTTCAATTTTTTAATATTCTCATCTAATGCTTTTTTCAAGAGATATCGCTTCCAATTTGTATTAGCCAATTCAATAGCTTTATTTAAATTAAAAAAGATACCATTTTTTATTTGTGTGATATAAATACTAAATTCATTTCCTTTTATTTTATATATAAAATTATTCATAATTAATCACCATTAATACTACTATATAGTGATTATTTAATATATAAAGCTTTCGGTTGACCAAATTTAATTAAAAATCAATAAACTTCACCAACAAGATATGTTTTAGAGGCTGATATTATTTTGGCATTTACAAAATCACCAATCTTGAAGTTCCCATGTAGTACTATTGGCTTGTATGCAAAATTCCTTGCTATAAAATTTTTTCTCTCTTTTTTATATTCATCTATAATAACTTCACCCTTCCATCCAACCCATTTTTTGTTTTTTTCTAAAGATATTTTATCAACAATTTTTGTTAATATCCTTGTCCTTTCCTTTTTTATATTTGTTAATATTTGTTTCATTTTTGCTGCTTTTGTTCCTGGTCTTGGTCCAAAGGTGGATATATTCACAAAATCTGGTTTTATTTCTTTGATAAGCTCAACACTTTTATTAAAATCTTCTTCATCCTCACTTGGAAATCCAACAATGATATCTGTCCATAACGTTATTTCAGGAATTTCTTTTCTAAATTCATTTATAATATGTTTAAAATCATTTATCGTATATCCACGATTCATCAATTTAAGAATTTTATCGCTTCCAGATTGTACAGGTAAATGAATAAATTTGAATACATGTTCATCTTTAAATACATCTATTAATTCTGGTATAAATTTCATAATATTTTGTGGATTCATCATACCTATGCGCAAAAAATATTTTCCAGAAACATTTTTTATTATATTTTTCAATAATTCTGTAATATTTGTATTTTTATCAAGACCATAACAACCACAATCCTGGCTTGTGAGCCAGAATTCTTTGCATCCATCTGATTTTGCTATTTTGATTTCTTCAATTATTTTTTCTCCTGAATAAGAAAATAAATCACCTTTTGCAAGTTTTGTTGAACAATAACTGCAATATGATGAGCACCCACTTGAAATAGGAACTATATCGATAGCATTATTTTCTCTAATTTTTGGAAGACACAACTTCTCTTTTTTTATTTTTCCCAGTAATTCTATATGTTTATTTTCCATCTCTGATTTTACAGCTTTTGCTATATATGTTATGTGATGTGTTCCTACAAAGGATGCATTTGGTACAAAAGACTTTACTATATCGTATTCTGATTCAGGCATGCATCCTGTAATTATCATTTTCTTTTTTGGATATTTTTCACGTAAGTGCTTTATTCTATATAAAATTTTCTGTTCTGTTGTTGATTTTACACTGCATGTGTTCACAATTATTATATCTGCGTTCTCTATGTCATTTATTACACTAAATCCACTTCTTGTTAATAATCCAGCCATTATCTGACTTTCAGCAATATTATTTGAGCACCCATATGTTTCTATATAAATGTTCATAGAAATAAATTAGAAATAAAATTTTTAAATTGGTGGATAAGATAAACCAAGTCTTGCACATACCCTTTTATCAATAACATCCTCACTTGCTTCCATATCCTTTATATGCTCTTCCTCATGCGCAAGAACAAATTTTCTAAAATATCCTAAGTTATTTTTGAGCTGTATTTTTTTCCCATCTGTCATCCCCAGAACAAATCTTGGTAAATAATGCTCATCTATTTCAAATATTTCAATATTAGGAATATAAGAAGGATAATTATAAGAAATTGGATTGTATTTTGGGAAATACACTTTATCATCTAATTTGATCGGATATATTTTGTAACCTTTTATTAGCATATCTAATAATGACATAGTTATCAACTTTATATAAATTTTTAACCTTTTATTTTTATACAATACATATGATAGGTATAATAGGTGGTTCTGGATTTTATTCATTGCTTGAGAATGTAGAAGAAAAAGATATAGAAACACCTTATGGTAGACCAAACTCTTTGATATCGATTGGTAAGATTTCTGGTAAGGATGTTGCATTCTTACCAAGGCATGGAAAAAAACATGAATATCCGCCACATAAAATTCCATATAAAGCAAATATCTATGCATTAAAAAAATTAGGTGTTACGAGAATAATTGCTCCTGCATCTGTTGGTTCGCTAAAAAAAGAGATAAGACCTGGAGAATTTCTTGTTCCAGATCAATTTGTGAATTTTACACATAGAGATGATACATTTTATAATGAAAATGAAACAACACATATTTCATCAGCAGAACCATTTTGTCCTGAATTAAGAGAATTATTAATAAAAACAGCAAAAGATTTGAATCTCACTGTTCATAATAAAGGAACTGTTGTTGTAATTCAAGGTCCAAGATTTTCGACAAAGGCAGAGAGTGAATTTTACAGAAAAAATAATTGGGATATCATAAATATGACTATATACCCAGAATTGATACTTGCCAGGGAAATGGAGATTTGTTATGCTAATATTTCTATTGTCACAGATTACGATGCTGGTCTGAAAGATGATCCAACAATAAAGCCAGTAACATTTAATGAAGTCGTAAGGGTCTTTAATGAAAATAATGAAAAATTAAAGAAACTGATTTTTGAACTTATACCAAAAATACTAGAAAAAAGAAGTTGTATATGTTCAAAAGCATTAGAGGAAGCTAGATTTTGAATTTTTTTTTACTAGTTTTATTTTCTTGAATTGCATAAACCCTGAATTTGTTTTTTTATCCCAGAAATTTTCATAATCAAGAATTTCTATTTTACTTTTGAATAATGGACAATCCAGAACAAATGTTTCATATTCACCACCTTCGCCATTTATGCTTATTCTATAAAGTTTATTTAAATTTATTAACTCATTCAAACATCTTTTATCAAGTTTACGTCCAAGCCAATTTTCATCCATTGGAGGTGCTGCAACTGCTGTTATTAAAATATCAAAATTTTCATTTAACATATTGTTCAAAATTTTTTCAGGATTAGTGTTCCACAATGGTGCTATGGATTTTAATTCCAGCACCTCGCAAATTTTATCTATCCTTGTTTTTTGATAAACACTTGCAACAGCACCAGTTACAACACCATCAATATTTTTTCTTATTTTTTTCAAAACTTTTTCCAAATCTAATAATTCTTCTTCCTTGATACCTTTTGTCATCTTTTGTATTATAGGTATTTGCATCGCTTTTGCCTGCTGCTTTACAAATTCTATATTAGGAACATGAAACATATAGCTTTCAGGATTTTCAGAAATAATTGAGATTATATATTTTATCTTATGACCATGTTTTTTTGCAAGGTACATCGAATATAATGAATCTTTTCCACCGCTCAATAATGCTGCAAGTCTCATTTTATTCACCATTTATAAATTTTCATACCTAATTTCAAAATATTTTTTATGTTTTTGATTTTGAATAAATGCGATTTACAATTGCAATCAGAACAACCAAAATTTTTAATTAAAATTTCATTTTTTAATAATCTATTTGCAATTCTACATTCTTCAGATTTTTTTGATTCCTTGTAAAATATCTTTAAAATTTTTGCATATTTACTATCAAGCAAATAATCAATATGCCAAAATTTATTTTTTGTTTTTGATTTATGTCTTTCAATTCTTTTCATAATATTATTTTGTGCGGAACCAACATATACATAATTACCTGCAGAAAATTTTATTTTTCCTAATGAGCCTATATTTATTCGTATATCTTTAGCAATACTAATTAATAAAATATATACACCTTTTAGTTTCATAATTTATTTTTAAGATTAAATATTTAAATCTAAGAGCCAATTCAAAGCTAATTTTAACAGATTTTTCTATAATGAACAAATCTATAGGATTAAAAATTAATTAAAAATTTGAATTATATCCTTTAAAAGAAAGCGAGGTATAATATAAAAAAATATTAGTAAATTATACAGTATCTTCGTTAAAGAAAAAAATTCTACAAAGTGTCCCGAACGGCAAAAATTTAGTGCAACGTTCCGCAGGAAAATTTTTGAGTTCTCGGCACTATATAGAAAAATGGGGGTCGGATCGGAAATTATCTTCTATATTGCGTAACTCTTTCTCTTAATTTATCTCTATTTCTTTCCAGATACTTAATGGATCTGGTTAAAATTGTAGAATCGTTTCTTACGAAATCGTATAAACCATCAATTGCGTCTTTTCTTTCTTCATATGGGAGAGTTCTGTAATCAAATAATTCTCTTAACATCCAAGCCATTTTTTGTCTTTTTGTTTGTGGTTTTGTTCCCAACAAGAAAACATTCTTATAATCTATCCCAATTGAATTGAGATATTGAACGTTTGCTTCTATCGTTTCAGGCGGTATTCCTAGTAGTTGTGCTTGGTTAGTTAGTAAATCTTTTCCAGAACTTCTGTATTCACGACTTCTTAACATTTGTTTGATTTCTTCTTTGGAACGGCTGATGACATCAGGGTATATCAGACGAATATCTTGTCTTAATAGTCCAACATAACTCTGATAATTTCTTTCAATAGTTTCCGGATCTCTTCCAAGCAGTTGAGCTTGTGACGCTATCTTCTCATTAGTTAACCCATATCTTCTAAGAATAGTGTGAACTTGCCTAATAGAATCCGCAGTGGCTCTTGGGCTATTTAGAATAAAAATCTAATGAAAATGGATTTATTTCATGTCCATCTAACAATTCGCTTAACAATTCTTCTAATCTGCTCCTATCTATCATACTTTAAATAAGTATTCTTCAAAACTTTATAAACCTTTCTATATACTGTAACTTAATAGTAATTAATTATATAATTTCCACGCCCTCACAGACCCCCTAATAATAAATAATACCGACAATTGAAACTAATGCCTGTTATATTGTATCTTATATATTCTTTTAGTACCTTAAATCCAAGTTTAGTATAAAGATTGAAGGCTGGTAAATTTTTCTTTTCTTCATATAATTGTATTTCATTAAACTCGCTTCTATTATAAAACAATTCTTTAATTAAACCAGATGTAACAGATTGACCAGCCCCACTTCTTTGCAAAACTTTTTTCGTATATAGTGTATCTATCATAGTTATCGGTGGATATGATATTGTAGTACGAATAAAAGATACTAATTCATTGTTAATAAAACAACCAAAAAATAACCCTTTATCAATTGAGTTTTCAACTGATTTAAGAATACCATTTCTCACATCATTATCTTTAACATACAAATTTGTGCCTTCTTTTAAGAGTTCTATAATATATGGTAAATCTTCATGTTGCAATCTTCTAACAGGATGTTTTATTTCTAATTTTTCATTACCTTTAGTAAGAGACATTAAATTCATATGATCACCAACAAGACTGAATTCATTTTCCAATATCGATGAAAATTCTGATGATATAATAAGACGTTTTGCCTTCTCAAGATGACTTTTGGAATTTTTAAGTAACTCTAAGAAAGATTCTTCGTCTTCTGCTATGATATGTAAATAACAAAAATTAGGATTATCCATCCAAATAACATTAAATCCTTTTATTTTTTCATTTTGTAACAAAACAGAAAAATCAGCTCTCTTTGGATATTCTTTATCTAAATCATAAAGATAAATCGCATTTTTACTAAAGTCCTGCATCAAATATTCTCGTAATCTTTCTTTTAATTTTTTGTCTAACTTTTCTATTTTCATCATTAATAAAAATTAAGTATTAAAAATTTAAGTTTAATCCACATCTAACTTCATTATTATCAATTATATCATCTTAACGATGCATTAATTTAATTATTTGTTATACTTTTTGTTATTTTGTGTGGACCAATGGTAAAATAAATAATTTATGTAGTAATTTGAAAAATTAGTTTTTATTTTTGACTTTATTTTGTAGAGCAGGTTATATATAAGACCATTGAAATTAGTTTTGAATCTATAAAAATTATAATTAAAAAATATTCATAAACCAAGTGATAAATTTAAATATTTTTAGTATTTATTATTAAGTTATGAATGAAATATTAAAAAGTATTAAAATATATAAAATAGTATTGCCAGAAGAAATAGGTACAAGACCTTCTAAGTATGAAAAGTTTGAAAAATATAAAAGAGTACTCAATGGTCTTGAATGTGCTCAGGATTAAACTTTTTATTTTTTATCTTTTTATAATTCTATGAGGAACAATGAAAAATCAATCTAAGAAATTAAAAGAATTGCTATATAATGGATTGCCTTGTGTTGTAGAAGGTAAAAATTTTATCGTTTTCTCACCGTATGTTGGCAAAATAGCATCTCTTACTAAACAACAGATTAATAACGAAAATGTTAAAAAACAATTAGAAAGGGAAGGATTTTTTGGTACTCCAAAGATATTAACGAGATATAAAAAAGGAGAAGAAAGACTTACCCTTTTAACCACCTCAGATTGTAATTTGCGTTGTATATACTGTTTTGCAAGAGGTGGCGAAAGTGCATTATATATGAGTGAAAAGTTAGCTATACGTTCTGTTAAAGAGGTTTTAAAACCTAATTCAAAAAAACTTCATTTGTATTTTTTTGGTGGAGAACCTACCATGAATTTCAGATGTATAGAATCGACAATTAACTATGTTTTAAATAATACAAGTGTAGAACCCATATTTGAAGTAACGACAAATTGTGTGATGAATAACAAAAAGTTAAATTTCTTAATAAAAAATAATTTTTTATTTTTTGTTTCAATTGATGGGCCACCAGATATTCAGAACTATCAAAGACCAGCACCTAATAATAAACCTTCTTATCCTATTGTGGAAAAAACTATAAAAAAAATAATTGATGCTGGATGCGATCTCAAAGCTCGAACAACAATTACTAGTTATTCTGTAAATAGAATGAGTGAAATAATAGAGTATTTTAATCAATTAGGTATAGAATGTGTTCATTTTGAATCTTTTACACCTTCTGGACGGGGTACAGGAAAAGAATATTTAAGACCAAAAACAAAAGATTATGTGACAAACTTTAAGAAGGCACTAGACATGGCCAAAAAATATAGCATGAAAGTGACTGAATCTAGTTTATTTTTTTTGCTAAATCCCTCTAAACAGTTTTGTTTCTCATCACATGGAGGAAGACTTATGGTTACACCTGAAGGTAAAATAACTTTTTGTTTAGAAATACAAAATGAAAATACACCACTTTCTGACCTATTTTTAGTGGGTAAATATAATGAGGATGAAGATAAATTTGAATATCAACCACTCAAAATATATAAATTAATCAAACATTCTGTGGATTATATGAAGGAATGCAATGATTGTTTTGCAAAATATATATGTTGTGGTGGTTGCCCTGTTCATAATTCCCTAACAACTGGAGACCCATATAAAGTAGATAAGTATCTTTGTAATATCAGAAAAGGTATAATAAGGGATGCAATAATTAGGATTTGGAGAGTCTCTCAAGGTAATTCAAATGCTGAATGAAATTGAATTATTTGACAGCCATACACATATTGGACCAGATTTTTATTCAAGAGTTAAAGGAAATTTATATCGAACTTTTTATGCTGAAGATCTAATTCAGGCGATGGAAAAAAATAATGTGAAAAAAGCAATAATCATACCGGGCGTAACGACACGTTCTATTGTTTGTCCTGAATACAAAATATGTGACAATCTCAATAAGCCACCAATCCTTCTCAAAAAAGAAAAAACTTCTTATACGTTACAATGTCCAGTCTGTGAAACAATATGGAAAGTAAAAAGAAATCCCTATATCAGAAAAAATGATTTATTAATTAAGGCTGCAACAAAATACCCAAACAGACTATTCCCATTTCCAATAATCGATCCAAGATATCCAAAAAGTAGTAGGTATTTAGAAAAACTTGTCAAAACTTCAAAAGATATACGAGGAATCAAAATCCATCTTGTTGCAACTTTTTATGACCCTAAAGAATTGATAGATAGTGAACTTATAAACGTAATTGAAGATTATGACCTATGTGTTTTGTTTGACCCATTTCAATTCAGATTCTCACATGATATATTGAAAGTAGCAACTTCTCATCCAAAAGCAAAATTTATTATTGCACATTGCGCTGGTCTTGATGAAGAGGTACTTAAAAAAATTAGACAAATAGAAAATGTATATGTGGATACAAGTGCAGCTAGTCAATTTTATGACAAAACAAAATCTAGAGGGAATTTTAGGTTAGTTGATTCTGCGCAAACTGTCTACGAGTTGCTTATAGATTATATCGGTGCAGACAAATTAATTTTTGGGACTGATTTTCCAGTAGCAGATTATAGCGAACAAATAGAAACTTTCAGAAGACTGAATTTCGATGCATCAACTTTAGAAAAGATAGGATATAAAAATCTAGAGGAACTTTTAAACTTAGTTTAAAATTGCTTTTTGAAGATTAAACTCAAACTTAAATATATTAGAATTTAAAATTAAAAGATATTCATTTAATTTCTTAAAAGAGAAATTGTTAGAAAAAATTCTATAAAGGAAAACTAAATCTAACAAATAATTTTGGTTTAAAAGACATCATTTTTATTACCGTCTTTTTATGTTATTCTGCACCTATGGTCTGTATACTGACATAAGTAATCGCTTGAATTTCTGCAAGCCTTATTCTTGTTTTGTTGCCTCTTCATGTTTCATAACCGTCAAAATTTGTTTCAACAAGCCCTTGTATCTTTTGCATAATTCTTTTTGCAGTTGGATTTGGAAATGATACAATTCTCAAAATGCCTTTTCCGAAGTTGTGATAAACACTCTGGAATTTGGATCTTTTTTGCATAATTATCACCGCCTCAGTTACTTTTATTTTAACCATTTGTTGAACCAATTTAAAGTCAAATCAATAACTTGTTTTTCGTGTGATGCTTTATGAAATCCGTGTTCTGCTCCATTTATTATTCTGAGTTCTTTAATCTCACTCCCAATAATTTTCATGGCATTTTCTGATTGTTTTAATGGTACGACCGTATCTTTATTACCATGCAAAATTAATACAGGACATTTTAATCTTTTTAAATATTTAACTACATCTAAAGTTTCAATTTCTTTCCAGAACTTCTTACCAATTTTAAATTCCTTTCCTGTACGATTATCTTTAAATATTATGAACCCATTTTTTTCTAATCTTTGTGCATTTTCTTTTGGTATAAGATCTGAATCTATAAATGTTTGTCTTAAATTTGTGACAGGATTCCATAAAACCATTGCTTTAATTCTTTCATTAAAACCAATGAGAGAAATAGTACCACCTAAGCTAGAACCAACTACACCAATTCTTTTATAACCTTGTTTTTGCATAAAACCAATAGCAATTTTTAAATCACTTACTTCACTACTAATAGTAACATTCACAAATTCTCCTTCACTTTCTCCAGAACCTCGAAAATCAAACCTTAAAACAACGAAACCATTTTCGCAGAACTTTTTTGCAGCTTTATAAAGTTTATTGTGAATATCTCCTTTATTTCCAGTAAAACCATGGCACATTACTATGGCTGGTGGGTTTTGTTTTTTAGGTATATGTAAAACGCCAATAATTTTTTGGCCCTTGTTTTTGAATATAACATTAATTTCTTTCATATTTTTCACATTTTTTATAAATTTTTAAATAAGTAAATATTAGATTACTTATTATTAAGATTCAATGTTCTTCTTATATATAAAATTCTTAGATTGAACATAAGTCAGGTAATACTGCGTACTAAAATATCTTCTCAAACAAATTAGTTATGAAATTAGATATTTATCCATATTTAATTACAAGACGAATTAAAAAATTAATCAGAGATTGTTATTACTATCTTTCTTTTTCTTTTTTTAATGTCAAACTCCCAAAGTAAAATGTTTTGCCATGTACCAAGAATAAGCTTACCATCATTAATAGGAAATGTTAAATCCTGTCTCAACATAGATGCCCTAATATGTGAAAATGCATTTGATGGATGTTGATATAATTTCTTTTTTGGTGCAATTTTTTTGAAAACGTTTTTAAAATCCGCTAATAGCATTGGATCGTTTTCATTAAGTAAAAATCCAGCAGTCGTACCTTCTAGAAATATATGACATAAACCATATTTTATATGGCAATTTTCAACTATATCTGAAATTTTATTTGTTATATCAATATATTTATTACTTTTTGTTTCTATTTCAATAATTTCTCTGTATATCACAAGAAAACACCTTTTTAAATATTATTTAAATATTTTTCGCTATATTTAAATACTAATCTATTATTTTCTATGGAGAGGTGTTTCAATGGTAGAAAAAATAAAGATAGAAAATGTTGTTGCTTCTACTGACATAAAAAAAATAATATCGCTTGACAAACTTCTAAATGTTTTGGAAGCAAGTGAATATGAGCCAGAGCAGTTTCCAGGTCTTGTTTATCGTCTAGATGAGCCAAAGGTTGCCACATTAATATTTCGTTCTGGAAAAATAATATGTGTTGGTGCGCGTAGCACAGCAGCTGCAAAAGAGGCGTTAAAAAAAACTGTAAAAAACATAAAAAAGATTGGCATAAGATTCAACGAAGATACTCTAAAAGTAAAAATAGAGAATATAGTTGTTGCCGTTAATCTTGGTAAAGAACTTAATCTTGATCAATTAGCATTCCAATTAGAGGATAGTGAATATGAACCAGAACAATTTCCAGGATTAGTTTATAGAATTTATGAGCCAAAGGTTGCCTTCCTATTATTCTCATCAGGTCGTGTTGTTTGTGCAGGCGCAAAAAGTATGGATGCTGTGAAAGCAGCTGTAAGAAAATTAGAGGCTACACTAAGATCTCTTAAAAACAAATAATATATTTTCCATATGAAATAAAAGAAACGCACCCCAATATACTCAAATACTTTTTTGTTTTAAGATTATTTATGGAATTAATTGATAGGTTGGACGAATTCTTGCGTGAAAAATATCATACAGAGATACTCAAAGCAGCAAAAGAGGAAAGGTTGATTGTTATCGATTTTAGTTTACTCGATAGGTTTGATCCACTAATTGCAGACCAATTATTAGAGGACCCGAACAATGTTATAGACGCACTTAAAAAAGCAGCTAGCAACATCGCTGGTGAAAAAATGGAAATCGGGATAAAGAATCTCCCACCAAGCAGGCAGATAAGAATAAGAAATCTCCGTGCAAAACACATTGGAAAGCTTTTTTGTATAGATACTATTATTAAATCAGCATCAGAAGTGAAACCACAAATTTACGAAGCAATATTTGAATGTCCAGAGTGTAGTGCAAAGATAACAGTTCCACAGACTACAAATATAATACAAAAACCTGGTTTATGCGAATGTGGAAGGCGTGGTGATTTTCCTCTTATTGATAAGAAAATGTACGATATACGATGGCTTGTCGGGGTTGAGCCTTTTGAATTAACAACAGGTGAAAGACCTGGTGAGATAAGTATTTTTTTAAAAGAAGGATTAACAACCCCACGCATGCAAAGAAAATCTGATCCAGGGAATAGAATAAAATTATATGGCATAGTAAAAGAATTACCAAAACGTATAAAAGGAAAACTAAGTACAAGAATGGATATTTATATGGATGCAATTTATTTTGAACCAAGCGACATAGAATTTGAGGAATTAGAAATAACATCAGAAGAAGAAAGAATGATAAAAGAACTTGCAAGTAGCCCTGATATATATGAAAAATTGAAGGCATCAATTGCACCAACCATATATGGTTATGATGAAATAAAAGAGGCTCTTGTTTTGCAATTGTTTGGCGGCATACCACATAAAATGCCAGATGGTACAAGAATAAGAGGCAATATCCATATTTTGCTTACAGGTGATCCAGGTGTTGGTAAAACACAAATCCTGAAACTTATATCTTCTATTGTACCACGTGGGAAATATGTTTCTGGTTCGGGTGTTTCTGGTGCTGGGTTAACTGCTACTGTTGTGAAGAACGAGGCAATAGGTGGTTGGGTGCTTGAAGCAGGTGCATTAATTTTATGCAACAAAGGTTTGATTGCTATTGATGAGTTTGACAAAATGAGTAAGGATGATCAAATAGCAATGCATGAGGCTACTTCAGTCGAAACCGTAAGCATCGCCAAAGCAAGTATTGTGGCAACATTACCGGCACAAACATCTATACTTGCTGGTGCAAATCCAAAACTTGGTAGGTTTGACCCATATAAACCAATAGGTGATCAAATTTTAATACCAGAAACATTACTTTCGAGGTTTGATCTCAAATTTGCAATAAGGGATAAGCCAGATATCACAACTGACGAAAAAATGGCAGATCACATAATCACGTCAAGGACGAGTCCAGAGCGTATCGAACCTGTGATAAACATAAATCTTTTAAGAAAATATATAGCATATGCAAAACAGATACAAGATATCGAACTAACACAAGAGGCTGCTGATATATTAAAAAAATTCTATGTTGAAATGAGAAATATTTATGGTGGTGAGGAAACACCTACAATAAGCATAACATTAAGACAATATGAGGCATTAATACGACTTGCAGAAGCATCAGCAAAAGTAAGATTAGACACAAAAGTTCGTGTCGAGGATGCAGAAAGAGCAATAAGGTTAATGAGATATTCTATGATGCAACTAGGTTACGATTTTGAAACAAAACGCTTTGATGTAGATCGTATGGATGGTGGTGTTCCATCAAGCAGACGTAGGAAAGTTCCATTGATACTAGATATACTTGAATCATTACAGAAAGAAGCACATGAAGTTGCAGTTGAAGATCTTAAAGCAGAAGCAGAAAACCAAGGGATAAAGGATATAGATGAGATTATAGATATACTAAAAAAAGATGGTGTGATTTTTGAACCAAGGCCAGGATATTTAAGAAAGGTATGATAATTGTATGCATCTAATAACAATAGTGGGGTGATTCGTATCGAAAATAGACGCATAACATCTGTAAAAACTAAGATAAAGTCTATAACCAATGGAAAATTTATTCCAGGTGAAGGATTTAATCCAAGTTATGTAATTACAGATTTAGGTTTGCGTTTGTCTCGTGTGCGTGTTCTAGCTACTGTTGTTGATAAATTTTTGTCAGAAACAGGAAAATTTGCGAGTCTTACTATTGACGATGGTACAGACACAATACGCGTAAAAGTTTTCAATGCAGTCTCCATGTTTGATAATATAAATATTGGTGATGTGATAGATATTATAGCACGTATAAAAGAATTTCAAGGTGAGATATATCTTATACCAGAAATTATACAAAAGAATGAAAACCCTAATTTTGAGATTTTGCGAGAATTAGAAATTAGAGAACAACAAAAAAAATTAGAGAAAAGAAAAGAAATAGTACTTGAATATCAAAAACAAGTAAGCGATTTAGAAGAATTGATAAGAATAATGAAGGAGCGTTTTGGTATTGATAAAGAATATGTAGAATCAATTTTACAACTTCAAGAATTTCTTGAGAAAAAAGAGGAACAAACAAGCGATGCAAAAAATAAAGTTCTAGAATTAATAGAAAGTCTTGATCAAGGATCTGGCTGTGATTATTCTGAATTGATAGAGGCATCTGGACTTGCAGAGGATGTTCTCGATGCTGTGATAAATGAATTATTATCTGATGGTATATGTTTTGAACCAAGACCAGGAAGGATAAAGAAATTATAATTAAAAATTTACAATGAAAAATTCTATAAGATTTTAGATTTTTTTTGTTTTTCTTTGTAATCTTTTATTGCAGCCCTTAATGCATCTATTGCAAGAAGAGAACAGTGCATCTTTATTGGTGGTAATCCACCAACCTCTTTTGCAACATCATCCTTTGTAATTTTTAATGCATCTTCTATTTTTTTATTTTTTGCTAAATCTGTTATAACACTGCTTGTTGCTATTGCAGCAGCACATCCAAATGTTTCAAATTTTATATCTGTGATTTTGTTTTTTTTGACTTTTATATACAAGTACATAACATCTCCGCAAACAGGATTTCCAACTCTACCAATACCGTCAGCATTTTTTATTTTACCCATGTTATGTGGATTCCTGAATAATTTAAGCATTTTTTCAGAATATAATGACATTGGTGACATATTAAATCAACTGCATTATTTATTTTCAAACCCTTTTGTTGCTTTAAATGCAAAACTTTTTTTGAATGGTGATATCTTTCTTAATTCTTCAACAATCTTTGGAATAACTTCCAAAACATATTTTATTTCATTATTTGTATTTTGTCTACCTAATGTAAGCCTAAGAGAACCGTGTGCCTCTTCATGTTTCAAACCTATTGCAAGCAAAACATGACTAGGTTCAAGTGATTTTGATGAGCAGGCAGAACCAGTGGACGCTGCTATTCCATAATCGTCTAATCTTAAAACTAAGGATTCACCTTCTATGAATTTAAAGCATACATTAACATTATTTGGTAATCTTTTTGTTGGATGACCGTTAAGAAATGAATTTTCTATTTTTAAGATATTTTTTATTAACGTATCACGCATTCTTATTTGTCTTTTTTCTTCATTTTTCATTGTTTTTTTACAAATCTCTACTGCTTTTGCAAATCCTACAATCCCAGCAACGTTTTCTGTTCCAGACCTTAATCCAAATTCGTGCCCACCACCATGGAGCAATGGTTCTATTTTTACATCATTTTTTATCATCAATGCACCAACACCTTTTGGACCATAAATCTTATGCGAAGAAATCGACACCAGGTCTATATTTTTTGTATTTATAGGAATTTTCCCAAAGCTTTGTACAGCATCTGTGTGAAAATAGACGTCATGATCTTTACATATTTTTCCAATTTCGTCAATTGGCTCTATTGTACCTATTTCATTGTTTGCATGCATTATAGAAACAAGTATTGTGTCTTTTCTTATGGCATTCTCAACATCATTAGGGTTTACAAACCCATATTTATCAACAGGAAGATATGTTACATCAAAACCATGTTTTTTAAGCCACTCACAAACTTCAAGTATACAATGATGTTCTATCTTGCTTGTAATTATATGTTTTCCTTTATCTTTATTCGCAAATGCAATACCTTTTAATGCAAGATTATTTGATTCTGTACCACATGATGTAAATTTTATTTCATTTATTTGTACATTTAGAAAATTTGCAATCGTCTCTCTTGATTTTGTTAATGCTTCATGTGCCTCTCTACCAAAAGAATGAAGCGATGATGCATTTCCATATTTTTTATTAAAATAAGGCTTCATCGCCTTTAAAACATTAGGATCAACAGGTGTTGTTGCTGCATTATCTAGATAAATTTTGTTTTTTATTTTTTTCATGACATCACCCAATTTTTGCACCACATTTTAGACATACGAAATCCTTAATTATTCCCAAGAACGTTCGACAGAAATCATCACAAGTTTCTTTCATAATTTTTTTACCTTTACTTGTAACATAGTAAATTATCACCCGTTCATTTTTTCTTGATTTTATAAGTTTTAATTTTTCCAATTTTTGCAATGTAGGATAGAGTGTCCCTTGTGTTATTTTTGTGGTTTTTATTTCATTAAGTCTTTTCATCAGTTCATAACCATGTATTGGTTTTTTATTCAATAACCAAAGAATTTGCATTTGAAGAATTCCAATTTCTATGTCATTTTGTCTATTTCTATTATGTTTATTAACCGACATATCGATATATATATATAGAAAGAAATTTAAATATTATCAAATGCTTCATAATAAGTCTTTAGTTTGATAATATCATCTTGTTATAATTTTTCTTTTAAATAGTCTGGCAACTTAGAATCACGGAAAAATAAACCAAATTGTGTTACATTTTTTTCCTCATGATTATATAGCACAATTTTTGTTATTCTACCATCATCATTCAACAATATTTTTATTTTACTCCACAAATTTGTGTATTTTGAAAGGTCGCCCTCTAGTTCACATCCTAAATTAGTCTTTTTTATTTTGTACGATATCCCATCAATTTTTATCTCATTACCAGGATTCCATCTCATTCCACATCACCCTAACTAAATTGTCATTAAAATAAAAAAGTAATCATTCAACAATATATGATTATAAATAAATAATAAAAATATTAAAATATTACTCTGTTATAAATTTCTTGTTTTTTTTGGGTTTATTTTAATACCCATTGTTAATCTATTCATATCAATTTTTTTTCATCTAAGATTTGTAAAATATTTTCAATAGAATTGGTGCAAGTATTACTGTAAGTACCATTGAAAATACTATGGATGTATAAACCTGCATTGTTATAACACCAAGCATTAAAATAATTTGTACAAAAACTATATTTTCATTCCCACGAGGCATCATCGACAATCCAATAAGCTTTATTTCATCCCATGTGTAGCCAAAGAATCTGCTTAACATACCACATCCGATGAATTTTCCTAATATCGCAGCTAAAACTATCGCAATAATAAGAATTATATTTAAATCTTTAAATACAAGCATAGTTCCTATCGATGCAAAAAATAATGGTATAAGAAAACCATATGAAATTATTTCAATTTTGGGTCTTATTATAGATTCTGTAAACTTGCTGTTTGCCATTGCTACGCCTGCAAGGAACGCACCAACTGCAAGACTAATTCCAAGATTTTCAGTAACATATGCAAGTATAAATGTTATAACTATTGGAATTGAAAAAAGTATATATTCATTTCTAAAAAATCCAAATATATCAAGCAGTTTATTTGCTATTTTTGATCCTGCTGTGAGCATTATCAAATAAAAACCAATACTCAAAAGAAATAAATACCATGCATCATTAAATGAAAATTTGTTTTGTGTTACATACATTGTAAAAAATGATAATATAAGAATACCTACTACGTCATCTGCAATTGTTATAGAAACTATTGTTCTACCTATTTTTGAATTAAACTCACCAATCTTCATAAGTATCATAAATAGTGTTCCATTATTTGTAGATATCAATACAATACCTATAGCAATAGAAGTTAATATATCATTGAAAAATATCATGCCTACAAAAAAGCCCAAAAAAAATGATAATAATCCACCACTAATAGCAAGTATACTAGCAACATATGTATTCTTCTTTATATCATCTGCCTTTACCTCAAGTCCAGCCATCAAAAGCAGAAAAATTATCCCAAGTATCATAAATTCAGATAGGAATTCGTTAAGAACAACCCAACCAAGAATAGGTCCAAGTACTATACCTGCTATTACCTCACCTACGAGAGATGCGACACTGAGACGTTCTGCTATTTCACCAAATACTTTAGCAAATAATAATAAAATACCAAGTGTCAATAATACATTTACATCCATAAAATTCACTAAAAGGATATTTAATTTATAATAAATAAAGATTTGTATAGAAATTTAGATAAATAAATTATCTTTAGGACTAAAACAAATGTGATGTAATAAATATTGTAAATAAAAGAACTAAAACATTATTGTAATATTTAGTTTATGTCAAAAAATGAATTCAGATATTGCGCAATAATAATCACTATATTTTGCATAATTATTTTTATAATCCAAGTAATATTCTCTTTCATTACTGAAAATTTTATTTTGATTTCAATAGATGTTATATCAAGGCCATGGATTTTGATAACATCAATATTTTTGCATGGTAGCTTAGAACATTTAATGTATAATATGCTAGCGCTTGTATTGTTTGGAACAATACTTGAAAAAATTATAGGAAGCAAAAATTTTATATTAGTGTTTCTTGTTTCCGGAATTTTAGCAAATATAACCTCTATATTCTTTTACGAAGCAACATTAGGAGCATCTGGTGCTATATTTGGAATTTTGGGTTGCTTAACTTTTCTAAGACCAAAAATGATTGTTTGGGTTTACAGCGTGCCAATGCCAATGATTGTTGCAGCTGCTATATGGTTCTTGATAGATCTAGTAGGAGTTTTTTACCCAAGTAACATAGCAAATATATCACATATTAGTGGATTATTAATAGGTATGATTTTTGGATTTGTATTAAGAAATAAATATAAAGAAGAAACAAATACAAAAAAAGAAAAACCATTAAATGAAAAAGATCTTGATGAATGGGAAGAAAAGTATATGAGATAAGTCTTATAAAATTTCTATTTGAGACATATTGCTTAAAATAATTTCAGGTTTCCCTTTATATTCTTTTATTTTTCCACTTATTTTTACAATTTTCCCTTCATAATAATTTTGTGGATTTTCAGGAAACTTTTTTAAATCATAAGAAAATATAACCGCTGTAAAACACTGATTTGGATATGGCTTTTCAAAATTAAGAAAAACAGTATTTGTTACACTTTTATAGCCATCAACTATTTTACCTTTGACAGTTTTTTCTTCATTAACATACTTTATTGCATCACAGGCGTCAATAACATCTTCTTTCAAACTAGATAATGTCATATTTTCAGTTTTTGATATATTACCCCATTTACAACCAATCTTGTTTTCTATTGCAAATTTTTCAGCGTTAATAATTTCTTCTTTATATTTTATGTTTTCATCTGAAAAATGAGCAACCACAAACCCTTCTTTAACCAATTTTAGATTTATATTATCATCATCAAGAAAAACATATCTAAGATATCTTTTATATTGATCTTTATCTTTTTTATCTTGTTCCAAAAAAATTCTTTTGTTCAATACAAGTTCTTCGAGCCTTTGTTTTGCAGACTCATAACAGGGGTATCCCTTCTCGTCAGCATCTATACCCAATAATCTAACAATATGTCCACCCTCAACAATTATAGTGTCGCCATCGATAACCTTTGTTACAAGTTTCTGTGTTTCCAATATTTGTATATTTGACGTATTAAAGATAATAAAAATACCTAATAAAATTAGGAGTATAATTATCAGGAATATTTTATTTTTTATTTTCATTATACCACATTATATAGCATAATAAAAAATGTTTTTATAATTATATCTTATGAGGATTAAATATGATAAAAATGTTTAAAATATTAAATAAGAAAAAGAAAGAATTAAAAATTGACAATGCAAAAAAATTTTTGGAAGAAAAAACAAAGAGAAAAATAAGCGAAATTGAGAAAAAAATAAAGTTAATCTTAGATGATTTGCTTAAGGAATTATCTATACTAAAAAATCTAATAACACAACTAAAGGAGAGAAATATTGAAGATAATTTTGCAAATAACATTAAAAATAAATATTGTGAAAGATGTTTGACGTATTTTAATTTTAATAATCCTTCATTTTCATATTCAGAATTGATAAAGTTTACTGATAATGTTGACAATATTCTGAAAGTTGTAGAAAACCCGAGTATCAAAGAGTTTAAACAGCTTGCTATTTTTAAAAATGAAATGAGCAAAATAGCATCGCAATCAAAAATATTAAAAAGAAAAATAAACGATTTTAGAAAAGTTATTAGTATTCCAATATTAGAAAGAAAGGAACATGCAGAAAAATGCATAGATTGGATTAATGAGATACAAAATAAATTAAATAATATCGAAAATGAAATAAATGATTTGATTAATAACGAAAAAAAACTTTTTTCAGAAATAATAGATTTAAGAAAAGAGTTAGAAAACAACAGAAAAAAAATTGAAGAAAAGAACATAGATGAATTAAACAAAGAAATTGAAAACTTGAAGAGACAGAGAGATGCAATAAAACAACAAATAGATACAGAATTTGGAAGTATACTTAGACCAATGAAAAAACTTCAGCATCTTGCAGAAACAAAAGAGATAAATCTTTCAAAAAATGAAAAAGATGTATTAAATGAATATATTATATCCACTGAGACATTTCTTTTGTCTGATAAAAATAATGAAATAAAAAAGATACTTGAACGGATAAAGGACTATGTAAATAATGGCATGATTTCTGTAGATGATAAGGAAAAAAATAAAATACTTATGTTATATAGAAGTATAGATTTTTTTATATCAATAAAAGAACATTATTCTAGTTTGGTATCCCAAATAAATGAAAAAGAAAATATCCTAAATAACATAATTATACCATATATTGAAAAAAGAAATAAAATAGAAAATGATATAACAAACAAACAGAAGGAAATAGAAAAAATAAAAAAAATATTACAAGGAAAAAATTCTGAGAAAGAACGAATGAAAAATAATATAAAACATAACATAGAAATGCTTGAAAATATTTTTAGAAAACTTGATAACAATATAAAGATCATATCGAATTTTGAATAAAATACTTAACTGCATCGTCTATGTTTCTTACTTCTTTGACTGTTATATTAAGGCTTTCGCCTATGTTAATTTTTTCTGCTATATATTTTATACTACAATATTCTATAAAATCAAATTTTTTGCATTCTCTTTCTCTTTTATATCCATATTGAGTTGATTGATCTTGAGGAACAAGGAAAATTGTTGCATTTGCATTTTTTGCAGCAAGTGCCTTTTCGTATATTGCGCCAACAGGTCCTATTGTGCCATCCTCATTTATTGTACCTGTAATCATAACATTGGGATTTGATTTCTTATTTTCAAGCGCCAAAATTATTGATAGTGCCATGCTTGCGCCAGCGGATGGACCTTCAACAATGGATGCATTAACTTTTATGTTATATATAACATCAAGATTACTCATATTTGTTTTTGTATATTCGCTGGCAACCTTTGCTGCCACACGTCCAGAGTATTGTGTATCATATTGTGCAAGTACATTGTTTATATTTACTAAAACTAAACCTGTCCCTGGTCTAACAATTGTTTCAAGTTTTCCGACAACACCATTACCTTTGCTATCAACAGCAGGTATACCAATCTCTATTATTGTTTCATTTATATTTTGTTGCTTGAATTCTGATGTTTTTTTTATCTCTTTTGGGATAGAACCTAAACCAAATAAAAAACCTATAAGGAATACAATAATAACTATAAAAATTAAATCTGATATTCTCAATTTGACTATATTTTTTTTCATAAAATATTCACCTAGCAAATATATTCAGCATTTTTTAGCAAATCTTTATTTAGATATATTGGTATTCCAAGTCTCAATGACAATGCTGTGGCATCACTAGGTCTCAAATCAAGATTGAGAACTTTATTTCCTTGTCTCATAAGCATTCTTGCATAATATATTTCATTTTCATATCTATCTATGCTTATGAATAATATTTCTATTCCAAAATTATCAATTATATCCTTTATTATATCATGAGTTAGTGGTCTTGGACTAAGTGATTTTTCCATACCTCTTGCTATGGAGTAAGCCTGATCCTCTGTAACATCAAATGATATTTGATAACAATCATTTATAAAACTAAGTGTAACAAAATTTATAGTAACATTAACGGGTACAAGATTTGTTGTATCTATCTCATATGGTTCGGCTTTCTCAACAATATATTCAAGAAAATTTGGTTTATAAAAATATGTGCTAGCAATAAATCCAGCAATAAAAGCAATTATCATTAAGATAATTTTAATAAGTAAATAATGCATCTTTCTTTTCATTTTAATAACACCTAATTCTATTTCAAAACGAAATAAATTCTTCTGTTGTTCTTTCCTTTGTTTTCAGTTTTTATTATTTCTATCTTTCCTATTTCTTTTGTATTTTTTACATGTGTTCCTGCACATGCTTGCTGATCAAAATCTTCTATCTCGACAATCCTTATATTTTTTATATTTTCTGGAAAAGCCATACGCAATTTTACAATTGCTGGTATTTTAAATGCCTCCTCTCTTGGAAGAATTTTGAGTATTACATTACGTCCTTGTTCTATTATTTTATTTGCTTCATTTTCCCATTCTTTTATCTTTTCTCTATCAAAGTTCTCGAGATCAAAATCTATGCGGGTTTTATCCTCTGATATTTGATTTCCTGTAATCTTTGCTCCTGTTTCTCTATTAATTAAACCACTTAGCACATGTGACGCAGTATGGTATCGCATAAATAAATATCTACGATTCCAATCTATTTTACCTATTACTTTATCACCAATTTTCAAGCCAACTTTGTCAACCTCATGAGAAATATTTCCATTTAGTTTTGCAGTATATATAACTTTAAATTCTTCTCCATTATGGACAAGTATGCCTGTATCATGTGGTTGTCCACCGGAATTCGGATAGAATGCTGTTTTGTCTAAAAAGACATATTTTCCATTAATATTTATAACACTTGCATCAAATTCTTTGATATAACAATCTTCCATATATAAGATTTCCATAAATATCAACTTTATATTAAATTTGAAAATTTTAAATATTAAATTTCAAAACATAAGAACAAGGCTTTATCAATTTTTATCAACTATAACTTATTGGAAAGAAAAGAAAGAAATCTTAATAAAATAATAAATTTAAATTGATGTTAGCCAAAATTAGAAAAATAATTTAGATTTTTTGATAATTTTAGAAACTTAGATATTAAAAATAAATTTATTAATATTAAAACACAAAAAAATAAAGAAAGTGAAAAATAATGAAAATGAATTATCGAATATTGGGTAGAACTAATCTTTCTGTTTCAGAGATAGGTTTTGGTGGAATTCCAATACAAAAAATAAATGAAAATGATGCTGTTTCTATAATCAAAAAAGCAGGTAGGTATGGAGTAAATTTCATAGACACAGGCCGTGTATACACCGATTCAGAGAAAAAGATTGGTCTAGCAATAAAAAATGAAAGAAAAAAATGGATTGTTGCGTCAAAAAGTCCTGCTGTTTCATACGATCGTATGAAAGAAGATATAAAAACAAGTCTTAGTGAGCTTCAGATGAGTTATATCGATTTGTACCAACTTCATCATATCAAAGATAAAAAAATGTTAAGAGAGTCTTTGAAAAAAGATGGGGCAATTTCTGCATTGAAAGAATTTCAAAATGATGGAAAAATAAGATTTATTGGAATCTCATCTCATGAACCAACGGTCCTTGTAAAAGCAATAAAAACAAATTTATTTGATACAATTATGACAAGTTTTAATTATTATGAAAGAGAATCAGAAGATTTGATAAAATTATGTAAAAAGAAAAATATAGGTGTGATTGTTATGAAGCCACTTGCTGGTGGATTGATTGCACATCCAACATCTGCCATTAGATTTTGTTTGTCTTTTGATGGAATTTCTACCGTTATACCTGGGATTCATACAGAAAAAGAATTAGAAGAAGATGTTATAAATGTATTAAAAACAAAAGAGTTTAAAAAAGATGACAAAGAAAAATTAGAAAATGATAAAATAAGACAAGAAAAATATTGTCACGCATGTGGATATTGTGTTACAATGAGTGGTGGATGCCCGAGAAATATAAACATATTCTATTTTCTTGCTTTAGAAGGATATTTTCAGAAATTTGGTCCACAAAAATGGATAATCAATTTATATAAAAGACAGTCAGTAAAACCAAACGCATGTATATATTGTGGACATTGTGAAAGTGTTTGCCCTTATGGTCTACCGATAATGCGAATATTAAGGAATTTGAAAATAAGAAAATATTGTGGTGAAATAAATGAAAACAAATTTGGAAAACGTGACTACTTTGCAGAAAAAAAGGAATTAGATGAAACTGCAAAAAAAGAATTAGATAACAAATGGAAACCACCAATTATTTATTTCAAATATAAAAGAGGGGCGAACCCTGGTCAAAGAATAACTGTATTGAAATTAATAAGAGAATTTGAAAAATATGCAAATGAAAAAGAAAAACAAAGTGCAATAATCAAATTGTGCAGGGAAATGAAGATCAAAAGATTATGTATTCATCAATTAAAAGATTTAGTTATGCTTGCTGATTATGATAATATAGTTGATATGATGAGAATTTTGCCTGTATTGATAAAGAAGATTAAGAAAAAATAATTTTTTGTCCCTCCTTTTATTTACAAGAATAAAAATTCTTTGAGAATATGAAGAGAATTATATCAAGAAACGATAGAAATCAAATATTTATTTAAATCATGAATTACACTCACTATTAAAACTAGATAGATTCAAAAAATTAGTTTATTAAAATTAAAAATTTTGGATAGTTTCAAATTTATTTATACTCTCGCCATGTATACTTGCACTTAGTACATCTGAAAAATTGTGTTGGTGGTTCATCTGCACTTCTTGTCTGTTGAAGCCACCAATATGCTTTTGGATTATCACACTTAGGACATACACGATCTGTGATTGGTAAAGGGGTTTCGTCTTTTTCAAGTATAGTAACACCTTTTATTTTTTTTCTTTCTTCAACTATTTTGATATCCTTTATGTCCTTTCTTTTTTCTGCACCACATTTTCTGCATTTTAGATATATGTTCTTTCCCTTTTTTGTGGGCACCATGATCGAATGACACTTATCGCAAAATATTGTCGATAATATATTTTGTTTTGTTTTCATTTTTTAAGACACTCTCCACAATAGTCATAGAACCTTTTTACTTAGTAAGGAAAAGTTTTTAAATATTCCCTATTTTTATATTTTTCTATATTTGACAATTATATCCCAAGTGCATATAATGCAAGTCTGGGGTATCCAAGAATTGGGACACCAAATATTACTTTACCAACAACTTGATCTCTTTTTATTGGAGTATCTGCAACAAAGTTATTATCACCTTTTGTTAAATATCCATCCTTTGTAATTTTTATCACCCTATGTACTATTGTTATACTATTTTTATTATATAAAATAATATCTCCAATGCTTGGATCACCATTAACTACAAAAAGAAGATCACCACGTGAAAAACCATTTGGCATCGGAAATTTCAGAAATTCTTCTTTTGTTATATTAAGTTTTTCGTAAAATTCACCGTGCTCATCCCACCATATATCAAACTGCTTATCATGATACATAGATTGGGACACAACAGATACTATAGGCATTTCTGTGCCAAAAGCAAATACCAATCCTTGATAAAATAACCAAGCAATAACAAATGCTACAATAAATTCAAATATTTCATGAATATATTTTTGTTTTTTATTTTTTGGTTTCATAATTTTATGCTCGTCCCCTTGACTCAAAAACAAATGATGCACTTTTTGATTGTCTACTTAGGCCAGATGCGATTATGTGTGCAACACGGATTGGTTCTGGAATATTTGCTCTTGTGCATGTTATTTTTAATATTTCATTGCATTCATTTATACTTAAACCGTATTTCTGATAAAATATTTTATCATATTTATATATCTTTCCAGCTTTTTTTACAATTTCTTTTCTTTTTTTGCTGTCCGAAAATATATTTAATGCATTTATAAACTTTTTCATGTTAGGCTTTTTTCTTTGTACAACAATTACAGGTAGTTTTGTTTTTTTATTTAATTCTTTTATATCAACAAGATTAAATCCTGCAAAAGAAATACCATCAAGCATTATTATTGAAAGTTGATTGTAATGGCGTGAATATAAAATACTATTAATTATTTTATCTGTTGCATCATTTCCATCTTTATTTATTATTGTTGATAATAATCCATCTAAGAATAAACCACCACGGAATATTACCCCAATTATGCGAACTTTCTTACTTTTAAATCTAAATCTGCAATCGTCCCAAGCAATTATGCGTATTTCTTTTTTTATCATAAAATAATGATTATCTAACAATGTTTAAAAATTTAATAAGAGTTTTGAGAATATTGTTAATGAATAATTACTGAAGAATTCTGCGGAAAATAAAAACCTTTCACTTCACAACATTTTGAAAATGTTTTCTAAATTCTTTTACATCTTCGATTATCTGCTCTGCAGCTTCTATGACAATTTTTTTAGGGTCTTTTCCTTTTACAATAAGAACAGGTTTTGAAAGGTATGGGTGTTGCTGAGAATATGCAGAAAAATCAACACCTTTTTGCTTCCATATATTTTCATTAATCAAATTCACAAGCGTTAAATTATCATGTATTTCTATTTTCAATTTGTCTTTCTCATTTTCAAGTACTTCTATTTTCATTTTACTAACCTCTTTTTATATTTTCTTAACTTAGTAATATTGCAAAATTTATTTAAAACTTCACAAAAACAATTCTTTAATATCTTTATCATTTATTATCGGTTTTGAAAATTTATCATCAATAATTCTTGGGCATGCAGTATTTATATATGCATCAAAATGTAGACCAAGTAATTTTTCATCTTTTATTTCATCCATTATTAAAATAAAAGCTTTTTTGTGATTTTTCTCAATAATTTTTTTAATTTTTTCAGCTTTTTGGATATTATATTGACCTAACTTTGATGAAACAATTATTCCAAATACTTTTGCGTCCTTTGCTTTGAATATATTTGCATATCTTCTTTTCTCAAATATTGTTGTGTCAGCAACTTCAATATTTTGTTTTTCCAAATCTAAGACATAGACCTTTTTTCCAACAATGCCTAGTGAATGGAATTTTCCAGTTCCAATAAAAAGAAACGCATCAACCTTGTTTGCAATTTTCTTAGCATTTTCTATCCAACAACCTAATATTTGACCACCTATGATAGGTTTCTTATTTTCTTTTTTCAATAATTCTGCAACATCTTTTAATAAGTTAATATATTGTATTGTTGTTATAAGACCAAGTTTATTTTCTTTTATTTTTGAGAAATCAATATTATTTAAACCTGTATCAATTTTCCCCGGATAATAAATAACAGGAATTTTCGTTTTTATATTTTTATAGAATTTGTTGTGGCCAATATGAACGATTAGATCACAACCAAGCATTTTTGCTTCTCTTTCGCGTAAATCGCATGCTCCATAGCATGTATCATTTGAAAGTATAACATCTATTTTTTCATTTTCGATTTCATTTAATATATCAATTGCCCTTGTTTTTAATCCATCGGGTAATTGTAATAATATTTTTTTTGGTTTTTGTTTTTTTATTGTTTTAATTAATTCATCAAACATGAAAAAAATACCTATTTTAGAAATTTAAAAAGATTTTTATCATAAATAAGTCTTATGAATATTGTTGAATTGAAAAATGTTCATAAGACATATATGCTTGATGAAGTAGAATTGAATGTATTGAATGGAATAGATTTGAAGGTAAAAAAAGGTGAATTTATGTCCATTGTAGGTCCTAGTGGTTCAGGAAAGTCAACACTGCTTCATATAATTGGAGCACTTGACAGGCCAACAAAGGGTCATGTTTTTATTGGGGGTAAGGATACATCTAAAATGGACGATAATGAACTTGCTTGGATACGAGGTCGAAGAATTGGTTTTGTTTTTCAAACATTCAACCTAATATCAAGACTTACTGCCTTAGAAAATGTAATACTCCCAATGTGGTTTGCTGATTTTGATGGAAACAGGAAAGATAGGGCAATAGAACTTTTGAAAGAGGTTGGTCTTGAAAAAAGAATTAATCATTTACCAACTCAACTTAGTGGTGGAGAACGACAGCGTGTTGCAATAGCTCGTGCATTAGTAAATAACCCAGATATAATAGTTGCTGATGAACCAACTGGTAATTTAGATAGCAAAACAGGTAAAGAAATAATAAATATATTTAAAAAAATACATAATGATGGTGCAACTCTCATACTTGTAACGCATGATCTAGATATTGCAAAAGTTGCTGAGAGAGAGATTCATATTAAAGATGGAGTTATTATTCATGAAAGGAGATGATACAAAATGAAAAAAATAATAATTTTCTTATTACTTTTATCAACAATAACATATGCAACTAATGTTACAATACCATTATTTGATGATGGAATGCTTAAATTAGACCTTGCGAAATACGATCCATACCCAGCAGAGGCAGGAAAATATGTTACTATATGGATAAATGCTAACAATATTGGCGTAAAGACTATAAGAAATATTACATTTATACTTGAACCAAAATATCCATTTATACTTCAGGATAATGATTCAGAAAGGCATTATGAATCGATTGTAAGATTTGGTGAAATAAGATTAGAGTATAGATTGCTTGTTGATAAAGATGCACCGAATGCAACAAGTGAAATAAATATAAAAACAAAATATTATACTGATAATGATAGTCTTGTATTTAAGGAAAATAAATTCATGATTACAGTTGTTGAAGGTAAAAAGAAGGAAAAAGCAGATTTAAGAGCGTTGTTCGTTGATATAGAGCCAATACCATATCCACTTGGTACATCAAAAATTACACTTGATATTGTGAATTTGGATGATGGAACAGCATACCATACACTTGTAAAAGCAGAAACAGATATAGCTGAAATAAAAAGAAATGAAATTTTTGTTGGCAACATTGAAGGTGATGATTTTGATTCTGTTGACTTTGAGCTGAAATTCAAAAATGTAAGTAAGGGTGTATATCCACTAAATATAACCATGATATATAAAAATATTGATGGGGATGAGATCGTTCAAAATAATGTTGTTTATTTAAATCTTATCACAGCAGAAGAGGCTGCGTTACTGAATAAATCAGATACACCAGTATGGATGTATGTTATTTATGCGCTAGTAATTATTGTTGCATTTCGTGCATTATTTGTACCATTTATAAGATGGTTTATCAAACCATTCATAAAGAAAAAATAATTTACAAAAGTGAAATCTTATTTAATCTTAATAATCTCCTGTGATTCTTATGGAAGAAATTTTTAAGATAGCATTCAGAAATCTTTCACATCAGAAGGCAAGGACAGTCCTAACACTTTTGGGTGTGATTGTTGGTATCGCATCTGTTGTTGCATTAATTTCTCTTGGATCAGGCCTATCGACATCTGTTGCAAAACAATTGGAACAAATAGGTACTGATAAAATAATTATAATTCCAAAAACATCCGGTGGTTTTGGTCCACCAACAGGATTTACCCAAAAACTTTCTGAAAAGGATTTAGATATTGTAAAAAAGACAAGGGGTGTTGATATCGCTATACCTATACTACTCAAAAATCTTCCTGTAAGTTATGAAAAAAAAACATCATTTATAACTATTTATGGTGTGTCAAGTAAGGAAAGCAAAATATTTTTTTCAGGAGTTCAGAGATATACACTTGATGAAGGTCGTTTCATGAAAGAAGATGAAAAATCAGTAGCAATCATAGGAAGTAGAGTTCACACAGATATATTTGGTAATGAAATTAGAGTCGGAGACAAAATAAAAATATTGGGTAAAGAGATTCGTGTTATAGGCATTATGAAACCTACAGGAAATCAACAGGATGATAATGGAATAATAATACCCATTGAGACACTACGTGATATTATTGGCGATAAGGAAGATATAACAGTAATTTTTGCAAAAGCATACGAAGACCCAAAAATTGTTGCAGAAAGAATTGAAAAAGAATTAGAAGATCTGCATAATGAAAAACTTTTTTTTGCAATGACAACAGAACAACTTCTTGAAAGAATAAATTCGATATTTAGCATAATATCTATTGTGCTTGCAGGTATTGCTGGAATTTCCTTGCTTGTAGCAAGTTTTGGTATATTGAATACAATGCTCATGGCTGTTATAGAACGTACAAAGGAAATAGGTGTAATGAAGGCAATCGGTGCAACAAATAGAAGAATTCTTGCTCTTTTTTTAATAGAATCATCGTTTGTAGGCCTTATTGGTGGTGTTGTTGGAACAATTGTTGGCTATTCTCTTTCATTAGGATTTTCTAAGTTTGCTACAAATATAATTGGCTTATCATTGAATGTAGAAATAGATCCTATGTTAATTATAGGTGCCATTTTATTTTCAATGATTGTTGGAATGGTTTCAGGGACTTACCCAGCATATAGGGCTGCAAAATTAGATCCTGTTGAAGCATTAAGATATGAATAATATTTTTTAATTGTTGTATTTTTATCCCAATTTTTTATAAACTTCTGATTAAATTTCTAAATTCTTCTCCTTTTTTTATAGATAAATCAATAATTTTATCTATATCTTCCATTGACAAACCATCTGGCCCACCTTTCTGTAACGAACAAATCATGATTTTATCATCTTTATCAACCGTGCCTACAGTAAGTCGTGCATTCATAGATTTGCTCTCTGCAAGATTTGGGTCAGCAATTATTGTATTATCTATCTTTACAAATGTTGTTGAGATTGGTATGCCATTTATTGGTAGTTTTTCAACTCTCTTTTCATAGTTTGGTTTTCCATCCTCTGTAAGTTCTGGTATTCTTGTATTCAACAATGCTACAATTGTTGCAAGCCCTGATGCATCTATAAGATTTCCATCATCATTAAGTATATCTAAATCTACAAAAATCATCCATACTTTTTCTTTTGGAGTTATGCATAATTTCTTAAAATCTATGGCTTTTGATTCGCGTATTGCTCTGTCAACAACCCGTGCAAGTTCTATTGCATCTTCACCTGGTGGTCCTGCCTCAAATTCAGGACTTGCTAAAGGCACAAATTCTGCTGAAACTGTTATTACACCTTCATCAGGCGAATCTGGATATGGTTCTCCAACATCCATCTTTACACCGGCGATAACCTCTGTATCACCTATTTTAACTTTTGCTGATCCCTCTGCCGATGAAATAATACCTTGCTCAATAATAATTTCTCTATATTTTTCAAAATCACGATTATCAATACGTTTACCTTTTTTTATAATATTCTTTATTAGTTCTATATCCACTTCTATCATATTATCACCTTTTAGACCTCTTCTTCAACTACATATTTATTTTTTAAAACTTTTTTTTGTATCTCATAAATTTTTTTGCACCCTTCTATTGCAAGTGATATAATTTTTTTTAACTCTTCTTTGTCTGTTAGACCGTCCATCTGTAAAAGTGTTATCTGTTTTTGTTTTGGATAATAAGCAACAGGCAAATCTAATTCTCCTTCTGTATCTTCCTTTCCTGCGATATCAAGTACAATGTTACCCTCAACTTTTCCTGCAGAGCATGCACATATTAAATCTTTCATAGGAACACCTGCATCTGCAAGTGCAAGCGATGCAGCATTTATGCCTGCAATTCTTGTGGAAGCATTTGCATCAAGAACCTCTATATGCAAATCTATTGCAGTCTTTGGAAACTCATCTAAAAATAAAACAGGTAATAACGCCTCTCTTGTAACAAGTGAAATCTCGATGCTTCTTCTACTTGGTCCAGGTCTTCCACGCTCTATTGTTGCAAAAGGAGCCATGTTATATCTTACACGCAAAATAGATTTTTCCATTTCTTCTTCGTGTCTTGGAAAAACTTTTCTTGGCCCATAAACACCAGCAACTGCAACTGTGTTTCCCAATTTGAATAGTGCAGAACCATCGGCATTCTTAATTACACCAACTTTTGCCTCTATTGGTCGGATTTCATCAAATCTGCGACCATCAAGGCGTATACCATCTTTAATTAATTTTTCTTCCATAATATCATCCTCCTAATTTTCTATAAACATATATGGAATTTTTTTATATGCGACAACAAATAACATTACTAAAAGTGCTAAAAATAAAAATCCGACAACGATACCCATAATTGGATATTGATCCTTTCCATAAAATGCCTCATATTCGATTACTCTTAATATTGGTATGAGTACTATTAACATGAACCAAGCAGTCCACTTAGGAAGATAAACTTTTTTAAGATTTTTCTTATTCATTTGATCACATCATTATACATTTGTTTCTATTCTTTTGCTGAGCTTGTTTTGAAGCATTGTTTTTATTTGGTCTGTTAATCCTTGTATGTGTGACTTCTCTTCTATTATAAGTATCGCTTCTGCAGCTAAATCCTCATTATCACCTTTTACCCATACAAGCCCATTTTGACCAACAACAATCTGCGTTCCTGTAAGTTCTTTTATCATCTCAACCATGCTTCCACCCTTTCCAATAATACGTGGAACTTTTGCAGGTGTTACCTTGATTAATCGACCACCACGAAGTTTCCTGCATTTTCTATCACGCATTGACAATTGAATATTTTTTGTTTTTGTCACACTTGATATCTCTGCAAAAATAATGTCACCATAATCAAAGTATTTTGTCAAATCGGTTTTTGTCAAATCTATAAAATCTTCTGTTGCTTCACTTAGTGGCAATACGGCTTGATAAGGTGAATTTATATCAACTATCCATTTTGAAAATACTATATCCTCAATTTTTCCTATAACACCATCACCACGTTTTGGATTATAAATTCCGCTAAGTGGTATTACAAAGAACAAATCACCTTTCTGTTCTGCAAGGCCAACAAATTTTGAAAAAATTTTCCCATCTTCTTCATAAGCTCCATGACCAGCACGTCCGATTCCCAAAAAATCACCAGGTATAACTAATTTCCTTTGTGGTTTTTCGATCATTTTTTCACCTCTTTTTTTCAAGATACTTATCAAAAACAATATGACAAAGATGATCAATTTCTTGAATTACTTCCTTTTTGTATGGAGGTTTTTCTGAGAAAAAAATATTTAATAATTTTTTGATTAGTTTCATATCTTTTTTTATTATTTCAATAGAATTTTTTGTATTATGAACTATTTTATAGTTTTTATCTGATCCAATAAACCCATAATTATTATTAAGTTTCTGTATCCAAATGTTATATTCATTATTGTCATCATCTATAGGTATACCAAAATATACATTGTTCAACCATTCATAATATTTTATTTTCATATCTTTTACCTCTTTACCTCTTCGATTTTTAAATTACCTTCGCACAAGGCACCAAGTCTTCTGTAAATGTTTTCTTTTAGTCCAGCTGGTATTGTGATCCTTGCAACTAGGGTACCGTCGTTGAGCCATTTATCTTGATGGACATTGTATTCTTTTAAAATTCCATAGGCCCTACCCGTATATTTTGCAGGTATCTCAACAATAAGTGTGAGCTCTTCTAGAGAAAGAGGTAAAATAGATTTCAATAGTTTTACAACATTATCAACTTGTTGTTCTGCTGGTTTGAATGGGTCGATTGATATATTTATTTGTTCCATTGCTGTTAAAATACGTTCTTGTGGATGTGGCAATCTTGTTTGTGGATTTATTGCAAATCTACTTATTAATGCAGCAATCTGTCTTTTCTTTTCATCAATCTTTTTTCTTCTGAATTCTGTTGTTAATTGCACTTCACCATTTTTTATTATAAATTCTGAAATTTTTTCAATATCATTTGTACCAAATATTTTTAATATGTCAGCATTTGATGGTCTGTCGCCCTTTCTTGCATCAGTAAAAATAGCATTTATAGCTAGCATTTTCTGTATAGAAACAGATTTACCATCCTTAAGCTCATAGGCTAATTCCGGGTCAACAAGAATTTCGAAATGTTTTCCATCTTTTTCGTATTTTGCTATAACAGCCTCATCTACTGTAACCATTTTTTCACCTGTAAATAGGCCCTATTTTGTAAATCACGTAATAACATTAATCAAGGGCTTTTTGTATTCCGCAAACAATGTAAAATTTAAAAACATAAAATTCACGGAATTTATTATTTTTATTTTTGGAAAAGTATTTAAAATATGAATTATATGCTCTTTAAATGTTAAAAAAATATTTCATTTATCAAATAATTTAAATGGGGTCTTATTAGAACTAGGAAAATAAATAAGAGGATATTAATTGCTCAAACCAATATATAAATCTTTCGTCATTCCTGTGAAGTCATTTCTATTTTTTGATATAGAATTCAAAAAAGAGAAAAGTATTTTTAAATAAATTCATAAATAAAACTACTCAGGTGTGTGGTTGTAATAATTTTTTTTCATTACTTAGATAAATCATAAAAAGGTTTTGAAAATGACAAAATTCACACAAATAAGAAAACGCGATGGTAGGATTGTCCCATTTGAAAAAGAAAAAATCGCTAATGCTATTTTTAAAGCAGCTCAATCTATTGGTGGAAGAGATTATGAACTAGCCAAAAAGCTTGCAGATAAGGTTGTTAAAAAATTGGAAGAACAAATAAAAGATGATGAAATACCAACAGTGGAACAGATACAGGATATAGTTGAAAAGATTTTAATAGAAGAAGGTCATGCAAAAACTGCTAAGGCTTATATTTTGTACCGACAAAAGCGCTCAGAGATAAGAGAGGCAAAAGCACTTTTAGGTGTAACAGATGAACTAAAATTATCAATGAATGCAATAAAGGTTCTTGCTTCACGATATTTACGAAGAGATGAGAATAGAAGAATAATTGAATCTACATCACAAATGTTTAGAAGAGTTGCAAAAACAATTGCAAGTATTGAAAAAAATTATGGAAAAAGTGATGATGAAGTTCAAAAGTTAGAAGAGAATTTCTATAGCATGATGGTAAATCTTGAATTCTTGCCTAATTCACCGACATTGATGAATGCAGGAACAGGTTTGGGACAGCTTTCTGCATGTTTTGTTTTACCTGTTAAAGATGATATGGCAAGCATTTTTGAAGCTGTGAAAAATACAGCTTTAATTCATCAAAGTGGTGGTGGCACAGGTTTCTCTTTTAGTAATCTTAGACCAAAAGGTGATGTTGTTCGCTCCACGGGTGGTGTTGCATCTGGACCTATCTCATTCATGCAAGTATTTAACACAGCAACCGAGGTTATAAAACAAGGAGGGAAGAGACGTGGAGCAAATATGGGCATCTTGCGTGTAGACCATCCAGATATTTTAGAATTTATAACATGCAAAGAGCGCGAAGGTATTTTATCTAATTTTAATATATCTGTAGCAGTTACAGATGATTTCATGAGGGCAGTCGAAAAGAATGATGAATATGATTTGATAAATCCAAGAACAAAGGAAGCAGTTAAGCGTTTACCAGCACGTGCTGTATTCAATTTATTAGTTATGATGGCATGGAAAAATGGTGAACCTGGCGTAATATTTATTGACGAAATAAATAGACACAATCCTACACCACATATAGGTAAAATAGAATCTACGAACCCTTGTGGCGAGCAACCACTACTACCATATGAAAGTTGCAATTTAGGCAGCATAAATCTTACAAAAATGATTAAAGATGGAAAAATAGATTGGGAAAAACTAAGAAATACAGTGAGATTAGCAGTCAGATTTTTAGATAACGTTATTGATGCAAATAAATATCCAATAAAAGAGATAGAGGAAACGACAAAAGCTAATAGAAAAATTGGTTTGGGTGTCATGGGTTTTGCAGACTTCTTGATACAGTTAGGAATTTCTTATGCGAGCGAAGAGGCCATAAAAACCGCTGAAAATGTTATGAAATTTATTAACGATGAATCAAAGAAAATGAGCGAAGAACTTGGAATAGAGAAAGGTTCTTTTAAGAACTTTTCCGGAAGCATATGGGAAAATAAATATAAGGCAATGAGAAATGCAACAACAACAACAATTGCTCCTACAGGAAGCATCGGTGTTATTGCTAACTGCTCTTCTGGTATTGAACCAATATTTGCTATTTCTTATATTCGTGATGTATCTGAAAGTTTAGGTCATGAATTGGTCGAGGTAAATCCACTCTTTGAAAAAATTGCGATAGAAGAAGAAATCTATAGTGAGGAATTAATGAAAAAGATAGCAAAACGTGGTTCAATCCAAGGAATAGATGAGATACCTGAAAAAATTAGAAAATTGTTTGTTACAGCATTAGATATTTCGCCAGAATGGCATATAAGAGTTCAGGCAGCATTTCAGAAATATACAGATAATGCTGTTTCAAAAACTATAAACTTCCCTAATTTTGCTACACCACATGATGTTGAGAAGGCATTTATGCTTGCATGGAAACTGAAATGTAAGGGTCTTACAATTTATAGATATGGTAGTAGAGAGAAACAAGTATTAAATATAGACTCAGAAGAGCAAATAAAAAAGAATGAAACATGTGAAACCTGTTTTATTTAGTGATTAAAAACTAACTAAATACATCATGATGATAATTATGGGACATATCTATCTTTATACTGGTTCTGGTGGCGGTAAAACAACAAATGCATTAGGTCTAGCTTTGCGCTCTGTTGGCCATAAAAAAAAAGTTATTATAATACAGTTTTTAAAATGGTGGAAAAATATTGGAGAATGCAAAATAGAAAAGAGGTTGAGACCTTATTATGAAATATATCAGTTTGGTCGTCCTGGGTGGTTCAAAGTTAATAATAAAGGTTCAAAAACATTTAGATTCGGTGGAAAAAAATTTATTGTTAAGAATTTGGAAGAATTTGACAAAAAACTTGCAAATGAAGCATTAGAGTTTGCAAAAAAGATTATGAAGGAAAAGAAACCACATCTATTGATTTTAGATGAAATTAATTTAGCCTTGCACTGGAATCTTCTAAACATTGATGATGTAATAGATTTTTTAAATAAAATACCAAAAAGAACAAATGTTATTTTGACTGGGAGATATGCACCAAAAGAATTAATTGACAAATCAGATTTTGTCAATGAGATTGTTGAGATAAAAATTCCGGAGAAATTGCCTACAACAAAAGGCATACAATATTAAAAATGAGGTGATTCCAATGAACAAAGAAATTTGTCCAGATTGTGGCTCTCCTTTGATTCATCAGGAGGGTTGTACATTTTGTAGGAATTGTGGATTTGGTTTATGCAGTTGAGACCATTATATCAAAATTATAAATATTATTCATAATAAAATAACTATGTGATTTTTATGCAGAAGAAAACAAAAAAACAAAAAGAAATTAATATAATTACAAAAGATACATCACTTGGCGAGGTTGTGAGAAAATATCCAGAAACCATTAATATAATGTTTGATTATGGACTACATTGTGTAGGTTGTCATGTTGCACTTTATGAAACAATAGAGCAAGGCGCCATTTCTCATGGCATGACAAAAAAGGAATTGGATGAAATGCTCAGAGAAATGAATAATGCAATTAAAAATAAAATTCGTGAATGAATCGATAAAGAATAGGTGGGTGGATAAATATGGCAAAAATAAAAATAATTCACAATGTTAGTGAATGCATAGGATGTGGGGCATGTGTTTCTGTATGTCCTGAGAATTGGGAGATGAAAGGCGATAAATCAAAACCTAAGAAAACAGAATTGAATAGCATAGGATGCAACCAAGAAGCAGCAGATATCTGCCCTACAAAATGCATAAAGATTGTGAAGAAATAAATTTGTAATTCATTTGTAATGTATTTTTATCCGATTTGATTTTTTATATAATTTTAAATATTTTTTATTTTTATATTTAATAAATAAAATGGGGTGGTACAATGCAGATTAAAAAGCTTGTTTTACCGTTAGTATTTTCGACATTGATATCTTGTCAACCAAGCAAAAATTATATCGGTTTAGTTGATATGAACAAAGATGGTAAATATGAATTGATTTATTTTACTAAAAACGAAATAATCGACGAAAAAGGAAATAGACTAATCGATCCAAAAATAAACAATTATGAAATAAAAAGAATAGAAAAAGTAGAATTAATAGATATAGACAAAGATGGGGATAAAGATATTATGCTATACTCTGAATTAAAAAATCTTAAAACAAATGAAAACATATATGGTATTTTAAGTGGTCAAAACAATAATGGTAATTTTGATTTGAAAGTATTAAGTACAAGCTTCTTTAAGAAGTGGTGATATCGATCAATTATGGCAAAAGAAATTAGAGGAGATGATGAGAGATCAACAAGTTTTAAAGATTATGTTCTTTTACCAAGCTATACAGATAAGAATTGCATAATACAAAATATTAATATAGAAACTGAACTTTCCCCTTTGATTAAATTAAAGTTCCCATTTATACCAGCTGCTATGCGTTCTGTTACTGGATACAAAATGGCATTAGAGGTGGCAAGAAATGGGATGATACCATTTCTCCCACGTTCTTTAGAATTAGAAGAGATTATTAGAATTATAAAAGATATTAAGGCAAAAAAAGATAAACTGATAATTCATAATTATCCAGGAATAATCACAGCGGGTCCAGAAGATAAATTTGAAAGGGTTTATGAAGAAAAAATAAAAAAATATGGACACTCAACAATTCCAATAGTAAATGAATATGGAAAATATCTTGGTGTATTCTATTATATAAGTCCGGAAAAGCATCCTAATGATGCAAAGATGAAGGATTTAATGAAAAAAAATAAAAATAGAGAAAACATTGATTTTTGTCTTATTACAGCAACAGAAGATAAAATTTTGGAATATATGGAAAAAAATGGAAAAAAAATTATGCCAATTTTAGACAATGAAGGTCATCTAATTAAATTTGCTTTCAAAAAAGATAGACCAAACTATATAGCTGTTTCCATAGATACGTACGAAGGTTGGAAGAAACGAGTAGATGTTGCTATAGAAGCAGGTGTTGATTTAATTTCTATAGATACATCTGACGCATACAATTATTGGGCAGTAAATGTTATAAAAGAATTCAAAAAAGAATATCCGAATGTTCCAATATGTGGTGGTAACATTGTAACAAAGGAAGGTTTTGATTGCTTGGTTTCTCATGGTGCAGATATTATTAAGGTTGGAATGGGAATTGGTTCTATTTGTACAACAACAGAAGTTAAGCGCGTTGGTCGTGGAGGAGCGAGATCTTTAATAGAAGTTGTTAATAAAAGAGATGAATACTTTAACAAAACAGGAAAATATATACCAGTTATTATGGATGGTTCTATAGAAAATACTGGTGATATGGTTATAGCTTTGGCAATTGGTGCTGATGCTTTGATGATGGGTAAATATTTTAATCAATTTTTTGAGGCTGAGGGTACACCACTTGACGCAGAAAAAAAACCTATAGATAAACCAGATGAAAGAGAAAACGAAATAAAATACAAAGAGATATGGGGAGAAGGCTCTAGAAGAGCTATGAATTTAGGTAGATATAGTCATGAAACAATTAAAACATTTTTCCCTGAGGGTGTTGAAGGTATAGTAAAATATAGAGGCAGACTTAAGCCAAACATAGAATATGATGCAAATATAGTAAAGTCGTCTATGAGTAATGCTGGTTGTAGAAATTTAAAAGAATTTAGAGAAAATGCAATTTTAGAACGTTTAAGCGAGCATGGCAGTCGTGAAACATCATTTTATGGTATTGAAACAACTAATACCATTGAAAGATAAAGTGTAAAAAACCACAATAATTATTCCTTTTTCTACAAGATAGATTAAAGAAGACAACAAAAACACAATTTACAAACTTAAATAATAATCAAAAAATTACAATTTTATCAGTTATGAGTTTCTTTTTATCACATCTTTTATTTCATTCAATAGATCGGATGCTAACATACTTTCACCATATTTTTTTGCAGCTAAGTCACCTGCTTTTCCATTTATATATGCAGAAGCACATGCTGCATAATATGGATTAATTTTTCTTGCTAATAAAGCACCGCATATACCTGCTAATGTATCACCTGTACCACCTTTTGTCATGAATGGATTTCCTGTCTTATTTAATGCAACCTTTTTACCATCAGATATAATATCTACATGGCTTTTCAGCAGGATGACACATTCAAATTTCTTTGCAGTATCTTTAACAATTTTTTTCATATAATTTATATTATTTTTTAATTTTATTCCACTTAGTACAAAAAATTCATGTGCATGTGGGGTGAGTACAAAATTTTTATCCAATTTATTTTTTATTGCATAAATTGCGTCTGCATCAACAACAATTGGTATACTTATTCTCTTTAATATTTTATTTACTGAAAATATGGTTTCTTTATTTTTGCATAACCCACCACCAATTACAATTGCATCATAATTTTTAGCAAGCGAAAAAATTTCTTTCAAATGATTTTTATTAAGATAATCCCCTTTTAATGGATATGTTATTAAATCAGGTGAAAATGTTGCAATAATATTTGCAGCACGTTCAGGCGCCATTATTGTTACTAAGTCACAACCAGATCTATAAGCAGCCAATGCAGCAAGTGTAGGTGAACCAGAATATAACTTACTGCCACCAACTATAAGCAATTTTCCAAAATTACCTTTATGCGACCATACATTACGTTTTTTATAAATTTTTTTGAGAATATCTTTTGTTATCAACATAATAATTCTTTCTATTTTATTATTTTTAATATCTTTTTAATTATTCATTAAATATGAAATTACAAGAAGTCTATCAGAAAAAGAAAGGAGAAATAGAAAAACATCTTAATAAATTTAGAAAAAATTATAAACAATCAGACAAAGAAATTTTTGCTGAATTATGTTTTTGTTTACTCACACCACAATCAAAAGCAAAAATATGTTGGGAAGCGATTGAGAAATTGGTTAAAAATAAGTTGTTGTATGTTGGAGATGAGAATGATATTGCAAGATATCTTGTTGGCGTACGATTTCATAATAACAAAGCAAAATATATTATTAGTGCAAGAAATTTCTTTTCTAAAAATGGTAAAATAAAAATTAAAGAAAAATTAGAAAGATTTAATGATATCAATAGTATGCGAGAATATCTTGCAAAAAATATAAAAGGTTTTGGCATGAAGGAGGCAAGTCATTTTCTAAGAAATATTGGATTTTACAATGATATTACAATCTTAGATAGACATATTTTAAGAAATTTGAAAAAACATAACGTGATCGATGAAATACCAAAAACACTTACAAAAAAGAAATATCTAGAAATAGAAAAGAAAATGATAGAATTTTCTAAAAAAATAAACATACCATTATCACATCTTGATTTATTATTCTGGTCAATGGAAACGGGGGAAATTTTCAAATAATTTTTATTTCAATTTATAAAAATATGTTTCGTGTTGTAGGTGTTTTATTTTCTTTTTCGAGTTGTCTTCTTAAACACTCTAATTGAAATTCTAATGGTTTTGTATGTGGAAATAAATCACCGCCGTATGCCTTCTGTTTCTTTATTATCTCTGTAGCAAATTCGCGTACAACATAATATCCTTTTTTTCTCAAACATTTTGATTGTTTCTGTCTTTCCTGTACATGATCCAATAAAAATACAAAAATTGTTTTTTTAGATAGAGGGGTTGTTGATTGTCTTGCTTATTACTATTTCAGAAAAATAAAACCACCAAAAGAGATAATCGATGTGACAAAAAAAGATAAAATATGATATTGTATTCATTCTTGATATGCTACCATTATAAGAAAGATGGTATAAGAGTTGAGAGTGTAGAAGAAGCTTTGAATATACATAACATTATTTATTAAATATATTCGAAAGTTGATACAAACCAATAACAATACCAGTAAAAGAAAGAGTAAAGAGAATAGAAAAAATTATGAAAGAAATAATCAAAAATTAATCAATAAATCATATATTTGTTTCAAAATTCTTCTTTATCTCATCAATAATTATTGGCACCATTACTTCAGGTGGGCCAATTACATTTATATTTTTCATTAATCTTTTCTTTTTATAGTATTCTAAAAGAGGTTTTGTCTGTTTTTTATAAATATTTAGACGATCTTTTATTGTTTTTATATTATCATCCTTTCTTTGTATTAAATGACCACCACATTTATCACAGATACCATCTTTTTTTGGAAGAAGTGGTGGCAGATGTATATTTTTAACCTTTATATCGGCAATATTATATATAGCCCCACATTTTTCGCAAACCCTTCTTGCAAGTGTTTTTTGTATTATCATTTTTTCTGGAAGTTTAAAATTTAGCACCAAATCTATTTTTACAATTTTTTCTAAAGCTTTCATTTGTGCTATTGTTCTTGGGAAACCATCTAAAATAAAGCCGTTTTTACAGTCAGGTTTTTTTATTCTTTTTTTTAGCATGTTTATTGTTATTTTGTCAGGAACAAGTTTTCCAGCTTTCATGTATTTATCAGCTAATTTTCCCAATTTTGTGTTTGCATTAACTTCTGCACGGAACATATCACCTGTTGATATATGTGCTATGGCTAGTGATGATGAAACTCTTGATGCGTATGTTCCTTTTCCAGAGCCTGGTGGACCAAAAAATATCAGGTTCATGAAAAATCACTTGATTTTTATTAGTAATATGAATTTATATATTTTTACTTTCGTTTCGCAACATAACTTTTAATGTTATATATATGAGTATAAACACTCATTTTCAAAAATAATTAAAAAAAGATCAACTTAATCTGTCAATTCAACTTCAATATTAACATCATGAGGAATCTTAATCCTTGTTATTTGTCTCAGAACTCGATCATTTGCACCAACATCAAGTATGCGCTTGTGTATACGCATCTCCCATGTCTCCCAGTTTCCACCACCACCGCCACGATGCATACCATCACCACATGGTGTTTTCATGACAGGTATTCTTAATTTCTTTGTTGGCAATGGTATTGGACCAGAAACAGATACACCTATCTTTTCAGCGATATCCTTAATTTCTCTACATAACTCATCTAATTGTTTTGGATCTCTTCCTGTAAGTTTTATGCGTGCAATATTCATGAAATATAACATAATTAGTTAAATATAAAAAATCATCGATTGATGAATTCTCTCTATTTTTAAATAAAAAGGAAATAAAATAAAAATATTAAAATTATACGACAGTATCTATGCAAATGCCTGCAGCCACTGTTTGACCCATATCGCGTATTGCAAATCTTGCCATTTGTGGGATATCTGATTGTTTCTCTATTACCAAAGGTTTTGATGGTTTAACCTTTACAATAGCTGCATCTCCAGTTTTTATATAATCAGGATTTTCCTGAATAACTGCACCTGTTTTTGGATCAAGTTTTTTAAGTATTTCTGTTATTGTACATGCAACCTGTGCTGTATGCACATGGAAAACTGGTGTATAACCTTTGCTTATTACACTCGGATGATTTAGTACAATAATCTGAGCAGTGAACTCTTTTACTGGTTTTGCTGCTGTTTGTGGATGACAGACAACATCACCACGCTTTACATCACCTTTTCCTATTCCACGTACATTGAAGCCAACATTATCACCTGGACGCGCTTCTGGTATTTGTTCATGATGCATTTCTATACTTTTTACCTCACCCTGAGCACCTGAAGGGACAAAAATAATCTTGTCATTTGGTTTCATTATACCTGTTTCAACGCGTCCTACTGGAACTGTACCAACACCTGTTATTGTATAAACATCTTGTACTGGAAGTCTTAGTGGTTTATCTATTGGCTGTTCAGGTACTTTAAACAAATCAAGTGCTTCTACTATAGTAGGTCCTTTGTACCATGGCATATTTTCTGATTTCTTTGCAACATTATCACCCATGAAACCTGATGTAGGTACAAAAGGTATTTCTTCTACCTTAAAGCCAACACCTTTCAATAATTTTTCCACTGCTTCTTTTGTTTCTTTGAATTTTGATTCATCGTATTTTACTGCGTCCATTTTATTTATTGCTACAATCATTTGGTTCACACCTAAGACCTTAGCAAGATATGCATGTTCTTTTGTCTGTTCTTGAATACCTTCTTTTGCTGAAACAACAAGGATTGCACCATCTGCTTGTGAAGTCCCTGTAATCATGTTCTTGACAAAATCTCTATGACCTGGTGCATCTATGATTGTAAAATAATACTTCGGTGTATCAAATCTCTGATGCATGATGTCTATTGTCAATCCTCTTTCTCTTTCTTCCTTAAGCTTATCCATTACGAATGCAAACTCGAATGTCTCTTTCTTTAGTTCTTTTGCAAGCTCTTTTAACTTTCTCATCTGTTCATCTCTGACAGCTCCTGTATCGTATAATAATCTACCAACAAGTGTAGATTTACCATGGTCAACATGACCAATGGTTACTAAGTTCAAATGTGGTTTCTTCTCAGCCATAAAATAACCCCCATTTTTTAATGATAAGTTGAATAATCAACTCATTATACCTTAAAATATTAACAAATCTTTTTAAAGTTAAATTAAGTCCCCTGAGGGAGATTCGAACTCCCAACCTCATGGTAATTTCCGAGCACCTACTGGTGACAAGCTCAATAGAGCTCGTCTACAGCCACGCGCTCTTTAATGCATTTTGTTGCACCATTGAGCTATCAGGGGAAATTTAACTATAAAATTAAGAATTGTCTATTTATTTAAAATTGATGTTTATTAATGTGACATTAAAGAAGGATTGTTCATTTTATTCATTAAAAGCACTATTTCCTGGAAATAAATTTACTTCTTAGTAATTTTATTTTTGTTTCTTCACTTTCAACTAAACCAATTGATGGGGATCCTGAGATATTTTTTACAAACTTTTTGCCGAACTTGAATTCTGCAGATGCTTCTGGCAATCTTATTGTACCATGTACTCCAAATATTGGTATTATTTTATATGTTAATATTCTTGTTTCATGACTTTTAACATCTTTTAATTTCCATGTTAATTCTGTTCCTATATTTGTTGTCTTTTTATGTGGTACAGGTCCTTCTGTATCCTTTATTTTAAATATCGATGGGACAAAATCATGTACCAAAATTTCGTCCAGTTTCTTTAAACCATTATAAACATTTATACATACTGTAAACTCCTCACCCTCTTCGATGTGTTTCTTATTTAAAATAAATTTACTAATTCTTACAGTTCTATATTTATAGAAAAAGAACCAAAAAACTATAATTATTGCTAGTACGAAAACAAATAATGGTGAATAATCTATGTAATATGTTATTGTTTTTTCTTCATCTGGTTTTATATCTTTTATTTTCCATGCATAGCGTCCATCTTCCTTTTGTGTTGGTTCATCTCCATAAAAGAATATAGAATCAAATTTTGGCACATCATCATAAACAATTTCATCACCAACTTCATTACCATCATTTCTTACTCTTATAGTTTTTCCGTATCCAAGAAGTAATGGAAATTTTTCATATTGTTTTGTTATTACACTTTTTTTTATGACTGCAAATGTTTGTTCATATTCATTTTTTTCATTCATATATTCTGATATTATTTTTACGTTGTATGTACCTGGTTCAGCAAGCCTATCAAAATTAATAATATTTTCAATTGTTTTTGATTCATCTGGATCAAGTTTATCTATCTTTATTGTTGTGTCCAATAATTTCCTTAATGGGGATGAAACAATTGTATGTACATATATATCATTTACTGTTTTTAACTTATAATTTTTTATTGTTGTCTCTATTTTTGCATATCCTTTTGGCTCAAGATTTCCGCTTACAGTAACCTTGTCTATGTAAATATATTCACCACGTTTTACATTAATGAATATATCTGCTTTTTTAGTTTCTTTGCTTATCGTAGATTCGGCAACAATACCGATCTTATAAAGTCCAAACTGTGTTGTGAAAAAAGGTGAAATATAAACCTTTACAGTTTTTATTTCACCCGCATTTATTTTAATTTTTTGTACATCCAGATTAATCCACGTCTTTCCATCTACAAAACTAAATGTGATATCATCATCCTTGTTGCTTGTAAGATTTATGTTAATAATCTTTGTGCTACCTGTACCTATGTCTATTGTACCCTCAGGTGCACTTATCTCGAAAGCAAAAACTACATTGGCTATCAGAAGAAATAATACAAACAACAATAATTTTCTCATATAATTACCTTATTTATATATATTTTTTTAGTTATTTATAAATATTACATTTCGTAATTTTTACGTAATTTATTGTGAACAAAGAAAAAATAAAGAAAAAGTTAAATTACTTCTTTTTCTTTGCAACGTTGACAGGTTCCTTGGTTATTTGTATGCATATCTTTGTTATGGCCAACAACAGAAAACCAACAAAATAAAAAACTATGGCTGTTTGCGTCTCGCCTGTTACTTGGACAACAAACCCATGGACTATGCTTGCCACGAATAGTGAGCCAAATATCGCTGCGCATATTATCCCAAGAAAGAATTTTCCTGAAAAGTTATAGCAACCCTTCATCTAATTTCACCTCTTTTATTTTTGTTTTTGGTAAGATTTAAAGATTAAAAAATGAAAAATTAAAGCCTCGAGCGAGGATTGAACTCGCGACCTTGTCCTTACCAAGGACATGCTCTACCAACTGAGCTATCGAGGCAAATAAATAAATATTTTTTTTATATATTTTTATTCTTTTATTACAAAAAATAAAAATTATGATAAAATATACTCTCGCACCAGATATAGATTTACAAATAAGGAATATTGCTAGAAGGTTGAAAATAAATCACGATTTCTCCAGAATTGTTTGTGTACGTAGTTATGGCTCAAAAAGCAAATATGTTATTGCGAGATGTCATTCATTACCAAGGATAATGCAGTTTGCATTAAATATAAAGACACATTATGTTATAGAGATTATTTCAGAGAGATTTGATAAAATGAGTGAGGAAGAAAAAACAAAGACATTAATTCACGAACTTATGCATATCCCAAAAGCATTTGGTGGTGGCTTCAAGTATCACAACGTTGTTAACAAGAAAAATATTGATAAATTATATAAGAAAATGATGACAAAAGTGATGTGTTAGAAATATATTTATTTTATCTTTCATCAAAATAGATATTCTTTATTTTTTATCTTTTAGGATTTCTTTACCACTTTTAATACAATTTTTCCATCTTCTAGAATATATGTCCTATTATCTATATTAACTGCTGTTTTGTATTCTGTTCAACAATAATAATGGATATATCGTATTTATTTCTTTTATTTTTTCAAAAATTTCTTTCATTGTTTTTGGTGCCAAGCCAAGTAATGGTTAATCTAAAAGAAGCAATTGCGGTCTTTGCATTAGTACACTTCAAATTGAGAATAATAGTTCTTTAAATTTTAGGATTCTACTATTTTCAAATAGTGGATGAATACATGGAATTCTGAATATAAAAATACTACTGTTTTTGAACAGGTATTTTAATAAAAATCAATTACATATCACTTTTCATCTCTTTTTTTGCTTCATCTCGCATTCTTGGTACACTTATTTTAAAATTACATTTTTCACATTTCACATAGAATGGTCTTTTCCATTCTGTTTCTTTGTAACCTTCATGTTTACATTCAGGGCATATATATTCGCATCGTGCAATCATATCACTTTTTGCAACAAGAACACGGATCTTTCCAGTTAATTGTTTTTTTGAATTTTTCACAGTTCTGTTTGTATGATAAATACAATCACTAGGCTTTATTTTATTTTTTTCTATGAATTCTTGTATCTTTGACATAAATATCAACTTATATTTATTTCTTTAATAAATGGTCTGTATAATTTATAAGCTTTATTTTTGAATCAGGCTTAAATTCGATAATACTTATGCTTGCATTTTCTATTTTATATTCATTCCATCTTTCAAGGCTTTTGTTCATTAAATAAAATAATAATACCTTTATTATACCTCCATGTGTAATAAAAACTACTGTTTTGTTTTTATATTTTCTTTTTATTTTATTAAAAAATTTAATAATTCTTTTCTGAACATCGACATAACTTTCACCACCATCTGGCTTAAAGACATGATGTGGTATACCTAATTTTTCTCTATATTTGTGTAATGTCTCTCTCTTTTTACCTTCGAAGACACCAAAGTTCCTTTCCCTAAGTTCATGGGTATAATGTATTGGGATGCGAAGTTTTAGAGTTTTTGCAATCTCATTTGTTGTACTTTTACATCTCTGCAAATCACTTGAATATATTACATCTATCTTTTCTTTTGAAAGTTTTTTTGCAATCATTTTTACTTGTTGTTTACCCACTTTTGTTAGTCTTGTATTTTTTTGACCTTGAATTAATTGTTTTATGTTCCATGTGGTTTCTCCATGCCTTATAAGAATAAGTCTCATAGAACACCAACTATAAATGCGATAAGCGCTATAAACATTGCAATCTTGCATATTTTTGCACTATATCTTACTGGTGAAATTATTGCACCAAGGAATATTATGTCAGCAATTATTACAAAAAATAAATAAATTGAACCAAGTATACCAATAACATAAGGCAAAAAACTAAAGCCGATTGCCACAAACAGAAATATAGATGCGATTATTTTTGCTTTAAGCACACCAAATCTTATTGCTAATGTGTCTATATTCACGGATTTGTCACCCATAACATCCTCTATGCTTTTATAAATCTCTCTTCCAACATTTGAAAGGAATGCAAGCAGAGCAAGTGGCAAAGTTATAAAATAATTTCCTGCAATTACACCACCAAAGACAAATGTTAATGCAACAAGTATGCTTATTACTATATGACCTAACATTATAATTTTCTTTAATTTAGCAGCATACAATATAAGTAGAACAGAAGCGATGATTGCAATATAAAACAAAGATTCACCTATTATAAATGCAATTATGTTTCCAACAATAAATAGAATTATTGCATAGATTATTGCTTTATTCTTTGTAATCTTTCCAGTTGGTAATGGTCTTTTTGGCCTATTTATTTTATCTATGTTAATGTCAGCAATATCGTTAACAACCATCCCAGCAGAAGAAATTAAAAAAACAGCAAGCATACCAAAAATTACTTTTAATTCTGGTATAAAATCCATACCAGCAATAATTGTACCAATCCATACAGCAATTGATGACATTATTCCATTTAATGGCCTAATTATTTGTATATATGAAATCATAAATAAATTATCATTTATATGATTTTAAATAAATATATTAACCATAAGAAAATATAATATATTTGATAGTGTAGTCTCTAAATAAATCTAAACCTTCTGACCTCTTCTTTCCTTTGCTTTAACTCTTAGGTCTTTTGAACCGCATTTTCTACATTTTATTTTTCCTTTCTTTACTTTTTCATATGATGCCCTTATTTTTGCATTGCAGTTCATACATACAAATACATTAGCAAAGAGTCTTTTCATTGCAGCATCTGGTATTTTTTTTGCCATGATTATCACTTAAAAATAAATTTATTTTCTACATTGTAAATTAGTTTGTTTATTATTTTTTCATTTCTTTTAATCTTCTTATTCTTTCTTCTATAGGAGGATGTGTTGAAAACAGATTTATTAATGATCCTGCTGTAAATGGATTTACAATAAAAAGATGTGATGTTGCAGCATTACCATGGATTGGTTTTGATATTACATACAATGATATTTTTTCCAATGCGTTTGCTAGTCCTAAAGGATCAGAAAGCATGGCACCTGTTTTGTCAGCGACATACTCGCGATTTCTTGATATCGCTAATTTTATAAGCATCGCAGCAATTGGAGCTAAAATGAATAATAATATAAATGTTATAGCATTTCTATTTCTTTCATCACCATAATAAAAAATATATGCAATCCATGAGATTGCACCAGCTATTGTTGCCGCTAGTGTTTGGATCAATGTATCTCTATTTTTAATATGTGCTATTTCATGTGCAAGAACACCTTCTATTTCATTTTCATTTAAATGGTCTAATAATCCGCTTGTTACAGCAACTGCAGCATGTTTTGGATTTCTCCCTGTTGCAAATGCATTTGGTACCTCCATATCAACAATGTACGTTTTTGGCTTAGGTATCCCTGCTTTTTTTGCAAGCTTTTCAATCATAGAATCTATTTTTTTATTCTCCAATTCTTTTGCTCTATACAAAGCCAAAACAAATTTATCTGAATACCAATAAGAAACAAAATTCACAATAAACGCTAAAATAAGGCCTATTGTCATGCCTAATATGCCACCAAATATAAAACCTATAACAAGAAATATTGCAGTAAGTAGACCTAAAAGCAATACCGTTCTCAAACCATAACTCATTTTACTTCACCAATTCTTTAAAATATTTTTTTGTCCAATCGATCTTTCCTATAGAATATTCTTTTTGTAATCGATGATTATTTAAAATTTTCATAATTGTCATAGAAATAACTTTTGGTTTTTTATTTGTTGTATCAATCTCAATAATTTTATTTTTGTTATGTTTTTCTAATGTTTCAATTGTTATCATATCAAGAATTTCAGCTTTTATATTTTCTTCAATCTTATTTTTTGACCACTTCTTTTTTTTCATTCTTTTTTCTAGGATTTGTGGATTTGCTCTTAAAATAATTATCTTATCAGACTTTAATAAGTGTGAAAGGTGACCCTCTATTATATTAATTTTACCTTTTTTTATTTCTTTATTTATTACTTTTTGCAATATTTTTATATCAATAATTTTTGTTTTTCTTTTTTTATCTAGTTTATATGGTACTTTCCCCTTTTTTATTAATTTATTTATTGAAATAAGATTTGCACCTAACAATCTTGCTAATTGTTTTGCTACCTCTGTCTTGCCAACACCTGGAGTTCCGGATATTGAAATAATTTTATACATAAATAAGAAATGAAAAGAAATGTATTTAAATGAAAAGATTTAAAAAAATTGGAATTATCATAATTTCAGAATTATTATGGTAAATTTCGTTTGGAAAGATTACAAATATAATAGATTGTTGAATGGAGCAATTGCTACATCTTTTCTTTCTGTTTGCAGTCCGAATGACTTGGTAAAAGATAAAAAAAATATTATACTTGCATCTGAAATAGATAAATACAATCTTCTTGAATCACGTGCTTTTAAAATAGGAATTGATATTTCAGAAATAATATATGGGATTGAAGATTTTGGTAAAATGGATGTTGTAATTACGGATTACAATGGTGTTTATAGATTTGCTAAAAGTCCGTATATCGATCTCTTTATAATAGAACCTTATGTAGATTCAGAAGATAACTTAGATTTTGTGTTAGATTTAAGGCGTATTGAAGAGAGTTATGGGTTTGACAGAAGACCAATAGCGGGTTATAAGGAGATATTGCCATATGGAATAGTACGATTTCAAAACAATGGTATAGATATTGGCGAAGGTTTTGACTTTTATATTGGTTCTCTTATGGAGGTTGATGATAGTTGGCCACCTAATTTTAATTCCGCTTGGTCGTATTCGCGCAAGTTTTTAGAAAAAGCTTTGAAAAGTTTTCAAAGATGATTAAAATGTCGGAACTTGATTTAAAAAGAGAATATATGTTTGCCTTAGAAAATGTTGTCCGTGATGTTGCAGAAAAAATTTTGGCTTACAATTGTCCTATACATGACATAAAACATATAAAAGGTCATGAAGAATCCGCCATAGATAAATTAGCTTATGAATGGATGCATGGCGCTTTAGAAGAACATCTTGGCTCCTTTCCAGATGAGATAAAGTTTAAAGGAAAATATTTATTCGAGTTGCATGAACTACAAGATATAGAATCAGAAAAAAAGGAAGAGAATAAAATAAATGTCATGCGAATAGGTGAAATAGACGGGACAACTAATACAAAAAGAAGAATAGCATCTAAGTTCAATTATGATCCCAACGCTGCTGTTTCTATAGCATTATGTGAAGATGAAAGTATGGGTTCTATAATAATTGGCGTGGTTTATGATATGCATAATAGAAGCATATTTTCTGGAATTCGGGTTGATGATGGTTATATGGCATTTTGTGACAGATGTTTACTTGACCCCAAAGATTTTGAAGAAAAGCATGGTGATACAAGTACAAGAATTATGGTTGTAGGATATTCAAATAGAGAAAGAATAAAAAAGGCGAAATAGAACAAGCTATTTTAAATGCTGATAAAACAAAAAAAGATTTTAGAATATATGACGGCTCTCGTTCAACAACAATTGATATATTGAATATTTTGAGAAACCAGTATGATACCTATATTGACCCAAGAGCGCTTTGGCCTGGAAGTGGAGCTATGCTATATCCATATGACATAGCAGGTGTTATACCTGTGGCTTATGGTTGTGGTCTTGAAATTTCTGATATTCATGGAAAACCTATTGAAACATATAGTGGTAGAAATGAGCCAATGACAATTATAGTTGCAAGAAAGGGCCTAAAAGACAGGTTTGTAGAAATATTAAGACCAATTGTGAATAAAAAAGAGTGAATTCGGTTTGATTTATATGCTGGAAAACAGAAAAGTATACAAAGGAGGTATACTTCTATTGGAAGAGGAAATAAATGATTTAGTAAGACATATAGGTGATAAGATTGTATTCTCATTCATATACGAGGGTTTAGATGGAGAAGGATTTGGACCATGTTATCATAATTTTGAAGATGAAAATATGGTTTTAGATGGACTACTTATAAAATCTTTTGATTCACATGTTTATTTATTTAACATAATTGGACATAAAACAGAGTCCATCTTTTACAAATATGAAGATAGATATGGCAAAAACCCATGGTGTAGATATCTTATAGATGATGGTGTTCTCAAAGCTATCAAATCTCCATCTTTAGATATAATTCTACCTGCCATCACAAAAGAACTCAAGAGACCATATTTTTATACAGCACAAAATATTTTATGGTGTGATATTGCGGATTGGTTTGGACTAGGATGGATATATGAAATTCGTGATATAGATGGAAAAATTCTTTTTAATCCCAAATTTAGATATTTTAGTCCTGACGTAAGTGAAATAGATGATAAAGATACTATTTCAAGACCAGAATTTTTAGTTAAAGCGAAAATATCTCAAAGAAACCAATTTTTAGAAAGAAAATATTATGATTTAGAACTTATAGATAGAAGAGACTAAGTTATCCTAGAATAACCACGAAAACCATTTTATAACATTTGAGAATAAATCAAATATATCATCTATCCAGGATTTTTTCTTAATTTCATAAACATATATTGATGAAGAATATGTTATTAATGTATCAGAAAATATAGAAAATTGAATTTTTCTATTTCCAATATAGTTTGCAGTTAGATTGTATGTAATTATTTTTTCTTCGCTCGGTTTTAATGATATTATATCGTTTAGAGTATAATTATCAAATTCTAATTTTATGTCAACTATTTTTTCTTTATCTAATAAATTCTTTACGATTATATTAGAAAAAAATGAATTTTTTAATGTTATGTTATTTGGTGCATCAATTTTTATATCAAATTCCTTCTTTTCTAAAACAGTTATATTCTTTATCGAAAGAGCACCGTTAGAATATAGATAAAATTTATATGTTCCAGGCTTATTTATCGAAATATCCCAAATTTTATTTTTATGCTCACCAAAATCTGGTGAATAAAAAATAAATTCATCTAAAGTATTTGCTATTAATCTAAATTGTTCATTAGTTCTGACGATATTTGGTCCAGAGATATCTATATCATTTATTTTTTTCTTTGGTATAATCTCTATATCTATATCTTTTGATGTTCCAATTTGATCGTAAACAATCACGGGACATACATAATAATATTTATTCTTATTAGTTGGAGTGAAAAACCAATAAAGTTCTTGAGAGTTACAATTCCATAATATTCTATTGGCATCATATATTATGAACATTTTATTTTTGTTTAAATCAACACACGAGGATGCTGTTAATTCAGAAATAGCACATTCATTAGAGTTTATATAAACTTTTAAATAGCCATTTTCATTTGATGCAATTCTTTCACTTGCACCCATTTCTATACTTATAATATTTTTTGTTTTATAATCCAATATATCAAATTCCTCATCATTTTTTTGCCAATCCACACTATCACCAACATACGAGAGTGTATCTACTTGACTATTATCCAAAAGATTAGCTGTTTTTATGTGTGTTGCATCCAAATAACCACCTTGCAACCAAGTTGGGTCAAAAGGAATCCATGACCCATCATTAGCAAGAACCTCAACCCATGCGTGTCCAATAAATTTATTTTGAACACTTGAATATGCATAACCAACAACATAGCGTGTTGGTATTCCATTTATTCGTAGAAGAGTAGTTAGTAGATTGGAATATTCAACACATACACCATGTCTTTCTAAAAAAACTTTATCACTGGGCAAATTTTTTCCTGTATACGATATATCGTATGTCATATATTTGTTTACCCAATTTGTAAGTTCAGATACTTTTTTTAATGTTTTTTCATAAGGATAAGCTACTTTTTTTAGTTCATCTGTGAAAACAATCGTTTCTGTTTCTTTCAAATAATCAGAATCGCTGCCAATTTGTTTTTCATAAGATAAATGTTTTGCACTATTTTTTACAATTGTTTCAACACTATATTTTATTATACCCTTTGGTTTTCGCCATTCCAATAAAACGATTTTATTTCCAAATTTATCATAAATATATTTCCATGTACCACCATCTGTAAAAATATCTATACTTTCTATATTCTCTTGCGGTATATAAATTGACAAATTCATCTTCTCAACATTATTTGTAGAAAGATAACCACTACGTATTATTTTAAGTTTTAATTCAACAATAGATTTTGGATTTAATGTCTGAGCAAAAGAATAATTTGAAATAATTAATAAGATGGATATTATAAAAAATATTTTTTTCATAACTATTTAATTTAAAAGTATTGTATTTAAGATTTTAAAAATTAGATAATTAAGTGAAATTTATGCTCGATGGTATTGAAGAGATATGGACAGAGAAGTATAGACCAAAACGATTAAGCGATATGATTGGCCAAAAGCATATAGTTGAAACTCTTAAATATTTTGTGAGGAACAAGTCATTACCTCATTGTCTTTTTGCAGGTCCAGCTGGATCTGGAAAAACAACAGCCGCACTTTGCATTGCCCGTGAGCTTTTTGGAGGAATGTGGCATAGTAATTTTTTGGAGTTAAATGCAAGTGATGAGCGCGGTATAGATACAATACGCATTAAGGTAAAGGATTTTGCAAGAACAATACCGATGAATGGATTATTTAAGATAATATATCTAGACGAAGCAGATTCTTTGACAAAAGATGCACAGCATGCCCTGAGAAGAATTATGGAAAACTATTCACATATCTGTCGATTTATACTTGCATGCAACTATAGTAGTAAGATAATAGAACCTATACAATCACGTACGGCTGTTTTCAGATTTAAAACACTAAGTGAAGATGAAATTGTTAATTTTTTGAATAATATATCAAAAAATGAAAATCTGAAAATTGATGAATCTGTACTTAAAATAATTGTAAGAATATCCGAAGGTGATATGAGAAAGGCTATTAATATATTACAGATGGCTTCTACTGCAAAAAAAATAACAGAAGATGTTATATATTCCATAACAAATATGCCAGAACCAAAAGAAGTCAGAAATATGCTTATATCTGCACTCTCAAAAGACTTCAAAAATGCAAGAAAGCAATTAATCTCTTTACTCTATGAGCGCGGTCTTTCCGGTGAGGATATTATAAAAGAAATATACAATCAAATATATCTTTTGGATATAAAGAATGAGAATAAAATAAAGTTGATTGAAAAGCTTGGTGAATACGAATTTAGATTAACAGAAGGAAGCAATCCACAGATACAATTAGAAGCAATGCTGGCTCAATTTGCATTGATAGGAAAATAAATTATTTTTTATATATATAACATTTCAATATTTTTAAATCGTTGTTTATTAATTATTATAGAATTAGTAAATTCATCCAAAATCTAAAAATGCCGAAGTAGCTCAGTGGTAGAGCGCTACGCTCATATGTCAATATGAGCTTTGAAGTGTGAAAGCACTGATGACAAAGAAACGTAGAGGTCGCGGGTTCGAAACCCGTCTTCGGCATCTAATGATAAATATATTCTTTTGGTGGATATTTTTTTATGAATTCTTCTGAAGATTTTACATTCTCTAAAACATCTTTTATCGTTATTCCATGTTTTACATTTGTTCTAAAAACAATGGTAATATATTTTGCTGCTGTTTCCTTATCTTCTAATCCATATTTTTTAGAGTTATCTACAATTTTTGCTAGTATGGGATTCAAGTTAAATATTTTTTCTTGCTTGATTTTTGACATAATTTATCATTAATTGAAAAGAATATTTATAGGTTATCTAGTCTTATATCCCAAATTGGCGAAACATTCCACCAAATCCAGAGCGTCTAAGTTTGCTTAGTGAAATCTTCTTTATCATCTTTTTTGTTTTGTTATAATTAGCTAATAATTCACGAACATCACTCTCGCTGCATCCAGAGCCTTTTGCAATTCTGGATATTCTTGAATGATTTATAATATCGGGATTTGCTCTTTCTTCTTTTGTCATGCTCTGAATAATGTATTTCCATTTTTTCATTTTAGTTTCTTGAACATCAATACCGCCAGGGATCTTTTTCTCGAACTTACTTAACCCCATCATGTCAAGTATCTGTGATATAGGACCCATCTTTTGCATACTTTCAATTTGCGAATAAAAATCTTCAATATCAAAATCACCTTTTATAATTTTTTTTGCCTTTTCTTCATCTACAACAGATTTTGCCTTTTCTAGCAATGTTTCCAAATCAGGAAAGCCAAGAAGTCTTGCTACGAATTTTTCAGGATTATATACTTGAATATCTTCAACTGTTTCACCAACAGTTATGAATTTTATTTTTGCACCTGTTGTATTGCAAGCTGTAAGTGCTCCACCACCCTTTGCTGTTGCATCTAACTTTGTAACTATGACATCTGTTATGCCAAGCGCATTATTAAATGCTTCAGCTTGCTCCCTAGCTGCTTGACCTATGTCAGCAGGTATCACAAAAATTTTTTCATCAGGATTTAGTATTTCATTCAATTTTTTTATTTCTTTTTTTAATTCATCATCTAATGCATTCCTTCCAGATGAGTCAACAATAATAACATCTCCAGAAACTTTTTTTAGCGCATTCTTTAAAACTTTTGATGAATCTTTCTCATTTTTTTCTCCATAAAATGGAACATCTATTTTTTTTGCCAATTGCTCTAATTGTTCATAGGCTGCAGGTCTAACAACATCGCAGCAAATAAGATAAGGCTTTAGCCCTTTTTTCTGATAAAATCTTGCGAGCTTTGCAGCAGTTGTCGTTTTTCCAGAACCATATAATCCAACAAGAAGGATTTTTTTTGGTTTTAATTCTATTGTTGGTTTTTCTTTTCCCATAATATTTGTAAGCTCTTCATAGACAATTTTTATTATATGCTCCTTGCGTGTGAGTCCTGCTGGAATTTTTTCGAATGCACGATTCTTTATATTTTCACTTAACTGAAATACAAGATTCACATCAACATCAGCAGATAGAAGCGCACGCTGTATATCCTTTATAAGCTCTTCAACTACGTTTTTATCAATACTACCTAATTTTACAATCTTTTCTATACTTTCTCTTAATTTTTCGGAAAGACCTTTTAGCATATTTAATCCCTTTAATATCATCCTTGTCCGGAAATGTTTTAAATCATTTATGTCCAAATTTTCTTTATGTATTTTGTTGGTATAGATCTTGCTGGAAAGGATAAAAACCCAACAGGCTTTGCTATTGTAAACGATGAAATAAAAACAAAAAAGCTATTTTCTGATGATGAAATAATAAATGAAATAGAAAATACAAAGCCAGAAATAATAGGGATAGATGCACCATTTTCTTTTCCTAAATATGGATATTGGCGTGAATCAGAGATCGAACTAAAGAAAGATGGGTTTAAACCATTATCACCAAAATTTATTTCAATGAAAATACTTGTCAGAAGGACGCAAAATCTTATCAATAGGTTGCAAGGCTATAAAGTTATAGAAATCTTTCCAAAGGCAACAGAAAAAATTTTATTTTTGAATAAAAATTTTTTTGAGAATAGAATACAGAAAAAAATAAGCGAAGATGAATATGATGCAATACTTGCAGCTATAACAGCAAAATTTTATTTTGAAGGAAAATTTAAGATTTATGGTCAAAAAGAAAATGACAAGATCATTGTGCCATATGTTTAAAAAGATTTTTTTGTTATTTTTATTATGTTGCAATTTGAAGCTATGATAAAACAACTAAGCAAAAAAGTAAAGATTGAGAGAGATGAATGGATTTTGGATATTGGTTTACATTCTAAAAATTTCTTTATCTCAACATCAGGCAATATATATTTTCGTGATGATAAAATACCAATTTATAAAATGGATAAGAATGGAAATATTTCAATAACACCTTATGGAAAAAATAAAAATTATCCAGAAGATATAAATCCAGGAAACGAAATTTTCGAGCTTGTCTCTAAGGCAAAAGAGCTAATAAGAATATAGAGATTCTGTTAACTTAATGTTGATGCTTTAAACATTAAAAATCTTCATTTTTATCACCGATATTTATGCAGAATCAACAGCTCTGAATTTTGTCGCTTTTTGTACCATAAATTTCTAACTCTTAACTTCAATATTTACTCCAGAAACTTTAGCTGGAGTATTGCCATTAAGACTTTGATGCAGTCTTAAGAAGTTATAGAAAACAAACCAGCCGATCAAGAAATGTTTGAGCTGTTTCTTCGCTCTTCAACCCTCGCATTGATTTAAGTCTATCTTTAAGCGTTCCATGAAATCTTTCAACAACATTATTTGTTTCTCTTGTTCTTATTCCCACTTTTCTTATCAATTCTACTTTATCTTCTTTATATCTGCCGTAAAATGCTTTCTTGAAAGCTTTTTCATAAGCCCATAAACCATCAGCATTATTTTATCTGGTTTTTCAGAAGCTCTTTCTTTTGCTTGCTTGAAAATTGATAAAGCTTCTTTTATTGTTCGATCTCTTGATAGATGAGTAGCAACCATAAACTTAGTCTCATTGTCTATCATCTCCCATAACCACTTATAATTTCCATCACATTTTATCATTGTCTCATCAATATGCCATTGTCTGCTAATTGAGGAGTTAAAGTATTTACAAATTCCTTAGCAAGAGCAGAATATTTCATTACCCATTTCCAAATAGAAACTTGACTTACTTTTACCTCAAAGATTTTCGCTATCTGTCTTTGAACCTTTCTTACAGAAAGCCCCTCGAAATAAAGATCAAGAGAAGTTACTATGACATTTGATTTGGTTCTCATTTTGACAAAGTTATCGTTATCAACGAATTTGTGCTTACATATTTTGCAATAGTAACATTGTTTTCCATGGGATTTTCCAAATTTCACGATTTTCATTGATTGACAATATTTACAGTTCATCTTATATCACTTGTATATCATAAATGATATATTTATATCATATTTAGTATATAAATATTTCGTTAGTATAGTATATATGATATACTTAAGTATCGAAAAGTATATAAATAAGACTTATCTAGATAATAATTATGAAACGAATATTAGTAAGCCTTCCAGATGGAGCATGGAAAATTATTGAAAAGAAATTAAAAGGCAAACTTGGAGACAAAGAATCGGAATTAGTCAGAAATATTGTTATTGCTTACTTGTCTGAAAAAGGCTATTTTGAAGAGGAGAAGTAATATGACTAACAAACAGATTAAAGAGATCAAGAGGATGTGGAAACTCTTGAGAATATGTTTTCTGCATTAGTCGATGTTCTAGAAAAGAAAAATGTTATTTCTGATAAAGAACTTAATGAACAGATAAAAAAGAGACTTCAAAAAGAGAATAAATTGAAAAAATTTGAAGATATTTGATTAACATATGCGATTAAGAGAAGTTTTCCGTTAGGAAAATTTGGGGAAAATTCGCAGGATTTTCCCTCTTAACCGCTGTTATGTCTGGGTGAGCGAAGCGAAAGGGCCAACCGTCCCCGAGCACCGCAGCGAAGCGAAGAGTGAGAGTTGCGAGGCGGCGTGACCGAGGTCCCTTACTTTATTT